>CAVPMI010000067.1:0-254125 GCA_963705975.1 uncultured Pseudomonadota bacterium
CTCCGACTTTTGCGAGCGGCTGCGGCACGCCGCGCCCTCTGCACGACGTCGGCAAGGTTGCCATTCCGGACGCGATCCTGCTCAAGCCCGGTCCGCTCACGCCAGAGGAGCGCGCGATCGTCGAGACACACGCCGAGGAGGGCCACCGGCTCGTACGCGGCTCGTCCTCGTCGATCCTCGACATGGCGGCGACGATCGCCCTCAGCCACCAGGAGAAGTGGGACGGCACCGGCTATCCGCGTGGCCTGAAGGGCGAGGCGATCCCAATCGAGGGCCGCATCGTGGCCGTGGCGGACGTGTTCGACGCGCTCACCAGCGACCGCGTCTACCGCAAGGCTTTCTCAGTCGAGGATGCGGTGCAGATGATGCGCGAACAACGCGGGCGCCACTTCGACCCGGTTCTGCTCGATGCGTTCATGGAAGTGCTCGGACGCTCTGGTCCCGACGCCCGCGAACAGCTTCGCTCAGACCCCGCGGCGCTTGTGGAGAGCACGCTGGAGACATTCGCTACGGCGCTCGAACGCGGCGATGCAGAGATGGCCGAGGGTGCGATCGCGACGGCCATCGAGGATGGTGTCACGCCGACGACGCTGCACGCGGAGGTCATCGGCCCGGCGCTGCGGCGTATCAACGTGCTCTCCGAAGCAGGCCAGATCGACGCCGACCGCGAGCACCGCGCGACGACGACACTCAGGCGCGTGCTTGCCACCCTGTACCGCTACATGACCGGTTCGTAACCGAGCCCACGCGTGAGCGGGTGCTTTTGGCAGGCGTGGAAGGCGACGAGCACACGTTGGGCCTGCAGATGGTCCACGACCAGCTCGCCGCAGCAGGCTTCCACACGATCTTCGACACCGACCTCTCCGCGCAGCGGCTGCTGGAGATGGTCGACAGCCAGTCTCCAGATCTGATCGTCGTGGGCGCCACGGTGTCCACCGCCGCTGAATCGGTGGAGCTGGCGCTGCGGGATCTGCGCTCGAACCGCCCGGATCTCCCGATCGTGCTCGGTGGCCCCGCGGTGGGCGGCAGCCTGCCACGCGAGCGCGGCGGCATGCGCGTGCTCGAGCGCATCGACGAGTCGGTGGAAGCAGTCGAAGATCTGCTCGCCACCGCCGCTTCGACCGCGTCCGTATAGATTCCGGGCATGACCTCTCGCGCGATCGTCACCGGCGGTGCCGGTTTCATCGGTTCACACGTAGTCGACGCGCTGCTCGCGGACGGCTATGAGGTGACGGTGATCGACAACCTCTCCTCCGGAGATGCCGCCAGAGGTGGCCGACGCGGCAAAGCTGTGGAGCTGGACATCGTTGATGCTCCCGCGCTTGATGCGCTCGTGGCCGAGGTGAAGCCGCGCGCGATCTTCCACCTGGCGGCACAGTCGAGCGTGGTGGTCTCGGTTGAGAACCCAGGCCTGGACTGCGAAGTGAACGTGCGCGGCACACTCAACGTGCTCGAGTCAGCCGGACGGTGTGAGGCGCCGGTGGTGTTCACCTCCACCGGCGGGGCGTTGTATGGGGATGCCGCCCCCATGCCCACCCCCGAGGATCGCATCCCCGCGCCGCTTTCCCCATACGGCGCGTCCAAGTGGGCGGCTGAGGCATATGTGAACACTTGGTCGCTGTCGTCGGGTATCCCCCACGCGGTGTGCCGGCTGGGCAACGTGTACGGCCCGCGCCAGAGCCCCCATGGCGAGGCGGGCGTGGTGGCGATCTTCTCCAACCACCTATACACGGGCAAGGTGCCCAAGCTGTATGGCCACGGCACGCCCACCCGCGACTACGTGTACGTGGGCGATGTCGTCAGCGCGCTGCTCACCGCGTCAGGGCGCTCTGGCACGTACAACATCGCCACGAGCGTGGAGACGGACGTGGCCACCGTGTGGAGCGATCTGAGCAACGCAGCCGGCAAGCAGATCGAGCCAGAGCTCGCCGACCTGCGCCCGGGGGAGCTCACGCATAGCCGCCTGGACATCACGCGTGCCGAGCGGGAGCTGGGCTGGCGCCCAGAGGTGCCGATCGCGGAGGGGTTGCGACTGACGTACGAGGCGCTGGTGGAGGAATTCGAGAGCAAGTAGGGCTCCGGTTCAGGTGCGGGCTTGGATCGGACAGATGTGCAATCGCCGGCGCAGACCTCCTGTCGGCGATGCGCCGGTCGACTACTGGAGCATGAGATGGGTCCTCGTTGCGGCATCGCCCGTCTTGGCGACGCTCGCGCTGCTGTGTGGCGGAACACCGTCGTGGGCCGTGACAGACACGCCCGGCGGCGTGCAGGCACCGTCGTTCCCACAGGCCCCAGCCGGTGGCCCTGCGGTGTCTGTGCGCGCGGCGAGCTCTCTGCGCCCGGTCGTGGCGCTCCTCAGCGTTCCCAAGACGGTCACTGCAGGGCGGCCACCACGCGTGTCGCTGCGAGTGAGCGAGCCTGGAGTGGCGAGCGTCGATGTGCAGGTGGCCGTTGAGGCGCTCTCGACCCATAAGGCGGTGATCGTGGCTAACCTCGGTTGGGTACACACAGGCCGGGCACTGACGGTCACATGGCCGACGAACGCGACGCTCACCCCGGGTAGCTATCAGGTGAGCGTGAGCGCGCACGATCGCCGCGGGGCGACACTAAGGCGCGGGGCACATACCTCGGGCGAGGCGAGCTTGACGGTGGATGCGCCGGCTCCGGTCGAGGTGCCGGCACCTGTGGTCCCCACAACCACTGCCCTAGAACCGACGGCGGAACCGGGCGTGCCCACGGTTGCCCAGACGGTCGCCGACGGTGCGGTGTTCCCGGTGGCGGGTACACACAACTTCGGTGGTCCTGAAAACGTCTTTGGGGCCCCACGCGATGGCTACTTGCACCAGGGCCAGGACATCCTGACCGCTGAAGGCACGCCGGTGGTTGTGCCGCTGGCGGGGACGATCCTCACGACCAGCTACCAGGAAGCCGGTGCGGGCTACTACGCGGTCGAGGAAACAGCGATCGGCTTCGATTTCATGTTCGCCCACTGCCAGGCGAGCTCGCTCGCAGTCAGCACTGGTCAGGCGGTGGCTGCTGGGCAGGCGTTGTGCAGGGCCGGGCAGACCGGCGATGCGACGGCTCCCCACCTTGACTTCGAGATGTGGGTGGGGGGCTGGCAGGCAGCCGGCGGGCACCCGATCAACCCGCTGCCGTATCTGGAAGCTTGGGAAGGGTAGGCGCACGGCGAGGGGCTGCGCGGGAGCCGGCAGCCCTCACAAAGCTTGGTAGCCGGTAGCATCGAGTGTTGCGGCGAGATAGCTCAGTTGGTAGAGCACACGACTGAAAACATCTATGCCCGGAAGCCGAGTCGCGGCGCCGGACCCCGCCGTTTCCCCTGCTAATGCGCGGCTTTTGACCCCGCCGCGGCTGGCGCGTTTGGCGGGTCTTGGGGGTCGTTTTCCGGCCGTCGGCCCAATCGTCGGCCCAAACCCCAGCGGTTGGCGGCGGCGAGGTCGGGGGCTCCTGTTTGTCTCCGTAGAGCTGGGCGCGCGCGTCGCGGATGAGCCGGTCGAAGGATGCGCCGTGCTCCCGCTTGACGCGCTGCTGTAGCTGGTTGTAGACGTCGAGCGTCATCTTGGAGTCGGCGTGGCCTACTTGCGCCATGACCCACTTGAGGTCGAATTCGCTGGCGAGTAGCTCGATCGAGATATAGGTACGTCGGAGGCTGTGCGGGGTGATGTGCTGTAGCGGCGGCAGGCCGAGTTCGCTCATCTTCTTGGTAGCGAGCACGGCGGCCTCGTGGACGATTTCCCCGACACGCTTGCGGGTCATCCGGTTCCCGTGTTCGTTCGGGAAGAGGTATGCCTCGGGTCCGGTGTCTGCGCCGGCTTTGCGCAACCGGTCGATGTGGACGACCAGCACCTCGGCTAGGTAGGGGCTGATCTCCACGACCCTGATGCCGGTCTCGGTCTTTGAGTCGGGGATGTCTAGGCGGGCGTTAGTGAGGTCGTGTAGGCGCAGATGGCCGATCCGTATGCCGCTCAGCTCGCCGTTGCGAACGCCTGAGCGCCCGAGCGTGCAGACGATCGCCTTGCGGCCGACGTAGACGCCGACACGCACCGCACCGAGCTTGCGGACGTGGAAGTGGACGGTGCCGGGTGCGACCCCGAGTTCGGCGACGATCTGCTTTTGGCGCTTGCCTTCAGAGAGGCGGATCGCGACGGCTTGAGTCGTTGATCCGTCTCTTGTTTCGCGAGCCGCGTGCGCGAACCGCTCAAGCGAGGGGTCTTGCTCGGCTGCTGCATCTTCGACGCACGCCAACTCGTCCATCTCGAGGAAGGTGCGTTTCGGCTTGGGGACGTGGACCTTCAGCCGTTTGCTGCGCGCGTGGTTGAAGGCGATCAGCTCGTCTTCGACGGCCTCCTCGATTATCTGCCCGAGTAGGTTGAGTTGTCCTCGTATTGACGCTGGGCCGAGCGGGCGCAGCGTGCGGTTGTTTTCGTCGCGGAGGTCGGCTCCCGCGGCGAGGGCCTCCCTCAACTCGTGTGCCTCTTTGATGAGATGCTTCTTGAACTCGGCGCAAAGGTCTTTGTCGATTTCATCGAGGCGGTAGCGGCCGAAGAACGGCAGTAGGTGGCTCTGCAGCGAGGTCTTGTAGCTGGCGTGGGTGTTGGTGGAGATCGGCTTCTTGCCGATGATGCCTTCGAGCTTCGCTTGCAGCCAGTAGGAGGCGAACTCGTGGAAGCTCGGAATCTCCTTGAATCGCTTTTCGGCAACTGGCGCTGGCTTGGGCCGCTCCCATATCCCCGCCTTCACTCGCGCGAGGATGTTGTTCAGCTCAACGCGGGCGTTGTTCTCGCTCCAGCCGCCGCCGCATCCGCAGGCGCAGTCGCGCGCCTCGTGCAGCATCTGGCTTTCGCGTTTGCCGTTTGCCCGGAATCGAATGCGAAATCTGAGCGTCCCGTCGGCCTGCTGCTCAACTTCGACTCGTCCGGTCGCGGGCCGTGCCATTACGCACGCTCCCACGTCGAGGATCTACCGTATGGGCACATCGGGGTTACCTCCCGGCGTCGGGCCGGGGGCGTTCGAGCGCCGCCCGGCCACTACTTATTTGTCCCGTGGATCGTACCTCTGAATACGGGATCAACTCAACGTCGCCGCGGCCTTTTTGGGGCTGCTGACAGCGCCGCCGTCGAGCGGTAGAACGGGTCTTGCCGGCCGACGGGCACGCCAGGTCTCGGCGAATCCTGGCGAGGTCGAACCGCCACCGTCCGCGATCGCCTCCGAGGCGAGTCGCGCCGAGCTCTCGCGCGTGGGCGTAGACCCAATCCCTGTCGACGCCCAGCTCCCGCGCGACCTCTGCGGCGTCAGCCAGCCGCGCGGGCGAGGCAGGCGCCTCATTGCGGAGAAGCTCGGCCACGCGAGTCGCGATGGCCTCGATGTCGTCGGCGTCGAGGGTCATGCCTTGGCTTGCTGCCTCGCCCGAGTGCTCGCCGAAGGGCAGCCCCGCCGAGAGCTTGACCAGTGCTTGATCCTGGCTCTCGCGATTGGCGCGTAGCTTGCTTCCCTCTCGATGCCGAGGAAGCGGGCGCCCTCGAGCACCGCGGCAGCGCCTCTGCTGCCGGAGCCGGTGAAGGGGTCGAGGACGAGCCCGCCGGTCGGCGTCAGGAGCCGGACGAGCCAGCGCATTAGCTCGATTGGCTTGACGGTCGGGTGGATGTTCGCGACGGGGTTGGCTTCGCACAGCTCCTCGCTGTAGGCACCGATCTTGAACGTCTGAACTACCCGGCGGGGCAGCTTCTCGCAGCCTGCGTCGCGCTCACGACGGGACGTCTTCGCTGCGTAGAAGAAGCGGTGGCGGTCGCCTAGCAGGCCGACTGGGCACTCCGGCTCGCAGGCCGCGCCGCAGGATGGCCCGTGGGAGAGGAGCAGGTTCGCAGGCCACCGGCCCTGGGGGCTGGCCTTGATGCGTCGGCCGTGACCGCGCCCCTCGCCCGGGCAGGCCTGGGGCGAGAGCGGGATACGAGTCGCGTCGATGTTGATCGCGCCGGTGCCGTGCCTCTTCAGGTTCTGATCGAGTGTCCCGTCGAGAGGCTTGCGCGCGAGGATGATCGGCTCCCAGGCTGGCTTTAGTCCCGTTCCCCACCCGCCCGGAAGCACGCGCGTTCCGGGGTAGCCCTGGCCTTGGAGCCACATCAGTACGTCGCGGAGTTCGAAGCCTGCTTCTTCGAGACCGCACGCGAGACGATGAGCGGTCCTCGGCGCGGCGAATGCTGCGATGTGTCCTCCCGGCTTGAGGCTGTGCATGCAGGCGGCGATCCACTCGCGGGAGAACTTCTGGAATGCTTGGTTCGGAGTCTCAGTCGGCCGGCGACGACGACGCTTTCCCGCCGGGGTCGCGGGGTCTAGGCGAGCGGGCCGGTCCCACTCCATACCGTTGAGACCGATGCCGTAGGGCGGGTCGGTGACGATCGCGTCGACGCTGTCGGCGTCGAGCTGCGGCAGCGCTGTGAAGCAGTCGGCTTGCTTGACGTGCCAACGGGCGGCTGTTCTGGCGGGCATGTTTCACCTATCCTTGGATTGAGGTTGGCCGAGCCAATTCACGGGCTGGCCTGGGTGCTCGGGGGTTGTGAAGATCGACGCGAACGGCCCGTGGCTCTCCAGGTCCTCAAGCGCCACGAACGACAGAGGGATCGGGCTCGTGCCGTGGTGGGCGGGGTCGGATTGGTACAGCGCGAGGGTGCGCTGGATTCGCTGGCGGATACGTTCGCGGGACTGGTCAGCGAGGACGATCAGGAGGTGAGGCCACGCTCGATAGTGGCTGCGCCATAGCGGCTCGGGCGCATCGATCCCGGCGGCTGGTGGAGCGAAGTGCCGTAGGCGGGTGTAGGCGGTGATCTTCGCGGCGAGGTGCTCGGCGGGCCTCGCGGTACCTCGATCAAGCTCTATCCAACGCTGGTGAAGCGCGAGCGACCCGTCGTGCCCGGTCTGCAGGTAGGTCAGGAGCGCGTCGGCGACCGCGAGTTCGGGTGCCCGTCGGCCACGCGCGAGCGCGATCGGGTGCGCGACCTCATGCCGCCAGGACTCGGGGCCGCATTCGTCGCCGTGATCGCGGGCTGCCTGCACGAACGCGATACCGACCTGGTTGACGTGGAGGGTGTGCGTGCGCAGCGGTCCTTCGGCCTGCGCGATCCCGACGAGCCGGCGGCGGCTCTCGCCGCGAGGCCCGGCTGTCTCGACTGTTTCGGCGCCGTACTCGGTGAGGAACCACAGCGACAGTCGGCCAGGGCCTTGCGTTCGATCGACGAGCCCCCTCGTGGCGAGGAGCGCGAGCACCGTTCGTGTCCATCTTGGTTTCGCGGTCGGGGTGTAGAGGGCGTGCAGCTGGCTGGTACTGAGCAGCCGGTGCTGATAGATGCCCGAGAGCACACCTGTCGCGATCGCCGGGAGCGGCCGGTCGCCGGCGGCACGGGCGCTCATCGCGGCACCGTCGTCGCGTGGTCGAGTGCTGGCGCGGTCCAGGGAGCGTCGGGATCACCGCTTGAGCGTGTGTTGCCGCGCTGGCCTTCGAGGTGCTGGCGGATTCGTTCATCGAGAAGGTCCAGCGCCCCGATGGTTTCGGCTGCGGGGGTGCGCCCGGACGCCTTGTCAATCGTTGGCTGGGTATCGGCTAGAGCGTCTGGCTGGAAGGAATCGGCGAACGCTGTCTCGACCGATTCGTTGGCGAACATGAACGGCCGCGTGAGCTTGCCCTGGTGGGTGACTTGCGCGATGAACGTTCTGCGTGGCAGGCCGATGATCGCGCTCGCGGGCGGGTCGCCTCCCCACTCCCTCGCGATCATCCCTGCCGCGTGCGCATTCAGGGCGGTGGTGATCAGGTGGCTGCGGTTCGTTGTCAGCGCGTTCAGGGTGTCGGATGTCAGCCTGTCGGGGTTCTGGTTGAGCAGGGTGCCCCTGATGCCGTACTTCGCGGTCTGCTCCAGCATCGACGCGAGCGTCCCGTTCGATGCGCCGTCGTAGGTCTGGACCTCGTCGAGGAACACGTAGAACGGGAGGCGCTTCTCGGGCGCAAGCGAAGCGCGGCTCTTCGCGCCGTGCAACAAATCGAAGACGAGCAGGTTCGCGACGAGCTTGTCCTTCGCCCCGTCCGCGCCTGGGCAGGCGAGCACGATCTTCCGTTCGTTCATCGCCCGTGCGATGTCGTAGGTCGAGGTTTGCGCTCCGAGTAGCGCGGCGAGCTGTGTGGAGGACCGCAGCCGGTCGATCAGGTTCGTCACCGGGGTGATCGCGTCTTCTGAGAGCCGGGGGAACCGCTCGGTGAAGAACTGGCGGCGCGGAACCGAGAGGAACGGCAGCGCGGCTGCCAGCCACTCGGGGTTCCCGAGGATCGACGGGATCTGGAAGATCGTCGGCTGCAGCCCGTCCGGGAGCACTGCGCGCCAGCTCGATCAGCGCCGCGGTCGCTTGCGTCGTCAGTGTGAGCGCCCGGTTGTTGCGCTCGCCCCACTGAAGCGCTGAGGCGAAGCTGTCGACGATCGCCTCGACCCTCCGCTCGGCGGCCTCCGGGCTGAGATTCTTCGCGGCGAACAGGTTCCAGCCGGGCTGCCCCTGTCGTGAGCGTGGGCCGACGAGATCAAGCTCGATGATCCGCTCGGCGAACTCCGGTTCGGTCAGGCAGCTCTTGACGCGCTGACGGCGTCCTGGTGAGGGTCGAGGAACAGGCCGCCGTGGCCGCTTCTGACCAGGTGCAGGAACTGCGTGAGCGCAAGCTCGGTCTTTCCCCACCGGCTCCGCCCGGCGGTGTAGGTGAAGAACGAGTCCTCGACGCGAAGGCCGACCCTGCGCTCGCCGCTCTCGCCCTCGACGCGGCCGAGCGGCACCAGGTCTGCCTGGCCGGTGAACGTCGGCAGCGACTTCGGCGCGGGGTAGACCGCTGGGCCGAGCCGGAGTACCTCCGGTGCCGCGCAGTGAACGCTCGGCGGCTTTAGCAGCCCAGCCATCTCCCCGGCGGTCACGTAGTCCTTGCGGCCGGGGCGAAACAGGCCGCGTTCGCCATCCGCCTGTCAAACCATCCGCGGCGACCAGGGAGGTCCGATCCCGCGAACGCGAGGCCGAGGAAGCGAACGCCGACGACGCGCAGCGAGTTAGCGCCAGCGAACCCGTCGAAGCAGCCGAGCAGCCCTTGCAGGCACGCGACGGCTCGTCCGCGCTCAGGGGAGCTGCAGCGGATCAGGACTTGCAGCCGAAACAGCGGCTCGGGCTGCAACAGCTTCTGGCCGATCTCCTCGCGCTCGGCTCGCTGCTCGACCATCTCCGCCGCGCGCCGCCGCCCGACCTGACCGGCCTGCCACCGCCAGGAGAATCCTGCGCCAGCCCGCCTGTCGCGTCCTCGCCCGCTGTGCTCGCCGCGCCGGCGGGCCTCCTTGAGTAGACGGCGGCGCAGCCGCCTGCGGGTCGCGGGGGTCGTCGGGAGAAGATCGACCGCGACCTCGCGCCTGCTCGCCGTGCGAGCGATCAGCGCGAGCGATCACCCGCGCGAAGCTCTGCAGCGGATCGGGGCTCAGCGGAAGATGAGCAAGCGGCTCGCTGCTCGGCCGCGCGAGTCGAAGCTCGGCGCGCACCACCTGCACCGCGGCGATCAGGCGGCGACGCTCGGGGTCGAGTACCTGTGCCTGCACCCTGTCGAACACGCCGAGCGCCGAGCGGACCGCGGGAGCGCCCGCTCGGGCACGCTCAGCGAGTACCGCATCCGCCCCTCCTCATCGGCGTCGAGGTGGACCCGCACCGCCCGAGCCCTCGGGTCGAGCCATCCACCGACGAGCCTCCGCACACGGGAGAGCTGCGACGCGAAGCGCATCACCGCGTCGAGGGACGGATCAAAAGAGTCGGGCGCGAGAACGACCAGCCGGGTCCTCGACTCAAGCGACCGGCGAGTCGCCACGACCCTCGCCGCGATCACTCCGGCCGCCACAGCGCCGCCACGATCAGAAGCCAGCGGCCGCGCAAGAGACGCCAGCGGCTCGATCGGTGAGCCCCGACGGCGAGCGGGCGGCACCCACCACCGACACGAGCGCGAGCCCACCTACAACCGCGATCAGCGGCCTGACATCTTGCGAGGGCTCGCGACTCAAGATCCACGCCCCCGCAGCAGCGCCCCCGTGCGGCCAGGGCGCTGCCCGGCAGGCCGCGCGGGCCGCATCGCGCGCCGCCCCGGCCGCTAGCGAATCCGCAGGGCAGCCATCGCACCAGGCGATGGTTGGCCGGGGCGACCAGATACGGCGCCCAGGCCAGCAGCAGCGCAGGAGACAACAGCGAGGGCCGATCGCCGCGCACACAGGAGAAGCGAACGACGACCAGCGACGACACGATCCGCTACCGACGAGCCAGCCACCAGCGACGTCACCGCAGCACGTTCGACGTGCAGCGCGAGCGTACCGCCGACGCGGAGAGCTGCCAGCTCCAACGGCAATGCACCCAACGGCGAGGTGAGCGCCAGGCACCTGGTCAGCGGGCCGCAGAGTTCCCTCGATGCCTGGCTGCACCGTAGATAGTTAGAACCGGGCGTAGAGATGTCGCACAGCGACCCGCCACGAAAACCCCCATGTATGCAGGGCAAAAGACGCAACTCCCCGTGGACGGGGAGGAGCCCCAGACGGAGCCCGTGAAGGCCCCTGAAGCGGCCCCTCGAACGGTCCCTAAAACGGTCCTCGCGGCTCATCACCGCTCCCCCCGGGGCATTCCCGCGCAAGCCCCTGCGCGTCGTGCTCGCTGCGGCCTAGCAGGTCCGCGCTGGCGCGCCTCGCACGATTCGCACAGCATACCCGGCCGCTCGCGTGAGATATCCCCCGCGCGGTTGCCGTGGATGTCATAGCCGCCCCACCTGCACCAGCGGACACCTGCCGCCTCGGCTTCACGCTCGAGCGCTTCGATCCCCGAGAAGAACTCTGGGTAGAGCGCCTTTAGCATCGCGCGCTCCTCGCCGGCTTTCGCGAACGCACCGCAATTGCACTCCCCGGAGCGGTGCAGCAGCGCGGCGGCCGGCGACTCAGGCAACTGGTGCTCGCGCCGGTAGCGGCGCATGTCCTCGCCGGTCCAATCGATCAGCGGCGCGGCGAACACTGCCGCCTTGCCAGGCAGTCGGTTGATCGCCTCGCGCTTGGACCTCCGTCGCGACTCCGCCCTTCGGATGCCCGATAGGAAGAGCACCCTCGCGGTGCGTGGATGCCCGGCCTTGCTCTCGCGGAGCAGCCGCATGATCTGGCGTTCCTTCAGCCGGTTATAAGCGCGGCCGTGAGCACCCGGCCCGGGGAACCCATGAGGTATCTGCCCAAGATCGCCACCTGAGGCCCTGCCGTAGGTGCGGGTGTCGCGGGCGATGAACCCGTCGATCGATATGCCGGGGTCCCGGTCGCGTGCGGCGATGAACCGTGCCCACCACACGAGGTCCCCGATCACCATCTCGCGGTACGCATTCCCCGCGTGGAGGACCCGCAAGGGCTTTCCGATCCAGTCGGCGTATTCACGCACGAACTCCGCGACACCAGGAACCGCTGTTCCCGTGTCGATGAACGCGAGGCCCTGATAGTGCTCGCGGCAGCGGTGCGCCAGCACCGTCGAGTCGCTCCCGCCGCTGAACAGACACCACGCCGCGACCGGCTGATGCTCGGCGCGTGCGCGAGCAACCAACTCGTCGGGATGCTCCCTCGCGACGGCGCCCGACGCAACAACCACCAGCTTCGACGCTGGCCGAGCTCCGGTCTCGTGACGAGCGGGCACTGTCATCGCCTCGCCTGCGGTGGCTGTGCGTAACCGTAGATCGGAGCGCGCTCACCGACCGGGTTCGCTGGGAGGAACGGGCCGACGAGGGTGACCTTGCCGGCGTAGTTCCCCTCGATCGTCGTGATCCGCCCATCGGGGAAGACGCGCTGGACGACCCCGACGTGCTCGCTTTCGCCTGGCCCTGCACCGGAGCCGTAGAACACGAGGTCTCCTGGTGCCGGGGTCGCCGAGGCAGGTAGAACCTTCCCGGCGTGTTCCTCAGCCCATGTGTAGAGCGACCCGCTGTAGCCGTAGGCGGCGGTGGAGCCTTCTAGCGGGACGCCGGCCTTGATCCACACCCAGGACGCGAACAGCGCACACCATTCCTCGCACGGCCCGAAGATCGTGCAGTTACTTCCGGCCGGGTGTTCGGCCTGGCCGATCTCTTCTTCGGCGATACGAACGATCCGCGAGCTCGAGGCCGGCGACGGCGGCGGGGAGCTTGCGGTGCACCCGTCGCTGACGGGTTCCGCGGCGGCTGGGGTGCTCGGCGCTGGCGCCCCGGCGCCCTTGAACCCGTACTCGACACTCCTTGACATGACCTCTTCGGCGTAGCTGACGGTCGCGTCAGAACAGGCGCCGTAGTAGTGGCATGCCGCTTCGTGGTATTCCGCGAACGTGCCGCCGGTCGGCGGGGCACCCATGTCTTCGCGCAGGATGCGCGCGGCGGTGTAGATCGCGTCGGCTGGGTCATTGACCGACAGCGGATGGCCGGGGTCCGAGTTCACGGCGTAGCGTTCCCATAGCGTCGGCCCGGCTCCTGGGCTGCATTCGCTTCCGCGGACGTAGGCGATCTGCATGGGGCCGGCGCAGCCGGCGGAGTTGACGCCTGCGCAGTCGCCGCTTGAGCACTCCTGCTCAGCGATGCTCGCCAAGAACGACCAGTCGATGTCGAACCGCTGCCCGGCGGCCTCGTAGAGGTGCAGGCGTTCGGGTGTGATGCTTTGCAGCGCGTAGGCCGTGGGCGTTGGCCCCGATGTCGGCGAGCTCGTTTCGATGCCTGGCTGGCAGCCGGTGAAGCTCGCGCCGAGCACCGCGACGGCGACAGCGAACACGCCGAGCAACGCGACGGCGGTGCTCGCGAACCCGGCTAGCAGCCACAGCCGCAAGGCACGACCAGCACGGCTAGAGCTCCCGCCGGTCACTTTGGGTCCACCTGGGCGACGAGCTCGCGGCCCCCCGCGGTCGTAAGCACGAGCGAGATGCGGTAGTCGACGGCTTCCTCGTCGCTGACGACCGCGGTCGCCTCCAGCCCCGAACCAGACGGCGCCGCGCGCACTTCAACCACGCGCGGGTGCAGCGCCCTGAGTCCCTGAGGTACGCGGGGAGGGTGCTGCTCCAGCGAGGCGATCAGCTTGCCCGTGGCGTCGTGGATTTGGCCTACGGGTCTGCGGCCGTAGATGTAGTTGAGGAAGCCGCCGAGGAACGTCTTGACCGCCGCTCTCGCGGCGGGGGCCAGCATGCGAGTCGCGGGCACCGCCGCCGTCCGGCTGAGATAGCCCCGGTGGGTCTGTTCGGCGTGCGTGGCGGCGGGCTTCGCTGGGCGTGTAAGGACGAGCGCGACGGCCGCCGCCAGGAGCAGCACGCACAGGACTGCGATGGCGGCGCGGCGCTCGTACTCAGCGAGCGGCCGGTCCAGCTGGCGGCGGACCCACGTCATCTCTGTGCCTCCGTGTTCGCATTGCAGAGTCGGCTGCGGGCGCGCTCTGCGAGGTGCTGGTCGGGCTCGATGCCGAGGTAGCTGCGATCGAGGCGCACCGCGATCTCCCCGGCACGCGCGAGCCCGCAGAACGGCTCGAGTACCAGGCAGCGCCCGCGGTCATTGACGTGAGGGCACACCGGCCGCCAGCGATCCGGTCCATGACCTGCGGGGAGCCGCTTCCAGGCCGTGCCGCAGATGCCACACGCGACCGGGGAGGTGCTCGCGAGGATGCACCACTCGATCGCCCGCGCCGGCAGGACGCCGCGGGCTGGGACACACCACGCGCGGCGCGGCACTCCACGAGCAGCCGCCCGTCGCTCCTCGAGCGTTGAGCACGGATGCGCCGGTCGGCTCGCACGAGCAATGAGCGGCAGTCGCGGCTCGAGGTGGAACCCCGGCTGCTTGGTCAACAGCGTGACGCCGAGCGTGGCCGTGTAGGCGCGGCTGCTGGCTTGACGGTGCCAGCCGAGCATTTCGATGAGCTCCAGGAGCTGACGGCTGGCGCCGCGGCTGGGCAGCGCGAGCCACAGCGTGCCGTCGCCGCGAACGACGCGCCGGAGGTCATCGAGCATCGCGAGAAGGCACGGCGCGGGCATGTCACGGGGCGCGCGCACGAAGGACGTTTGTGCCCAGGCGTCCGGCAGCTCGTGCATGAGCGCGAAGGGGTTTGCGTTTTCGATTCGCCAGCTCATGCGAGTTCGTCCTCCTGGGTCGCGGGGTTGGATGGGGCGTTGCTTTGCCGGGCGCGGAGCAGCACCGCGGTGGGCTCGTCGCCTTCGATCGCGGGCGCGACGGAGCGGGACGCGAGCGCCTCCTCGGGAGCGGGGCTAGGACTCGGCGTGGGGACGGCCATCGGCTCCGCGGCCGACACGGCAGGTGCAGGCGGCGTCGGTGTCGGCGTGGCAGGTGGCGGGCTTGGTGGGTCAAGAGAGCGGGCCGGTGCGGTCGAGGTGGATGTGCTGGCGCTCGACTGGGCCTGCGGGCCTCTCGCCAGAGGCGGCGTGCTGGTCCTCGCGGCCGGTGTCGGCTTTGCGTTCGGTGTGCTCCCCGCGCCGCGTTTGTCTTGCTCGGCGACGCGTTGAGGGCCGCGACTGGCATTCGGTGCCACCGTCTGTGGCTGGGGCTCCGGTTCGAGGTCTTCGTCGTGCTCGCTCCCGCGTAGCGTCGGAGTTGCGTGCGGCGAGGAGGGAGGTACTCCATCGGGGAGGGGGCGCTCGACGGTGCCGGCGCGAGCGTCACCGGAGGTGTGCTCGAGCGATGCGTTGGCTGGTGTGGGTGCTCCCGGCCCGTGCGTCGGTGTTTCGTGGTGAGCGGGGCGCGCGCCGCCGGATTCAGGCGACGCGAGGCTTTCTTCGCCAGATGACGTTCCACCACCACCGGGCGAGGGGGTGCCTTCACCACCGCCTTCGCCGGGGGAGCCTCCGCCGGCCGGCGGTGGGCTAGTGCCTTCTTCACCAGCTGGTGATTCGCCGCCGGACCCCGAGTCGGTTGAGGAGCCGTTGTTTGGTGGTGCTTCTGGGGTCGATCGCCGTGGGATGTGCGGCGCGGGCATCATCCGCGCGAGCCGGGTTGCGTAGTAGAGGTTCGCGAGGCGGTTGCTGCCTTCGCGTGCGGCGCGTGGGCCGAGAGTGCCGGCCATCAGGTCTGCGGTCAGCTTGTTGCGTTGCAGGAAGACGGTCCACAGGAACGCGGCCTGCAACGCGAACGCAAGCAGCCACCCGAGATTCGACGTCGCGTCGTCGAGTGCTTGGCAGACGGCGAGGACGACCGCGAGGATCAGGCTGTAGATGATCTTGCGGGCGAGGTAGCCGGCGAGCTTCGCTAGCCAGTTACGGAAGAAGTCGTGTCCGCGGCCGGGGAATATGCCGATGAGAAGCGCGACTGGCGCGAACGCGAGCAGCGTCAACAGGAGGATTTGCGCGAGGATGACTCCAAGGGACAGCGCGCCGAGCAGCAGGTACGCGCCGAGCCTCGCCGATGAGGATCACGATCGCGAGTAGCAGCCGCTCGTACTGGCCGCCCTTGCCCATAGCTTCCGCGGCGGGCTCATCCGCCGGGCCGAGCGGGTAGGTGCCGCTCGCCTTTGCAGGGTCCGCGTCCGGGAGGTCTTCCTCGTCGCCGTTTTCGAGAGCTTCGTGCTCACTGTCTCGGTTGTGGCTTTGAAACGGGAACTCGAGAAAATGGGTTGCGTACTTGTTACGGTCGTTGATGCACGTCTTGCCTTCCGCTTGGACTTCGGTCCCGTTTTCCAGCTGCGCAGCGAGCTGTGTGTCCTTCGCCGGGTCACTACTGAGTGGCCTGACCGCGGCCGACCGGGCTTTGCCGTGCGTGACGGTGGCGCAGTGCTCGATGCCGCCGAACTCAAGAACCGTCCAGGGGTTAAGGACGAGCAGTTCGAAGAGCTGGTTTGACGCGCTGGTCTTCGCGTTCGCTTCGTTACCGACGCTGCCTTCGTTGGTGAGCGACAGCAGTGAGGTGGACAGCTCGTTTGAGAGCTTGCTTGCCGGGCCTATGGTCCGTTCGGGTTGTGTGACGATCCCGACCGCGAGGACGAAGAACAGGAAGGAGACGGCGAGCGCGCCAGCGGTCTCGGTGTAGCGGCGTTGCACGAGGGCCTTCCACATCGCCCAGCAGCCGACGAGGGTCGACCATCGCGATCAGCCACGGCGTGCCGAACGTGTTCGTGTAAAGGCTGTGGATCGCCGTGCGAGACGGGGCGTCAGCGCACCCGACCCCGGGCGTACCGTTACCTGTTGAGGAGGTCAAGGTTGAACGCGAGGGTGAATAGGAGAATCACGCCGTTCGCGAGAAAGCAGGTGATTAGCCACAGCACCTGCGCGCCGAAATACGCGATCATCGGCGCGACGCCGGAGGCATCAACCCCGCTGGTGAACCCGACGGAGATCGCCGAGAAGTACTCGTCCAGTGAGTACGTTCGACGGGGTAACGTCCGACCCAGCCCGCCGGGCGGGAGCTGCGGCGCCGGCCCGATGTTCCCGAACACATCCTCAGCGAGCGCACCGGGGTGCGCTAGCAGCAGCACCCCAACAGTCATCGCGAACAGGAATGCGAGGCGGCGGGGGCGAGCGACCCGCTTGAGCGCCCGCAGGGTTCTGGGTTTCATGCGACGCTCCTTGCCTGCTCGGGGTGTGGTTCCGAGGGCCTTGAGGAGGTGCGGGTAGACGAGGTCGATCTGCACCTCCCCGACGCGGCCATGCAGGTCGCGCATCAGGCAGTGGCCCGGCCCTGAATTCACGGACCTTCGGCGACCAACTCCTGTGTCGGCTGAAGGCCGATGAACCGCAGCGCGGCGGCTGCGGCCGCGTCGTCACTGTCCTGCCCGAACACGAACACGACACCGATCAGCTCCGCGAGATCCCCGAGGTCAGCGATCCTGTGAGTCCCAAGCAACAGCGTCGCGTTGTAACGCGCGGCCCAGCCTGACCAATCGGTGGATGACCTGGCGGCCCTGCGGTGAGGCCAGCAAGAACCAGATCTCATCCAGGCCAACGATCTTGTGCCGCGAATGGTCCTCGGAGATCAGCTTGCAGCGCGTACGCCGCGACGAGTGAAAGCGTTGCGACGGAGACACGCTCCGCGCGGGTGTATGTGTCTCGCCCGGCCGCTGGGTTCCGGTAGCGAGAGGCCGGGCATGCGGATCGTCGTGACCGGCACCTGAGCCTGCGCCACGGCGGTTTCGCCATTTCCGAACCCGAGGCGCGCGAGCCCGAAGTCGCGGATTACCTCGAGTGCTTCACCAGCGTCCTTCGCGCCGGGCCGCTCGCTCGCGAGTAGCAGCTCGACAACACGCAGCAGGCTTTGTGACCCCTCTCGGACGGTGTCCTTGACTGCGAGGCTGACGGCGTTCTCCCATTGCGCCGCATTGGCCTGGCAGAAGCTCCAGCAGATAGGAGCAGGCGAGCTCCTCGCGGATGTCGGCGTAGCCCGATCGCGAGCGGGTCGAGCCTGCCCTGCTGGGTCTCGCGTCACCGGATAGCTCGAGCACCTCGATCCGGCCGGCGAGCTCTGGCAGGAGGTGCAGCCCGTGGTCGGGCTTGGGGTCGAAATCGACAACCCTCGAGCCGCGGCGCTCGGCGGCATACTCGATCGCTCTGCGCCGCTACGGTCTTGCCGCTGCCGAGCGTGCCGATCAAAAGGACCGCGGACGCGCGGTCTTCTCTTGGCGCCTGCGTGGGGTCAAACCGGACGGGCAGCGGCGCCCCGATCGGGGTGTAGCCGAGGTACGGGCCGCGCTGGGAGCCGACCGTCCGGCTCGCGGTCGCGACCATCGCACCGAACTGCTCGACCGTGAGCTGCTGGGTGTAGTCGCGCACCTCAGACCCACCCATCCGCTCGCGGGAGATGCTCGAGCCAGAGCTGGTGCTGCAACCCCGGCGGGCCGGTGCAGGCTGATGTCGCCGTACTGCTCTTTCAGCGCGGCGACCCGACGCTCGAGCTCCTCCTCGCTCGCCTGCGCCGACGGCGAGCCCGATCTGCGCGTAGAGCATCGGCGGGTGCCCGCCGGCCTGAAGCGTCGCCTCGTACTCCCGTGCGAGGACCCGGTCGACCCCGGCAAGCACGCTCGGGCCGTGCGCAGCGCCTTGTACCTGCTCGTGGTAGGCGTGCTCGACGTCAGCGATCCGCTTACGGACCTGCGCGAGCGCCTGGCGGTTTCCGAGCCAGCGGCGTGAAGCGACCGCATCGACCGGGAACCCGACCGCCTCCAATGGCGCGAACAGCACCTCCGCGGTCGCAGCCGGGAAACTCCGGGGCTTCCGCGAGCGCGCCGACCGCGAGCATCGCCTGGTAAGAGCGGCCCTGCTCGCCATCAACCATGCAGATGCTGTGGGTGCTCGGTGATCGCTGCGTTCGCGCAGGCCGCGCAGGTCGTGCCGAGCGGCTCGAACGCGACGCCGCCGCCCGGCGCGGAGACGATCAGCGCGTCCGGCTGCCAGTGTACGGTCAAGCTCGGGCTCACGCGATACCGCGACACGCCGCGCGGCGAAGCAGCCACTGAAGCTCCTCGGTCCGCGCGCGGCGGGCACGGATGACGCCATTCAGCCGCTCGTAGATCCGCTGCTCGCGGGTGGCGAGTTCTGAGAGCTCACCGGCGCTGGATCGGGGACGCTGCGCCGATGCCGGCGGCGTCCTCGACGCGGCGGCGCACGCGGTCGACGCTGCGAATAAGCCCTGAGCCGACACCTTCCGCGCGCTGCCCGGCGAGCGAGACGGCAAGGTACACCTCGGGGGTGTGGGAGCCGAGCTGGCGAAGGCGCTGCTGGTGGCCCTCGAGGAACTCCCGCCACGCCTTTGGGTCTTGGTGGCGCTCGTCGAGCAGCCCCGCCGTGTGCTCCACATAGTGCTCGGCTGGGTAGGCGCGGTTCACCCGCCACAGCGAGAAGTCCGCGCCGAGCGCGTGCGCGAGGCGCTGCAGCCGCCGCTGAAGCGACCACTTCCCGGCCGTCGGGAGATACGGGTATGCGCTCATCGCCAGCCGGTACAGCCCGGCGCTATCACCAGCAGCGACCAACGAGGAGGTTGCCTTGCGCGTAACGCAGCGGGAAGCCGGTCATGGCCGCACCTCCACGAGCTGCCCATCCTCGAGCTCGACCACTTCGGCGAGGCGCTCGCCGTCGCGCAGCCGGTGACCCTCCGCGCGGCGGACGATCAACCGCCCGCGGCCAGGGATCACAACGACCGGGTGTGCGAACACGAGCCGCGCGGGGCCTTGCACGCGGCCGTGGTGAAGCACCGGCGAGTGCTCATCCGGTGCGACCCACACCTGCGGCGCCCACACCTGCACCTCGCCGTCGGCGGGTAGCGCCCGTCTAGGGAGCGCCGCGCCGCGCGCAACCGCAGCCCCACCAGAGAGGTGAGATAGCGGTGCGCGGGCCGCCCGTCGGGTGAAGCCTGGCCGGCGAGCGTCGCGATCATCCCCGGCGCGACAAGCAGCCGAAGCGGCCAGTCCAGCCAGCCCAGCACCACGCCCGCCAGCAAGCTCGCCACGAACGCGGCGAGCGCTGCGAGCACCGCCCCGCCCAACCCTGTGAGCTCGCGCCGAGCAGCCCGCCGATCGCGGCGAGTACGACCGCGAGCACGATCGAGCGCTGGCTGAGGACCAGCACCACGACCAGCGAGCCAAGCGCCCAGCCAAGCCACTGCAGCGGCACACCGCCAGGGACCGGCAGGCGTCGCCCGTCGATCGCGTAGACCCGGCGGTCGGGTTTGAATATCCGCTGGTAGGAGCGGATCGGGTGCGCGGAGTCACTCATCCCCCCCGCTCACCCGAAGATCTGCTTGCCGATGGCTTCCGCGGCAGTCGCGATGTCAGATGACGCGAACACCATCCACGCCACGACGATCGCCGCGAAAAGGAACACCGCCAGCTCCGTGTACCGGCGGTTAACCAGAAACATCAGGCTGACCACCGCGACGATCCCGCCATAGAGCTCGCTCGCGTACCCTTTGAGAAGATTCGCGACGTTCTGGCCGACGTTGTTACCCGCCGCGAGCGCCGCCGCGGGAAACACCATCAGCACTGCGACCGCTAGAGCCGCCAACACGCAAATACGGCGCCTGTGGGACATTGCGCTCACTTCCTCCCTGCTGGTGCTGTTTCGGTGTGAGCGGGCTGCGTCACAGTCACCGTCACGCCACGGGTAGCACTGACCCCGCCCGAGTCGCCGGTGTTGAACATGGAAATCGCGCCGCGGATCAACAGCAGCAGCACGCACCCCCACAGCAACACGCGACCGACAAGGCGGGTCAGTCGAGTGAACCCATCAGCCGACGAGCGACTAACACGAGGCTCACTTACTTGTGAAGTCGTCCTACGAAAAACAGTCATAGGGCGACAGTAAGGAGCAGTCGTGTCTATTACTACAAATCACGGCTTACGTAAATACGTAATCACTTAATTGCGGATCGCAAGTGTGAAAACGGGCACGGGTAGCCGGCCCGGCGCGCGGGAAAAAGGTAAAGCTATGCTGGCGGGGTGCTGGGGCCGCCGGTGGGTTGGGTGTTCGCTGGGTTAGCCGTCGAGGCCGGCGATCGTCGCGAGCTCCTCGACGTAGCCGCTGGCGCTCTGCGCCGCCTGCTCGACCAGCCTAAGGACGGTGAAGTCAGCGAGCTTGTACCACACAGTTCTCCCGTCCTTGCGGCGGCTCACCATCCCCGACTGATAAAGCACGGCAAGATGCCGGGACACGTTCTGGTGAGTCGTAGCGAGCTCATCAGTGAGATCTTGAACGCTCGCTTCACCGTGCTCGAGCAGTTTCAGGATGCGTATGCGATTAGGCTCTGCCACAGCCTGCAGCCTGCGAGCCACGAAGTCCACAAACTCGGCAGATAGCAGGGTGTCCATGATCCGCTCCGCCGCTCAGCGTTCGAAACCGAACTCCGACCCTTCGCTGCCTTCCGCGACATGCGGGCGAGCACGCGGGGGCGTGCCAGACGGGTTAGGCGCAGGTGAGGCGACTTCAACGACGGTACTCGCCGCCGCTGGGGGGCGCCCGGCCGCCTCAGATGCCGGGAGCGCGCCGACCGCTCGCCGGCTCGAGTGTGAAGTGCTCGTCCGCCGCCCGGCGAGGGTGACGGGTCGGGGAGTCCTCCGCGAGCTCTCGCGTGTCGGGGCTGGCCCGGAGCGCGCGCCCGAGATCGATGGTTTGGAGATTTGATCCTTAGTCGCTTTACTCCCGATAACGGTGTGCAGCAGAGCGAGGAGCGCAACAAACGCAACGAGGAAAGCTAGGGCAGCGCCGGGACGCCCCAGTGATGAGCGACGAGGTAGATCGGCGCTTGGTGAAGTGCTCGGCTCGTCGTTTGCCGGCGAGGGTGTATCGGGACTGATGTCATTCGGGTCAAACTCGTCAAAGCCAGTGAGATCGCCATCGTGGCTGGACATTGCACGCCTCCATTCGGTCCGGGGTTTCCTAACGTCATCGCAACCAGGCGTGACTTCCCCCTGAACTTCTTTAACCCCGCTCGAGGGAAGCGCGACTCTTGAAATGCGCCAGTGCCGGCATCTAGGAGATCAAAGTGAACGGGCGCTAGGAAGGTATTCGGTGAAGCGCCGCACGGGGGCCTATCAGTCCTATCGACACTAGACGGCGTTTCCCCCGGCATCAATTCGCCTTGTGTGCGAGCGGGCGAGGATTATTCTTCGAACCCGGGAAATTCCGTGGTTGGCGCTTCGTGCTCTTTGGTGCGTCTCGCGGAGTGTGTAGCGACCGTCGGCGGTGGACTCTCCACGCGCGTCACGCTGATGGTCGGGGTGGCGCGTTCAAAGCTGAACTCGCCGGTGTCGACTTGTTTCGTGCGCTTGGCCGGATGAGTCTTTGGGCGAGCTCGCCGGGAGGGATTAGGGTGGGTGGCGTGCCTAGGCATCCAGCCATAGCCGGCGTTGAGGTCGCCGAATCCTTGGACGAGCGGACGGGAAGTAAGGACCGATGGGATCGGCCCAGCAAACGAATGCTCGTTAGAACCTTCGGGGTGGTGTGCGGGTGTGGCTGCCTGCAGCCCGACAAACGAAAGGACTGCCGCGACGCCGAGCACAGCACCGATCTTCGCGGTCGCGCCGTTGAACACCAGCGCGCCTCCACGAGCGCCAGCACCAGTGGTCTCTGACCCGCCCCGGCTGGCGCCCGCGAACAGCCGCAGCAGGAAGGCGAGCACGCCCGGCTCGAGACGCGGGGTGACAGGCGGCATCGCGGCCACGCCCTGCAGCGCTCTGACATAGCGGCGGCACGACTCGCAGCCTTCGTCATCCTCGATGTGGGCGTGCGCTCGCTGGTAGTCCCGGTCGTCTTCTGCGAGCAGGCCGAGGGCGTAGTCACGCATGAGCCGTGACCACTCCTCATCGCCGCAGCCTCGCGCCTCGATACTCGCGACGACGGCCGAGATCTTCTTTGTCGCGCTGTCCATGATCCGCTCGAACGCGACGCGATCGACTTTGAGTCTGTCGGCCGCTTCGGCTCTGGGGTAGCCCCGCAGGACGCACAGCTTGACGGCAGCCTGCTCCTTCTCGTTCAAGCGATCCTTCAAGCGAGAAAAGAGCCGGCGGAGCTTTTGCCGGTCATCGATCTGCCCGGCGAGATCGGTCTCGACACCATATGACTCCAGGTCGAGATCGACGCGGCGATCTTCGTGGCTGCGGCGGCAGATGTCCAGCGCGCGCCGGTAGGTGATCGTGAAAAGCAGGCCAGGAAGGATCAATGGCTTGCCCTGCACGATGTGCTCGTAGACGCCTTCCCACCCCTGGTTATAGGCATCCTCCAGATCATCCGGGCCTATCGTCTTGATCCCTTGGCGGCGGAGCTTGCCCCCCACACCCCTGAGCACATCAGCCTTAAGCGGCTCGTAGCTGGAACGCAGCACATCGTCCGCGGTCTGCTGGAGGGTTCTCGGGCCACGGGCACGCAACGGGCTTGCCTCCAACATCGGAGTAGAGGGCTCGCTGCTTCCCACGCGTGATGTCAACACTGCTTCCCTTCCGGTCGCTGCAATGTGCCTTATCGCCGCCCGGCAGGATCTCCGGCGAGCCGGGTCTGCTCATGGCGAAGGAGTCCGACGTGGCGTGAGAGTCGGCACACGCCGGGAGCGACTTGAGAACACCTCTAGGCTGCTAGCCACTCCAACGGTAGGCCCGGCCACAGCACGAGACCTCGCAAGCGGGACCCAGCGACCGGGTTAGGTATTTCACTACTAATAGTGAAATACCAGTTTGATAAAGAAGTAAACGGATGTTCCCGTTGCAGGGCACGTTCGTAAACCCGGGACACCGCATCTCCGATTTATTGGATGTCGAACTCCTCGCTCCCGATATGGGCGAGCGCTCGACGCGTTTAGGCCCCTTGGACTGAAAAGTCGTCGAGGGGTAAACCCGGTCGCGACACGATGAACGTGCATGACCGGTGTTCACATAAAGGAGATCACAGATGCACAAGTCACGTGGACTCGCCGCGGGCGTAATGCTGCCCGTCGCGCGAGTATCGGCGCTATTCGGCGCCTCGATCGCCATCATGCTCGCAGTAAGTGGATGGCAGACACCGCCCGCGCTCGCGGGCACACTCGCGGTTCTCAGCTGCAAAAGCCCCAGCTCCGGTGTCCCGGAGCCGATCGAAGGCTGGAAAAGCTACTGGACCGGAGGTCCGTTCCCCGACGCGGGTGCCGATAACGGCTGCCAAAGCGCGTCTACCGGGCTTGAATCCTATGTCTCAGACAGCGAGCCACAGCCAGGAAGCGCTGGCCCAGGCTGGGAATACACAGCACCAGCAGGCGATGAAATCATCGGCGGCACTGTCGCCGCAGAGATGTGGCGTGGAAGCGCTAGCGGATACATCGGAGCAGTGGGGATCATTGGGCCTCAATACGAATTCGACGCCGCAAATCTAATTGCCGCGGCCGAATGGGCACCCGAAGGCTCGGACACCACATACACCCTCAACGGCCACAACGGCACCCACATCTGGACCTACGCGTTCTGTGAGCCACCCGGCGAGACCTGCCCCACGGGCGCGAGCAACAGGTCGGACTGGGCGCAGACAGACCTGACCGCCGCCGACATCGAGCTATCGAATAACTCGACCCCCACCGGGACGGGATTCGGCGGCCAGGCGGCGGGAACCAGCGCGATGTCCGGCACGCAGAGCCTCGTTTTCCAGGCCGGTGACTCCGGCTCGAGTGCACCCGGGGTCTACGCGGTCAAGGCGACCCTGAATGGCCAGAGCATCTACGACGCGACTCCCAACACCAACGAAGGGAAGTGCGTTGCGCTTGGCAGCTACCAAGGCGGCCCGGTAAAGGAATTCGCCTACCCTCAGCCATGTAAAAGTAGCGAGTCGGTGACGATCCCCGTCAACAGCGCCGCCGTCAAAGACGGCACGCACGAACTGGTCGTCACCGTCATTGACGCGGCGGGCAACGAAGACGTTGTCTATTCGCACGCTCTGACGAGCGATAACGCCCCGGTGGTGCTTTCCACGCCGGCGGTGTCGGGTGTCGCGGAACTCGGCTCCACGCTAACCGCCACAAACGGCACCTTCAGCGCGCCGGAAGGCGCTGGGACGCTGTCCTCGGCAAGCGGTCAATGGCTGAGGTGCAGTGACGCCGCGGCGACGCACTGCTCGCCGATCTCAGAAGCAACCAGCCCTACCTATCAGCCGAAGGCCGATGACGTGGGCTACTACCTCGTCTATGCCAACACGGTATCCGACAGCGACGGCAGTACAACCTCAGACTCCCAGCCAACGACCGCCGTGACCGCGGCGAGCGCCGCACCGAGCTGTGTTAGCGGAGAATGCCTACACGGCGGCACGGGCGGCAACGGTGGAACCGGCGGTAGCGGCGGAGCCGGCGGGACCGGGAACAGCGGCGGCCAGGGCGCAGGTGGCAGCGGCAGTCTCAGCGGTGGCTCGTCTTCCGGCTCGGGTGTCACAGTTCAATCCGAGCACCCCCGGGGTAACTGCGAACCAAACATTGCTCGGTTCGGCTGCCAGGTGGGCCGTCAGCCTCAAGGTTTCGCCTACGCATGTCTTCAAGGGCAGGACCGTGAAGCTGACGGGCATGGTGAGCACGACCCCGCGGCCCTCCGCGGGCAAGCTCATCTACCTACAAGCAAGGAGCGTCACCTACAAGACGGTCCGCCGGGGCGGCCAGCCTCATCGTGTTCCCGTCGATGGGCGCTGGATCACCTTCGAACATCTGCGCACGACTGCAAGCGGTGAATGGAAAGCCAGCTACAAGTTCCACCTGGGCGGTCACCACGTCTACCAAATGCAGGCCATCGCACCACAAGAGGGCGGCTACCAAGACCCAGCCGGCACCTCCAACATAGTGACAATCACCGAGACATAAATGCCCCACAACAAGAACGCTGCCACGGCCCGGAGCAAGCTCCGGGCCGCCACAGCCCACACCACTCTTTTGGGCGTGGCGCTGACGATCGCCACGCTACTGTGGCTCACCCCGCCCGCGATGGCCGAGGTCGGTTTCCCGAACACCGACCGTCCAGGCGGCGGCTGCTGACGCGAGCTGGCTGGCCTACACCCCGCCCCCCTCCACGCCCGGTGTGGTGTGCATGATCGACTCCGGCGTAGACCCGAACCCCGACACCGAAACCGCGGTCATCGGTAGCCAGGCGCTATGGCCAGACACCGACACGCTCGATGAAGTCGCAGCTCTCGCACCCGCCGTGCAGCCCGGAGGGCACCCCGACGGCCACGGCACGCTCATGGCGATGATCATGGCCGCCCCGCAGAACGGCTGGGGCATGGTCGGCCTCGCACCAACCTCAGTACGCGTATACAACCTCAAGGCACTGCCCGCCGGTGCTCTGCTCTTCCCGGCGAAGACGGTTTACCTCGCGGTCGATGCGTGCCAACGCCTGCACGAATCGGCCTATCCGAGCATGAAGGTCATCAACCTTTCCCTCGGTGGGGAACCCTCCGTCGAAGCGAGCGTACTCGAGGACTTTGCGCGGGCGGTCGCGAGTGCTCGAGCGGCCGGCATGAGCATCGTCGCTGCCGCAGGTGACAACGGCGCAAACGTGCTATTCCCGGCCTCCTACGGCCCGGTGCTGGCGGTCGGTGGCGCCGACGCGGCGCAGCCTCCCGGTGCGCTTTGCTCCTTCAGCGCACGCGGCGCCGGCCTCGACCTCCTCGCGCCGGGCTGCGACACCGCAACCGGCGGCCTCGAAGCTGCCTTCCAAGATACGGGGGAACCAGCCTTTGGCTCTGGTGACAGCCAGGCATCCACAGAGGTCTCAACCGTCGAGTCATCGATCGACGCGTACAAGCCCGAACTCACCCTTCAGCAAACAGAAGCATGCCTCACGTCCTCAGCACAGGACGGAGAGCTTGACGTCGCCCGAGCGTTCGATGCCTGTGGCCTTGAACGAGTCGTGCAAGCGGGCGAACAAGCCGAGCTCAACGCAAACACGACCCCGACAGTCCCCCTCGGCACGACATCGGTGCCCCCCGGTCGAGTCAGCCCCACGCCGCCGACTTCAACTCCGGGAGTTGGACCGTGCCCGACCGCGTGTGCTACCCAGCGTGCCCGGTCCAGCGCGAGGCCAATGGGCACAAGCTTCGAGCCGAGGTGCCCGTCGCCACGGCTACGGAGCACGTACGTGGATTCACGGGTGCGGCTAGGAGTCCAACGGCAGCCCATTGACTGCCGGCTGCAGGCACGGGTTGGCTCTATCTTGCACGGAAGGATGCGCTGGAGTCAGAGCTACAGCTCCCAAGGAACCACGCTCCTCCTCCCCCGTCAGGGGATGGATGAACATGAGCACATCCAAGCTCGTCTTTGTGGACACACCGGCGTCAAGCTCTCATCACCCTGGGTTAAGGTGGTGAGACCTTGAGCACTAGCGTGGTCAGGCTACTCTCCACCGCAGCCGTCGCTGCGGTACTTGCAGGCGCCTTCGTGCTGCGCGCACCTGCAGCTGTAGCAGGCGATACGGCTGGGCAGTTCTCGGTGGAAGCCTGCACTGGCCCGGTGAACTATGAAAACCGGTCATGGACATTCACGACTGACAATCCGAGCTACATCGAAGCGCACTCCACCTGCGGTGAACCGCCACTATCCGGCGATCCACCCACGCTCGCGAACCTCACACTCGGCGACACGCTCGGCGCCTACGGCGTGCCAGTCGGTGCCTCTGGCAGCTGGACCTTCAAAGCGCCCGACGGAACCAGCATCGCTGAAGTATCCGGCAGCGACACACTAATGAAGGTCGGCGGGAACCACGGCTGGAACGTGTATCTCCAGAGCGAAGACTTCGAAGGTCACACCCAGCTCGCGCAAACTTGCGCGACGAGCCCAGCCGAAGACGAATGCGCTGCCGGCGGGCCATTCCAGATCACGGGCCTCGACGCTCAAACCGTCACGATCGGCGCGGAATGCGACGCCGAAGAATACGCGCCCGGCAAAAGCTACATCACGTGTGCGCGCGGAAACGAATTCGGGCACGCCGTACGCGCCGGCCTCAACTACGTCACCGTCACCCTCAACGACACCACCCCGCCCACCGAAGCAACCGCATCGAACATCCCAACCGAACCGCAACACGGCACCGTCACCATCAACGGGTCAGCAACAGACACAATCGCAGGGCTACTCACGCTAACCGCGATCAACAGCGAAGGCCAACCAATCGGCGCACCCGTGAGCGTCGGAGCATGCAACTACGCCCTGCTCACGCCTTGCCCCACACACGCGAGCAACGTCCCGATACCGCTAGACACCGGAGAGCTACCCGAAGGAAAAGACCAAATACGGGTGCTCGCGACCAACGCAGCCCACGACCAAGCGACATCGCCCCCGTACACCTTGACTGTCGCAAACGCCCCTCACAGCGGACAACCCCCCGAACCTACAAACGGAAACGGCACAGGCAGCCAGACAGCCACCAGCACTACTACCGCGCCCACAAACCAGCAGCCAGACACCGCGCCGACCACTACCATTTCACCAGAGAATGCAGCCATTAGTGCAAGTAACGCTCCGACCCGGCATCTTGAAATAAAGCTGGTCACGGCTCGCCTGAGGCACGGTCGCCTCGTTCTCCAAGGCACCGTCGATACGGACGCAAGCGGTCTCCTAAAAGTCACGATTAGCGGCTACCTTCGCAACGGCCGCCAATGGAGGGCAAAGGCCCAGACCCGCCTCATCAAAGGACGATTCAGTGCAGCATTTCGGGTGCCAACCCGCTCGCTTCGGCGGCACGCAACGCTCGAAGTCCTCTTCCTTGAGTCTAGGCCTGCACGGCTCCGGGCGATCGTCGTGCTTTAGGCCCTATAGTGCCGATACTCCCGGGCTCTTACCCACGTCGGATGCGGGTCTGTCCGGAAGTTTGTGTATTTGGCGTGATCAGAGGGTTCGCATTCGGCGGGCCCGTGAAGGAGGATCGTGCTGATGAGCAATGAGCAGGTAGCGGCGCCGGTCGACGGCGGCGAGCAGATGGGAGCGCCAGCTGCTGCGGCGTTCGAAGTGGACGGGCTGCGATCGTGGGCGGAAGCGCTCGTCGATCGCGCTCGCAGCGAAGGAGTCGCTCTCACAGGCGAGGGAGGATTGCTGACCTCGATGGTCCGGGAAGTCCTTCAGACCGGTTTGGATGTGGAGATGGCCGATCACTTGGGCTATGAGCCGTATGAGGCGATCGGCCGCGGGACGGGCAATAGCCGCAACGGCGCGTATCCCAAGACGGTCAGGACGGATGTCGGCCCAGTGGAGCTGCGGATGCCGCGTGACCGTGAGGGCACGTTTGAGCCGGTCACGGTGCCGAAGCACGTGCGTCGCCTGCAGGGGCTGGGTGCGAACGTGATCAGCCTCTACGCGAAGGGGTTGACGACCGGGGAGATCCAGGCGCATCTGGCTGAGATCTACGACACCGAAGTCTCGCGGGAGACGATCTCGAAGATCACCGACCAGGTGTTGCCGGACATGGCGGCGTGGCAGAGCCGGCCCCTGGACCGCGTCTACCCAGTGCTGTTGATCGACGCGATCGTCGTGAAGGTCCGTGACAGCCAGGTCGCTAACCGGCCGGTCTATGTCGCGATCGGCGTGAACCTCGACGGCGAACGCGATGTCCTGGGCCTATGGCTCGGCCCCACAGGCGGGGAGGGAGCCAAGCAATGGATGAGCATGCTCAGCGAGCTACGCAACCGCGGCCTGCAGGACGCGCTGATCGTGTGCTGCGACGGGCTGAAGGGGCTCCCCGAAGCGATCCGCGTGACCTGGCCCAACGCCACCGTCCAAACGTGTGTCGTTCACTTGGTGCGGAACACGCTGCGCTACGCCTCAAAGAAGTACTGGGGCCAGATCGCAAGAAGTCTTCGCCAGATCTATACCGCGCCGACTGTCGAGGCCGCAGAAGCACGCTTCGGCGAGTTCGCGGCAGAGTGGCGAGCGCTCTACCCAGCGATGATCCGCTCCTGGGAGAACGCGTGGGAGGAGTTCGTGCCATTCCTCGAGTTCCCCGTCGAGCTCCGAAGGATCGTCTACACGACAAACGCGATCGAGTCGCTGAACGCTAGATTCCGCAGAGCCGTTCGTCACCGCGGTCATTTCCCGAATGAGCAAGCCGCGATGAAGGTCCTCTACCTCGTCGCCACCACCCGAAGGAAAAACCGTGAGAACCTGACCGGCAGAATCAGCAACTGGAAGCAAGCACTGAACATCCTGACCATCCACTACGGCGACAGACTCGACGCCACGCAGTAGCTAGCCAGACATCTCACAACCAACAAGTCATTTACACAAACAAACTGACAGTCCCTCGGATGCGGTCGGCAGCGCGGCGGGCGTTTAGGACCGCCATACAGGGTTTGGTGATTGGGCCGAGCGTTTCAGTTACGTTTCGTGAGATGAGTTGGGCGGTTGGTGACGAGGCCTCGGGGGCGGTGAGATAGAGACTCGCCATGCCGGCGAGGATAATCTGGTGCTCGTGCGGGTTGGGGAGCGAACTGGCGGCGCGTAGTGCTTCGTGCGCGAGCATCTGAAGTCGGCCCGCGGCTTCTTGCGGGGTCGTGTAGTAGGCAAGAAGGCTGTGCTGGGAAACAGCGGTATCTTCTATCTCGTCCACGACGCTGTCGAGTAGCGAGTGTAGAGCACCAATCCAGGGCCAGTAGGCCTGCTCGATAGCGGTGGCATCGGCGGGTTGGAGAGTCGGGTGCGCGGCGGCTGCGATTAGCGCGAACAGGCCGAGCGAGGAGCCTGCGGATGCGGCTGTCTCCCACCATCTAAGGCCCGTCCCTAGGGGTGTTTCGCTCAGCGCCCACTGTTCGAGATGGCGATGGCCGCCTTGGGGCTCGCTGAGATTGAGGCTTTGGTAGGCAACGATGCGTTCTGTGAATCTGCGAGCAGGGACTGCTATTGATGTGCGCGATGGAAGCGTATCGAGTGCCGTCCGGCACGCGTCAACAATGTGTTCGAGGTAGCCGCCGTCATTGTGGTGCGAGAATCGGGCGTAGTAGTCCGCGTGTCCGATGTCCTTGTCGAGTGTGTCGAGGAGGGCTTGATGAAGGCAGCGGCTGTTAGCGACGGGATGATGGCTCGGCTGCTCGGCGAGGGTGTCCACGTAGTCGTAGGCAGACTGGAATGCGACCTGCGCGCGCAGCGTGTCGCGACGGTGGGTAGCTGGTGCAAACACCGCGAATGCTGCTGAGCCCTCGATGTTTCCGCGCTTTATCTGCTGGGCTTCGAGTGCGAGGCGGCGAAGTACGGGGTCCGGGATCGCTTCGGCGCGCTGGCGCCAGCGGCGGCTCTCGTAGCGGATGCGGGGAAAGACGCCCAGCCAGTAGCGGCCGGCGGCCTTCAAGAAGTGGGTGGCGAGCGCTCTTTGCTTGACGCGAGTATTTGCTGTCATTCGGACAGCATCGCGTTAGGGCGGTGCTCGTCACAAGGATTCTTGGAAGCTAGCTCGTGGTGGGACGCGGGCTGCGAGTAGGCCGGGGAGCGCGATCACCGTGAGTGCGATGCCGATGATGATCGCGAGCGTTAGCAAGACGACTCCTATGCCGAGTGAGAACGGTGCTGGGAACCCGACGGATACTTGTAGCCATCGGCTCGCGAGGGCGTGAGCGTAGATGCCGAGGATTGCGCCGTCGAGGCAGCCTATCCCGATTAGGATCGTGCTCTCTAGGAGGAGTGCCCGCAAGAGTTGGCGGCTGTCAAAGCCTTGCGCCTTCAGTGATGCTAGGCGGGCGCGGCGCTGCCAGATTGCCGCGCTCAGCGCGGAGGCGATTGCGAGCGATGTCGCTATGAGCAGTAGCGTTGAGATCTCGACTGAGGCTCGTGATGCCTTGGCGCGCGCTGGCTTCGAATCGCGCCTCGCGTTCGCGGAGCGTCTGAACGATCAGGCCAGGGCGATGCCCGAGCGCTTGTTCTACGGCGCGCTTGCCAGCTTGGGGCGTAACGCCGGGTTTAAGGGTGATCTCCAGTGCGGTCGGACTTGTGCTGTGCCAGTAGTGCTGGTAGTCGCGGTCGTTGAGCGTGATCGCGCCGGGCGGCCATCCGACATTCGTGGTGATCGCCGCAACCCTGAATGTTGCGGCGCCCGACGGTGTGGGCAGGGTGAACGTCCCTCCGACTGCGACGTGACGTTCTTCGGCGAAACCTTTGGATACGGCGGCCCAGCCGCCTTGGCGTATCTCCAGGGTGGCTTGCGCGAGATTGCCGTGCACCAGCTGACTGGCCTGTATGAGAGCAGTGTCTTCTGCAGGCCGAGCGCGTATCCACAGCCGGCGGGTGCCAACGTCGAGCAGTTCTCCTTGATACTCGCGAGCTGACACGACCTCGGGACTGCGAGCTATCTCTGCTCGCGCTCCGTTGTCCTGGAAGCTATTGATGGTCAGAAAGTTGTTGTCGGTAGTCACCCAGATATCCGCTGTGTCCAGGTACTGCACCACCGCGGCGTCGAGGCCGTGGATGAGATCGTGCCGGGCGCCCTGGATCACGACCATTCCGTAGACGGCGAGGGCGGCCACCCCGGCGAGGGCGATCGAGCGGGTGGTGGTTGCGTCCAGTTCGACCGTCGCGAGGGCGAGCATGCTCCCCGGCAGGCGTTCACTGAAAGGCTTGATTGCACTGACGACGAGCATAAACAGGGGCAGGATCAGGAAGAAGGCGGCCAGCGCCAAGAAGATCCCCCCGACTACGCTGAGGCTCGGCGCGAGCAGGATCACGATCGTGACGGCCAGCATCAGGACAACGCCCGTCACGCCGGCTGTCACGATCACGCGTCTGCTTACGCTCTGGCCGACATCCCCCGCCCCTTGCAGCAGATAGTTCGCTGCGCGTCTGTGGCGCAAATCAAAGACCGGCAATAGCGAGGCCAGCACCGTCGCCAGCACACCGCACCCGAGGGCCAGCAGGACAGTCACTACCGGGATCACCGGGTTTGTGCCGATCGGGAATGCCAACGTCAGGTAACTCGGGACCTCATGAAAGAGCGATCGAGACAACACGTCGCCAAGGAGCACACCAACGAGGGATGCCGCCAGCCCGAGCATGACTGCCTGGAAGATCAAGATCACAAGGATTTGCAGCGGGCTGAAGCCCTGCTCTCTGATCTCTGCGGCGAAGCGCCGGCGCTCGGGCACGGTCAGCAGCATCGCGTTCAGTGCCAGCAAGAAGCCGACCATCGCGCTGATCGCTGCGAACAGCGTCGTAGATTGGCTCGTGGGTGCGGCTGTCGCCTTCAACACCGCTAGTTCCTCGCTCGCAGGCTCGACATCTAGGCGACCTGCGGCGACGGTGTGTAGCTCCCGTTCGACTAGATGGGTGGCGCCGCGCTTGGGCTTGATCAGGACCTCTGTGACGCGTCCCTCCTTCCCGGTGATTCGCTGGGCGTGGTCCAGCAGTGCGATGACGATCGGGCTGTTCGCAACCGCTCCGATAGTCTGGCTGCCAAAGATCGCTCGCACCTGGATGGAGTGTGCCGAGCCGTTCGTCAGCATCACCACTCGCTGGCCTGCTCTGGCGCCAATGACACTGGCAACCGCGGACGGTAGTCCGACTCCGCGTGCGAGCACCAGTGCACCGGCACTGACGTCTTGAGTCACCGCTCCTTCGAGTTCGACCAGGTTGGGCGTGACGCCTACCAGCTGGATCGAGTCGCGGCCCGTCGGGCCGATGACTGTAGCGTTCTCACGTAGTAGCGGTGCCGCCACACGCACGCCATTTAGCCTGGCCACGCGCCTGGCGAGCACTTCGCTGAACCCTTCGGAGGAGCGCGCGGCAAGTTGAAAGCTGGCTGACCCATTGACCGCATGAATTAGCTGGCCTGCCGAGCCGATCAGGCTAGCGTTCGCGACGAGCACGCCGAAGAACAGCGCCACTCCGATTGCGATCCCGATTCCCGCGAGTAGCTCCTGGGTCTTGTGGTTCCCTAGACGCCAGCGATACAAATCAACGAGCGCCGAGAACCGCAGGCCTGCGATCGTCGGCTTTAGGAGGGCAGGGCGCTTCATTGCGGTGGCGCAATCGCGAGAGCTGCGTCGAGGCCTTCATGCAGCAGCCCGTCACGAAGCGTGTGGACGGCGGAGGCAAATTCGCGCGCCTGGGGGTCGTGGGTAACAAGTAGCCCAGGGATGCTGCGCTCACTACACACGTCCCTTAGTAGTGCAAGAATCTCGCGGCTGCGCTTGGAGTCGAGATTGCCTGTTGGCTCATCGGCAAGGAGAACGCGGGGCTCGTTGACAAGGGCGCGAGCGATCGCTACTCGCTGGCGCTCTCCCATCGATAGGCGTGCGGCGGTGTGGTTGAGCCGTGCGCCCATGCCGACACGCTCAAGCCAGGGGCGCGCGTACTCCTTTGCCTCGCGCAAGCTGAGCCCATCGCCGAGCTGCTTGATTGCCGCGTTCTCAAGCGCTGATGCGCCTGCGATCAGGTGGAAGGACTGGAAGACCAGACCCACGTCGCGCAGCCGGTACGCTGAGCTCTCTCGGGCGGAGAGCCGGGTGACATCGCGTCCATCGAAAAGGACGGCACCGTTGTCGGGAGCCAATAGCCCTGCGGCTAGCTGCAACAGCGTGCTCTTGCCGGACCCGCTTGGCCCGTACAAAGCGACAAGCGCGCCCGGCGAGACGGTCAACGAGACACCGTCGACGGCGCGGATGACCTCCTCCCCGCTGCGGTAGTACTTGACGAGATCGCGAAGTTGCAGTGTGCTCACGGTTGCGAGCGCCGCCATCTACCGCTGCTTACGTTCAGGAAGCTGAACAACCGTTCCCGGTGCATCCATCGCCCGCAGTCTGCCGCTATCAATCGTGAACATTCGGCGAGCCTTACGGATCGGCGCGATGTCTTCCGAAGCGATCACTATCGCCAGACTCAGATCGCGGCCCAGGGAATGCAAGAGCTCGTAAAGCTGTACTCCCTCGCTCGGTCTTAGCAGCACGGCAGGCTCATCAACCAGCAGTATCCGAGGCTCCCGTACGAGTGCCTGTGCGAGCCCTACACGTATTCGCTCGCTATTCGACAGCCTTTCAGTGGGTATATGAGCACAGCCTGAGATGCCTACCCGCTCAAGAGCGCGCCACGCTGGTGACCGCGCCTGATGAAGGCTCATGCCGTCGCTCAGCAGCGGCAATGCCACATGGTCGACAGCCGGCTTGTTCCGTGCGGGACGCCAGTCGGAGCTCAGGAATCCGATCCCGCCGTGGCGGTGCAGGTGGGATCTTCGATTTGACGACATCGTTGTGGTCTCCTCGCCATCAAAACGGATACTGCCGGCGTCGGGTAGCTCTTCGCCTGAAGCGACCCTCAGCAGAGTGCTCTTTCCGGAGCGTCTCACACCCCAGATACCGACGAAATCACCCGCGTCGATTTCGACCGAGACGTCATCAAGGACGGGGACCTCCCGTCTGCCATCCACGTAGCGCTTGAATACGCCGTCGAGTGCGAGGAGAGTCATCGGCGCGAATCACCCGAGTTCTGAGCCAAGAACTCCATGATCCACTGTCGGGCTTTGGAAATCCAGCTCAGCTCCGCCTGCAGGGCCACATCGACTGCCTCTCGCTGTAGGTTCAGCGCCAAGCCTGCCCATGAGCCTGTAGGGACCTTAGCGGCGTCCGTCTCCCGCAGCAGCGAAAAGCATTCTTGTTCATAGCGCTCCAATGCGCGCAGCAAATGCGGTGCGTCTCTTGCTCGTGATACCGCGATCCTCGCTTGAATCTCCACCCGCATAGGTTCCCTGGATGGTGGGCTTTCCATCCACGCGTCGCGGGCTGCCTCGGCCCGCTTAGCTGCCGAGTAGACACGGTGACTATTCCCAGGTCCCCGCGACTGCGCCTTCAAGGCGGAGGAGACGAGCCTGTCCTTTTCGAGACGTTCGAGGGTTTTGTAGACGCTTTGACGTGTGACCCCCCACGCAGGACCTAGACGACGCTCAGCCAGCGTCCACAGCATGTAGCCGTGAAGTGGCTCTAGCTGCTGCTCATCGAGCAGCAGCGCAAGTAGCACCCCTTGCAGAGGTGACCCACTCAGTTGCTGTCGGTCGGCACTCGCCCAGGACATCGCTTCCTCGTCTCATCCGATCTCGCCAGCGTCAACCATACGGCAAACCGCACGGCGGTGTTGGCATGCCCAAACGTTTTCGATGGGGCGCAATTCGGATGAATGGGCCGCTGCTAGCTACTACTCGTGAAGCACGGGCCGAGCGACTCGCATAACAAGCTCGCAGTTATCGCGTTGGTACGTGTTGTGCGGGTAAGAGACATTGTCTAGCCGCGGTGCCATGCACCGGGATGGTGCATGACCGTCTAATTACTGCCAACCCGTAAGGCGTGACTATTCAAGGGCGCAACCACACGCAATGATGGCCCCGGCATGACGAATAACGCGAAGAATCCCGCTCGGTCATCACGCCCAAGGACGGTTGATCGACACTACTGCTGTTCGTTGATGGAGAGGCCCATACGAGGGCTACGTTGGTCGCAATGAGCAGCGGGACACACGTCACGATCACGCTCCATCCCGCGCAGGTGGACCAGGTCATGCGTGTCGTTTCGGGCGGCACAGGCCTAAGCGAGCTGCTCTCTGGGATAAGCGAACCAGACACGCTCCGTAGCGTGTTGCTACCGCTCCTGGATGACGAAAGGTTCTCGCGCTCGACTTGCCGCGCACTACTCGTGTTGCTTGCATTTTCTTCCGGCGAGCCCCGAGAGGTCACCGACGTATCGAAGGAGCTTGGTCTGTCGGCGAGCACAACCCATCGCTATGTACGAACATGGGTCGCGCTCGGACTCCTCCAGCAGGACCCGACGTCCAGGCATTACCACCGGCCGTCGAATTGACCGCGGACACTGCACGTTGCCGTACGCCTGGCCTGACCGACCCGCGGGGCGGTGGGCGCTTGCCTCGCTCGGTCGTGGCGCGCACATGACTGGCACTCCGTGGCGCCACAGTTTTGGGTCAGCAGCGGGCATTCTCTCTTTCTCGTGCTGCCAGCCCGAATGATTTACCAGGACCCGCAAGGACCGCACCCTCGCGGCAAACGGAGGACGCGGCAGACACGCCGCGCGTCATTCACCGATCAACTTGACCTTTACGCAGAGTCGAGCTAGACGTGTTCACGCGACTAGCTATCTCCCGACGGCGATCGGAAAGGAAAACTTTGCACACGTCACTGATATTGGCAGACGCGAATGGCTGAGCCCTGTAGTACCTCGACGGCTGGCCAGGGCGGGCGCCTCCTGGATGCGGTTGTCCCTCCGGTGCGGTTCCGATGCTACGCACGGGCTCCCGTCGCGCTCCCTGAGCTTGGGAAGAGGCTCGTTCTTTATCTCTATCCCGGCGCCATATGCTCGCCAGAAGACGGCTATCAGAGCCCTTCACGAGACTCCGTGCAGCATCGCTCATTCGCGGATCGTCGCGATGAGCTGGAGAGACTTGGATACAACGCCGTAGGACTCAGCAGTCAGTCAGTCGACGCGCAGCGGCGTGTGGTTACTGATGCCGGCGTGAGTCACACACTGTTGTCAGACTCTGATCTAGAACTGGCCGGAGCGCTAGGGCTACCCACATTCAACATGGATAAAAGCGACTGGTATTGCCGTCTCACGGTCATGGTTCACCGAGGTCGGGTCGCCGGGGCGTTCTATCCGATCAGCGCAGCGCGAAGCGCGGGCGAAGCCGTAGCGTGGATTCGGGAACAGGGTGAGTAGGTCGCCCTTCAAGGCGCGTGACGGCGCCCTCGGTAGCGAGGGCAACGGGAGTGAGGGAAAAGTCCCGCGCGACCCGATCGGGCCGTGCGCGTGAGGCCGCGCCGCCCCGATGGTGCCGGTCCAGACGAGCCGGTGTGGTCGATCCCGGGCCTGCGCGAGCCCCGGTACTCGCAGTCACTCGAGCGCGGCCTCGCGGTCCTCGGCTGCTTCACCCCGAAGCGTCCCGTGCGGGGGAACGCGGACATCGCCGACGAGCTCGGCATGGGCCGGTCCACCACGCACCGCTACGTGGTCACGCTCGTCGCACTCGGATACCTAGAGCAGGACAGCTCGCGGAAGTACCGCCTGGGGCTGCGGGTCACCGACCTCGGGATGTCCGCCCTGAACTCCACCACCCTGCGCGAGCATGCCCACCCCTACCTCGAAGAGCTGCGGCAACGCACCTCCTACACCACCAGCCTCGGGGTGCTCGACTCAACGGACGTCCTGCTCGTGGACCGCGTCCGCAGTCTCCGCCGCGCCCACGACAAGATCGGTCTCGACCTACACACGGGCTCGCGCGTGCCGGCGTATTGCACGTCGATGGGAAAGCTGCTGCTTGCGTACCTACCCGAGTCTGATCAGCGTGAGCTGATCGCGGAGATAAAGCCGACTAAGAGAGGGCCGGGCACGATCACCAGCAAAACGGCGTTGCGGAAGGAGCTTGCGGAGATCGAGGTGGCGGGCTTTGCGGTCAATGACCAGGAGCTCTCACCGGGGCTGTTCGCCATCGCAGCACCCGTGCGCGATGACACACGCTATGTCGTGGCGGCGGTCAACCTCGTGGCGCACAGCTCCATGATCTCGCTGGAGGAGTTGGTCGACGCGCTCTGGCCGCACCTCGTATCGACGGCCGACAGCATCTCCGCACGCCTCGGCTACCGCCGCGACGACGAGCTAACCGAGGCGGAGTCATCGTGACACTGCAACTGCGTCCATGAATTACGTGGACAACACCATCGCTTGTGATGTCGCGCACTTGTATGTGCTCAACGAGACTCATGTCGAGATCCGCAGAGCACTCAACCTCACGAGGGCGCAGCTCCTGCACAGCCTCGCTGACCTTTTCGCGGAAGGCATGCCTAAGCGGGCACGTCACGTAATGACGGAGGCGCAGGTGCGCGACGTTCACCGTAGATATCTTGCTGGCGCGGGATCAATTGACGATCTCTCGGAAGCGATCGGGTTTACCGGCGACACGGCGCGGCGGTGGATGCGGCGGATGAAGCTGTCGCTCTCACAAACGCCAAGTGCGAAGCCTGTAGCGCCTGTCTGGACGCCAGCCCGCGCGGAGCAGCGCGAGATCACTGCCCTGGTAGTCGCCCGAGTTGACAGCCTTCGAGTTGCACGAGGGTGGAGTGTCGAGCGGCTTGCGGGTGCGTCGAACCTTTCGACGTGGACACTGTTCGGCCTACGAAGGGATGTTGCCGACCCGCGCCTCAGCACGCTTCTTCGCTTGTGCAACGGACTCGGTGTGACATCAGGCGAGCTGCTTAGTGACCTGCCGCTTCCGGTCGAGCCCCGCACCAGCAGAGCGAGAACGGCGACGGAGACGATAGGGATCGCCGCATGATCGCTCCTGGGACGATGCAAACGATCGAAGCGAGACTCGTGCGCTACCTACGCGAAGGCGTCCATCGCGAGGTACAGGCGAAAAATTGGGATATCGCGGACCAATTGGATACGGCCGTCGACCCGGAGAGCACCATCGATCCGCCGACGCTTCTCTCCGCGTTCGCGTGTTTTGAAGAAGCACGGTCACTGTTTGAATTTGTCGGGTTCGTTGACGAGCCCGAGCAGGCGGACCTCCTGGTTGATCTGTCCAGGTGGCCAATTCTCCTGGAGGTTCTCGAATCACAGCGCGACTCGGAGGTGCGCCGCCTTCAAGATTTGGCTGTTGATAGCCGGATGGCTCAGCTGGAGGATCTACGTTTCTTCGACGCGCTGATTAGTGCCATCCGAGAGAAGACGGGGGCGCTCCCAAGGGCGCGAGGTGACCAGGACTCCGAATCGCTGGCGCGACCCGCACCTGCACACAAGCGGAGGAGTCGCGGTGACGGGTAAGCCTGCCAAGCGTCCGCTCGGGAAGCGGCTTGCCCGACTGTGTAAGCGGCTACCCGACATCCAGGCGACACTCGCCGGAGTTCCACACGCTCCATCGAACTCGGTGCTCTACCTCTGCGGTGCGAGATGCCTCCTACTAGAGAGCGAACGCATTAACGGCGAGCCGGTGCCGACGCGGGTGTGGTTTGCGGCCATCGACGAAACAGTCTTCATCCGAACCGAGGCGGCCTCCGGGACGGTGAGGAGGATCGAACGGCGCCCGATCGTCAAGGTTGCGGCCTGCGACTTCAGAGGCATACCGATCAACGACTACATCGAATGTATGGCACGGATCGTGGCGCCCGAGCGCGAGCCGGAAGCCGAGGACGCACTGCGTCGCCAATACGGCCCGGCAAGACGGCTGTTCAACGCGCTGGCGCGCAACGAGCACACATATCTCGAACTAACGCCGCTGACAGCTACCAATCCCGCCCCTGAGGATGAGGCGCAAGGTGCGGCAATCAGAGCAACCCACCAAGCCCGCCACAAGCAGCCGCCCGATGCAGCATGAGGGCCACCGTAGCCACACGCGTGTACGCGTATCCGCTCAGCACAGAACACGCGGACGCGCAAGCTCGCCCATCCAACCGAAGGCGAGTGCCGAGGGTAAGGCCCTGTATGGGCGCTGATCTTGTCCGGCCGACTCTAACTGTCCCGACAGTAAATGGCGGACTGGAGCGAAGCAATCATGGCAAAAGCACTCACCGTCTCGCCCAATTTGGTTCCGCGTGTACTACGGGCTACTGGCCGAACGCAGCGAGGGCTATCGAGCGCGACCAAGACAGCGAGCAAGCGATCGAGCATGCCGCCGTCGAGGCGATGATCCCGCTCCTCGCAGTGTGCTTTGACGAGACCGACCCGGACGATGCGAGCCGACCGAGACGCGCCGAGGAGCGGCGCCTAATCCGCCAATTCGCCATCGGGCTCGAAGGAGAACGTGGTGGCCTTCAATGAGCGACGGCCGCTCTCTCAACCACGTCGCGATCGTCTTGGGCCGACTCGATCCGGTTTTCGCACGCGGCCTCGTACAGGTGTTTAGCCAGGAGAAGCGCATAGACGTCCTCGCAGTCAACCTTGAAAAGCAATCTCTCGAGCATGTTGTGGCCCGTCGCCAACCGAGCGCAGTAGTTCTAGACGACTCGACTGATGCAAGGCTGTTGACACGAATCAGGAACCGTCACCCGGAGATCACAGTCCTTGTAGTCGTTCGCACCCAGACTCGCCTATGTGAAAGCTTCATCTCGTCCATAGGAGCAACTTCGCTCCCGCAAGGTGCTCCTCTCGCGCAGTTTCTTGCCGCCGTCCTTTGCTCTCCAAGGGGCCGAGCATCGTACGAGCCTGAGGGCATAAACAAGCATGGCGAAAGGGAGGCGAACGGACTTTCCAAGCGTGAGGCCGAGGTCTTGACGTACCTACGCGAAGACAGCTCAGCCGCGGTCATCGCCCTCAGGTTGGGGATTAGCGTCTCTACCGTAAGGACGCATACCCGAGCGATCTTCCGCAAGCTCAACGTGCAGAGTCGAACCGAACTTATGGACGGATGACATGGCTCAAGCACAAGGAGTGACAATACGGTTCCATAGAGGTAACTATGTTGGCATACCACAAAGTCAGCCCTGTTGGGGGTAGACAACGACGCGAGAAAGCAGATAATGTCGCGTTGATTCTAGCTACCGAACGTGCACCGCCCAGCTGACTGGGCAGTTTGCGGCTAGGGCCAGACAGCTGGCTCCGCCCCGGTGGGAAAGGCCGTGACAGTAAGCAGACTGGCAGTTAGCCGTTTGTCACTCATCCAAAAGTTTAACCCCAAATGAATCTAGACAGGCGCAACAGCCAGGAATCCTGCCGATCTTCCTTCGCCGTTCGTCGGGATCAAACAGCTGGGAGGCTGAAATGAGGTTTGCTGCATCACGGCGGGCGATACTCCTTCTCATTTGTGCCGGGTACGGATTTGGCTTCGCGGCCAGTGCGCATGCTTCGACGGCTTCCGGGCCGGCCGTGCTTTCGGGAGCGCTTGTCATCCCAAATCTGACGCTGCTGGATGGCGATCAACAGCAGCAGGAAGCCAGGCAGGCCCTCCTCAGTAGTCCCGAAGCCGTGCTTGCACGTGAACAGTCTCGCACCAAGTACGAGGGCGAGAGCGCTGAACAGGCCCGAGCTACCTTCAACGCGTCGTTCCCTGGTTTGTCCGCTCATCCTGCCGGTGGGCCGCCTCAGCTTCCAGCCGGCGAGTCTCTCACGGGTTTCACCGGTCCATACGCTGCCCAGATTACGACCGGAGAAAGACAAGGTGCGCTAGTCGAGTCGCTGGCGCCCATGGCGATCCAAACGGGTGAGACGAGTTTTACTCCCGTCGATCTTTCGCTCCATGAAGCCGGGGCCGGATACGAATCTGCAATGCCGCTCGTGAATGTGCGAATACCGAAGCGCGTGAGCGGCGGGGCACAGCTACCCGCCGGGATAACAGTCATACCGGTGGGTCCCAATGGTGCCCCACTGGGCAGTTCTGAAGGAAGCCCCGACGGTGCGGCTATCTTCTTTGCCAACACTCAGACCGATGTCGACACAATAATGAAGCCTTCGACGTATGGGCTATCGGTGACCTCCAGTCTTCGTAGCGAAAGGAGTCCGCCGGCGCTTTACTTTCGTGTCGGGCTGCCTGAAGGGGCGCAGCTGACCGCCGAAGCAGCCGGAGCCAAGGTCGTCGCGGACGGGACGACCATCCTGACGATTCCCAGTCCTCATGCCGAGGACTCAGCAGGAACGGAAGTCCCAGTCAGTATGTCCGTATCGGGCAACACAATAACCGTGACGCCTGAAACCCAGACCGCTAGCTACCTCTATCCGATCGCGGTCGATCCGGAGTTCGATACGCTGAGCGAAACGCTTGAGGCAGGGTCGAACCTCGAAAACTGGGTCTTCAACCAGGCCGAAAAAGGCGGCTACACCTCTTACAATGCCGGCGCCGGCATGGGAATGAGTCGCCCAGCTGACACCGAATTCGGTCTGAACGATTGGGCCGAGTGGGGGATGCAGGCCAAAGGCTGGACAAAAATCTATGAGGTTGACGGGCCTGCCGGCTTCAGTGCCGCTTCCGACGGGTCACCAACATATGCGGGCGCATGGCTTGAAATCGGGAAAAAGCTCGCCGAATCGCACACCCTAGGCTTGGGGCCGGAATGGTGGGGCGTCGAAGCAAAGCTGTGCGCAAACACAAAATGCTCTCCCGAAGAAGTAGAAAGCGAAAACGTTGCCTATCTCGAGGTGACCACCATTGCTACTAGCCATGAAGTATTGGAGGCGCATCACGGAGAGCCGGGGTGGACATCGCAGCTCTGGCCAGAAACCCAGGTGTACGTGGGGCAAGAACGAGGTCTGCACACTGTCATCCACTGGCAGACCTTCAATAAAGAAATCGACGGAACGCCGAACGGCCTCTACCCGGGGACATGGATCGGTCCAAACAGCGGCGCAATCGAAGCCGAAATAGTTGACGGTGGCACGGGGGTGTCGCAAACGCACGTCGACTACAAAACCAGCGAAGGCTGGCAGCAGAGCCCGACGCTCGGGACAAAATATATTGGCACGAAAGCATGTAAGGGTGACGAGTGCGAAGCAACGCAACGCGAACACATGTCCTACGCGCAGCTAGCATCCGCGGACCTGCCAGACGGGGAAGACAATATACGCGAGGTAGGCCAAAGCGCCCTACCCTTCACTGCGTCGAGCGAATACGGCGAAGGCGAAGCGACGCTCAAAGTAGACAACGAACCTCCCTATAACATCACGCTCAGCGGTCTACCGTTGAACGGGGAAACGTATGAACTCGGCGAAGTCGAGGGCCATCTAAAGGCCCAAGCAACTGACGGGAAAGAACCAGTCAAAAGCTCCGGGATCAAATCGATCGCGCTGGAGGTCGACGGTCACGAGATCGGCACCGCAGGCGGCTCCTGCCCATCGGGTCCTTGCACCGGAAGCGCGGAATGGGCGATCAATGGCGCCGAACTCGGCACCGGGAACCACACAGTCACGATCGTCGCAACAGACAACGCTGGCAACATCGCATCGAAGCGCTTTCCGCTGCTAGTGAACCACGCGACCCCGCTCGCGATGGGGCCGGGCTCGGTCAATCCGGAGTCTGGTGACTTCGCGATGGAAGCCACGGACGTGGACTTGAGCGGTGGCGAGGGGTCGCTGATGGTCACACGACACGAGGACTCACGCAACACCGCGGAGGGAGCGGAAGGGGCTCTTGGCCCCGAGTGGAGTCTGAGTCTCGGGAGCCTCGCGAGCCTCGAAGTGCTGCCGGACAATAGCGTGATGGTCGTCGGCCCAGAAGGGCTGACGCATTTTCCCGTCAATTCCGAAGGTGACTTTGAAGCACCGGAAGGGGACGCGAACCTCACCCTAGAATACAAGCCGGAAAAGGCCGAATATCTTCTTCACGATCCCAAGCAGGGTACGACGACACGGTTCACGCAGCCTAAAGGGGCAAAAGCCTGGATGCCGACAATTTCGGAAGGCCCGGTCGCAACGGACACCATGACGGATGAATACAGATCGGTCGAAGTAGAACCGGGCAAGACGATAATCCAGCCGACCGCGGAGATCGCGCCTCACCCGACGCTGAACTGCGCTATCGAACACGGGTGCCGCGAGCTGGAATTCAAGTACGACGAAGGGACGACGACGGCGACGGGCGAAAACAAAGCCCAATGGGGCGAATACAAGAACCGCCTCAATGAAGTCATCGCGGTTCTGTGGAACCCAGCGCCGGGCGCCAAAAAAGTCGAACATCAGGCCGTCGCGCGTTACGAATACGACGCACAGGGGCGCCTCAGGGCAGAGTGGGATCCACGGATCTCTCCAGACCTCAAGACTACCTATGGCTACGATGCCGAAAACCACATCACGGCAGTGACACCGCCCGGTGAGGAGACCTCCACTCTCACATACGGCACGATTGCCGGCGACACAAGTACGGGCCGGCTCTTGAAGGCCACACAGGCACCAGCCTCCGCGGAACTATGGAACGGATCGCTACCGGTCAACAGCGAAGCACCAAAAGTCACGGGGTCGCCAGTCGTCGGAGTCGCGATCAGCGTAACGAACGGCAAATGGACCAACAGCCCCGTTGTGTACGGGTATCAATGGGAGGACTGCAACAGTAGCGGAGAACAGTGCACCCGCATACCTGGCGCGACGAACGCGACCTACACGGTGCAGTCTAGTGACGAGGGGCAGACGCTCGTCGCCGTCGTAAGCGCTACGAACGGCGGCGGGACAGCAACAAATTCTGTGATCGCCGGAACCGCGGGTGCAACTGCAGCCGAATACAAGATAGGCGGAACGGCTAACGGCCTGACGAGTATCGTAGCCGGCCCGGATGGCAAGCTCTGGTACACGAATACCGCCAACAACGAGATCGGCAAGATTACGTCGGCGGGGGAATACACCGAATATGCCCTTCCGACCGGTAGTACGCCAACCGGCATCACGGCAGGGTTTGAAGGCGCGCTGTGGTACACGGACCTTGGCACTGCAAAGATCGGCAAGATCAGTACATCTGGCAGCAAGACGGAATACACGGCGCGCGCAGAACACAGTGAACCTTTCGCAATCGCCCTAGGCACAAACGACGCGTACTGGTTCACCAATCACACGGCGGCTATTACGAAGACGAACGGCGCAGACTACACCGAATACGCTATGGGCGAAGGGTACGCTCACGGGATCACGTCGGGTCCTGGGGGGAATCTTTGGTACACCAACTACGGCGCGAGCAAGATCGGCGAGATGACGACTGCCGGCGCTCGAACGGCCGAATATCCACTTCCGGCCGGAAGTGACCCCAACGCCATTACGACCGGCCCCGACGGAAACCTGTGGTTCACCGATTACGGAACAAGCAAGATTGGCAAGATCACGGCTTCCGGAACCATCACCGAATACCCACTCCCCGCAGGAAGCGAGCCATATGGCATCACGGCAGGGCCCCAACGGGGACCTCTGGTACACGGACTACCATACAAGCAAGATCGGGGAGATCACTACTGCGGGAGTAAAAGGTGCCGAATTCTCTCTGCCCACAGGCAGCGACCCGGAGGGTATCACCACCGGCCCAATCGGTGACCTTTGGTACCTCGCGTCCGGCACCGGCAAGGTGGGACGGATTCCCACGGCGGGGAATGGCACGACGACCGAAGGCGAACACACCACTCCGCAGCCAGGCGCAACGATCGAGTACGGCGTGCCTCTATCCGGCACTGGCGCGCCCGCGAATATGAGCGAAAGCCAAACGGCGAACTGGGGCCAGAAAGACCACCCGGAATACGCCACCGCGATATTTCCACCCGACGAACCTCAAACCTGGCCAGCGAGCGCAACGACGCGTGCGATCACCTACTATATGGACTACCGAGCGCGGACTGTGAACATCGCAACACCGTCAGGCGCTATTACGACCACCGAATACGACAAAGTGAACAACGTCACCCGCGTACTCAGTGCCGACAACCGCGCTCAAGCACTGAAAGAAGGCAAAACTGCGGAAGCCGCAGAACTACTCGACACGAAAAGCATTTACAATGAACACGAAACCGAGCTCACAGAATCACTCGGCCCGCAGCATCTAGTGAAGCTCGTCAAGGGAAAAGATGGCGGCCCCGAAGAAGTCTTGGCTCGCAATCACATCAAGTACTTTTACGACGAAAACGCCCCAGAAAATGGAGAAACCTATCAACTCGTGACGAAATCAACCGATGGAGCCAGGACCGCGAGCGGCGAAGAATTCGACATCCGCACCGACTCGACTTCGTACGGTGGGCAGCACGGGCTGGGCTGGACGCTGCGCATGCCAACATCAACGACGACTGACCCAGCAGGCCTCGACCTGACTCACACCACCGAATACGGCGAACAGGGCAACGTCACTGAGACCAAGGCTCCCGAGGCCACAGCGGAAGTGGTCTATCCGCCGGTGTTCAACAAAGACTTTGGATCAGCCGGGGCGGGCAGCGATGAGTTCAACCATCCCCAGGGACTCGTGGGGGATGCAGGCAAAGTAATCGCCGTTGACCAGGGCAACGACAGGATTGAGGAGTTCAAAACGAGCGGCGCCTTTATTTCAGCCTACGGTTCGGCAGGCACCGGAGATATAGAGTTTTCAGCACCATTTGGCGTTGCGGTGGACCCCGTCACAGGGCAACTGTACATCTCCGATTCGGGCAACAACCGCATCCAGGTCGTGACGGCCGCGGGAGTCTTCGTCGAGGCGATTGGATGGGGCGTAAAAGACGGCAAAGAAGCACTCGAGACGTGCACCACCGGCTGCAAAGCGGGGCTCGCGGGTTCGGGAAGCGGACAGTTCCACGACCCCACGGGCTTGACGTTCAACTCGGCAGGAGACCTATGGGTCACTGATACAGGCAACAATCGGGTAGAGGAGATCTCACCGGAAGGTACGTACATGAGTCAATTCGGCACAAAAGGCTCAGGCAATGGGCAGCTCAGCGAACCGGTAGGTATCGCGATGGACGAAGGCCAATTCTACGTCGTGGACTACGGCAACGACCGCGTAGAGGAGTTTTCGTCTTCCGGTGCGTATCTCGCGCAATTCGGCAGCAAAGGCAGCGGCGAACGGCAGTTCAACTACCCGGTATCGATCGTGGCAAATATGACAAGCGGCGATCTTTATGTCTCCGATACCGGAAATAGCCGAATCCAGGAGTGGACACCAGCCGGCAAGTTTCTTACAGAAATTGGTAGCTACGGAACGGAAGCAGGAGAGCTGAGCTATCCCACGGGAGTGGCGCTGGAAGGCAAACTGTACGTGGCCGACCAGGACAACAACCGGCTCTCAGTATGGAACGCGCAGCCTGAAGGTGGCGCACGCATGAACTACGCCAACCAGTTTGGTAGCGCTGGGTCAGGTACCGGCCAGTTCTCCTACCCGATTGGCGATGCTATCGACGGCCACGGCAACGTCTGGGTCAGTGACTACGACAACAACCGCATCCAGGAGTTTTCCGCGGCCGGAAAATTTCTCCACGCCTACGGTACGCATGGGTCTGGTCACGGCCAGTTCGCGGGACCATCAGGAATCGCTGTGAACCAAAGCACGGGTGACGTGTATGTAGGCGACTGCGGCAACCACAGGGTTGAGGAGCTGGACGAAAAAGGCGAATACGTCACGGCCTTCGGAAGCGCCGGCTCTGAACCCGGAGAGATGGGCTGTCCGGAGGGGGTAAAGATCGACTCAAGCGGCCACGTTTGGGTCGTCGACGGCGAACACGACCGCATCGAGGAGTACTCGGCCACCGGTACGTTCATCGCCACCTACGGCAAAGTCGGGTCCGAAGAAGGCGAGTTCGATGATCCGACCGACCTCGCGTTCTCCGGAGGAGACGTGTACGTTGCCGACACGGGCAACCACCGCGTTGAGGAGCTGTCGGCCACCACCGGCGAATTCCTCGGCGAATTTGGCAAGGAGGGCGGCGGCGACGGGGAGTTCTACGAACCAACCGAGATCGCTGCCGACCCGGCCGGCAACCTCTACGTCGTCGACAGCAGCAACGGACGCGTCCAAGAGTTCAACGCAGCCGGCACGTTCCTCGCGCGCTTCGCATCCCAGGGCGCCGGCGAAGGACAGCTCAGCGGCCCTCTCGGGATCGCGATCAACGCCGCCGGCAGCATGTACGTCGTCGACAGCGGCAACAACCGCGTCGAGCAATGGATGCCAGTCAACCAAGCGGCTCACGAGACAAAGACCGTCTACTACACGGCGAAAGAAGAAGCCGAAGTCACAGCCTGTCGCAACCACCCAGAATGGGTCAACCTCCCGTGTCAAACCAGCGTCGTCGGGCAGCCCAACACCCCAGAACTACCCGAACTGCCAACCTCGACGATCACATACAACATGTGGGATCAGACCGAAGCAGACGAAGAAAAGTTCGGCTCTGAACCCGGCTCGCCGACGCGCACACGGAAAAACACGTTCGACTCCGCCGGGAGGCCACTCACGAGCGAAGTCATCTCCAGTACCGACACATCGCTTCCAACTGTCACTGACACGTACAACACCACAAATGGAACTCTTCAGAAACAGAGCACAACGGTAAAAGAAGTAACAAAGACGATCACGAGCAAGTACAATGCCCGTGGCGAGCTCGAAGAATACACAGACGCTGACGGCAACACAACCACATACACGTACAGCAACGACGGCCAGATCACCGCGACCAAAGATGCAAAGGGCGAACAAAAATACGTTTATGAAAAAACGACGGGCTTCCTCTCTGAACTTGTGGACTCAAAGGCGAAAGCATTCACCGCAGAAAACGACGTCGAAGGCAACCTGGTAACAGAGCACTATCCGAATGCGATGACAGCCACTTACACGCGTAACGCTGCAGGGGAACGCACGGGCATCGAATACAAAAAGACAAGTGACTGTAAAAGCGCATGTCCGGAAACGTGGTTCAAAGAAACCCGAGTCCCATCGATCCATGGCGAAATCCTCAACCGCGCAAACACTGCCACCCAAGACGAATATGCTTACGACAACGCTGGGCGCCTCATATCAGTCGAGGAAACGCCCGCCGGGGGCGGGTGCACCACGCGACTCTATGCGTACAACGAAGAATCAGACCGCACAAGCCTCACGACACGACCCCCGGGGACCGAAGGGAAATGCGCCGGCGAAGCGGGCACCATCGAACGCCATATATACGACAGCGGCAACCGCCTCACGGACCCAGGCATAAAATACGAAACGTTCGGCAACGTGACCCTCCTACCCGCAGCCGACGCCGGCGGACCAGAAGGTGGCTCGGAACTTACGAGCGAATACTACGTCGACAACCAACTAGAGAAGCAAACCCAGAACAAAAAGACCAGCGAATACAAACTCGACCCTGAAGGTCGCACTCGCGAAACTCTAACCACAGGCCACGCGGCCCTTATATCCCACTACGACGGGCCCGGCAGTGCGCTAGCGTGGACGGGCGAATCATCGGAAAAATGGACACGCTACATACCTGGTATCGGCGGAGAACTTACGGCGATCCAAACCGGGGAAACTACACCCATTCTCCAGCTTCACGATCTTCAAGGCGACATCGTCGCGACGGTTGGCGACAGCGAAAAAGAAACTGAACCACTAACGAAATACACCAGCACAGAGTTCGGCGTGCCTACTACCAGCAACCCGCCCTCATACTCCTGGTTCGGCGCTGACGGTGTCGCAAGCGAACTCTCGTCAGGAGATATCGCGCAGGACGGAGAGACGTACGTACCCCTAATCGGCCGCCAGCTCCAAACACAGGGCGCGGCGCCGATTTTGCCCCAAAATGTGATCAACCCATACACTGTGCATCAGGCGGCCTGGGTCGCGGAAATCGCCGGCGAGCGAGGGCAACTAGCAGTCGCTGAGGCAGAACAAGCCAAGAAAGCCCAAGAAGAAGCTGAATACTGGGAGAACCATCAGGAACCAACGTCAGGATGCGACGAAGCAGACGAAGGCTGTGGCCCAGACCCCGAACACGGAACAAACAGCGCCTACTGCTCAGTGTGGGTGAGCTGGGGCGGAACGTGGAATAACAGCCTGAACGTTCATGGCCATGCATTCTGCGTACGACCCGAGATCATGTACATGCAGATCGCGCTCCTCAGGAAGCTTAAGAACGGTAAGTACGCGATGTATGAAAAGCCGAGCAATGGGAAATTCAACAACGCAAACGAAAACAGCTGGGATGAAATGGAACACACATGGACCTGTGAAGACGGGACGACGTTTCAAGCGTGGGTATGGGGTGCGTACAAATTCGCCGGCGGGCCATTCGTATGGTCGGCGTCGGCGGAAGACGGACACACCGAGGAATGCGAAGCGCTTATTGCAGAAGAACCGGTTGGTCCAATCAGATGACCTCGGAAACAGGCGTCAGCGTGCGCGATGTGATAGTTCGCGGCGACGCACAAAGGGTGCTGGGTCTCTAACGTGAGCTATTCTTGAGGGTGCTTTGGTACAGCGGATGAGCGGGAAGTGCCGCCACTGGCGATCGCCTGGGGCCCCCCGCATCCGATTTGCTGCGTTCGTCGTCGCGACAGTAGCGACTGCCGTTGTGCTTTCGGCATGCGCAGGGAGTGGTGACCCCTGGTCAACGGCCAAGTACGATGAAGTGCTGCTAGTGCCGCAGCTTCGAGCTGGCTGGGCTGGATGGTGCATGGTGAGGGTCAATCCAGAAGGGGAAGGTGGATGTGGCGGCCCTAGGTCGCACGCACCGATTTTCGCCGAAGATTGGAGTAGCGGTGGGCCACCAGCGCTGACCGTGGCTCGTGCCGTTATGTCGAAGGAAGTGACATCGGTCGGCTTTGGTGGCGAACCACCGATTCGGACACGGGTTGACGCGGCGCTACCTGATGGCCTGCGCACCGTCGCCATAGTGATTCACGGCAAGGAGTTGCTGAGTGAACATACAAGCCTGCCTAGATTTATTCCGCTCGACGCGCGTGGCAAGCAGATTCCGCAAACGAACAGTGGTCTACTGGAGGCAAATCAGGGGGTGATAGCCCAGAGCCAACCAACTGTGACCGTGGGTGCGGCGACGGCATCGGGGATCTGCGAGATCAATGCCGTTCACGTCTCAGGCCTGACGCGAGAGGAAGGGGAAGTCATCGCGCGCGTGCGATCGTATTCGGGGCTGATCGGGAAGGGTTTCCTTGCATGTGCGGATACGTCCTATAGCCTGCACGGCTGGTCACCTTTGGTATCGGTGCTTCTTTCTGCAGAGCATCCCGGCTCGACGCCTCCAGCACTGCCCGCGATGACCGCGGTCCCGGGGCACCCTGGAATTTTCCAGGCACCCAGCGAAGAAGCTCAACCTAGCGAGGACATGGTGGCTCGCCGCATCCCGGGGGCATGGCTTGCCGTCAGCAAAGGTGAAGGGCTCCAACAGCGGCTCAGGCTGCTCAACTACGTCCGCGCAAAGCTTGATCTTTGAAGCTGGGTGGACTTGCGTAACGTTACGTACCGGCCACGGATGGCTGGGCCTACCACTGTGTTCTCGAGTGCTTCGGAACCCAAAAACGTCGCGCGGCTTGTGACAAACAAGCGAGCAGTGGTTGGCCGGGGGCGCGGGTGCGGCGGTGCTAGCCTGGCTAGCTGATCCCCGTTACGGCACTGGCTAGGATAACATCCAATGCGATGAGGTCAACTTGGTGGCGTGCAAGTTCGGTCGGCGCTGTACTTGCAGCAGCCCTAGCGACGGTAGGCACGGCGCCCACGGAGGCGGCACGTCCAATCCTCACTCACAAGCAAGTCCTCCGGATAGCTCTTCGGGTGGCGAAGTCCTACGGGGTACAGCATCCGAAAGGCATTCTCGAGGCTACTGGCCGATTGGTAGCCGCCGACGAGATATTTGATAAGCCCGAACCGGGCTTCCGATCTCCCGAATCGCCGGAAATGCGGCGAGCAGAAGCCGAAATAATGAACCAGGAGGGAGGCCCAAACCGTCTCGTTGATCTCCTAACAATGAGGGGTCATTTCGTGAAGAGGACCCGGCCTGACGGCTTCCCTGGGGCCGGAGGTCGAGTCCTGGATCTCATCATCGACGCGCGCACCGGTGTGGTTGATGGTCGAGGGCTCATCGAAAAGGCTCCGGACTTGTCGCGCTTGGGACACGTGACCCGTCTCGGGTAGCTGGCACTTAGGCGACCCTGAGACCGCAGCTCGCGGTCCACCGGAGATCTGCACCTTTGGCTCGGGCTACATCCTCGTGAGACCGTCGTGGGTTCGCGCGAGGACCGGCTGGTCACGGCATGGTCGGGTAGAGACGGTGGGCGCAGCATGCCGAACATGTCTTGTAATATCGTATGCCCGATTTGGCTCGCTTGGCGCAAATACGAAGCCGAGCCTGGCGGCTGCTCGGAATGCTGAGCTTGTTGCTGGCGCTCGGGGCTGGTTTTGTCCAGGCAGCGGCTGCTGAAAGCGAAGTTACGGCGCCGCTTTACTGGTCGGGGCCGATACCCAGCGGGGCTTCGAGCGGCTTCTACGGGATCTCGTGCGCTTCAGTCTCGCTTTGTGTTGCTGTCGACTTTGCTGGTGATGTTGTAGCCAGTACGAACCCAGGCGCGGAGTCAAGCGAATGGACTCTCTCTCACGTCGAAGGTGCTGCGCTGCCGCTGAGCGATGACCAGGGCCGTAGCGTCTCCTGTGCGGAAGGACCGATGTGTGTAGCGGTCGTGGGGTCTATCGGGACAATCATCGCCTCGGCGGACCCGACGGGTGGCGCGGGTGCGTGGACAGCCGCTTCGCTGGGCATGGATCTCGAAGCGGTCTCGTGTGAACCGCTCCGAGGAGTTTGGAGGCAGTTTTTATTGAGTGGTCTGTCTCGTTCTCGTCTGCTCGTACTCGACTGGCGTGAGCTTGTCACAGCTGCCGTGTAGTCGCTGGTGGTTGTACCAGTCGACCCATTGCAGCGTGGCGAACTCGACTTGCTGCATCGTCTTCCATGGTCCTTGCTGGTTGATGAGCTCGGTCTTGTAGAGCCCGATCGTTGACTCAGCGACGGCGTTGTCGTATCCGTCGCCGATGGATCCGATCGAGGCGTCAGCGCCAGCGTCCACCAGGCGCTGCGTGAAGGCAAAACTTGTGTATTGGCTCCCGGCATCGGAGTGAGCAATCAGGCCCTTAGGCACGGGTTGGCCGTGGTGGTCGCGGGCCCAGAGCGCCATCTCGAGCGTGTCGAGGACGAGCGGTGTTTTCATCGTCGTGTCGGCCTTCCAGCCAACGATGCGGCGAGAGAACACGTCGATCGTGAACGCGACATACACCGTCCCTGACCACGCCGGCACATACGTGAAATCTGAGACCCAAAGACGGTTCGGAGCCGAGGCTTTGAAATCGCGGTCCACGAGGTCCGGTGCCCGGGTTGATTGCCCGTCCGGGATCGTGGTGCGCCGCTTCTTGCCCCGCACAGCGCCTTTCAGGCCCTCTCTAGCCATCAGGCGTTCCACGGTGCAGCGGGCGACCTTGACGTCTTCGCGTGCGAGTTGCCACCAGACCTTGCGCACGCCATATACGCCGAGGTTCTTCTCGTGCACCTCACGGATCCGTCGGGCGAGAGCATCGTCGCGAACAGCTCGCGCCGACGGAGACGCCTGACGCGCCTTGACCGCGTAATACGTCGACGGGGCGATCCCGAGATGCCTGCAGATCGGCTCGACCCCAAACGTCGCCCCGATGCTCGTCGATCATACGGCTCATCTCCTTGGCTGCGGGTCGAGCTCCCGCGCGAAGAAAGCCGACGCCGCCTTCAAGATCTCGTTGGCGCGGCGCAGCTCCTTGTTCTCCCGCTCGAGCTCCCTGATCCGAGTAGCCTCATCGCTGCTCACGCCCGGACGGCGGCCACCATCGACTTCGGCCTGGCGCACCCACTTGCGCAGTGTCTCCGCCGTCATCCCGCACTTCTCAGAGATCGACGTGATCGCTGACCATTCGTTCGGATACTCCCGCCGGTGCTCCACCACCAGCCGCACCGCACGCTCCCTAACCTCAGCCGGATACCTCTTGCCCTTTGTCATCGCCCAATCCTCTCAAGCGATCAGGCCACCAAAAATCTCGGAGCGGTTCAGTGGCTATATGAGCAATGGATCGTCCCGGCGCGGGAGAAAGGTGGGCTGCATCGAGAGTCGTTGGTGAGCGCCGCAAATGAGTGGTTTAAGTGGCTGGGTGAGGTGGATCGTCTAGCGGTAGTCGGTGTGCGTCTTGATGGGCCTGGGGCAGCCGCTGACCTGTTGGGGTTCGTGGTGGAGCCGGTGGCGCGCCTGGGGATCGAGCTCGTGCTCGGCTCAGACCAGACACTCGAGGAGCTCGACCGCGACGCGTTCTTCGAGGCGGACTTCGGGTACGCCTATTCTCTTGAGCGGCTGTTGTGGTGTTTGCGTGGCGGCCAGCCCGAGATGTCCGCGACCCGCATGCTGGCGGAGATGGACTTCGTCCCGGACGCTACACAGAAGCAGGCGGTGCTCGCGGATCAGGGGGTCGTGCAGATCATTGCCCCTGCGGGCAGCGGCAAGACCGCGGTCCTGGTCGAGCGGATACGGGAGCTACTTCGCCGTGGTGCCCCACCCGAGCGGATCGTTGCTGTGACGTTCAACAAAGCCGCCCGTGAAGAGCTCGAGGCACGGCTCGCGCTCGCCGACGCTCAACGTGTACAGGCACGAACGTTCCACTCCCTCGGGTTTAGCGTGCTTGCTAGGGAGAAAGCGCTGCCGCGCAACCCCAAGCCGTGGAGTCCCTCGCAGGGGGAATGGCGGAGGCTCGCCGCTATCGCCAAAAATCAGGTAGGCCAGGACGCCGTCTGGTTTGACCCGCCGGACGCCCAGAGCGCTTTGAGCAACATCAAGCTCGGCTTGCTGATGAGAGCAGCCCAGTACTCCGAGACGATCACCGAGCAAAGCGATCCGCGGGAGCGGACGCTTGCCGCCCTATACACCGCATACGAGGCACTGCAGCACGAACGCGAACGGATCGACTTCGACGACCAGATCCTCGGGGCGGTGCTGGCGCTCCGTGATAAGCCGGAGGTCCGGGAGCACTGGCAGCGAGAGTTCCAGTACGTGCTCGTCGATGAGTACCAAGACATCGAGCCAGCCCAGGAGCTGCTGGTACGGACCATCGCGGCACCGCAAGACCAGTTGTTCTGCGTCGGCGATGAGGACCAGACGCTTTATGCGTTTCGCCGCGCGAGCGTGGAGCGCATCATCTGCCTTGACGATCTCTACCCCGGATTGCAGCGCGTCGCATTGGAGATGAACTACCGCTGCCCACCAGAAGTAGTGAAAGCCTCCCGAATCCTGATCGCACACAACAAGGTGCGCTTCAAGAAGGAGATCTACCCAGCCCGCCAAGACACCACCGGCGACGCGATCGTGCTTCACGAGCTCTCGCGCCTGGACTCCGGGGTCGCGGCAGCACAAACCCTGAAAGGGCATCAGCGGGGCGAGATCGTGGTGTTGGCCCGCACAACCGATGCGCTACGACCCGTGGCGCTTTCGTGCGCGGACTTCGGCGTCCCGATCGACGGCCCCGAAAAGCTGTTCAAGCCAACAGGAGCACGCCTCGCACTTGAAGATCATCTCCGTCTCGCGCTCGCGCCAACGGAAGCAGACGAGGGACTAATACAGCGAGTCTGCCAGACACCAGCTCGCGGCCTCTCACCCCAAGGTAGACCCAGGGTCGCAGGAAGCCTACGTGCGGGCGTCCCCTTTGAGACGGCGTTCGCTGGTGTCGACCCACCCAATCGCGCCCAAGGCAAGCTATGGGCGCCGGGCGATCTATTTGCGGCACTCGCAGAATGCGGCGATGCCGCGGACGCCATAGCCCTGCTACGCGTAGCCGGCGGCTTCGATGAATGGTTCGAAGACGCCGACCGAATGGGCGGCCTCGACGAATTCGAGTGCGAGGTACTCGAGCACGCCGAGCGCGACGCGGCCGGCATGAGCCCGCACGCATATCTCACAGAGCTCGAACGCCAAGCCGAAAAGCTAGAGCAGATCCGTGACTCCAAGCACGGTATCCAGCTCTCCACGATCCACAAAGCAAAGGGCCAGCAATGGCCTCACGTGATCCTCATCGCTTGCGACGAGGGGACCCTTCCACACAAGCGCTCGGTCGGCGCTACCGATGAGGAGATCAAACGCGGCGAGGGGACCGAGGCCGAGCGCCGCCTGGCCTACGTCGCTTTCACACGCACCCAACAGAAACTCGAAATACACCACGAGAAAGACCGCCCAAGCCGCTTCCTCACCGAGGCCGCGCTCATCGCACCCCCCATCGAAGAGGCCCGCGCCGCCCGTACACCGCCACCACCGCCAGGTCTTCCCGAGCACCCCCAAGACGCCCCCGCGCAAGCCGGCACGTCACTGCGCGAGATCCTCAAACGGCTGGTCAGCGGCGACTAAACACTCCTTACGACAGGTAGCGTACGAGCAGCCAGCCGTCGTTGCGCAGAGCAGCCTGGCAGCGCTCGGGTCAGTCTCCACGCGTCATCAAGGCCGGGGATTGACGGCCTCGATCACTGCCATAGCCTCCGGTTGCGGACCCGCGTGATGTGCAACCCAATGAACCGCGACGAGTGCACCGATCGGCCAGACGAATACACCGGGCGCCGGATGATGATCCGGGGACGGGTCGGTCTGCGCGACTGCTGGCATCGGCATCGGCGCCTAGCGATCAGACGATCAGCGACGCTGACGTGACGGCACATCAGCTGCGACCCTAACAGACTGGAGACATCATTCGTATATTTTGACTAAATACAACGCTCGCCTTGGCGTCAACTTCCGCCCGTCAGAGCAGCAGCGCACTAGCCGGTCGGCCCGATTCTCTGTAGCCAGTACGGATAGACAAGGCGTAGTTCGATCCGTTGGAGCGCGGGCCAGCGTGACGATGATGTGCGTATGGCCCTCCCATGCTGTGACCGCTGCCGGGGCGTCTACGAGCCGATGGTCGTCATCCTGCCCGATGGCGGCGAGCAGTCAGGGTCGTATTTGAAGCTTGGCCGCGCACTCAGTGACGCTGAGAGCCGAGTCTTCCACGAGTGCTGCCACCGCGAGACAGCATTTCTAAGCGGAGTTAGCGTTCTGTTCGCCGAGCACTGAGCGAACCCAAGCCCAAGGGCATACTTCCTCAGGTGCGCGGGGTATTTGCTCGAAGGCCGGGGACTCGCGTCGGCGGTGCGGACGTTCGGGTACCGATGTGCCGCCATGAGCAACGAAACACAACCGCCCCCCCGTCATCGGGCGCCGCATCCAGCGAGGTCGTGCTCGAGGTGCGCGATCTTCGTCATAAGCGACGTGTCGTGGACGAACCGGGCCAAGGCCCCGGCCGCAATTTCAAGTCTTCGTGCATCCGGGAGAGGTTGGCAGAGCAGAGGTTTGCCATAGCATCGCCGCCGAGACGGGCCTTGTCGGCTGAATCCGGGACAAGCCGGCGGCCCGATTGGTACCAAGGGCGAGTTAGCCGCAAGCCCGCTGGGGTGGGGTCCCGCCCGTTGCTACCTCTCGCCGAGCGCTGTACCGTGCCGACGCTTGCAAATCGCAATTACTTGGAGGACGCCGATGCCGGACACCACCTGCCACATGTCGGTCTCGCTCGACGGCTACGTCGCCGGGCCGGACCAGAGTCGGGAGAATCCGCTGGGGAAGCGTGGCAGGGAGGTTCATAGCTGGCACCTCGGCGACGAGCGCGCGAACGACGCCGACGCGACGGCAGAGGGCTGGCTCATGCGACCGCGCGGGGCCTACGTCATGGGCCGCAACATGTTCGGGCCGATCCGCGGCGAGTGGGATGAGGACTGGGATGGATGGTGGGGCTCCGAGCCGCCCTACCACGCACCGGTCTTCGTGCTCACCCACCACGCCCGCGAGCCGATCGAGATGGAGGGCGGCACGAGCTTCCACTTCGTCACCCAGGGCTTCGAGGCCGCCTACGCGCAGGCACGTGAGACGGCCGGCGAGGATGGCGTCGACATCGCGGGCGGCGCCTCGACCGTCCGTCAGGCGCTCGCCGCCGGAGTGATCGACGAACTCACGCTCGACGTGGTCCCCGTCCTGCTCGGGTCCGGCGAGCGACTGTTCGACGGCGTCGAGTCCCTCGGGCTCGAGCCGGTCGAGGTGCTCCACTCTCCGCTCGCTACGCACATCCGCTACCGGCGGGCGGGGTGAGGAGCCGATCTTCCCGGCCTGGGGCGGCCTTAGCTTTCTGGCGGTCGCTCATTCGGACTGCTTCCGGTTCATTCATTGGGGCTCTGTAGAGGTGCGCGTGCCCAGCGTCGCTCTATCTACACGCAGAAACCAGCAGCGCTGTCCGGAGCCAGGGACCACCCGGGACGCGAGACGGCGGGAAGGCACAACTGGACATCGCCTGATCCGGGTGGGATCATCTCGTGGGTGAGCGCTTTCCAGGGGACGCTGGGGACTGAAAGCAGGCGTTGGCAGGGGCCGCCGCGCTACTCGGGAGTGCTGCGCGGCACGCTCTACGGCCAGGTGCTGGGGTCGATCGTGCTGTGGGGCGCGTCCTTCGTGCTTATGCTGCTCAAGCTGGTAGGCGAGAGTAGCCGCAGCGCCGACGCGATCTATCTGCCGTGGCAGATCGCTGGGGCGTGGTCGCTCGTGGCGGCTGTTGGGTGGGGGACGCTGGTCGCGATGCTCATAGGCACGGCGGTGCGGCTGGGGGTAGAGAGATCTACGGGCGTGACGCCTGCCTGGGGTTGGTGCGTACTGGCTGTCGCCGCCGGAGGCTACGTCTCGTTGGTGTTTGCGCCGACTTCCGCTGCTGGTCTGCTGATGGCTGTCGTTCTCACGCCAGCGCTGCTTTCCGTGCTGGCGTTTGAGAGTTCAGGGCCGGCTCGTCCCTTCCCGGGCACGCAAGCCGTTCCTGGGGTTGGGCGCATAGGGCTTCTTGCCAGCATCTCGCTACTACTCGCAGCTCCGTATAGCGTGCTGCACCAGTTCGTCGGCAATGGCAGCGGCTTGGAAGCGGGCGCCAGCTCCTACGGTGTGTACGCGCTCAAGGCGGGCCACTCGGTGCGCCTATCGGAGGGCTTGAGCGACGGCTCCTGGCGTGACCGTGACGGGCGTGCACCTACTGACGTCCACCCCGGCACTGCGAACATCCGGCATCGTCGTAGGGCCTGAGCCGGTTTCGCGAGCATCGCGATTGCCATTGACACTCAACGATGGGCAGGAGATTTGGATCACCTCCAGCGTTACTTTGACCCGCTGTACAGCGCCAGCCGCTCACATCGACAGCGCACGTATTGACTACCGCATCTGGGGGCTCGCGCTATCAGAGACAGTGCCGCTCGCTACCTCCATCGTGGTTCACTGCACAGCCACCTAAGAGCCCCGACCCTGACTCTACGTCTCAGGCTTGGGGCACGTTGCCCGACTCTGCTGCCGAACTCGCGCGTCGTTATCCGCCAGCCGCTCCTATCTGACCGGCGACGAGGTGAGCGCTGCGATGAACGGCTCGCGGATGCGCGGGTCACAGTGTTGCTCCTCAAGCGCGAGCCTCTCTGCGTCGGGGTCCCCGCCGGCTGGGTAGTCGCTTCCCGGCCCACAAGCAAGCGGCAGTGAGTCCAGCCGCCTGCAGCTCCTGGCTCAGTTCCTCTGGCCCTGTGGAAAAAGGCGAGCGTGAACCACTCAGGACGACCCACTGGATCTGGTTTGGGTGCACAGGGTTTATGCGTCTGATTGGCGTACCGGGAGTTCGAATCTCCCCCTCTCCGCTGGTGATCGCCCGTGCGGGTCGCTCTTAGTAGCGACCCGCCGGGTGTTGAGCCGCCTCGCCTAGACGGCGACTGGCGTGCGCCGCTGGCGACGCCGCGCATGGTGTTCATAGAGGACGGCCGCTGCCTCGGCCTCGCCGCCCGGAAGTACGAGGGCGTCCGCATCGCGGCAAACGAAAACACGCGAGCCGGTAGGATCAGGGGTCGCGGCGAGATAGCTCAGCTGGTAGAGCACTCGACTGAAAATCGAGGTGTCGGCGGTTCAAGTCCGCCTCTCGCCATCCGCTCGACCGGCCTCGGGCCGACGAACATCGCTCGTTGGCCCGAAATCCTGTGACGATGGGCTGCGGCGACCAATGTCCCTGCATCCCTGGCAGGCGCGCTGGAGCGGGGTTGGATCGCCGCAAGCCTGTCAGGCGTGCCGTACGCTGGGGTAGGCTTCTCGGGACGCAAAGCTCATGTGTGCGTTGTGGCCGTCAGACCGCAGTTTCGTCGGGTCATGTCGCTCTCCTCGGCGTTGTTAGCCGGTGGCTGTTCGTCATCGGCTGGTGCTTAGAGGCGAACTCCATCGCACAGCCGGCGATGATGATCTGGGCGAGCTCGGCGCGGAGGACTTTCTTGCTGGTGGCGGTGTGGGGGCCATGCCTGGTCAGCGTCAGCTGGTGATCAGCATGCGCTGCTCAGGTTTCGGGAGGTTGGCTAGCAGCAGCTTGTGCTGGGTTCCTGGGATAGCATTCGAAGACGGCACTCGGTCGTGCGCGAGGCTCTTGCCCTGTCCGGCCAAAGAGGCCTCGCTGGCTGCGCTCGTCGCAGGCTCGACCCGGGTGCCGTCTATGCACCTCAGTACCCCGCCGGGAGAAGCGTTACACATGCGCTGCTTGCGGATGTGCCCACACGCTCCGCTACGCAATGTGTCTCTTAAAAACTGACGCTGTGCAGGAGGTTTGCGTATTCCAACAGTTCGCCCTTGACGTGGTGACTGACTTCGGGTAGAAGATGCGTGCTCGGACAGGGCACTCTCGCGATTGGTGTGCGAGGGAAATGTTGTTGGACAATTGAGAGGAGCACCATGCTTCGGGTATGGGCCTGGGGTGCGCGTTTGTGCGTACTCGTTGGTTGTGTGTGGGCAGTTGTTGCCGTGTCGGGTGCAGCTGCGCAGGCTGGGAGCACTTCTGAAGCGTCGGTGAGCCACGAGTCCGTGGGTGTGCGTCGCGAGCTTGCGGCCACGTTCCAACGCACAGGTCCGTTCGTAGGTCCCGCAACACCAGCAGGGGAAACACGGTCATTGCCGGCTGGCGCAAAGCTCATCGAAGGCGACACGACCGCAGACTCTGACACGTGGACTCTGCCGGACGGGCACCATTTGACGCGGGTGTTCGCCAACCCGATAAACCATCAGGTGGCCGGCGGCAGCTGGCAGCCGATGAGTGCCGCCGAACGCGCGAGCGCAAAGCAGGACACTGCTGCTCAGCCCGCTAGTGGTGTCGTCCCTGACACTGAAGAACGTCCGCTTGGGCAGCAGCCCGAAGCGGCTTGCACGATCTCGAGCAGCGAACCGACGCATGCTGCGTGTGGCGGCTCGATCAGTGCCGGCCACACCTCCTCGCCTGCGAGCACCAAGCGCAGCTTGATCAAGTTCGTGATGCCGTATGACAGCGAAGAATTGACGATCCTCAGCGCACGCCTGGAACTGGACATCGCGAGTTCAACGAGTAAAGAAGCCCAGGCAATGGGTGTCTACCGCGTGATCACACCGTGGACGACGAGCGCCACATGGGACACCAGCAACGGCAGTAGCGCGTGGAAAACACGAGGAGGCGACTTCGCGGAAAACAGTGAAGCGGCGATCAACCCATCAGTAGGTTCGACGACAGGCTGGGTGTATTGGAATCCCACCGAAATGCTCCAGCGTTGGTTCAACGGGACGGGGGCGCCGACGGGCCAGTCCGATGCTGACCTCGGGTTCCTGGTCAAGGACGTGAACGAGAGCTCGGCAAACAACCTCGTCACGTTCAACGACAGCGCCTACGAAAACGAACCCAGCCTGTCTTACGAATCCGCGCCGCGCGGCGTGGGCACGGGCTCCCAGTACACGCTGCTTTCGACCAATCTGACGCCCACCTCGACGATGAGCGTGAACGTTGCCAGCGGTGACCTGATGCTGCGTAGCACGGATCTAGTGATCCCTGGTCGTGGTCTGAGCTTCTCTAGCGAACGCTTCTTCAACAGTCTCAGTGCCTCTCCGTATGGGTACGGCGAATCGTGGGGTGACAGCAACTCCTCGCATGTCCAGGTCGAGGGCGAAGGCTCGCTTGCCTACACCGATAGCAGCGGTGGTGTCTTTGCGTTCTTGAAGTCCGGGTCGAACTTCATCACGCCGGCAGGCATCGACGCGACGATGTGCGCGGCAGGAAGCGCAGCGCCCTGCCCAACAGAACTGCCTTCGGGGGTGATATACCGGATCATCTTCGAGCCGAGCCAGGTGCACGTCGACTTCGGCCGCAAAGGTCCCGGCGGAGAAGGGTACTTCCCAACTGTGGTGGAAGATCGCTACGGCAACAAGCTGGCGGCGAGCTACAGCTCGGGAATGGAAGATCCGAGCAAATGGACCGACTCGGAGGGACGCAAAATCGAATACACCCAGACCGAACCATATGAAGGCTACACAAAGATTGAAGATGTCTCCGGCAAACGGTCGGTCTCGTTCAAATACGAAACCATTGAAGAGTGGAAGGAGCTCGTCAAAGCGACCGACGCCGCAGGCAAGACGACGGCCTATGGCTACGGGCCGGCTCTCGAAGCCGACTGGGTACGCAAGATCACCGATCCGGACGGCCACGTGACCCTGCTCGAATACGGCGAAGGCGGTCGTATCGCCAAGATCATCCGCACGACCAACTCCGAACACACAACCGGGCCAACCACAACGTTCGCCTACTACGAAGTTGGGAAAGCCCCCGAATTCGACAAAAAAACAGGTCTGTGCACCGCTACGCAGAAAGCAACGGTGGTGACAGACCCCAAGGGGAACAAAACGCTGTACTGCACGAACTCGCTGGATGAGGTCGAAAAGACCTTCGATGCACAGGGCAACGAAACCAGCACTAAATACAACGCCCTCGGCAATCTCTCCTCAACCACGGCCGCGGCGCCCGGCACTGGGGAAAGCGGCGCCGTCGAGAGCCTCAACTACGATGAAACCAATCGTAATCTGTTGTGCGTGATCGAGAGCGCCGGCGCGGAATCGAGCTGTCCCACGAAGTCGCCGAGCACGTCATCGCTCGTCACGAGCTTCAGCTACAAGGATCAGAACAATCCGTACTCCGCGACGCAGGTCGAAAACCCCGAGGGCAACAGCAAATTCGCATGCTTCAACAAGAGCAAAATGGAATACAAATCCAAAGAAGAAGAAGAACAGTACGATTGTCCTGCCGAATCATCGAGCGAACCGGCGAATGTGCTGCAGAGCGAGAGCGACCAGCTCCCCACGCAACGCCAGCTGAAATTCACCTACGAAAGTAACGGCGCAGTGAAGAGCTCGGCTGACGCTGACGGGCACACCACTGAATACGCATACGACAGCAAAGGCAACCTCAAGGAAATCAAACCGCCGGTGCCGCTGGCCGCGACGACGATCGAAGTAGACGCCGATAGTCGCCCGCACGTCATCAAAGACGGTGCCGGGCATGTCGAGACCATCACCTACGACAGCGACAATCGCATTACCAAGATCGAATACACGGGCAGCGGGACGGCAAGGACCGTCAAATTCGAATACGACCCGGACGGGTTCCTCGTCAAGCGAGAAGATCCTACGGGTACGACGAAATACACCATCGATCAACTCGACCGGATCACGAAGGAAGAACTGCCAGGCAGCCTCAAAAATGAATATGGCTATGACGAAGCGTCGAACATGACGTCGTTCATCGACGGCGGCGGCACCACGAAATACAAGTACAACAACCTCAACGAGCTTGAATCGATGCTTGAGCCCGGAGCATCCACGGAAACCAGGTTTGCCTACAACAACGACCACCGGCTCACGAAGATCACCTACCCCTCCGGCGCCATCGAGAACTACAAACTCGAACCCGCCACCGGCCGCCCGGAAACGATCACAGCCGAAGGAGTCACTGGGACCACCGTCCCCACCCTGACTTACTCGTACAAGCAGGGCGAAGACGACACCGGCTTGATTCAGAAGCTGACCGAATCGACCGGCAACAGCACGACCTATGCGTATAACAAGCTCGAGCAGCTCATCGAAGCGACCACGAAAGGCACCACAATCAAATCCCACTACGCCTACACGCTCGATGGCGCTGGGAACCGTCTCAGCCAGCAGGCCAGTACTACAGCGGAAACCGGCGGGACGACGACCTACTTCACCAACAATGCGGCTAACGAGCTCGAATGCCGCCAAACCGTCAGCGGGGCCTGCAACACATCAGATGAGCTGTCGGCCTATTCCGACGACGCCGCCGGCGAGGAGACAGAAATCGCGCCCAAGAGCGAAACCGGAGGCGCGGCGTTCGCCTATGACGCAGCCAGCCAGCTATCCAGCCTCACTCCGTCGGGAGGAAGCGCGCTAGCGCTCTCCTACGGCGGCACAGGCCAAGACGACCTCACCGCCGTCGGGGCCAGCGTGACCTTGCAGAACAGCCTGCTCGGGCTCACCCGCGAAGTCAACTCCTCCGGAACGAGCTACTTCGCCCGCACACCAAACGGGCTGCTGATCGACGAGCGCACCCCATCCGGGAACTACAACCCCCTCTACGACGCACAGGGAGATGTCATCGCGCTCGTAAACACCAGCAAGAAAGTCGAACGGACCTTCCACTACGGCCCCTACGGCGAGAACATCAAAAGCGAAGGAACCCAAACCATCCCCTACCCCTTCGGCTACAAGGGCGGCTACCGAATGCCAGCCGGCAACACCGGCCTCGGCAACGTCCCCAACAACCTCATCCACTACGGCGAACGCTACTACGACCCCACTACAGGACGCTGGACACAACAAGACCCCGAGGACCGGTTCAGCAGCGCAACCCAAGGGAACCGCTTCCTTTTCGCTGGTGCGGATCCCGTAAACGCTTCCGACCCCTCTGGGCGTAGCGTGGAAGACTACGCCAAGGACTGCGCCACCGGCGCGATTTCTGGGGCGGCCGACGGGGTTCAGGGGGCAGTGATCGGATGTGGCGTCTCGGTGGGGATACGCGGCGCGGCGGAACTACTCAGCGAAAGCGGTGAAGAAGAAGAAGAAGATCTCGAACAGGGAGAACTCATTGACACGGTATTCGGCTAAGTCGAGAGCCGGGGCACCCGGTTGCTACCGCCTTTATCTCTTACTCACCTGCCCCCGCTCGCCGGAGTCAATCCGGTGATCGCGGAGGCGACGGGCCACTGTGGCAGGCTTGAAGTCGGCCTGAGTAGTCGGCACGCTTGCGCTTGTTTGCTTCAAGGCGGGTTGGGGTAGATGGTACCAATGTCCATGCTGCATTCTGCTCTCGTATATGAGCTAATGGGGGGCCTCCTCCGGTCAAACGGTGGCCACAAAACTTGGGTCGCATGGGTTCTCGCCGTCGCCGCTCTCGTAACGGGAATTCTCGTCCGTCTCTATCGTCGCCGCCGCTGAACTAGGATTGAGTTGTTGTGCGACACACCTCGGTCCGTTAGATATTGACAAGGCCGCGGTGGCATCGAAGGGCACATCGGGTCATTCGGGTGCGTTTCTGCGGGTCAAGAACGACCACAACGTAGTCGTGTATGACGGCGGCACGGCGCTGTGGGATAGCGCTTGCGGTCGTGGCGTAGGTCCGCTATGCAAACCACCCAACCTACGTGCCGCGATCGCCGACACTCTAAGCCTCTGACGTATCGCGAGGGCGGAAGCCGGGAACCTGTCCCGCTTCCGCCCATGTGCGTCACGCCCGAATCCGGCGCTTACTCTCGGACTGAGCCGAATGTGGTCCGCAGCAGAGGATCGGCCCTCTGAGCTTGTCGCTCGAGCAGCGACCTATGGAGGCGATCAGATACCATCTGTCGAACTTTGGGCGTACGAGGGGCATGTGGACTCCGGCATGTCGCCGCGATGGTGGTCGCGGCTATGGAAAGCCTCGCTTGCGCGGGACTTGCGCAGGCCGATACATGGTTTCCTGCTGCGTCGATGGGCGAACCCCGGGCTGGCGCGACCGCCACTTTGCTATCCGACGGCCAGGTGCTGGTCGCTGGCGGCTACAACGGCTTCGACGAAGCCCTTGTGAACGTCAGTAGCTCCCGTGCGAATCTAGACCTGGCTGAACTGTTCAACGTGAGCACGGATACCTGGACCAAGGCGGCACCGATGCGCGTACCGCAGTCTTACCAGACCGCAACGCTGCTCCCGAATGGTCAGGTGCTCGTAATCGGGGGCTGGGAAACACCTATTAACACGGCAGGAGGATCAGGATCGCGTCGCCCGTGACGTACGCGTGACGTTGCGAGGGACTGAGTGCCCGTATGAACTCGCCGCCGAGGTGTGCGCTCCGCGCGGCGATGAACCCGAGTAGCAGCGCTAGCGCGGCAAGCGCCAGTGCGCCTGCTGCGGCCTGAGCTCGGATCTGGCGCCATGCCAGCCAGGTCATCTTGCCGTCGCCAGTTCGGGTGGGGAGAGGTCCGGCTGGCAGCGACTCCACCTCAGACGCGGTTGCGGCCAGTGCTTCCCGGCTACGCGCGATCAGCCCGACCGTCGCGCCCTCACGAGCGAACGCCTGCGCCGTAGCGCGCCCAACCCCTGAGCTCGCGCCCGTCACCGCCACCACAGCCATCAGCCCTCCATCAAATCGCGGCGACTCACACCGCGCATCTACCCAACCACCCCGTCCGCCAATCTGCCACCCACACCGCAAGGAAGGCCGCGGTTCGCGGGACACGGCCACGGGTATGCACCTGAAAGACCTATCGAGCCCCCAACTGTCGGGAGCACCCGGAGACAGCCCAGCCTAAGGCGCGCAAAGCAGTCGCTCAATCGCTTTGCTGAGCGATCCAATCACAGAGATCCAGCTGCGTCAGCTCGTCGTAGCCGAGTGTGGGCACGGCGACGTCGTGTAGCTTCCCAACGAACGGAGGAGCTTGAAGGACGATCAGCGACTGCACGCGCCACCCGTCGACATCTGATTGCACGTTGAGTTGCGCCAGCGCGCTCCCGAGCTTCTTTTCGATCAGCTCCGCGCGTTCGAGAACACGGTCGGCATCGGTTCTTTTGCCCTTAGCGGTGGAGAGTCCCAGCTCGTCCGTGGTGCTAAAGCGCCTGATCTCGTCAGCCATCTCGCGCGGTGTGCGAGCCGGCGCGCTGGCCACGACTTCGATGTTCAGCAGCGTGCGCGAATCGGGCTCCGCTGCGAGCACGTCTATGTCGCCCAAGTCCTTGCCGTTGACCCGTCTGAGCCGTTCTCCGTCCAGCTTGTCGACTTTGCGGGCGCGGAAACGCAGGTCGCTTTTCACCACATCCAAGACGGCCGCCTCGAACTGTTCACCGCGCCACTCTGAGAATGCGTTCATCGCATTGTGCAGAGGGCTGCGCGGCTCGACGTCTGGCAGGCTCGCGTGGATCAACTGCGCCGCGATGACGTCTATCGCGCAATAAGTATGAAATCCGCTCCAGATGATGTTCCGCTCGCCCGCCACCCTGACCAGCGGACGTGACTGGTAGGTGCGGCGGCGTCCGAACCTCCACGGCATGTCAGCCTGGTCCGGGTAGTCGGGCTTGGGGCCAATGCTCAAAAAAGACAGCAGCTTTCGCACACGCTCAGCCTCCTGGCCATGCAGGTAAGCCATCGTGGACACGAGATCGTCCTCCGCAGCGATGTTCAGACCACCAGGGTTGTAGCCGTCGGGATGATCAGGAGGCTGAAGACCGGCGAACCCGGCAAGGCTCGCGATGATCCTCGTGCAAGTAGGCAAATCGACGCCCGCCACCTGCGACAGCGCACCGCCAAGATCGTCAAGTAGCTTCTTTTCCTTCGCTCGCTCGGCGGCGGTCAGTGGCATGGTTCTGCGCTCGCGGCCGAACAGGCTGGAAAACGGGTCGCTTGTCCCGTCGAGCAGCTGGACCGCCCGATCCGCGATCGCGTGGTCTGGCGCAGCGAGCTCCGGCAAAGCAAGCCTGCCGGTGCGCGTAGACAGCTCGCTAGCGACCACCTCGTAGCGGATCAGGTCGCTGGTGCTGCCCACGCGTAGGATCTCCCATGCACATGCCCATAGGCCGGTCACGGCCGTCCTCGTCGCCTGACGCTCACCAGCCGGCGGACGCGCGCTGACCAGCTCGATCGCCAGACGCAGCGAGATGGCAAGCGACGGTGCGGTCGCCGCCTGCGAGCGCGCCCACTCGACCATCGATGGCTCTAGCCGTAGCTTGCCCGTCGCACCCCAAGCCAGCGAGCCCAGATGGATTCGCAGGCTCTCATACGCCGCGATCAAACACGTAACCAACGAGACCGGCTCAAACTCCGCCGCGAACGAGACCGCCTCCTCAACGAGCGACTTTGTGCGCTCGTTGAGTGCGTCGGTGAGCACCTGCGGCTCATATCGGCCTGCTTGCAGTCCGCGCTCGCTCAGGTATGCGCTCGTGAGTCTCTCCTGCTCGACCGCCAGCACGAAAGGCATCTCCGGCAGAAAGTCCAGAAGGGACCCTTCGCTCGGCTGCCGGAAATCTCCGATGTCATCAAGCGAACGCATGAGCACGCAGGCGCCACTATGCTACGCCCAGGCTCAGTCGTCCGCCGCCGCGTCCTCGAGCAACCCCAGCACCGCGCTCTCCACGCGAGCGCGAACGCTTGCCTTGGCCAGATCGGGCCCGGCTGACCTACGAGATGACACCCATCCAGACCGAACTGCGTGCACTACTCGAGCACGCCGGCCGCAAGAGCAAGCGCACCCGCCTACATCGCGTGTTCGCCAACAACCTCCTGAAGATCTGGCCCGCGCTATTCACGTTCGTCACCATCGAGGGCGTGCAGCCGACGAACAACGCCGCCGAGCGAGCGCTCCGCGGCCCAGTCATCCACCGCAAGCTCTCCCATGGCACCCAATCCGAGGACGGCGAGCGGTTCATCGAGCGCGCCCTGTCCGCATCGGTCACTTGCCGCCTCCAAGGCCGCAGTCTGTTCGCCTACCTCACCGAACTACTCGCAGCCCGCGCCCGCGGCGACCCACTCCCCACACTCACCTAACCAAAGGACTGAACGCGTACCATTTATCGCTCGCACTTTCTCGCCTCTCAGCGGCAAGGGCGCACGCCTGAAAATCGAGGTGTCGGCGGTTCAAGTCCGCCTCTCGCCATCGCCCCGCCGGGGCTCGCTGGTTTTTGGACAACGACCCCTAGCCGTTGTCCAAAACCCGCCGGCAACCGCGGGCAACCGGCGGTATCTTGACCCCGGCGCGGGGCCGGGGGGCGACCGGGCACATGGGCGAAACACCTGCAAATAGACCACTTTTCGGCCACATTGTCTCGCGTCTCAGTCGCAAGAGCGCCTGAAAATCGTGGTGTCCCGGGTTCGAATCCCGGTCTCGCCATCCGCCCAGAAACCCGCATGAATACTGGGTTCACAGGCACCCGAGGCGCACCCAGAATCGTACGCCGAACACCACGATTCCGGGGTCCCAGTACCTTTTCGGGACCTTTTGCCCGCAGAGGCGCCCGTGCTTCGGCACCGCAATCAGACGATCCGGGTACCGCAAAGGCGCAAAGGGTCACTCACGCCGCCTGAGCGAGCAGTTGCCCGCCGTGGATCTCATCAGCCTGGCTCTCACCTGCCTGGCGCACGAGCCGATCGAAGCTCTCGCCGTGCTCGCGCTTCACGCGCTGCTCGAGCTGCGCGTAGACGTCCATCGTCATCCGCGAATCTGCGTGCCCGACCTGTGCCATCACCCACTTCACATCGAAGTTGTTCGCCAGCAGCGCGATCGAGATGTAGGTGCGCCGCAGCGTGTGCGGCGTGGTGTTGGGTAGCGGCGGCAGGCCCCTCTCGAGCTGCTGCTCGCTGGCTTGAACGCTGGCCTTCGCCAGCACCGCCGAGATCCGGCCACGATCGTTGCGTCCGCCTCTCGCATTCGGGACCAGGAAGGCCTTAGGACCGGCCGAAGCACCAATGCGGCGCAGCGTCGCGATGTGCTGGCTCACCGCCGCGGCGAGGTCCGGGGTCATCTGCACCTCGCGAATCCCGGTCTCGGTCTTCGAGTCGAGGATCTGAAAGCGCCCGCCGTCGCTGCCGTGCAGGCGCAACTGCCCGATCCGCAGGTCGCACAGCTCGCCGACGCGCACGCCCGAGCGGCCGAGAATCTCGACCATCACGCGCCGGCCGCAGTAGCCATGACCGACCCTCACGCCGAGGCGGTGCAGGTGAAAGCTCACCGTCCCGGGCGCCATGCCGAGGCGCCCCGCGATCTGACGCGGTCGATACCCCTTGTTCACCAGACGCTCTACCTGCAACGTTCTCGCGCCCAGCCTTGGGTGACGCGGGGCCTCGTGCGCGGGTTCGTCCTGTGCGCCGGCTGCTTGTAGCAGTGCCGCGAGCTCGTCCATCTCAAGGAATGTCCGGCTGGGCTTTGGCACGCGCACGCGCATCCGCTTGCCTCGCGCCGGGTTGCTCTCGAGCAGTTCGTCCTCGACAGCCTCGTCGAGAATCGCCGCGAGTATCAGAAGCACACTGCGGATCGACGCCGCCCCGAGCGGTCTGCGACGGCGCCCGCGCTCATCGCGCAACTCGCGTCCGGCCTCGGTCGCCGCACGCAGCCGGCGGGCGTTGGCTATCAGCGTTGCCTTCAAGCGCAGGCAGCGTGCGCGGTCGACCTCCTCGACTAGGCAGTCCTCGAACGCCGGCAGCAGGTGGCGCTCGAGGTAGCAGCGGTAGCCCGCCGCCGTGCCCGCCCGGATCTCTCCGTATACGCCTTCGGTCTTTGCCTCCAGCCAGTGCCGGGCGTAGCTGTCGAAGCTCGTACCGGACCCCACTCGCCTCGCCCGCATCGCCGCCGTGGGGCGCCGCCAGATCCCTAGCCTTACCTTCGCGAGCACGTCGGCCAGCTCGCGCCGAGCTCCAGGCGCATCCCACCCGCCACCACAGCCACAGCTACAACCTTGACGCTCGTGCAGGCTCAGGATCTGCCGCCGGCCACCTGCGTTGAAGCGCAGGCGGAAGACGCGCGTGCCGTCGGCGAGGGTGCGGGCGTGTAGAGATCCGGAGTTGACGCGGGGCATTGTCCTTGACGATGCTCCCCGGCACGGATGGATCAAGCCGCCCGCTGTTGATCCTAGCCGCGCAAGGCTAGTCTGCTGCCGGCGGTCATCTGTGGTTCTTGAGATAGGGCGCGCGACGCGGGACAGTGGATTGCGCACCCTCTGACTGCTCTGAGCTGAGAAGCCGTCCACCAAGTCCGCTCGCCAAGTGCGAACGGATACACCGTGATACGCCGCGCCTCAGATTCGCCGCGCAGATCAGCCAGAAGAGCGCACGCCTGGATCAATCCGGCCCAATAGGAGACGAACGAGATCGTCGGGATCTCACTCCGGGGTGGACCAGCCTCTGGATGCGCGCAGCCGGCACATGGCTGCCCTGGATGGTGTGTAGTCACCACCGCTTCGTAGTTCGAAGTCGCGGCCACGTACAGATGACTCGGCCAAGACTGCTGCACCCACCAGCGTGCGCGGATGTCGTCTACTCCGACTGCGACGTAGTCGGTCAGTTCTTCGCAGCTTCCGAGGGCGAAGCGGCCCTTAGTGCCGGTGATCGTAAGGAGGTTCGTGCTCGCTTGCTGAAGCGCGTCCGTCTTTGCAGACGTAACGTCCGAAGCTCGGAACTGGACGCAACGATTCAGGTTGTGCCAGTCGACGTCGTCGTCGTCCAAGACAGATAGGTCCGGAACGAGCGGCGCGAGCCAGTGAAGTACGTCGGTCAGCCCATTCGTTACCGCGCCTCCGCTTATTACACCGAGATGCCGACAGCCCAGCAGTCCTGCGTTGAGTGACGGAAAGACAAGCCCGAGATCGATGTCGACCGGCGGACCGACGCTAGGGCGAGGCTGCGTCGTTCGTCGCATCCTTGTCGCCGTCTCGACGTGGAGCAGAGCCGCCTCTAGGGCCATCGCCGCAGTCGCTGCACCTGCCGCGAGCCCACCCAGCGGGCAGCTCGCCTGGATTCGTGAGGACCGAGCCCCTGGCTCGACGATGCGGCATCCGAGATCAGTGACCTGCACACGAAATCCGGTCTCGTACGCGCTGTCGCCAAAGACGAAGGTCGCGTCCTCGCTCAGCTCGAAGGCCCGAATGGTCAGCTGCGGAATCAAGTCCCCACCAAGCTCAAGTAGGGCTGCCCGAAGTGTCGCGCGCCGCAGCGGCGGAACTTCAGCGATGAGCTCGACGTCTGGGATGATCAGCTCGACGCCCAGGCCCGTACGAGCGATGAGTTGGAATGCCGTCACAAGGGCTGCCTGACCGCCAATCGACGACATGTTCTGCTCGTCGGCGACCAGGCGGATCGTGGTAGCCATCAGCCCGGCGACGATGGCGTCCTCCTCGGCCTCGCCGGCGAAGTACTGCTCGTTGATCAGGCGAGCCGAGCGCGCAAGTGCGGCCTCTGGCGTCATGACGCGATCTTGATGGCGGCGGACGGGTCGAGCTCTTGCCAGCCGCCAGGCGTCTTTTCGGCGAGATACGTTCCGTCAAGCGTCGGAGAGCCGATGGCGAAACGCGGCACTACGAGCGAGAGGTACCCGGAGGTCTTGACCAAGGCGAAGGCGTCATCGCGCTCGGAGTGGTACGCGCGACCGGGATGGGAGTGGACCTGAGCACGCGCTGTCATGTTGCGCGTGGCCAGCTCCAGCCAGAATTCGCCGATCCAGCCGGGATCGAAATCGCATCTGACGGCTGAGCCCGCGTGGCGTGGGTGGATGACCTCGGACACCAAGCCGCCCTGATCAAGCGGTCCGGCCCAAACCACTACGCACTCGCGCTCTCCGGCGCCGCAGCGCCGGAGATGCTCGAACGAGCGCTCGAGTATCCCCGGCGCCAGGGCGATCACCGCGCCGCTCCGGTGCTCGCTTCGCGCGGGCGGAGGATCAGGGTCGTATCCGGCCTGACCCCTCCTTGCTCAATCGGAATGTCCTGCGGCACCTCGGTTGAGTTGTCGGGCAGGTAGAGCGCGAGCGTTCCACGATCGCGCGGATGGATCTCGAACGCGTGGCATGCGTGCTGGAACAGCGCATGTCCGTGCTCATGCGGGTGATAAGGCAAGGCGCGGGATATGCCGTTGTGCATGACCCCGACCTCGAGCTTGCTGGGTGCGGCTACCTCAGACACGGCGGGACCTCCTTGCGGCCTTCGCCGCGGTCGGTGCTGTTTGCGTTAACAAACATAACATAGACGCTTCTAGAGCACGAGCGGTCTGCTTGCCCTGGCGAGCGCGATGTGGCAGACTGCGAGCGCATGAGCACACAAGAGCCAACCCTGGGTCAGCGCCTGAAGACGGCGCGTAGCGAAAAGGGGCTGAGCCTTCGCGACGTTGAGCGCGTAAGCGGCGTCAACAGCGGCTACCTCTCGCAGCTCGAGCGCGACGAAATAGCAAGCCCGGGCCCGTCGACGCTTCAGAAGCTCGCGACGGCCTACGGAGAGCCGTTTACCGTGCTCATGATGTGGGCCGGCTATGTCGAAGCGGATGACGCCGCGCTAGCTCCGAACGCCAAACGAGCGCTCTCGGTGCTCGGTAGCGACTTCACGGACGACGAGCTGCGCGTGATGAAGGCGGTGCTCGAGACGCTGCGTAAGAAGGCCAGCTTCGCCGCGTCGCGACACCGTACCGACCATCCCCTGAGCGGCGATGACCAGACAGCCATTCGCACGCACGCAGTGGCGCTGCTTCGCGAGATCGATGCGCTCAGACAGGACGGACCCGTCGATCTCGACGCGGCGTACGCTACGGCCAAGCTCGTCCAGGTCGGGGCCATCGAACTGACGCTCGAGGAGCGTCGAAGCCTACGCAAGCGCTTCGGCGATCTGGCCGATGCCGCCTTCCAGCGGATTCTCGGCGTCCTCCATACCGACAGCGGGCAGGTCTACGTAAAAGCCGATCTGCATGCGCTCAAAAAGCGCTTTGTGCTCGGTCACGAGGCTGGCCATGCCGTCCTTCCTGACCATCAGCTGGTCTTCGCGCATCTCGACAACAAGCTTAGGCTGACCCCGGAGTTCAACGATCGCCTCGAGCGCCAGGCGAATCAGTTCGCCGCAGAGATATTGGCCAAGGGCGACAAGCTTCGAAAGGAGTTCGACGATTCACCAGCGCGAGCGCACGTGATCGGGGAGCTGAGCGATCGCTATCAGATGTCTTGCCAAGCGATCGCGAGGCGAGTCGGCGAAGAAAGTCAGCGCGAGGTTGCGGTCGCGCTCGCGTTTCGAGCGTTCAATGGTCAGGGGGAGCTTATGCCGCCGAAGGTCTACTGCTCGCCGGCATTTGAGCGACGCATGCGCTGGAGGTCGGGCCGCCTGCCTCGCGACGATGTGCGCAAGGCAACGATGTTGGCCGGGGCCAAATCGCCGGTTCCACCCATGCTGACATCCGACGCAAACGGAGCTGCCGTTGAGCTCGCCGTAGACGGCATGGACGCCCGCTACGCCGCGATCGTCATCTTCAGCTGCCAGCCTCGAGCGCTGACGAGAAGGCTGGCGCCGTTTCTAAGGCGGCTATAGGGTCGATCGGTAAATGGATAGGCCCGATCTCCCCGAGCTGCAGTGCATAGAGCCGATAGCAACCTGCGGTCGATCGCCAAGCTGGGGTTGCTCTCCACAATCTCGCGGTCGAGGTGGAGCACGAGGATGTCTCGGACACATCGATCGGGATGGGGCGACCAAGCAGGTTCGCGGCCATCCGACCCGCTGACGAGTGCGGACGGTCACATGATTTGACTTTGTGCCGCAGTCTCACCGAGGATTCGCCGATCAGCGGGATCTTGCCCTCGGCGGCGAATGGGACGGATCCGGCGCCGCTCCCTCCCGTATCTAGCCCGTCAGTTGCAACGAGCGCCCATCCGGTAGCTCATCCCAGGTCTTCCCGTCGAGTTCCCGACCGCCCGTTTTCGGGTGGTGCCCGCCCCATTGCTTGAAGAAGTACGCGACGTTCTGCTTGGCGCAGCGGTCACGCAGGTCACGCAGCCAGTCGCCGCTCACGCGTCGGTGCCTGGATCCAGACTCGCCACCGGCGATCAACCAGTCGATGCCGGCCAGGTCGAGGTCGTCAAGTGGCCCGAGCAGAGGCTCGGCCGAGATGAAACGTACGGCCGCATCGACTTCGCGTAGCCGGTCAGCGCGGTGCACAAAGCGCCGGTTCTCGATTGACACCCCGATCCAGACGTTCGGGTGCCACGTGAGTGCCGGCGCGATCTCGGCGAGCCGGGCGTCCCTCTTCGTTAGGATTTGAAACGTGTGGTGTCCTGCTTGTCCCATCACATCAAACACCTGCTCGATGTAGCTGAGAGGGATGTCCTCGTGGAACAGGTCGCTCATGGAGTTCACGAAGATCATCCGTGGGCGTGTCCAGCGGAGTGGCTGTTCGAGGCGCTCGGGCCAGATGCGCAGGTCGAACCCTTGCTCGTAGGGGTGTCCCGGAATGCCGCGCCAGCGCTCCGCGAACGTTTTGGCGTAGCAGTGCGCGCATCCTGGTGATACCTGCGTGCAGCCGGTAACTGGATTCCAGGTCGCCTCGGTCCACTCGATCGCGCTGTTGTCGGCCATGTGCCTCCGTTCGGGGTCGGGGCTGTCCTTCCTCTAAATGATACGAACATATGTTCGTATCATTTAACTCCGAAGGTAAGCTCGCGCTCCGATGCTCTCAACTGCGGAACCGTAGCTTCGCACCCGTGTAGGCTCTCCCGCCGCCTGTTCGCTGAACCTCGAGGGTGCCTGCCTTCTCCGCAGGCGCGAGGGTCCGCACCCGTAGCTGGCCCTTGCGATAGGGGGTGTCGAGCAGAGTGCACGTCTCGGCTTGCTCGATCGTGAACCAGTCGAGCTGGAACTTGGTTCGTAGCTCGTGCAGTAACGGGGCGGTGGTCACGGTGTCCGCCGCACCGAACAGCACCTCTTGCCCTGACTCGGTCGTGGCCTTGTAGCTCGTGCCGCTGACGGGGTCGACCTTCCACATCGCATCCTTCGCGATCTCGAGGCCCTTCAGATGGCCGAGGCCGAACACGAGTCGGTAGTCCTCGCCGTCTTGTGTCTGCAACTGGAACGACCGCACATGCTGGACGCCGGTGTTCCGTCCGAGCTGGCGTTCGAACAGCTCAAGGAGATACTGTGTCCTCTCGTGGCCTTTCATCAGGATCGCTGCTTTCCAGTCTTCGCAGCCGAACAGTGAGTTCATCGCGTTCTCCTGGCCGTCGCGACCGACGAAACGGTGCACGAAGGAAAGCGGCAAGAACGAGAGCACCTCGCATCGTGGGAAGTCGAGCAGACGGCCGCTGAGGGACATCGGCGAGGTTGAGTAGCCGAACGGGTCGATGAACGCGAAGGTCGGTACGAGCTGCTTGCCGCTGTCCGTTACCTCATCGAGTAGCGATCCGAAGGTCGTCTCGAACTCTCCGTGCTGGATTTTGACCGTGACGTTGCTCGGGAGTGGTTGAAGCTTTTGAATCTCGCTTTCGAGGTGCGTGACGCGGCGTTGGTCGTGCTCGATGAACAGCAGGATGAAGTGCACACCTGCAAGCCTCTCGAAGGCTGAGTGCCCGAGTAGCGCTTCGAGCATGATCAGCGGTGACCCGGGCTCTCCAGTCGCGTAGCGCCCTGGCCCTGCGAACCCGTCGACGAGCAGTAGCCGCGGCGCTTCCGGTGTGGCCACCCGCAGTGCTTGCTGTCCCATGACAGCGATCCAGCCGTCAAGGTAGGCCCGCAGCACCCGGTGCTTAGCGGCCGTGTGCGGCTCGAGATTCCATAGGGTGGGATCAGCCATGCGCGAAGCATCGTCGCGCGTCAGGACGGACTTGAGCGGCGGGAAGCCGCGGGGGACGGGCGCCGCGCAGCCGCTCGAGCCTGGGTGCCTCGTGGCCGGGGTTGGCGCCAGGACCGCGTCAGGACGACTGGCGGCCATCTGTGGGTGGCGTGCCCAGCCTTCCGCAAGGCAGTCGGCTGAATCGCCTGTACCGGATCACGCGAAAGCCCAAATGTTGGGATAATCGCCCTGCACGCAAGAACGATCCGGAGGGTGGAGGGGAGGCGATGGAGCCGAAGGTGTCGATGTCGTGGTTCGTGGTCGCCGACTTGATCGGCGTTGTCCTGCTCGGCCTCGGAGGCCATCCGATTGCAGGAGGTTGGGTCGCTGCCGGACTCGCAGCGGTCGCCGGATTCCTTCACAGCGTCTACCTCGTTCAGCGCAGAGCAGCCAAGCACATGCCCGAGACGTTCCGCAACCGCAGGCCTGAGGGCCTGGTACCCGATCACCGTCGACGGTTGGACCGGTGGGTGCTCGCGCAATGGCTTGCCATCGCGGTAATCGGCATTGGCAGCTCTGAGGTGCTGCTGCATGCCGTCTGGCACCCGTTCCACCGTGTTGGTCTCGTGTTCAACGTTCTCGTCGTGGGATGGGTCGTGCTCTGGTCGGGTGTGTATGCATCTGCTCTCGTCGACTGGTTCGTTGTCCTCCCGAGGGTTTCCGGGGTGTCATGTCCGGCTCCGTGTGAGCGCCCCGGAAAGCAGCGCTGGGCCGGGATCACGGCTATCTGGTGCTTTCATCGTGGGTTCGCACGTCTGCTCGTTCCGGTCGTCCTGATCGGCTGCCCGACCGTCATCGGTGCGGTAACGACGAGCTCCGGCGGTCGCGCGATCGCGTTCTCGATCGGCGCCGTGTTCGCGCTGTATCTCGCCGAGTTCGAGCTTCAAGGCAAGGCGGCCCTCGGCTACGGCTTGAACCCCCGCCGTTACGTGGGGGACACTGTCTGGCTGGTTCGCGAGACGGGCGACTCCGTTCGCCGGCAACCGGCATATCTCCTTGACATCGCCGCCGAGGGCGCGAAGTTCAAGTACGTCGGGGACGACGGTCGCTACACGGGCGATGAGTTCGAGGAGAAGGATGACGATGTCGGCGCCCCGCTTACTCTGCCGGCGCTCAATGAACGGTCTCGCGTGGAGCATGCCGTGGCGCCCTGCGGTGAACGCTGCTCGGGCATCAACTGGTACTGCTGGCGCAACCCGCTGGCCCACAGCCAGACCGCGAGCTCCGGAGAGGAGTGAGTCTTCCCCGTAGTGGCCCATTCGATGAGCTCCTATCGCGGCTTCGCCTAGTCACGGGTGCTCGCTCGCTCGGCGGGATCGTCCGAGGGCGGCGAGCAGGGAGAATTGCCACGCGCACGCAACGAGGACCAGCGCACGCTGGTTGATACCGGGCAGATCGAGCACCCAGCTTGAGAACACGACAACCGAGACGACGCCCGCGGTCAGCGCGACTGCTGACCGAGCACGCAACCGTCGGTCGCTCAGCCCAAGGCTGCTGAGCACTGCCACCCAGAGCACCAGCGCTAGTCCACCCGATCCGACGTCGTGGATTCGGTTGGTCGTGGTCAGGCGGTGTCCGGGCGGAACGACTCCGCCGCTCGTTCCGGTCTTGAATGCCGCGGTTGCAGCGGCCCCGATCGTCGCCAGCAGAAGCAGCGCGGCAACGAACTGCCTGATCCTGACCGGCTCCACTGGGGCGAGCGCTGTCGCGACCGCCGCCGAGGCCATCGCAGCTGTCCAGGCGATGAACCCGCTGGTCATGAGCCAGCCGGGGGAGCCGTTCGCGTACTCGGATATCCGGTGGCGGCCGGGGGATAGCCCCGGCTGCAGCAAATGCTCCAGCACGACGATTGCGATGAAGACCGCCAGTAGAACCTGAGACGCCCGAACAGTCGACGTACTGCTGCTCTTCATCGTTGGGATTTTCTCGCATCGAGACGAGCATGATTGCGTCCTCCGGCTGTGCCGCCCGCAGCTCGCGGTTCGAGTCCGCCTCTCGCCACCCGTCCGTGCTCGCCCGGCTTCGTTTGGGCCGACGGACCCCTCTCGTCGGCCCAAACCCCCCGGCATCTTCGGGTATCCGCCGGTATCTCGGCCCGCCTCGCCACCCGCCGCTGTCGCCGAGGGCAGCGCGAAACGCCAGTATATGCGGGCCTTCTTGCTAGGTTTCGCATGGCGGGTCCTTTTGGTCGCCCCACGACTGAAAATCGTGGTGTCCCGGGTTCGAATCCCGGTCTCGCCATGGCGGTTTTTGCCTGCTCAAAGGCATGTTTTTCGATCGTCGAGGCGGCATCGGGAGCGGCGAAATCGGCGATTTTTGGCTTCCTGGCCCAATCGCCGTCCCAATGCGAGGGTGGTTGAGGGTTCGGCGCGGCGTGCGCAGCTGCACGCGCGCGGTGCGGACGAGCTCGTCGAAGTGGGCGCCGTGGTCGCGCTTGGCGCGCTGCTCAACTGTGCGTAGACGTCCATCGTCATCTTCGAGTCGGCGTGGCCGACCTGGTCCATGACCCACTTCACGTCGAAGTTGTTGGCGAGCAGGGCGATCGAGATGTACGTGCGCCGGAGGGAGTGCGGCGTGGTGTTCGGCAGCGGCGGCAGGCCTCGCGCGCGTGGCAGCTTGCTGGCAAGCGCGGCCGCCTCGCGGACGATCTCGCCGACGCGCTGGCGGTCCATCCGTCCGCCGCGCAGGTTCGGGACCAGGTAGTCCTCTGGCCCAGTGGGGCCGCCGATGCGCCGCAGGCGGTCGATGTGCTCGACGATCGCCTCGACGAGGTCGGGCGTCATCTGCACCTCGCGGATGCCGGTCTCGGTCTTGGCGTCGGGGATGTGGAAGCGGGCGCCCGCGGGGTCGTGCAGGCGCAGGTGGCCGATCTTGATGTCGCACAGCTCGCTCGCGCGCACGCCTGTGCGGCCCAGGATCTCGACGACGACGCGTCGCCCGACGTAGCCACGCCCCGCCTTCAGGCCGAGCCGCGAGAGGTGGTAGGTGACGGTGGACTTGGCGAATCCGAGCTGCTTTGCGATCTGGCTCGGCTGTTTGCCCTGCGCGTGCAGCTGGGCGACATGCGCGGCTGTGAGGCCGAGCTCGCGGGCGCGGGGATCTGCGCGAGCGCGACGTCCTGCTCGCGGCCGCGTCGATGAGCGCGGCGAGCTCGTCGATCTCCAGGAACGTTCGCGCTTGGCTTGGGAACGCGGACGCGCATGCGCTTGCCCCGGGCGGGGTTGTGATCGATCTGGCCGTCCTCGATCGCGTCCTCGAGGATCATCGCGAGTAGATCCGGGCGATTGACGAGGCGCTGCCGCTGCCGTCTCCGCTTCGACTCGTCGTCTTGCCTCCGTGAAAACCTTGGGCTATCTGGCAGCAGGCGCAGCAGTACTCTGGGGCTTGAGCGGTTTCTATACCGTGGACGAAGGCACCAAAGGCATAGTCACCCGCTTTGGCGCTTATGTCAGCACGACCCAACCCGGTTTAAACTGGCATATCCCGGCGCCGATTGAACAGTATCAAATCGTCAATGTCGAGCAACAACGCTTTATTGAGGTCGGTTACCGTTCCGGCGGCGGCCAAGCCACCGGCTCAGTTCCCAAAGAAGCCATGATGCTGACCAAGGATGAAAACATCGTCGATGTACGGCTGGCGGTGCAATATCAGGTCAAAGACGCCAAAGAATACGTTTTTAATGTCTACGATCCGGCTTCTACGCTAAAACAAGTCACCGAAAGCGTCGAGCGCGGTGTTATCGGCCATAGCGATATGGATTTCGTGCTGACCGAAGGCCGTAGCGAAATCGTGCTGGCCATCAAATCCGAAATTCAGTCGGTGATGGATTTTTACAAAACCGGCATCCTGATCACCAGCGTCAATTTACAAGATGCTCAGCCGCCGGAACAAGTACAAGGTTCGTTTGAGGACGCCATTAAGGCGCGTGAAGACAAACAACGCCTGATTAATGAAGCGGAAGCCTATTCCAATGACGTGGTGCCAAAATCACGCGGCGCGGCTTCGCGTATCGTTCAGGAAGCGGAAGCCTATAAAGAGAGAGTGATTGCTCAAGCTGACGGTGATGTCAGCCGTTTCAGCCAATTGCTGACTGAATATAAAAAAGCCCCTGCCGTCACTAAACAACGCATGTATATCGAAGCCATGGAATCGGTATTAGGACGCTCCAACAATATTTTGGTGGATGTGAAAGGCGGCAACAATATTCTGTATTTACCGCTGGATAAATTAAACAATAAGCCGACTGAAGATGCTCCGCCGCCCCTGATCAGTCATGAGCAGGTTTCTACAGCCACACCGGCCAAAGAGGTCAAAATCGATACCCGGACCGGCAGCCGTGAACGCGACGTGAGAGGACGCAACGATGGTAAATAAGATTTTAGTCGCGATTGGCGCAGTGATCCTGGTGTTATCGATGTCGGTATTTACCGTCGGCGAGACCGAGCGGGTGATTAAATTTCAAATGGGTGAAATTGTCGGTACGGATTTCACGCCAGGCATCCACTTTAAACTGCCCATCATTAATGACGTCAAAAAATTCGACTCGCGTATCATGACCATGGATTCGACCCCGGAACGGTTTTTGACAGCGGAAAAGAAAAATGTCATCGTCGATTCTTTCGTAAAATGGCGCATCGGTGATGTTAAAAACTTTTACACCACAGTAGGCGGCGATGTAAATCAAGCTAATGTGCGCTTAGACCAAATCATTAAAGATGCTTTCCGTAGCGAGTTCAGTAAGCGCGAAATCAGACAACTGGTTTCGACAGATCGCAGTATTATTCGCGAAGCTTTAATCACTAATGTGTCGCCGCATGCCTTAAAACTGGGCATTACTATCGTCGATGTGCAAGTCAAACGTATAGACCTGCCTAGTGAAGTCAGCACCTCGGTGTATCAGCGGATGGAAGCTGAACGGGCGCGAGTGGCGCGTGAATTTCGCTCGCAAGGTTCTGAAGCGGCCGAACGCATCCGCGCCGATGCCGATAAACAACGCGAAATCATCCTGGCCAACGCCTATCGTGATTCGGAAATTTTACGTGGCGAAGGTGATGCCAGAGCAGCGGAAATTTTCGCCAAAGGCTATAGCGAAGATACCGATTTTTACGCTTTTTATCGCAGCATGATTGCCTATAAAGGCAGCTTGGGTAAATCCGGCAATATCATGGTGCTTGAACCTAATTCCGAATTCTTCAGATTTTTCAAGAATCAGAAATAAACCGGCTTAATTTGACACACCGCTAAAACGCTCCGCTGTGCGGGGCGTTTTCTGCGACTGGGATATGTAAAATGCAAAAAAACGACACTTGGCTGTTGCCGGAAGGCATAGACGAAGTCCTGCCGGAACAGGCGGAAAAACTGGAACGCCTGCGCGCTAAGCTGCTGGCTACTTTTGCCGGCTGGGGCTACCGCTTGGTAATTCCGCCGTTTGTAGACTTTCTGGATTCGCTGCTGACAGGTTCAGGTCACGATCTGGACCTGCAAACCTTTAAATTGACCGACCAGATCAGCGGCAAGCTGCTCGGGGTCCGCGCCGATATGACGCCGCAAGTCGCCAGAATTGACGCGCATAATTTAAAACATGAATGGCCGACGCGGCTGTGTTATGTCGGCACAATTCTGCATACGCGCGGCGATCCGCTGGAAAAGACCCGCAGCCCTATGCAAATCGGCGCGGAACTCTACGGTCATGCCGGCATAGAAAGCGATTATGAAATCATCTGCCTGATGCTGGAAACTTTAGCCCTTAGCGGCCTGCAAAATGTGCATCTGGATCTCGGGCATGTCGGTATCTACCGCGCCCTGGTAGCCCAAGCCGGACTGAGCAGCCAACAAGAAACTCAATTGTTCGACGTATTGCAGCGCAAAGCCGGTAGCGAGCTCAAAGAATTACTGCAAGGTTTCAACATCGACGAGCGCTTTAAAGCTCTATTTATGGCTTTATCTAAGTTAAATGGCGGCCGGGATGTACTGGAAAAAGCGGCTGCGCTGTTGAATATCGGCAATGAGTCTGTAGCCAAAGCCTTAGCCAATTTACAAAATATCGCCGACAAATTACGCCGGGATTTTCCGTTATTGCCGGTGAGTTTCGACCTAGCAGAACTACGCGGCTATCATTACCATACCGGTCTGGTTTTCGCCGCCTTTATTCCAGCCGTGGGCCGGGAAATAGCGCGCGGCGGCCGCTACGACAATATAGGCGAAATATTTGGCCGCGCCCGAGCCGCCACCGGTTTTAGCGCTGATTTAAAACAGCTGGTCAGTTTATGCGCCAACAGCATCGATCAAACTGCAACACCGGTGATTTTGGCGCCTTATGCTGAAGATGCAGATTTACTGCTGATTATCCGCGATTTACGCGCCGAGGGCGCAACAGTGATTCAATATCTACCCAATCAAGTCGGCAACGCTGCCGATTTAGGCTGCACAGCCACTCTGGAAAGGCAAGATCAACGTTGGCTTGTTAAGCCATTAGCATAAGGTTCAAAATTATGGGAAAAAATGTAGTTGTTATCGGTACACAATGGGGCGACGAAGGCAAAGGCAAACTCGTCGATCTTTTAACCGAACAAGCCGCCGCCGTGGTGCGCTTTCAGGGCGGACACAATGCCGGTCATACCTTGGTGATTAACGGCGAAAAAACCGTCTTGCACCTGATACCCTCCGGCGTATTACATGACGGCGTTGCCTGCCTGATAGGCAACGGCGTGGTGTTATGCCCGGAAGCGTTGTTGAAGGAAATCGACATTCTGGAAAAATCCGGCGTACCGGTGCGTTCGCGACTAAAAATCAGCGAAGCTTGCGCGCTGATTTTGCCGGTGCATGTGGCTATCGATCAAGCTCGGGAAATCGCCCGCGGCAGCAAAGCCATCGGTACCACCGGTCGCGGTATCGGCCCAGCTTATGAAGATAAAGTCGCCAGACGCGGCTTGCGGGCCGGCGACCTTAGAAACGTTGAAGAGTTCGCTCACCGCCTGAAAGAATTGGTCGAATTCCATAATTTCATGCTGGTCAATTATTATCACTGCGATCCGGTCAGCTACGAGGAAATCCTGAAAAATACCTTGGCCTTAGGTGAACTGATTAAGCCGATGCTGACCGATGTCGGTGAAGAACTCAACACCTTGCAACAACAAGGTAGCAATATCCTGTTTGAAGGTGCGCAAGGCGCGTTGCTGGATATCGATCACGGCACCTACCCTTATGTGACTTCATCGAACACCACCGCCGGCGGCGCTGCCACCGGCAGCGGCGTGGGACCCTTGGCTATTGATTATGTGTTGGGCATCACCAAAGCTTATTCCACCCGGGTCGGCAATGGCCCCTTCCCTACCGAGTTGTTGGATGGTTATGGAGATCATCTGGGCGAAAAAGGTCACGAATTCGGCGCTACGACTGGCCGTAAACGCCGTTGCGGCTGGTTCGACGCCGTTTCGATGCGCAAATCGGCGCAGTTGAATAGCCTAAGCGGTATTTGTTTGACTAAACTCGACGTGTTGGACGGTTTGGACAAAATCGGCATCTGCACGGCTTATAATATCAACGGTAAAGTGACTGAAATCGCACCGCTGGGGGCTGATCAATACGAAGCCTGCGTGCCGGTAATTGAGGAATTGCCGGGCTGGAGCGGTACGACCGCCGGCATTACCGAATTTGCGCAACTACCGGACAACGCCAAGGCTTATATCGCTAAGATTGAAGAATTGGTCGGCGTAAAAGTCACTATTCTCTCCACCGGCGCAGAGCGGAACGAAACCATCATATTGGAAAGTCCATTTGCTGATTAATTAAGCGCCGCAATGTCCGATAGCGTTTATAGCGTCTCCGAGCTTAATCGCGAAACCAAACGCCTGCTGGCAAGTCATTTTATGACCGTGCAGGTGTTAGGGGAAATTTCCAACCTAAGCGCGCCCTCCTCCGGGCATTTGTATTTCACGCTGAAGGACAGTCAGGCGCAAATCCGTTGCGCCATGTTCAAAGGCCAGCAGCTTAGGCTGCGCTTTAAACCCGCTAACGGTAATCAAGTCATCGTCACCGCCCAGGTAAGTTTGTACGAACCGCGCGGCGATTATCAACTGGTGGTCGAACATCTGGAAGAAGCCGGCGATGGCGCATTACGCCTGGCCTTCGAACGCTTGAAAACCAAGTTATTACAGGAAGGTTTATTTGCCGCCGAACGCAAACGGGAATTACCTTTAATCCCAAAGCAAATCGGCGTGATTACTTCGCCGAGCGGTGCGGCGGTCCACGATATTTTGACGGTGTTGAAACGCCGCTTTCCAGCCATTCCGGTATTGATTTATCCGGTCGCGGTGCAGGGCGAGGCGGCGAAGACCGAAATCGTCCGGGCGCTGGAAACCGCTAATCGTCAACAGTGGGTGGATGTGATTATTTTGGGGCGGGGCGGCGGTTCTTTGGAAGACTTATGGGCGTTTAATGAAGAAATCGTCGCCAGGGCGATTGCCGCCAGCGAGATTCCGGTGATTTCTGCGGTCGGGCATGAAGTGGATGTCACCATCGCCGATTTCGTCGCCGACTTCCGCGCTGCAACGCCTTCCGCCGCCGCCGAGCATGCGGTTCCGCATCAGGATGAGTGGCTGAATAATTTTTATGCTTATGAGCGGCATTTAACCCAGTTACTGCAACGCCAAATTTCTCAAGAAAAGCAGCGCTTGGCGTGGTTGGATAAAGCCCTGCAATTGCAACATCCTGGTCAAAAACTGCAACGCAATGCGCAACGATTGGACGAGTTGGAACAGCGTATCAATCAAGCCATGCAGCGCAAGCTGCACGATTTGCAACAGCAACTGGCTATCGGCAATCACAAGCTGAAACAGCAAAACCCGGCGACAACTATCGCCGCTTACCAACAGCAATTGGTCTATTTTCAGCAGCGCCTGGAACGGGCAATCACAGTGAAATTGGCAAAACTGCACAGCCGGCAAGCAGCGATTAGTCAGACCTTACATGCGGTGAGTCCTCTGGCTACTTTGGAACGTGGTTATGCCATTGTGCAACGGCAAGCTGACGGCAAAATCATCAAAGATGCTGCGCAAGTGGGTGTTGGAGATATGCTGTTGACGCGGGTTGCGCAAGGGCGGGTGCTGAGCGAAGTTAAGGAAATACAACAAGCAAGCAGCTGATAAACCATCACGGCTTAATTTGTTCAGAATCCCAGCCCTTACAGGCCAAAGCAATATAACGTGGCACCGGCCGTTTGCCGGAACCATAAGCGCTCATGGTACGCGTTGTCATGCCCAATGCTTTGGCGGACTCAGCCAATGAAAGACCGTGCTTTAATCGCCATTGGGTAAAAATTCGGGTATTTTCATCAGCGGCGTTTTGCGCTTGGGCGTCCAGCCATAAGGTGTCTGCGCCGATTTGAATATCCAGTTCCGGCCACTCAACCGTCCAGCCTTCACCGACTATTAAAGTAACTTTTGAAAAAGCTACCGGGTCTTTAAGCCGTTGTAGTCTTGGGTTGTTCTCCACATCTTCGGCAAGGGAGACTATAAAAACAGAGGCGTTGATGAAGCTTAGCCGCAATTTATGGTTTGGCAAAGGCTCAACAGCTGAGAGCCTGGGGCGTTTCATGGTTGCCATGTTTTCCACTCCGCTATTAAATCATGCTGATTTTCGATGAGCCACGCCATTACTTCTTTTTTCAAATCAGCAGGTATGGCGCCGGCGACAACCTTCAGATCAGCTAGATCGATTCGGGCATTCACGTTTCCGCCGACCAAATGGACATGCATGGGAAGATGATCTTTTTCCCTTAGTTGCAGCCGGTATTTGTTTCGGAAGCGTTGCTTGGTTGTTATATCACTATTGTATAGAAAATTTTTCTATACAAAAATTAATTTAATTTTGGCTGGAGTTGCGCCATGCAAGTCATCATGGCGCACGGTTACGCATGTAACCCTTGTCTTGCTTAATTTAAGCTTTAAATTAATTGATGATTTACGTCAACTGCTGTGTTAGATTATTGCTTTAAAATCTTTAGGCTTCTGGTTGCTCCCAGCTTTGCCGTAAGCACATATAAGTAACCGCACATCGTAACCCACCGTTGTTGGGTAATGTCTTTGCAGATTGAACGACTATACTGATAGCATTTTTCCCGATTGATGCAGCGGTGATAGACTATTTATAGTATAAATTTTTCAGGCAACATTTATGATTACTGCAATCGATTTACAAACCAAAGGCATCGCCTGTTTAGAAGAAAACCTTGCTAATCAACCGGAAGCCATCATAACCGTTGATAACAAGGAAGCCTTCGTAGTGATGAAAATCGAGCACTACCATTATCTGCGGGAAATGGAACTTGAAGCCGCTCTATATGAGTCGCAACAGGATGTTTTAGCTAGGCGATTTACTACTAACAACATCGATCAACATGTAGACGAAATTTTTTCTGGATTTGCTGTAAATTAATTTAAGGTAACAATATGCAACCTGTTCGCCAAATTATTTATGATGCCCCAGACATGGTTTCCGTACCACCTGAATTGCGGCATCAGCGCATAGAGGTAATTTTTTGGCCGTTGGAGGAAAGCGTCAAGCCTGAATTTTCCGATAACATTATTAACGATTTACGCACATTGCTTGCTGAAACCAAGCCCGCCGAACCAAGCGATTTCAGGCTGGATTTAACTGGCTTTCATTTCGACAGAGAAGAAGCCAATGCCCGGTAAGTATTTTGTTGATACCAATGTCTTACTATATCGCTATGCCAACCAAGATGAACACAAAAGCCGGATTGCCGCCAGGCTGTTAAAATCTGGCGAGTGCATTATCAGCATTCAGGTTATCAACGAGTTTTGTAATGTGGTCCGGCGTAAGTTTTCAGATCAGTTCGCTCAGATAGAAATTGCCGTCCAAGAAATCCGGGCAAATTTGCCCATTGAACAGCTACAATTGGCTGATAGCATTTCCGCTGTAGGCATTGCGCAACGCCATCAATTGAAATTCTACGATGCTTTAATACTGGCTTGTGCAAAACGCTTACATTGCCAAGCTGTACTCAGCGAAGATATGCAGCATGGCTTTGTGCTGGATGGACAAATGACTATAGTTAATCCGTTTGTATTGGGTGGGAATGATGCAGCCTAGTGTTTCACTGGTTACCAAGCTCCGCTTGGTAACCGAGTTTTGCAAGCTCTAGCTTGCTTTAAACAATAAATTAATTGATGATTTACGTCAATTGCTGTGTTAGATTATTGCTTTAAATTTTTAGGCTCCTGGTTGCTCCCAGCTTTGCCGTCAGGATGTGCTGGCTGAGGCCGCCGTGAATACATCCATGTAGGCTAGCCCCAGCATCCATGCTGGAGACACCTCTGCCAACACATCCTGACGGCAAAGCTGAAGTTGTCGTAATTTGCAGGGCATTTTTTAGTTTTACCCCAAAAGGCGCAGGTCAGTTGGCTAATGTTAGTAATGTACAGACGTAATAAAGGAATCTTATCTACATGACGACCATTCAAATCAAACTAAAAGACGTGTATGTAGACCGCTTGCTGGCAATTATTTCCAATCACCAGGAAATTGAAATTGACGACATAGCCGTTGACGGCTTACCACCCAAAACAAAAAATATAGATAAACTACAAAGAAAACAAAGACTCATGCGGATTGCAGAGGAATGTGCAAGTTTGCCAACTTTGAATGATGACTCACCTGAACAGTTGCTTGGTTATGAGGAAAGCGAGTTTGGCTTATGGGGAAAAAATTGATGGTGATTGACTCATCAGTACTGATTGCCGTATTGCTAAAGGAGCCGGATGCAGAACAAATATTGAATCAACTGATTGATGCAGATGAGCTTTACCTAAGTGCTATCAGTCTGGTCGAAACGGCGATAGTCATCGAGTACAAAAAAGGTAAATCCGGCGCAGACAAATTAAATGAACTTTTAGCAGAATTGACCCCAACCATTTTTGCCTTTGACGAGACTCAAGCAAGCCTAGCACGAATGGCATGGAGGAAGTATGGTAAAGGCCGCCATCCAGCAAAATTAAATTTTGGTGATTGTTGCAGCTACGCTTTAGCCAAGCATCTGAACTGCCGATTATTTTTCAAAGGCAATGACTTTTCTCAAACAGATCTTGGATTAAATTAAACCTACGAATAGAAGGACAGTTTGCTGGTTCCCAAGCTCCGCTTGGTAACCCAGTCTTGCAAGGTCTTGCTTGCTTTAAGTTAAAAAGTAATTGATGATTTCCGTTAATTGCTGTGTTAGATTATTGCTATAAAGCTTTTAGGCTTCTGGTTGCCCCCAGCTTTGCCGTCAGGATGTGTTGGCTGAGGCCGCCGTGAATACATCCATGTAGGCTAGCCCCAGCATCCATGCTGGAGACACCTCTGCCAACACATCCTGATGGCAAAGCTGAAGTTGTCGTAATTTAAAGTGCTTTTACAAAATACAAAAATTGGATTTTTACAAATAAACGGCAGCTAGCGGCCAAAACCGGCCTGTGACGACTGGCCGCTTTGTGGCGATGACTAAGGCGGAATAAAGGTGGACAATATGCTATTAATACAGATGGTGTTATCGTATTGCCTACTGTTTTTAAATTGCTTTACCCTGTCCTTAAAATTTTGGCTGCGGGTTGTTGAAAATTAAAAAACGCAACAGTAAAAATATTATTTAAATAAATTAGAACTTATGTATTATCAATTAATACTTGAAACCAACGGAAAAATAGGGCAAAACATTGAAAACAATAGACACTATGAATTAGATAAAACAGATTTAACAGCAATAATAGAACGAATTGTTAAGCCATTTTTGCAAAAAAAACCTTTCGATTTGATGGGTACTTATTAAATCCTAATGAAAATGAAGTTGAAAGGTTATTAATAAAGCAGTCAGAAAAAAAGACAACTGAAATAGCAAAAATTATGCTTAACAATAACTCACTTGGCCCTATGATGAGGGCCTCTCTGGCAGGTTCACCTTACCATTTAGTTTTCAATAATAAATTCAATGAATATACACAAGACATTACAGACTCCATTTTTGAAAGCGTTATTGCAGAGTTACGCACTTCAGAAGAAATGATCGAAAAAACACCCCAAGAATATGATTCTTCAAATGTTTTTATAGTTCATGGTCATGATGAAGCTGCTAAGTTGGATGTTGCTAGATTTATTGAAAAACTAGGATTATCCGCAATTATCCTGCATGAACAAGCTAACGCAGGAAATACAATAATCGAAAAAATTGAAGAGCATGCAAATGTTGGATTTGTTATCGTTTTATATACGGCGTGTGATATCGGTGGTAAAAGTGAAAATAATTTAAAATCAAGAGCAAGGCAAAACGTTGTTTTTGAACATGGATTTTTTATAGGGAAGCTTGGTCGAAAACGTGTATGCGCTCTTGTAAAAGACGATGTTGAAACCCCAAGCGACATAAACGGAGTCGTTTATATCCCTTTAGATCCTTATAACGGCTGGAAAACAAAAATCGCAAAAGAGCTTGAAAGCGCCGGTTACACAATCGATATGAATAGAATACATAAAAGCTAAATTTCAAACCAAAAAAGTACAATCAACAAACAACCTCCCATAATGTGCCCTATGCAAAAAAGCCCCAGTGTACAATAAAGAAACACCGGGGGGGCACAAGGCCGGAATGTCAGATAATGGATCGATAGTGCTACTTTGCCAATGACCGCTATTGGGAAGCTTAAATCCATATCCGAATGTCTCAAAGGGGTCGTAAGAAGACATTTGTTGAGATATATTACAAAAACGAATTTATACAACTTTCATAATTTATAATCGTCAACCAAAGACTAAATAATAAATAAGCAATGGCAAAAATTGAAGGCATTGGTATAACAAACTTTCGTGGTTTAAAGAATGTCTGCCTAGGCAATATTGGCATTCAAAAAGCATCAACACCTTTATCCGCAATGACGGTTGTTATCGGTAAAAACGGCGTTGGCAAAAGCACTTTATTTGATGTTTTTGGCTTTTTATCAGATGCATTGAAATTTGGATTGGAAGAAGCCTGTGATTTACGCGGTCGCGGCGGATTCGACAAAATTCGATCTAAAGGCCAAATGGGTGAAATAGAACTAACCATAGCATTTAGAAAAGATGAAAATTCACATCCTTTAATTTACAAAACAGCATTTGATTTGGATCAATCAGGAAGGCCCTTTGTATCTTGGGAATCTATTTTTCAATTAACAACGTTTACTTACGCTAATATATTTTTACTTTTAACTAATGGTGTTGGCTTTAGTTTAGATGAAAATAAAGTAATTAATTCAGATAACGAAAGTCAGATTAACTCTAAAAGTACGTTAATACTTAAAATTCTTGATGACGCCCAAATCAAAGCGAATGACAATAATAGTGATCAAGAACTCCACACGCTTTTAATTAATTTAGCTAAAGAACATAAACTAGAAGGCGCAAAGGCAATCGCCCTCACCGACAACCGCAAACTCGGCATAGCCACCCTAGGCGCCCTAAAACAACACCCCGAAATCTCAGCACTACGGGAATTCATCGAAGGCTGGTATCTCAGCTATTTCACGCCCGACGCCGCCCGCTGCCTCCCCATGTCCGGCGCACAACAACACTTAAACAGCAAAGGCGACAACCTTGCCAACGTGGTGCAGTTCATGGAGCGCGAACATAGAGATAGTTTTCAAAACATACTCGACAGCATCGCCGGCAAAATACCGGGCATAGACAAAATAGCCACCGAAAGAACTTCCGATGGCCGCTTGCTATTATGCTTCAACGACAAAGGCTTCATAGACCCGTTTTACTCCAGTCAAATGTCGGACGGCACCTTAAAAGTATTTGCTTATTTATTGCTATTGGCAGACCCTACCCCGCCGCCGCTGATTTGCATCGAAGAACCGGAAAACGGTTTGTACCATAAATTATTGGAAATCCTCGCCGCCGAATTTCGCGCCCACGCCACCGGTCGGCAAGACGGCGCTCAATTATTTATCACTACTCACCAACCCTATTTCGTCGACGCACTCGACCCAAGCGAAGTTTGGATACTGGAAAAAGGTGCTGATGGTTTTTCTACCATACGCCGCGCTAGTGATGATGAACTGGTGAAAAACATGGTGGCGGAAGGTTTACCGCTCGGTGGGCTATGGTATAGCGATTACCTAGACGCCCGCTAAAACCATGCATTTTGAAATTCTGATTGAGGATCAATCCGGCAAAGCCATGCTAGATATTTTATTGCCCAAGATAATTGGCAAACCGCATACTTTTGACGTCAAGTCTTATAAAGGGGTCGGCAGCATACCAAAAAAAATGACTTCTGCGGTTGACGCCAGCAAACGCATACCTGATTACCCACAAGCTTCAGCAACTTTAATTAACTTCAATTGTCCAAAAGGCGTTGATTTAAAGGAGTTAATGCCATGAGTAAAAATCAAGTGCAATTCCAAAAGGGCTATAGCTTGGTGGATTTCTTCAAAAACTATGGATCTGAAGACCAATGTACCAAAGCCCTATTTAAATGGAGGTGGCCGGATGGATTCCGTTGCCCAGACTGTGGATCGGATCATTATAGTATCGTAAAAACCCGAAAGCTTTATCAATGCTCGAAGTGTCATCATCAAACCTCATTGATCAGCGGCACGATATTCGAGCAAACCAAGCTTCCCTTGACCATCTGGTTTTTGACTATCTATCTGATAACCCAAGCTAAAACAGGCATGTCTGCCTTAGAGTTGAAGCGACAGGTCGGCGTATCGTATAACACGGCCTGGAGCATGAAACAGAAAATCATGCAGGTCATGAAAGAGCGCGACGACAGTAAGCCATTAATTGGAACCATCCAATTGGACGATGTTTACTGGGGCGGAGAACGTCGAGGCGGTAAAAGAGGGCGCGGTTCTGATAACAAAGTACCGTTTGTTGCTGCGATTTCGCTTAATGAAAATTACCATCCGATTGCAATGAATATGAATGTCGTTGATGGTTTTAGGCTCACTGAAATTGCTCGTTGGGCAAGGCAACATTTAGAACCCGGTTGCATGGTCATTTCCGATGGATTGGCTTGTTTTTCAGCAGTCACACAGGTTGGCTGTCACCACTATAGTATTGTGACAGGCGGTGGACCGCTAAGCGTGACCAAAGAAGAATTTACATGGGTCAACACCATGATAGGCAATGTGAAAAGGGCTATCAATGGCACTTACCATGCAATAAATCCTAAGCATCTTCCCCGTTATCTGGCTGAGTTTTGTTATCGTTTTAACCGAAGGTTCCAACTCGAAGACATGTTGCCTCGATTTGCTTATATGGCTGTGAGAACGCCACCTATGCCGTGGCGACTTCTGAAGTTAGCTGAGGCTTATGGGTAATCAGGAACGCATATTATTGAATAACTTGCATAGACTTTTAGCAGGTTATGGAAAGTCTTGGCAAGGCTACCCAGCAGTGGTTTTTGTAGTCTGTGATCTTGATGATAAATGTCTAAAAAGCTTTAGACAAGAACTCATGGACGTTTTAAACAGTTGCAATCCTCGCCCAGATACCCGCTTTTGTTTCGCCATTGAAGAAGGCGAAGCATGGTTGCTTGGCGATATTCCGGCTATTAAAGCGGCGTATCCCAATGCAAAAGTCTCTGAACTAAATAAATATACCAATGATGCGATTTGCAATACCTGGGAAAAACTCGCAGATGCAATTTATAAGGGTGGATCACAAGCCCTTGCAAAATTAGGTTGGCAAGCTGCAGGAGCGGAAAAATCAGCTTGGGCAAAGAACATTACCCCTTATATGGATCCATCCAATAATAAATCCCCTAGCTTTAACTATTTTCTCGGAAAAATGCGAGAATTACTTGAAAACTAGCAATATTAAAAGTCTAAAATTTAATAATTCCGAACAGCAATTAGGTAAGTTAATACGAATAACCATTTTTAATTTTTTGTAGCTTTAATTTTAGTGTCGAAGCCAAGGCCCTGAGATTTTGGGATCGGTGCAAGGTTGCAGAGGGGTAGGAGGCATGGATGCCGACTTTAGCCTACACGGACGTACTCGCCGCGCCCTCTGCAACCTTGCACCGATTCCAAAATCGTGGTTTACCATTAACCTAAATTACTGCAACTGATCCCCAAAAAACTACCGCGCCAACAACCTCGGCACCGCCGCTAACAACTTCTGCGTATAAGGATGCTGTGGATTACCGCAAATCTGCGCGGTAGCCCCCTGCTCCACAATCTTGCCCTGATACATCACCACCGTTTTATCGCTAAGATATTCCACCACACCTATATTATGCGTAATGAACAACAGCGTCAGTTGCCGCTCCTCGCGTATCCGCAATAAAAGCTGCAAAATCTCCGCCTGCACCGACACATCCAAGGCGCTGGTGATCTCATCGCAGACAATAAATTCCGGATTCAGCGCCAAAGCCCGCGCCAAACCAATGCGTTGCCGCTGACCGCCGGAAAACTCATGCGGATAACGCCACAGAAAATCGCGATTTAACTGCACCAATTCCAAAAGCTGAGCCGCCAATTCAAGGCGTTCTTCCTGATCCGCGCCTAGGCCATGCACTTGCATCGGCTCTGTCAGCGTAGTTTCAATCAGCAAACGCGGGTTCAGCGAGGATTGCGGGTCCTGAAAAGCAATCTGCATTTTCCGCCGGAAGGGCCGCAACTCCCGCGAATTTAATCCGGTCAACTCATGGCCTTGCAAACGAATACTGCCACTGGTCGGTTTCTCCAATTGCAGCACCGCCCGGCCTAACGTGGTTTTACCACAGCCCGACTCCCCAACCAACGCCAAGATTTGCCCTTGCGGAATATCCAACGACACCTCGTCCACCGCCCGCACAAAATCCACAGTACGTCGCAGCAAGCCTTTTTTGATCGGAAACCAGACTTTTAGATCGCGAATGCTTAGCAATTGACTAGTCTCAGCCTCAGTCTGCTGCAACAGCTCTAGCGATTGCACACGTACGCCCGCCGGCCGCGCCAAGTTTTCCGGCAGCGCCGCTAACAACTGCTGTGTATAGGGGTGCTGAGCTTCACGCAAAACCTGGGCGCAAGGGCCAACTTCGACTAATTTGCCGTATTGCATTACGCCCACCCACTGCGCCATCTCCGCCACCACCCCGAAATCATGAGTGATGAACAACATGCTCATACCGGTATCGTCCTGCAGCTCGCGCATCAAGCGCAGAATTTCCGCCTGCACCGTCACATCCAAAGCTGTGGTCGGCTCGTCGGCAATCAACAACTGCGGCTTACAAGCCAAGGCCATCGCAATCATGACCCGCTGTCTTTGCCCGCCGGATAATTGATGCGGAAAATCCCGGAAACGCCGGGCGGCGTGCGGAATCTGCACCTGCTCCAAGGCCAAAATCGTGAGTTCTTCCGTTTCAGCTCTGCTCAGGTCCGGGTAATGCAAATGGATGGCTTCGCTGATTTGCTCACCAATGCTCAACACCGGATTCAATGAATTCATCGGCTCTTGAAAAATCATCGCGATCTGCGCTCCACGCACTGCGCGAATGCCCGCATCGTCCAGTTGCAACAAGTCTTGGCCGTTAAATAGAATCTCGCCTCCTGGATGACTGGCGATGCCTTGTGGCAGCAAACGCATCACCGACAAGGCGCTGACCGATTTACCGCTGCCGGATTCACCGACCAAACAAAAGGTTTCGCCTTTCGGAATGCTGAAGCTTATATCGTCAACTGCTTTGATTTGTTGTCCGGCCGATTGCAGATAGGTGTGTAGATGGCGAACTTCCAGCAAGGCTTGGGTCATGGTTTCGCCTCAGCTTGACCTGACAACTTAGGATCTATGGCGTCGCGGAACGACTCGCCGATCAAATTATAAGCAAACACCGTCATAAAAATTGCGCCACCGGGGAACACCGCCATCCACCAGTTAAAGGTGGATGACTTCACCGCTTGATCGAGCATTTGCCCCCAAGAAGGCGCATCCACCACCCCCAAGCCTAAAAAGCTCAGCGTTGCTTCGGCAAGAATCGCCCCGGCGATGCCAAAACTCACCGACACCAACAACGGCGCCACGCCATTCGGCAACATATGCCGAAATAAAATGGAACTGAGCGGTAAACCGCTGGCCACCGCTGCCTGCACATAATCCTGCTTACGCAATTTCAAAAATTCTGTGCGCACGAAGCGGGCATATCCGGACCAACCGGTGACGCCGATGATCACCATCATCATATACAAGCTGCGGCCAAAAAACGCTACAAAGGTCAGCAACAAAAACAAGGTCGGAATATCTTCGAAAATCTCTACCAAACGCATGCCCAACATATCGACGATACCGGAAAAATAGCCCATCAAACCGCCCACTACCACGCCTATCGCCAAGGCAATGCCGGAGGCGATCAGACCTATGCTCAGGGCGATACGGGCGGCGTGTATCATGCGGCTCAGCACATCCGCGCCGTTCTCTTCCGTACCCATTAGATGCAAATGGCCGGCGGTCTGAAATGGCGCTTCCAGGCCTTTACTGCCTAAATCGCGTAAATAATCGGTTGGGGCATAAGGTACTGGCGGCATAATACGCCAATCGACCTGGGTATAGGCGGGAATCCGAAAATCATCATAGATCACCAGCACCGGCGGCTTCACCCACAGATTGGCGAATACGGCGGCTACCGCGCTAGCCAACAAAAACAGCAGGATGCGCTTACCAGTAGAAATTTTCAGTTGAAAAACGCTGACTAGCAGAAAAAAACTGGAAAGCACCCAGACATCCTCAATACTTAAATAATGCAAGACCGGCGCGGAGATCTCCCCTTCTTTGCTCATGAGTAATGGCATGGAATTAGCCAGAAACGGCGCGAATACGGCTGCAAAGACCAATAGCCCCACCCAGGCAAACCCCAATTTGACGCCAACGCCTTGCAACGTCTGCCGCCAAATCCGTGCGCCAAACGATTCCCGGCTGACGCCGCGCTCAGTCATAACTTACCCGTGGATCAGCCAAGGTATAACAGAAATCGGCCAGCAAATAGCCGACCAAGGTGAGAAATCCGCTGATCCATGTGATGGATAACACTAATTCCCGATCCCGGCCTTTAACGGCTTCCACGGCCAATTGTCCCATGCCGTTAATACTAAAAATGTTCTCGACAATCAGCGAACCCGCCAATAAACTCGGCAACAAGCCGGCAGAGACAGTAATCAAGGGCAATAAACTATTCCGAAACACATGCCGCCATAACACATCGTGCTCTGTCACGCCCTTGGCGCGAGCGGTACGGGCGTAATCGGAGTTGAGATTTTCCAAAATCGACGTCCGGGTCAGCTTAGCCAACGCGGCAAAACTCCCATAAGATAGGCACAGCACCGGCAGCACTAAATGCCAGATTCTATCCAACAGAAAGCCGCGCACGAAGCCGGTTGCCTGCCAATGCGGCAGAAACGGCATATCCTGCGCTTCGCGGCTGCCGATGCCGGCGGTCGGAAACCATTGAAAGTGCTGAATATTGGCAAAGAAACCCAGCAACAGTACGCCGGCCAACATGGTCGGAATCGACCATAAAGCCAGCATGGACATACCCATGCCCACATCAAAGCCACCGCCGCGTTCACTGGCGGATTTCATACCCACCCAAATCGCAATTAAATACGTGACCGGTATAGTCACCAGATTCAGCAATAAAGTGATAGGAATACGCTCGGCTAAAATATCCGCAACCGGCCGGCCGTATTGAAAACTGGCGCCTAAATCCATGCCTTTGGTCAGTGAAAAACGCGTGTAATTTCCCTGCTCATCACTGAGAAAACCTATCGGTGACACATTATTCAGCCAATGCAAATATTGCACCGGCGCCGGTTTATCCAAGCCGTAGCGTTTGTTGTAATAATTCAACAGCGCCAGTCTTTCCTCCGGTTTCATATCCATACCACCCACCAAGGTCTGGGCGCTGATGCCGCCCGGCGACATCGCCATCACGGTAAATACGATCAGCGTAATACCCAGCAATGTAGGTATCATCAATATCAAGCGCCGCAACAGATAAGTCAACATGCGGTTTTCCTGTTATTGCGTATATTTCTGCTGTGCAGTCGGCACATAGGTTTCGAGCGGCAATAAGCCTAAGTTCAAACCCAATTTGGTCATTTGCAGATTGTGGATGCGTTTGTCGACAAATAATAAACTTTTACGGCGCATCAGAAAGGTATATGGCTGATCCTCATAGAGCTGCTGTTCGGCCAGCCGCCATAAAGGCATGCGCTTGGCTTCGTCTACCGTGCGGCGGGCTTGATCTATTAAGCCATCCAGCACCGGGTTCTTATAGCCTATGAAATTATCGCCTTTGCTCTTCGCCTGGGAGCTATGAAAATTCTGGTATAAATCGGTTTCTATCCCGCTGGTCCAGCCCAACGTAATCGCATCGAAATCCTTTTTATCCAGGTTTTCCAGCATCACCGGCCATTCCTGCGGAAACGGGATCATTTTCACGCCGGCGCGAGCATACAAATCTTTCAACAACAACACCATGCGACTGGTGTCTTCATTGGAAGCGAAATAAGTCAATTTGAATTCGAAGGGATGTCCTGCCGCATCTTCCAGCACCCCATCGCCATTGCGATCTTCGTAACCGGCCTGTTTCAATAAGTCCTTAGCCTTATCCAAATCAAAATGATACGGCTGCAAAGCAGTATCGTGCTGTTTGCTGCTATTACTGAACGGACTCAAAGCCGGTTCGGCATATTCCAGAAACACATCTTTAATGATGCGGTTGACATCGGTTAAATACGTCATGGCCTGCCTGACTCGCTTATCGGCAAACCGCGTCGGCTTGCCACCCCGTTCTTCATTCCAGCCGATGTAACTATACCCCACCACCGGCGGCATATATTCGAAATTCCAGCTTTTGGCAGCGATTTGCGCATCGCTTTTCAAGGCCTTGTATTCAACAGGCCGCGCGGCATAAGAATCGATATCGCCATTCCGGTAAGTGGTCAGCCGAGCGCTGTCGTTTTGAATGATTTTCCATAACAGCCGATTATAGGGCGGCTGCAAATCGCCCCAATAGCGCTCATTCCTCACCAATTCCACATTGCCTTTGTCCGGGGTCCAGTTTTTTGGATCATTTAGTCTATACGGCCCGCTACCCAATAATAAGCCTTTGGATTCGTTAAATTTTTGCGGCTCCTGCAAATAGCCGGCATAGAAATGCTTAGGCATAATTGACAAACCGCCGGCCAAAGATAAAGCCTCAAAATACGGTTCTTTAAACGTAAACACCACCTCGTAAGGACCTTTGGCTGTTACTGCTTTGATTTTTTCTAGATAGGCTCTTTCGCGCGGCGCTTGGATGACATCGTTCATGATAAAATTAAAGGTAAAGACTACATCCTCAGCCGTCAATGGCGCCCCGTCGGAGAATCTGACGTCGTCGCGCATCTGAAAACTAATCACCAAACCATCCTCACTCACCTGCCAATTTTTAGCGATTAAGCCCTCCCATTCCAAAGTCTCCGGATTTCGGCTAATCAGGCTCTCCAATACATAACTTTGCACGTTCGCCGCGTAGGCGTCAGCGGAAATTAACGGCGTGATGGTTTTGATATTGGTGGAAAAAGCTTCTACGCTCCAATCTCCCGGCGCATAATCGGGTAAACGGCTGGCCGCATACGCCCGCTTGAAGGCGGTAGCAACTTCTGCAGTTTTAGGCGGCGTGTCAGTCGTGACAGGGCCTGCAACCACGCTGCTACGCAGTTCGCGTAACATTTTTGCCTGTTCCGTCAGATTGGATTGCATCTCGGTGAGCTTCAACCATTGGCGATCGACCTGATACATCGCCAACAGTAACATAAGGATTAACAAGCTCAGCAAGCTATAAATAACCCAGTCTCGGGTGGGGGGTTGATTTTGCATGGATTCAGATCGTACAGTATTTAACAACAAAGTCAGGGGTTTTTTAGCCTGTCGGGTATGTTTCTTCAAAATTACCGACAGGCAATGCTGGAAGGAAAGCTCTGAAGCAAGACAATCAGAGTGCTACGCATCATTTTTCAAATCATAGTCTATATTTTGGTACGCAATGAGTATATCAACAAGCTACAAAAATAATAAGGGCTAAAGTTTAATCGTATTAATAGCCTTTAAGCAGTTTGAAAAAACAGAAGGTTAAGATGTGAGAACACTACGTGTGGACCAAACAAAAAAGGGAGCAATAGCTCCCTTTTTTGTATAACAGCCGTTACATTTATGGCTTCTGCGGATGAACTTTCACATCAGCCTTTGCCTGCAGGGCGTTTAACACTGCATCGAACTGAGCCTTACCAAAAGCAGCCGCAATATTTTTTTGCAGCGCCGGTAGCTTGGCTTTATCAGCCTCTGTAATTTCGCCATCGGTCACTTTAAGGATGCTGAACACAATTTTGCCACCAGTGGGTTCATCAACCTCAATCGCACCACTACGCCCAGAGGTTGGTTTTGGGGCTTTAAACACTGCTTGTATTACGACCGGCGGCAATTCTGTCGCCGTCCGGCTTAAGCCAGGCAGTTTTTTCAAAGGCACATGGTAGGCTTCAGCCAACTGCTCTATCGGCTTACCCGCCGCTATCTCAGCCTTTAGCTTAGCGGCCTTTTCCGCTAACTGTTGTTTAGCCTTTTCTTGCAGTAAAGCGGAAATGACTTGCGGTTTCACTTCTTTCAGCTCTTTGCTGGCAGCTGCTTGGTGCGAATGCATTCGCAACACCACCAGTTTATCATTGCCTATCTCGATAGGCTCGCTGTTGTTACCTTTTAACACATCCTCGGAAAATGCCGCCAAACGCACTTTTTCTTCATTGGCGACACCTTCACCGTGACTATGCGTAAACAGTGCAGTCTGGTTAATTTCAACACCCAATATTTTTGCGGCTGTATCCAAATTGTCCGGATGTTCAAAGCTTACTTCCGTCAGTTTTTCGCCTAAGGCGTTAAACTTGGTTTCCGCCTGAGACTTTTGATACGCCTTAATTAATTCCGGTTTCAACGCATCAAAAGGCTTGACTTCTGCCGGCGACAAATTCGTGACCTTGATCAAATGATAGCCAAACGCAGTTTTAACCGGTTCGGAAATCTCGCCTTGCTTTAAGCTCTCGGCCGCCGCTTCAAAAGCTTTTTCCATGATCCCTGGCTCAAACAAACCTAAATCACCGCCTTTTTTAGCACTGGATTTATCATCAGAAATTTCCGCCGCCAATTGCGCAAAATCTTTGCTCTTCAGTTCCTGCTTAGCTTTTATCGCGCGCTGAAGCGCTTGTTCGTCGGCAGAGCTATCTTTGGTAAAGGCAAACAGAATATGACTAATGCGCCGGCGCTCCTTGGTGGCAAACTGGCTTTTTTGCTCATCATAATAAGCCTTGAGCTGCTCTTCGGTCGGCTTAACTTCAGCGGCCAGCTTATCGAGATTAAGCTCTACATAGTCGATGGAAACTTGCTCCTCTGACTGATAAGCCTCTTGATGCTGCTGGTAATAAGCTGTTACTTCCTCATCGCTCGGTTTTTCGGTTACCGGGGTTAGCGGGAGCGACAAATATTCTACATCGCGCTTTTCATTTTGAATTTTAAAAAAATCGGCGACTTCTGCAGCGGTCACAAAACTGCTATCAACAATTGCACGTTGAAATTGCTCCATGAGCAGCGCTTTTTTGATCCGATTAATAAATTCATCCGAAGATAAACCTTGCGAACTCAGTAGCGCTTGGTATTGGGCTTTATCGAATTTACCGTCTTTTTGAAAATATTGCAGGGTTTTAATGAAGTCCTTGGCGGTTTCGTCGCTGACTAATAATTTCTCATCCTGCACATATTGCAGCAGCACTTCATCGCGCACCAACTTAGCCAAAGCCTGTTTTCTGACGGTTTCTTCATCAAATTTCATGCCTCCCAGGCTCTGAGCATATTGCTGATAGGCCTGATTGACATCGTTTTGATAAAAATTCCTATCGCCCACCGAAACTATCGGTGCTTCCTTGCCGCCGCCGAGGTAGTTCTGTATACCCCACAAGCCAAACAAGACACAAACAAACACTAAAATCACCGACGCAAAGACGCCATGAACTTTTTCTCTGATCTCTTGTAGCATAAGCCCTGTCCTTAAACAGATTAAAACCTGAACCGCTCAGGTTATATTAAAGTAGCAAGCAAAAAAAAACCCCGAGCCGAGTACGGCCCGAGGTTTCTGTTTTGGCGGAGCGGACGGGACTCGAACCCGCGACCCCCGGCGTGACAGGCCGGTATTCTAACCAACTGAACTACCGCTCCTAATTCTGGTGGGTGCTGAGGGGTTCGAACCCCCGACCTTCGCCTTGTAAGGGCGATGCTCTCCCAGCTGAGCTAAGCACCCGACTAAAGAGAGACTAGTTTACAGCATCTTTTAAAGATTTGCCAGCTTTAAATGCAGGAATTTTTGCAGCTTTAATAGTAATTTCTTCGCCGGTTTGTGGATTGCGGCCCTTGCGTTCGGCTCTTTCTTTAACTTCGAAAGGTACCAAAACCAACCAAAGCTACGGAGTCCCCCGCTTTTAATGCGCCTTCAACAGCTTTAATAAAACCATCTAAAGCACGGCCTGCATCTGCTTTCGTTAACTGGGACGCGCCAGCTATTGCATCAATAAGTTCCGATTTATTCATTTATTTCCCCTTTTAGGATGTTGTTTTAATAATTATGCTTAGCAATCAAGCTGTTAAACCTGCACCATAAACCAGGCCTTGCATAAAAAACCCGTTTACAGCCTCTCGACACAAGAAAGAGACGGCATTTATAACAACCGCCAGCAGGCCATGTCAAGAATATAAATGGCTATAAGCCACGATTTTTGCGGATTTCGCCTAATTCCTAAGCTAAAAGTTCTAATGAGCAACAACTACCTTCGACTTTACCTCAGATTTACCTACCGCAGCTTCGCTTCTTTCAGCAATTACGCCAATCGGCGTAGGCTGATATTGCAAGGCAATAGCCAATACTTCATCTATCCAGCGCACACAATTTACGGTTAGATTTTGCTTTATATTATCCGGTATTTCCGTCAAATCTTTCTCATTTTCGGCAGGAATAACCACTGTGGTAATGCCGCCTCGATGGGCAGCCAATAATTTTTCTTTTAAACCACCGATGGGCAACACTTCGCCTCGTAAAGTGATTTCGCCTGTCATCGCCACATCTGCACGAACCGGAATTTTGGTCAACACGGAAATAATCGACGTACACATGCCAATGCCCGCGCTGGGGCCATCTTTAGGCGTTGCGCCTTCCGGAACATGGACATGAATATCGTTTTTCTGGAACACTTCGCTATCAATGCCCAAGATCTCCGCACGGCTTCTAACCACTGTCACAGCCGCCTCTATAGATTCTTCATCACTTCGCCCAACTTACCGGTAGCCAATTGCTTACCTTTGCCTGGTACATGACTGCTGTCTCGATCGTTAGCAATTCGCCGCCGACTTCCGTCCAGGCCAATCCGGTCACTTGACCGATTTGATCATGATCCTCGGCAATTCCATAACGAAAGCGGCGAACGCCTAAGATAATTATCAAAATTCTTTTCCGTACGGTAATTTTAGATTTTTCCACTTGTCAACAACAGATTCTTTAACGACTTTACGACAAATTTTAGAAATTTCTCGCTCTAAGCTCCTGACACCGGCTTCTCGCGTATAGTATCTGAACGATGTCTTTAACCGCTTCTTCGGTAATGCTAATTTCTGATTCTGCAGGCCATTATTTTTGATTTGTTTAGGGATCAAAAACGGATGGCGATATTTATTTTTTCATCTTCGGTATAACCAGATAAACGAATAATTCCATTCTATCCATCAAGGGCGCTGGAATATTCAAAGTATTAGCCGTTGCCACGAACATCACATCCGATAAATCAAAATCAACTTCGAGATAATGATCGCGAAAAGGTGTGATTTTGTTCCGGATCCAGCACTTCCAACAAGGCTGAAGCTGGATCGCCGCGAAAATCCATCGCCATTTTATCGATTTCATCCAGCAAAAACAATGGATTGCGGGTTTTGATCTTTGCCAAATTTTGCAAAATCTTACCCGGCATAGAACCAATATAGGTCCGTCTATGTCCGCGGATTTCCGCTTCATCACTGACGCCGCCTAAAGCCATGCGCACATACTTGCGATTCGTAGCGCGGGCAATCGACTGACCCAACGAGGTTTTACCCACACCCGGAGGCCCAACCAAACACAGAATTGGACCTTTTAACTGCTTTACCCGTTGCTGTACGGCAAGATATTCCAAAATCCGTTCTTTAACTTTATCTAAACCATAATGTTCATCCTCCAATACTTCTTCGGCAACTTTTAAATCATGACGGACTTTGGTTTTCTTTTTCCAAGGCACATTAACCATCCAATCTATATAATTTCGCACCACCGTGGCTTCTGCGGACATCGGCGACATCATTTTCAGCTTATTTAGCTCAGCTGTCGCTTTGGCGAGCGCTTCATTGGACATGCCGGCTGCGGCTATTTTCTTTTCCAACTCGTCGACTTCGTTACTGGCCTCATCCATGTCGCCCAATTCTTTCTGAATGGCTTTCATTTGCTCAGTTCAGATAATATTCGCGTTGATTTTTCTCCATTTGTTTTTTAACGCGGCCGCGAATTTTTTTCTCCATCTCCAGAATATCGACTTCGCCCTCCATCAGCGTCATCAGATTTTCCAAGCGTTTGGCTATGTCGACCATCTCCAGCATCAATTGTTTTTCTTCTACCTTCAGCGCCATATGCGCCGCCATAGTGTCAGCCAATCTGCCAGGATCGTCGATGCCCGCCAAGGAATTCAGAACTTCAGGCGGAATTTTGTTATTTAGTTTGACATATTGATCAAATGAATTGACGGCAGTACGCTGCAGAACCTCCATCTCCTGTTCGGAAATCTTAACTTCGTCATCCAGTGCCACGACAGTAGCCGCGCAATAGTTATCGATTTCCAGATATTGAATAATCGAACAGCGTTCGCTGCCCTCAACCAACACTTTTACTGTACCATCCGGCAATTTCAACAATTGCAGAATATTAGCCAAGGTTCCAACCTTATACAGATCATCAAAGCCGGGCTCGTCAACATCTGCCTGCTTTTGTGCGACCAGCAGCACTTGTTTATCCTGTCTGATCGCCGCATCCAAGGCTCTAATTGACATGCCGCGCCCAACAAATAAAGGAATGACCATATGCGGATAAACAACCACATCACGGAGGGGTAAACGGGTATCAACTCATCTTTACTTTTAGTATGGGTCATTTGACTAGTTTCCTTTTGCAGGATCGCGATTGATTACAATGTAATCGTATATGAGGGCAGACAAATAAAAATCAAGTTTTGATTTCGGAACCAAAAAAAGGGCTTTTTTAAAGCCCTTTTTACCAATAATACCCTAATCGTATCCGCTGTAATCGCATTACGAATCTGCCAGCAGCACGGCGACTTTCAGAACTTTCAATACACCAGCATAGGTTCTGAATTTCCGTAATATCACGCCTTCATCAATGACCACTTTGAAATTTTGTCATTAGAAGGCAATCATACATAATATCCAGTAACACGTTTTCGACAATTGTTCGCAAGCCTCTGGCACCGGTTTTTCTTTCCATGGATTTCCTGGCAATGGCCGAAAGAGACTCTTCTCGGAATTCCAATTCGGCGCCTTCCATTTCAAACAGATGTTTGATATTGCTTGATCAATGCATTTCTTGGCTCGGTAAGGATTTGAATCAAGGCGCTCTCATTCAAGCTCCTCTAAAGTCGCCACAACCGGCAAACGTCCGACAAACTCAGGAATCAAACCATATTTGATTAAGATCTTCCGAGTTCGCACATCAGCAAATACTTCGCCAATATTGTACTTTATCTTCCTTACTTTTGACTTCTGCAGAAAAACCTATTCCGCCTTTCTCGGTACGATTTCGGATAATTTTATCCAATCCAGCAAAAGCACCGCCGACATATAAACAAAATATTTGCGCGTATTGACTTGCAAAAAATCTTGCTGCGGATGTTTACGACCACCCTGCGGCGGAACAGACGCAACCGTACCTTCGATTAATTTCAGTAAAGCCTGTTGTACACCTTCGCCGGAGACATCTCGAGTAATAGACGGATTTTCGGCTTTTCTGGAAATTTTATCGATTTCATCAATATAGACGATGCCGGTTTCAGCTTTTTCAACATCATAATCACATTTTTGCAGAATTTTTAAAATGATGTTTTCCACATCTTCGCCCACATAACCTGCTTCGGTCAAAGTGGTCGCATCAGCAATAGTAAAAGGCACATCCAATAATTTCGCCAAAGTTTCCGCCAATAGAGTTTTACCCGAACCGGTTGGACCTATCAACAAAATATTACTTTTTGCCAATTCAACTTCATGCTTTTTGGTGTTGCTACGCAAACGTTTATAGTGATTGTAAACAGCTACAGCCAAAATTTTCTTGGCATTTTCCTGACCTATCACATAGTTGTCCAACTCCTGTTTAATTTCCTTAGGCTTGGGTAACGCGCCACTACCCGTCGAACTTTCGTCTTCTAATAACTCATCCCGGATAATATCATTGCAGAGCTCTACACACTCATCGCAAACGTAAACGGAAGGGCCTGCAATCAACTTACGGACTTCGTTCTGACTTTTACCGCAAAATGAACAGTAAAGCAGTTTTTCTTCATCTTTACCTTTCTTGTCTTTACTCATGGAGCCCCCAAACCTTAGGATAACAACTTCTAAATTGAAGCTTATATCTAAACTTAAAATTTTCTATCTCACCAAACAAATAAACATCAAGCATCTTTTGGTTTTTATACCGCACGACTACTCAACACTTTGTCGATTAAACCATATTCAACTGATTGTTCAGGACTTAAAAAATTATCCCGATCTGTATCCTGCTGGATTTTTTTCAGATTCTGCCCGGTATGGTGAGCCAAAATTTTATTGAGCTTTTCTCTAATCGATAAAATTTCTTTCGCATGAATATCAATGTCCGAAGCCTGCCCCTGATAACCACCCAAAGGTTGGTGGATCATGACTCTGGAATTTGGCAAGCAATAGCGCTTGCCGGCAGCGCCGCCGGCCAGCAGCAAAGCGCCCATGCTAGCAGCTTGACCTATGCACATAGTACTGACATCGGGTTTAATAAACTGCATGGTGTCATAAATAGACATCCCGGCTGTTACAGAACCGCCGGGAGAATTAATGTATAAATGAACATCTTTGTCCGGATTTTCAGACTCCAAAAACAATAATTGCGCCACAATCAGATTGGCAGAATAATCTTCAACCTGACCCACCAAAAAAATGACCCTTTCTTTTAATAGTCGGGAATAAATATCAAATGAACGCTCGCCACGGGCGGTTTGCTCAATAACGATAGGCACCAAGCCACCAGCAGCATAAGGCGCAGTGACATTCTTCAGGGTATTTTTAAACATTTTCGGCCTCAAGTTGCTGTTTTTCCATGACATTGCTAAAACTGACGGTTTCATCACTCACCTGTGCTCGACTGACCACCCATTCAACGGCTTGATCTTCAAGGACGATTTGCTGAACATCATTTAAGCGATCTTTGTCTGAATAATACCAGTTTACAACCTCTTCCGGTTTTTCATAGCTCTTGGCAATATCTTCAATCACTGTTCGAACTTTAAACGCATCTGCTTTCAGCTCATTTTTACGTACAATGTCAGACAAGATCAAACCCAAGGCCACTCTGCGTTTAGCCTGATTTTCGAACATATCTCTAGGTAATTGCAAATCATCCAGTTTTAAGCCCATTTTTTGAGCCCGCTCAAAGTATGGCTGCATCATGCCTTGAATTTCCTGATCGATTAAGGCATTCGGGGTGGAAATCGCCAGCTTTTCATACAAAGCAGTCAGCACGGCTTCTTTTAATTTATTTTTTAAACCTTGCAGCAACTCTCTTTCCATATTGGTTTTAACATCGGAGCGAAAAACAGCAAGATCGGCATCTTCAACGCCATAAGCCTTAATAAACTCTGCATCGACTTCCGGCAAAACCGGCTCTTCAATTTTGACCACTTCGATTTCAAATTGAGCAGGTTTTCCTGCCAGCTTTTCAGTTTTGTATTTTTCTGGAAAAGTTACCGTAAAAGTTTTCTGCGCGCCCACGGCCAAACCTTTTAATTCATCTTCAAAACCAGGGATCATTTGCTGACCGCCGATTTCAACTTTATAGTTCTCAACTTTACCATCGGTAAAATTTTCATCGTCGCAAACACCGGCGAAATGGATAGTCAACTGATCACCTGTTTGCGCAGGTCGCGCCACTTCTTGCCAGGTTTTCTTTTGCGCCCGCAATTTTTCGATCATAGTATCGACATCGCTTTCGGAGACCGTCGCTAAAGGGCGGGTGATCTGCAATTCGGCAACACCCTCTAAGGAGATTTCCGGATAGACTTCAAATTCGGCAACATATTCAAATCCTTGACCGCTTTCTATAGGCTGAATATGCGGCTGACCAGCTGGCGCGAGATTCTCTAACTGCAAAGCTTCAAAATAGCTGGACTGAATCAGATCGCCGGTCACTTCGCTTCTGACTCGTTCCCCATACAATTTTTTGACCATATTTGCCGGTACTTTTCCAGGGCGAAAGCCATGAACTTTAACTTCCCGCGCCAGTGTTTTAAAGCGAGTTTCCATTTTTTCCTGAACGATCGCATCCGGGATGCTGACTGTCATTTTCCGGTTTAATTCAGATGTCTTTTCGACAGAAACTTGCATTGCAATACCTCAAAAAAAATTTAAAATGGATATACTTTTGAAAACCGGCTGGCGATTTATTTGTCAGATAAATTACGCGGCATCGTTGATTAGAAAATAAGATGGTGCGAACGGAGAGACTCGAACTCTCACGGGGTTACCACTGGAACCTAAATCCAGCGCGTCTACCAATTTCGCCACGTTCGCAAGTAGCTGGGTATTATAATCAGCCAATTTTTTAAACACAACCCCTAAAATTAAGAGTAAAGGTTCATGACACCAGAAAAATTAAAATATATCGCAACGATTATCGTATTGGCTACAGTCTCCGCTGAATTGTCAGCAGAAGTTCGGCCCTCTCTGCCCGTGAAAAAACTCGTGTTTACTCAACAACAACTCGAAATCAACGTCGAAATTGCCACCACTCAGGCAGAACGCGAACGCGGCCTGATGCATAAATCGAGTTAGACGCAAAACAAGGTATGTTGTTTGTATACGCCGATCAGGGGCAACGAAGCATATGGATGAAAAACACGCTATTGCCGCTGGATGTATTATTTTTAGCTGAGGATGGCAGCATCTTGAGTATGCTGGAGAACCTGCCGCCTTGCAAAAAAAATCCCTGCGCTGTGTACGATTCAAATGCCGCCGCCAAGTACATACTGGAATTAAATGCCGGTTTTATCGAGCAAAATCAGTTAAAAATCGGTCAAAAACTACGCTTGCCTGAATAAATTACCTAAAACTTTACATACCACAACGGACGTTACTTTAAATTAAGGCGGCCCATTTACATCATCCGGATTACCTTCATAGGGCGTCGCGTATTTACATTCTTTCTGCGGACAAACTTTTTCCGTGCCTCTACGTTTAGTCGTTTTCAGCGTTAAAATCGGCCAATGGCAATCCGGACAGCTTTCCTTGATGGGCGCATCCCACAAAGCATAATCGCACTTTGGGTACCCGGAACAAGAGTAAAAAATTTTACCGCTACGCGCTTTACGCTTCAGAATCACGCCATTTTTACATTGCGGGCACTCCACACCGGTTTCCTGCGGCTTTTCCAGAGGCTCAATATGTTTGCAACCAGGGTAAGCGCTACAACCGACAAACTTACCGTAACGACCGGTTTTAATCACCAAAGCTGAAGCGCATTTTGGGCAAACCCGACCTTCTACCACGTCCGGCTCAGAACTTGAGGCCGCGCTATCCTCACCTAGATTTCGGGTATAAGAACAACCTGGATAATTGGTACAGCCAATAAACCGGCCATTCCGCCCCAAACGAATCGATAAGGGGCTATTACACTCCGGACACAGCTCATCAATACTTTCCTGAGTAACATCCTTACGTTGCACGCTTTCTTCTTTTTCGCTGATCAGTTGCGTAAAAGGCCGCCAGAAATCGTTCATTAACGGAATCCAATCTTTTTCACCTCGCGCCACAGCATCCAAATCGTCTTCCAAATTCGCCGTAAAGTCGTAATCAACGTATTTGGTGAAATGCTCAGTCAAAAATTTGTTAACGATACGCCCAACATCGCTAGGATAAAAGCGTTTGGTGTCTAGGGTGACATATTCACGGTTTTGTAAAGTTGAGATGATAGTCGCATACGTGGAAGGCCGGCCTATGCCATGCTCCTCCAGGGCCTTAACCAAGCTAGCCTCGCTATATCGCGGCGGCGGCTCGGTGAAATGCTGATCGGCTATTATTTCATTGAGAACAACCGGCCGCCCTTCTTCCATTGGCGGAAGCAAACTTTCCTGATCATCAGCAGCATCTTTACTATCGTCCTTGCCTTCCAAATAGACAGCCATAAAACCGGGATTGGTTACCGTCGAGCCGGTAGCCCTAAAGATATTTTGTTCAGTTCCGCAGCTCAAATCGACCGCCACCTGATTCAGGGTGGCATGTATCATCTGACAAGCGACCGTGCGCTTCCAGATTAAATCATAGAGTTTGAATTGTTCGATGGATAAACGCTCTTTGACCTCGTCCGGCAAGCGATGCACCGAAGTTGGCCGAATGGCCTCATGCGCTTCCTGAGCGTTTTTTGATTTGGTCTTATATAGCCGCGGTTCTTTGGGCACGTTGTTGGCGCCGTATTTTTCAGCGATCAGACCGCGGATATCTGCAATCGCCTCTTCGGCCAAATTGACTGAATCGGTGCGCATATAAGAAATCAAACCCACGGTTTCACCACCCAGATCAATCCCCTCATAAAGCTGCTGCGCCACCATCATGGTGCGTTTCGTAGTAAATCCTAATTTGCGCGCCGCTTCCTGCTGCAAGGTAGACGTAATAAAAGGTGGAGCAGGGTTACGGCTGCGTTGTTTTTTCTCCAGCTTGATAGGCATGAGCCGTCCGTCAGCGGCAGCCAACAGAATTTGTTTAACTTCTGCAGCCTGTCTGTCATCAGTAAAACTAAATTGATTGAGTTTTTCGCCGTTAAAATAGGTAAGCTTAGCTTTGAATGGCAAACCTTGGGCGCTGGCTTCAGCATTATGCGTCCAATACTCACGACTTTTGAACGCCTCAATTTCCAATTCGCGCTCGACTATCATCCGTAACGCCGGACTTTGTACACGACCTGCGGACAAACCACGGCGAATTTTTTTCCACAATAGAGGGGAGAGATTGAATCCCACCAGATAATCCAAAGCCCGCCGCGCCTGCTGAGCATTGATCATATTGATGGAAAGCTCGGTGGGATGAGCAATCGCTTCAGTGACGGCCTTTTTAGTGATTTCGTGAAACACCACCCGCAGAACTGCCTTGTTTTTCAGGAGTTTTTTTTCTTTTAGATGTTCGTACACATGCCAAGAGATGGCCTCGCCTTCGCGATCAGGGTCGGTCGCCAAATACAAGGTATCGGCATCTTTGATCGCTTTACCGATGTCCTGTAAATGCCGCTGATTCCGATCAATCACTTGATACTTCATGGCAAAGCCGTTTTCCGTATCGACGGCGCCTTCTTTGGGAATCAAATCGCGAACATGTCCATAGGAAGCAAGAACCTGAAAGTCTTTGCCGAGATATTTCTCAATAGTTTTGCATTTTGCGGGCGACTCTACAATGACTAAACTTTTACTCATGCTATCCGTTCAAAAATTTAGTGTAAAGAAGTAGGTATCAAATCGTAAACGATATCTTCCATTCTGGAAAAAGCGGCGCTATCACCCGGCTGGCTCAATAGTACCATTAAGACTATCCATTTAAGCCTATCCAAGGTGATATTCTCATCTTGTAAAACCATCGCTCTATCGATAGCAATTTCCCGATTAGCCGGCGTTAAAATTCCGCTATGCTCAAGAAACATTAGAAAATCCCGGCATTCAAGATCAAAAACAGCGACTTCCTGGCTACTAAAAATTCTAAACGATGAAGACACAGTCGGGCTGATACTTTCTATTTCAGCTAAAGACTCTAGCCAATCAAAGGCCTTGCTGACATCGGGCTGCTGAAAACCTGCCTCCAGCAGTTCGCTGGCGATTACATCGGTGTCAGGATAATGTTCATTATCGCCATCGAGGTAATTTTCAAACAGATAGATCAACACATCAAAAATATCTTCTTTCATTAGAGCCTTTATAAAATTCGCAGATAGCTACCACCTGCCGCCGCAGTGATGAAGCCCCGTAGTTCCAAAACCAGTAACATTGAAGAAATCACCTCCACCGACCAACCGCTTTCCTGAACCAAGGTATCAACGGTTGTTGGGTTGTAGTTGATCAAATTCAATAGATTTTGCAGCTCCAGGTCAAGCTCTGACTGATTTATTTCTGCGGACTTATAGATATGTTCTTGATTATATTGACCAAGCTCCTCAAAAATATCTTGAGCGGTTTCAACTAATTTAGCCCCTTGTCTGATCAAAGCATTACAACCCCGCGCCAAAGGATTGTGTATCGAGCCCGGAATTGCAAAAACTTCCCGATTCTGTTCCAAGGCCAAACGCGCGGTAATTAGCGAACCGCTTTGCTGAGCAGCTTCCACTACTAACAATCCAACGCATAATCCACTGATAATACGATTACGTCTAGGAAAATGATGCGCTGTGGCGTTCGTTCCCGGCAGAAATTCGGAAATCAAAGCGCCACGCTCAACAATCTGCGTTGCAAGCAATTTATGACAAGCCGGATAAACTCTATCTAGGCCGGTACCCGCTACGGCTATCGTTTGTCCGTTGATATTTAGCGCCCCCTGATGACTGGCGGCATCTATGCCTAAAGCCATGCCGCTAGTGATCACATAACCCGCAGTAGCTAAGGTTTCCGCAAATTCAATCGCCGTTTTAATACCTTGTGCAGAAGGATTACGACTCCCTACCATGCCAATTTGCGGCCTGGACAATACCTCAACGCTTCCTTTGATAAACAAAACCGGAGGTGGATAAGTAATTTCTTTTAACTGTGGCGGATATTCCTTATCCTTCCAGGTCAAAACATGATTTTCCGGCTGAGCTATCCAATCCAGATCGCTAGCTACCAAGTCCCAGTTTGGCGTGCGTAGAGCCTCTATGACTTTTCCGCTAAATCCTAAAGCCTGCAGATTAGCGCGTGATACGCTAAAAACTTCGCTTGGCTCAAACTGCTCTAACAAACGCTGTAGCGTACTGGCGCCAATACCGGGAGCACGCAACAAAGCCAGCCAGTACTTGATTTGAGAATCGCTAGTTATCAACAAAAGCTAAGATAAAATCTAAAAGTCAAAGAATAAGCATTATGCATAAAATTTAGGGTGTTTTCACCCGGTCCAAAAGATGAATAGCGCCTTCTGCTTCCATGACGAGGGCATAACTGACCCGTTCAAACGGCCGAAAAATCATCAACACTCCAGCCAATTCATCAGGCAATTTAACATCTTCAATATCCGGCGCATGTAATCTATCGGTGACAATACGACCGTTTCTATAAATATTAAACACATGCCCAGCTTCTAGACCATCCGCCGTGCCTTTGTTGATAACAACAATATCGTGCAAACCAATCTGCGTGATGCCGCCTTCACCCAACATTTTGATAATATAGCCTGCAATCAATTTTTCAGGGGGCTTTGGAAAATAATTGAGCGCCAAGCCGTTTCCGGATCGGCTCATTAACCGATCTCCCTGGCGTATTTGCTGACTGGCTTTGGTAATGGCCAAAGTCGCCGGATCACCGACTACTTTGAGTGTTGCATCGCCGATATATGCAGCCTCAAAACCCAAAATCTCATTAGTATCCGGATCGATATACGGCAAGCCTTTTCTGTAAATCGTATAGCCTAAACCAGTTGGCTGAAGTATCGAGCGCACATAGATCTGATCGCCTGCACCAGCGATTAAACGTTCATCTCCAGCGACCTGCAACACATAAGGCGCCTCATTTAGATCATCTTCCGAGACGACTCTAGGTGAACTTAAGAACTGGACTATGGCGTCAGTAGGAATCACTCTGATGGCTTGCTGCAGAGACGATTCCCGAATACGCGGCTCCAAAATTGTTTCAGCTGAATTATCAACATTTCCGCCAGGTGAAAAGCCCAAGCGAGGCTCACCATTGACATAGCTAAAATACAGGGTCTCACCCGGATAAATCCAATGGGGATCCTTTATTTGAGGATTATTATGCCATAGTTGCAGCCATTGCCAGGGGTGTTGTAAAAATTTGCCGGAAATATCCCACAATGTATCTCCCAACACCACGGTATATTTATCAGGATGATTCGGATTGATTTTGAGTTCTTCGCCGGAAAAGGCGGAACGGAAAAACATAACCAGGATCAATGCCAAAATTAGACGAAAAGCCATCAATTTATCCCACCAGCCTGAAAAATAAAAGTTAAGTTGAGTTTATACATCATTGTGGTCCAATTATAGGATATAAACAGCCGATGCTCAGCTTGCCGACAATTAAGCGTCAACCTTGCGTAATTTTTCTACCAAGGTGGTACGGCGCATATTCAACAATTTAGCCGCATGAGCTACCACACCATTACACTCTTCAAGCGCTTGGCGTATCAATTCGTTTTCCAAATCCGTCAAATATTCTTTAAGATCGATGCCCTGTTCGGGCAGTTGCACGCTGCCAACATTGCCTGGCAACGATTTGATTAAAGGTAATGATTCTACAATATCGTTGCAATCAATTCTCGGCTCTGGAATGGCTAGCGGAAGATTTTCCGGCGCCTCATAAACCTGAAATTTTTCGGGTAAATCCATAGCCTCGACAACGCCATCGGGATTAGTAATAGCCAAGCGTTCGACCAAATTTGACAACTCGCGAATATTTCCCGGCCAATGATGCTGCATCAGAACAGCTACTGCCTGTTGCGTCAAACGCACAGCCCCCCGATTTGCAATAGCCATTCTAGCCACCAAATCGCTAATTAAGAAGGGAATATCTTCAACTCTATCACGCAAGGCAGGTAATTCAATAGGGAACACATTGAGCCGGTAGTAGAGATCTTCCCGAAAACGCTTTTCAATGATTTCTTGCTCAAGTTGACGGTGCGTCGCCGCAACAATCCTAACATCACAATGAATAGTCTTATTACTGCCAACTCTTTCAAAGCAACGCTCCTGCAGCACCCTGAGCAGTTTAACCTGCATAGCCATAGGCATATCACCTATTTCATCAAGAAATAAAGTTCCACCTTCCGCCATCTCAAAACGACCTTGTCTTGAGGCTAAGGCGCCAGTAAAGGCGCCCTTTTCGTGGCCGAATAATTCACTTTCCAATAATTCGCTCGGAATTGCCCCGCAATTTACAGGTACAAATGGCTTATCTTTGCGCATGGAAGCGCGATGCAAAGCCTGAGCCACCACTTCCTTGCCGGTCCCGGATTCGCCTAAAATCAATACTGAAGCATCAGACTTGGCTACCTGGTCTATTAATGCACGCGTTTTTTGAATCGCTTTGCTTTGTCCTGATAAGCCCTTATTGGGTTGCACCTTTCTTAAACCCGCCGTGCGCCGTGGCAGTTTAGTCAAAATTTCGGTTAAAACCGGCTGCGTAGAAGGCCATTCCAAAACCGCCGCCAACTTGTGCTGATGCGGGTTAATTAAAAGCTGCGCACCCTTATCAACTATTAAGACTACTGGCTTTTCGCAAAACTTCCTATTAACATCCTTTAGCAACTCAGCTTGTTGCTCAAGGCTACCACCCAGAAAAATCACATCATAGTCAATTACTTCGGCAATTGCTGTCTCGTAATCAGTGCCCGCAACGACTGTGACATTGGATTCCAAAAATCTCAAAACTGTCTCGACAAGTTGCGGCCTTTGCCCGAGATCATCAATTAACAAAATTTCCAGCCCAACCATGCGATATTTTCTCTATGATTTACTTACTTGGGCCTACAGGCCGTAAAAACATATTTAAGTTAAGCACTGAATTCGCTTAAAGTCAAAATACCCAAGGAAACAATTTATCGCCCGACTAACTTCTATTTTTGTGACCAAATTCACAGATAAAGACTTTTAAATCCAAAGCAAGACTCTATTGGCTAGCGCCAAATATTAGCGTAATTTTTAATTACTTAATTCTGCGCACCGGCCATTGCATAGCAGCAAACAATATGCAAAATACAAATAAACTAATTTGCGGCTCATCGATAAACGTATCAGTTAAACCCAACCCAAGTATACCGATCATCGCCGGAATCAATGCTATTGGCATAAGAACATTTTGCCGAAACAAATATATTTGCCTAAAAAACCCAAAAAACAACAGCAATGAGAAAAGCAACACTCCCAACCAACCTTGCTCTAACCATACATGTATAAAGAGTTGCTTGCTATGCCAAGGTAAATGCTCAAAATCACTTGTCCAAAACCAATACTTAAATTCATCTGCAAAATCATTATTCTTCACGATTTGCACATCATTTTCATCGAATAGTTCAACTGAGGCGACTTCGATAGGATTTTTACCATAATTATGGAGCTGTAAAGTTACCGGCCAATCCGACCAACCGTTTACGCCAAGATTCCCTGAATTGAACGCCCACTCATAACGGCCCCAAGCATTGCCCTTAGGGGTAAAATTATTATTAACACAATCAGGCTGCCACAGTTCCGAGAATAAAATATGCTTATGGCAAATATCCACACCAAAATTTTCGCCTTCTGCTTCCGCTCTAATGGAAACTACCAATTTATAATTGGTATTTGCATGCAAAGGTATTTTCTGATGAAATGGGTAGCCGCCAACACCTAATTTTAAATGGTTTTTACCCTCTTCCCTGATTAAGTCGTATGATGGCAATTGCTTTTTATTATAATTATTTACATAATATTGCCTAGGCATTGCTCCCATACCTTCTCCGAAAAACGCACTCATAAAACTATCCGGAGTACGTGTATCAATCACATTCAACCAATGATCTTTACGTATAATAAAATCCTGACCAACTTCTTTAAACCTCTGCTCCATTCTGGCTGAGAGAATACCAATTCCTACAAACATAAGCACTACACAAGCGAAAAAAGGCATCCGTAAAACGGCTAAAGAAACATTAGCTATATTTAAAGATTTACCTGCAAAAAAACCGAATCCGGCAAAAAACAGCGTAAACATTACAGATTCTAAAATTGCCGCAGCCAACGCAACATCGTGATGCCAGTGGCTATTCGTAATTGAGTTAAAGATACCGAAGATACTTAACAAGACAACAAATACAAGCCCACATAACCACAAGTATTTCTTAGAGGTATTAAAAAAATATCCGGTCAATATAGCAATTGCAATATCGATCAAACCAAGAAACAAACCTTGGTAACCTGTATTAAAATAACATGCAACTAATCCGCCTAATATTGCAATAAATACCAAGAAACTGGCAGACATAGAGAAAGGAAAGTTTTCATAGTTATTTTTACTCTTAGAAATTAGCATTATCATTGCAACCAGCAGTGATAAAAAGCAGCTTGCAACTGTCATTCTTGTAAATGTCACCACCAAGCAATAAATGCCTAGAAAGAAAATTCCAATCGACAACAGCCATAGATTAATATTATACTTTTTAGATATCACGTAAAAGCATAGCGGCAATACACAAATAAGATAACCATCTATTGCAGTACCCCCCACATGCATGCCGCTAAAAAAACCGGTAATCCGATAAGTACCAGAAAAATCTAAAAGAGTTGTTAAAACCTCATACAGACCACCACCACTCAGAATACTACTAAATACATGCCTTTCCCATAAAACCAATAGAGAGAAACAAAAAAGTCCGAAAAAAATACCATAGCCTAATAAACTAATTGTATTTCTATAATCTAAATACAGCTGTTTTCTAAGAAAATACCATGTAAACCATGCAGATAAAAAACCTTTACCAACTCGAATACTGTTTAAGTAACTCAAGTGAATATCATAATTACGACCGCCATCAAAATAGCCCCAACATCCCCTTAAAGTACTTTCGATAAATAATAATAAAAAACAGAAAAACAATATATCATGCTTAAACGAATAATCAACTCTCATCCGCTTTCTGAAGAACAGAAACCCCATAGTTTCAAGAAAAAATGCATCATATTCGTCATACAAAATATTACCAGTCCACATACCTAAATCAGAAATAGGCAATAAAGCTGGCAACAAAAAAACCCATGAGTTAGGGTGTTTTAACAACACCAACAAGTACAAAAAATAAGCTGCTGTGGCGGTTACAGGAAACAAAGGATGCCTTATCACTATAAAAAGCGAAACTGCAAATGCAATTATTGAAATTGCTTTTAGACCTATTTCAAATAAAATATTATGTATTTTCATTTTAAAAATTCACTAAGCAAAAATTCAGACTAAAATCGCCAAAAGCCCACATGTAATATGCCCCGATAAATTTAGAGATTTTCACAAAAATCGCACTATCACTCAATATTCTATGATATGGTCCAAATGCATATCCAATTTTCCTGCATGCTTCGCACATCATCCACTAAGCTCTATCAATATTAGTGATAGGATTGGTATAATACTAAGCAATGTTTTTATCTTGTTATTTAAAAAAATCTCGGCAAGATAGAGTTTTTTTCTTAGCTGAATTCCCCTGCTAATCAGCTACTAATTTTAGAAATATCGGGAGTCCAATGTGGCAATAAGAAGCTTTAATGGCAGGCAACCAAAAATCGGTAACAACGTCTATATTGACGAAACCGCCGTAGTTATTGGTGATGTCACTATCGGCGACGACGTATCGATTTGGCCGACAACCGTCATACGCGGCGATGTGGAATCTATCACTATCGGCGACGGTTCAAATATTCAGGATGGCGTGGTACTGCATGTTTCGCATGCCGGCGATTATACGCCTCTCGGTCATCCCTTAAAAATTGGCAAAGGCGTCACTATAGGGCACCGAGCAGTTGCCCATGCATGTACAATAGGCGACTATTGCTTAATTGGCATTGGGGCTATCATTATGGATGACGCAATCATTGAAGATTATGTCATACTTGGCGCAGGTGCATTAGTTCCACCTGCAAAAAAACTGACCAGCGGTTTTTTGTATGTCGGGGCGCCAGCCAGACAAGTCAGAGCACTCAATGATACCGAAAAAGCTTTTCTGGAATATTCTTATCGACACTATATGCAGTTGAAGGACGCCTATTTATGTCAATAACAACAACCTTAAATTCGGGCATTTTCCACATCTAAGCGCTCCCAACACCTAAAAATTTTGGCGACAAAACGACACCCTGCTTATTTTTTTGAAAAATTCAGCTTAGCCATTGCAACCAATACCTACTCACTCCCAATGGAACATACGTTTTTATTAAAAGTTTTGCAGTACATCGCAACCGCCGCCAGCGGTTTTGGCAAACGTAAAAAGCTATTTATTCTAATTTATCATCGTGTATTCGCAGAACCCGACTTCATGAATCCCGGCGAAGTAGATAAAACCGCTTTCAGTTGGCAAATGGAATTGATAAGCAAATACTTCAATGTCTTGCCCATGTCAGACGCCTTGCAAAAATTACATTCTGAAAGCTTACCCGCAAGAGCTGTTTGCATTTCCTTTGATGATGGCTATGCCGACAATGTTACGATTGCGCTGCCAATTCTGCAGCAGTTTAATTTGCCGGCTATTTTTTTTATCGCCAGTGGCTATCTCGATGGCGGCAGAATGTGGAACGATACGATCATCGAAGCGATTCGTAATTATCAAGCCCCTGAACTGGATCTAAGCGCTGTTTCTCTTGGCCGCTATAATGTCTCGACAGCCTGTGCAAAATCCGCAGCCGCAAGCACGATTATAAATGAAATAAAGCACTTACCTCCTGATAAGCGCCAGCAATTAGCAACATTTATTGCGGCGCAATCGCCAAACCCACAGCATGACTTAATGATGACCAGTGCACAACTGAAACAACTTCATGCAAGCGGCATGGAGATTGGAGGCCATACTGTGAGCCACCCGATTCTTGCCAAGCTCGACCCTGATGCAACTTGGCTTGAAATTCATAACAATAAGGTTTTTCTTGAAAATTTGCTTTCCCAACCCTTACGGTTTTTTGCCTATCCAAATGGCAAACCAGGCAAAGACTATCTGCAAGAGCAAATTCCACTGATTAAAAAAGCCGGATATCAGGCCGGGCTATCTACAATTTGGGGCGTTTGCAAGCGCACAAGCGACACATGGCAACTGCCACGCTTCACTCCGTGGGATAAAGACCCCGTCAGTTTTATGTTACGCATGATCAAAATGTATATTAAAGAATAATCATGGATAACATTTCCAATAAAATGGCCAAAGGCGCTGCTTGGATGGTGGCGTTTAAAATGCTGGAACGCAGCATCGGTTTGATCAGTACGATTATCCTAGCGCGCTTGTTGGAGCCAGGAGATTTTGGCCTGGTCGCCTTAGCGACTGCATTTCTGGGCTTGTTAACTTTGATGACCAGCTTTAGTTTTGATGTAGCATTAATTCATAAACAGAATGCCGACCGAAATTTATACGATACCGCTTGGACGTTTAATATCATTTTCGGCATTCTTTTAGGACTTGCATTATTGATTGCAGCCACACCCCTCGCTGACTTTTACAAAGAAACCCGATTAGAAAAAATACTTTATGTATTCGCATTCAGCACATTTATGGGGGGGTTTACCAATATTGGTCCGGTTGCATTTCGCAAAGACTTACAATTTCATAAAGAGTTCTATTTTTTACTGGCAAAAAAATTGATCGGCTTCACTGTTTGCATGAGTTTTGCATTTACGCTGCACAATTACTGGGCGCTAGTCTGGGGATCTTTCGCCTCGCAAATTTTAGAAGTACTTCTCAGCTATGCGGTACACCCTTTCCGCCCAAAACTGTGCCTGAATGGCCGCAAAGAGTTATTTGGATTTTCCATGTGGCTTTTTATTAATAATACACTGTTTTTTATTCACTCGCGGATGGCTGACTTTATAGTTAGTAAATTGCTCGGCAGCCATGTTTTAGGGGTCTATACCATTTCTTACGAGCTTGCAAATCTACCAACCACTGAGTTAGTTGCCCCAATAAACCGCGCAGTATTACCTGGCTACACTAAAATGGCTAACGATTTAGAGGTAATGCGGCAAGGCTTTTTAAATGTCCTGGCAATCATCGCATTATTTGCAATTCCGGCAAGTCTTGGTATTTCCGCGATTGCTGATGTATTGGTCAAAGTGGTTTTAGGGGACAAATGGTTTGAAACTGTGCCTTTAATTCAAATATTTTCAATTTCCGGATTGTTTATAGCTTTACAGACCAACGCCAGCGTCATTTACAATGCAATTGGTAAACCCCGCTATATGACGATGATCTCGCTGTTTAATATTATATTTCTGTTTATTCCAGCGCTATTCTTTTTGATACAACTGCATGGCGTACTAGGCATAGCCGAAGCTTATTTAATTAGTAGTTTTCTGATTTGGCCAATTAATTATTCCATCATAAAACGCTTGATTAACATAAAATGGGAAAGTATTTTTTTAGCCATATGGAGACCTATTTTTGCCGGACTAACTATGTATTTTTTCATTATCGAATACACACAAATCCTAAATGAGAGCTACCCGATTGAAAACCAAATTATTAAATTGTTTATCATGGTTTTTTCAGGCGCATTTATTTACATAATCACAGATATTTTACTGTGGTCAGTAAGCAAATTTCCAGATGGCGCTGAAAAGTTTATTTTTAAGAAAATCAAAAAATCGTAACAATTCAGCATATAGAAGCAAGGAACCAGCCATAAAATATCGCACTCTTAAAGACCTTATCGCTGGCGTGGCCCGCTCCTACAGTGGTTTTATTCGCATAATAATCAAAACAATTAACTCAGTAGTAAGAATTTAGACTTAGTCTTCCTTCCAAACTCCTAACTTTATCAACTTCTCTTTTAGACCCTTTGGAGCCTTACCATGATGGTAAGCAACTTTAGCGAATTTAACTGCCTCATCATAACGTTTAAGATCCATTAAAACTAGACTATATGAGTAAGCAACTTTTTCATTCTCAGGGTCTAAAGCCATTGCTTTGTCGTAGAATTTAACTGCATCCTCTATATGGCCAGTTTTTCGCAGATAATATCCATATAAACTATAGGGTACAATATCACCTGGACTAAATTGGATAGCTCGCTGTAAATAGCATTCCGGGGGAGTTTGCATCTTACTTTTCGTCGCTTTACTATCAATATTTATTTTACTATCGATATTAATTTGATATTTAATCACGGAAAGCAAAGCACGATGATGATTTGGCCAAGCGCGAAGCGTATAGTCCAGATCGCCCACAACACCTCCTGAATCTGCACCCGCAACTAGGTTTTCAACTATCGGAGTAAAATGGTGTATTTCCACCATCTCCAAATTCTTCGCATTTTCGCCACCCCGTAAGGTATAATCAAAAGGACCAAAGCCTTGTCCTAATCCGTTACAGCGAACACCCGCTAGGCTAGCTCCAACCCATGGCGCAGATCTGTTGGCAACAGCATCCAGCGGTAAGAGTAATACCACAAAGCACAAGCAAAAGATATTTTTTAACATAATCATGAACTTATCGAAATTAAGTAGCTTATATTCTAAGCAACAGGCAGTTATATTGCAATTGGGTTTCTGTAATGCCTGCCTCTATCTGGCTAACCGGATCACAACCAAGCTTTCTATTCCAATATCTTTTAACAAATATTACTTTGTTTCGCAACTCTTAAACGCAGAACCGCTGATGCCAAAAAACAAAGGCTTAAATTTGCGCGTTATCCAATTGCCGCCGGAAACATTAAACACTCATCCTTGCCCACGCCCTCTTGCAGTCCTTGCGGATAGATATGAGCAACAAGCGATCTGTTTGGCCGCTTATAAAGAAGATGAATTTGCCGGTTGCTTATGGTATGCAAAAACTCGTTACAAAGAAGACGAAGTGCGTTGCTTATATGAATTAGTTTCTCCAGAATCTGTGTGGGATTTTGATGTCTATGTTGAGCCAAAATATAGATTGTCGCCCGTATTTTTAAAGCTATGGGATGCTGCGGCCAAAAAATTAATAAACGAAAGTTGTCACTGGTCCTTGAGCCGAATCTCAGCGTTCAATGCAATTTCCTTAGCCTCGCATAAGCGAATGGGCGCAAAGATAATTGGTTGGGCGGTTTTTTTTCGCATGGGCGTTGTGCAAATTACTATGGTTTCTCTCGCTCCCTATTTCCATATTTCTTGTTCCGAAAATTCATTTCCCATTTTCAAATTGCAACCATCACTCTCTTAAATTTAAAGGAAATATTAAATGTCTTTGCAAAATCAAATTATCGACATTTTGTCACAGGTTTTACAACTTAAGCCTGAAGCTGCCGCCAGACTTAATCATGACTCCCCATTACTCGGCGCGGTCCCGGAATTTGATTCCATGGCGGTTGTGACTATCATTACTGCACTGGAAGAACGCTTTGGATTCATTGTCGAAGACGATGAAATTGACGCCCCGGTTTTTGAAACGGTTGGAACCTTGATTAATTTCGTCGAACAAAAATTGGCATAGCGCTCGACAACCCCATGCAACCCTTATTCATATCCTCGCCTTGCGGACCTTTGTTCGGCATTTATTTTGCTCCCGAAAATCGGCCTAATGACCGGGCAATTTTGCATATACCCGCCTTTGCCGAAGAAATGAACAAATCCAGACATATGCTTAGCCTGCAAGCGCGTAATTTTGCGCAAGCGGGTTATGCTGTCTTGATTTTGGATTTGTACGGCACGGGTGAAAGCTCTGGAGATTTCGGCGCCGCAACTTGGGAAATTTGGCTTGAAAATCTGCACACCGCTTGCAGCTGGCTAACCCAACAAGGTGCAAAAACTATCGATTTATGGGGGCTCAGAACGGGTTGTTTATTGGCTATGGATTTTGCCGAGCAAAACCCGGAAACTATCAGGCGACTACTGTGCTGGCAACCGGTTGTGAACGGCGAAACCTTCATCACCCAGTTTTTACGCCTACGCATAGCTGCAGCGATGATGGATAACAACGCCAACCGAGAAAAAACCTCCGATTTAAAACAACTGTTACTATCCGGACAAGCTATTGAAGTAGCGGGCTATACATTAAACCCAGGTTTGGCAAATCCGTTAATTTCTCTGCGAGTTGATTGCTTGCGCTGCCTACCTAGCAAAGAAATAGCCATGTTTGAGGTCGTTTCCACTGCGGAAACCTCGGCATCATTAGTCAATACCAACTTACTTGCCAGCTTGCAAGAAAAAAATATCGACAGCTCGTTAACTACGGTAGTCGGCGACTTCTTTTGGGCTAATCAAGAAATCAGCACTGCTCCTGCGCTGATAAGCGCCAGTCGGGAGAAAATTGCCACATGGCTTTAACTATTTTTAGCAATCCTTTCAGCACAAATACTTTCTAAATCCCATGAGCGACACCAACTTCGCAACAGAACTTCCGATGGTATTTAACTGCCAAAGCGAACAACTAGTTGGCATGCTGCATTCAGCTGACAGCGCCGCAAACACAGGGGTATTAATGTTAGTTGGCGGACCACAATATAGAGTTGGCAGCCATCGGCAATTTATTCTGCTGGCGCGTTACTTAGCTAAGGCAGGTATTCCGACTATGCGCTTCGATGTCAGAGGGATGGGCGATTCAACCGGGGTACCGCGCAGCTTTGCTGACATAGACGATGATGTCCACGCCGCTGTGGATCAGTTTTTTGCATCCTGCCCTAATCTGCGGCAGGTTGTGCTTTGGGGATTATGCGACGCAGCTTCTGCAGCTTTGTTCTATGCCTATCAAGATAAGCGGATTCAAGGCTTGGTGCTATTAAATCCCTGGGTGTTTACCGAACAGGGCGCAGCCAAAACCTATCTAAAACATTATTATCTGCGGCGGCTACTCAACCCTGATCTGTGGCGAAAAATTTTTTCCCTCAAATTCGACTACAACGCATCGATAAGCTCTTTTTGGGATATATTTAAGCGGGCGCGACAACCAGCCGCAGCCAATAAAAATCCAAAAATCGATAATAATTTGGCTTTACCGATCAGAATGCGGGAATCCTTAAAACAATTCGTTTACCCTGTACTGCTAATACTCAGCGGCCGCGACCTTGTTGCCGATGAATTCAAAGAAACCGTATTAAACGATGTGGAGTGGCAGTCATTATTAAACGAGCCACGTTTGACACGTTTCGACTTTCCTGAGGCCGACCATACCTTTTCTACTGCAAGCTGGAGAGATCAGGTCGCGGTTTGGACTCAGAACTGGATTGAAAATTCTCCGGTCAAAAATCAAGCAACTGATATTTCTCCACCGCATTTTAATTCGCATACCAACTACGGCCTAGTAAATAATATTTTATAACTGTTGTCGTAATCAATGCCTATAATTGATAATATAGCGCCTTCAGCGTGGAGGGTAACGGGCTGCCATTGCCTGCAAAACACATGTATTTTGTCCACGAAAATCCACAGAAAGACTTAAGTCAATATTTTGAAAGTAACCGGAACTTAGGCTTCATTGGCTAAAGCAAAGTATTTCATTGTTTTTATCTAACCATAAAAAAATTATATGCTATCCAAAGATAAGTCAACGTTAGGCGCAGAACAGAAAAATGTATTAATGATAGCCTATCATTTCCCGCCGATTAGAGTCAGTAGCGGCATACAACGCACACTCAAATTCGCCGCCTATCTGCTTGATCATAACTGGCAAGCGCAAGTTTTATCGGTTGCACCCAGGGCTTACGAAACAGTCAGCAATGACCAAATGCAGGAAATACCGGATGAAATAGTCGTTAAACGGGTTTTTACGCTGGATACCGCACGACATCTTTCGATTGCCGGCCATTATTTAAAATGGTTAGCTCTCCCGGATCGCTGGGTAAGCTGGTGCTTGACCGGCACTGTTGGCGGGTTACAACTGATAGCAAAGTATAAACCTAAAATCATCTTCTCAACTTACCCTATAGCCTCGGCACATTTACTTGGCTTAATTTTGCACCGCTTGTCCGGCATTCCTTGGGTAGCGGATTTTAGGGATTCAATGACTGAAGACCACTATCCAACCGACCCAACTGTGCACTGTATTTATCGTTGGATAGAGCGGCAAACCATCAAGCATTGTAGTCGGGCTATTTTTACCACGCCCAGCGCGTTAAAAATGTATAGCGAGCGCTATCCGGACATTCCGCAGTCGCACTGGACGCTGATCGCCAACGCCTATGATGAAGAAAACTTTATCCGCGCGGAGCACTCTCCCGCCTTAGCAAAAGCCTTAGCGGAGAAAACTGCTGAGATAATCTTACTGCATAGCGGCATCTTATATCCCTCAGAACGGGATCCGACCCAGTTTTTTGCTGCATTAAATGCCTTGAAACAAACCGGCAAAATCCGCAAAGGGCAATTTAAGGTTATCCTTCGCGCCACCGGCCATGACGACCGCTATGACCGCATTATTCAAGACCATGACTTACAAGACATAGTAATTCTTGCGCCGAACGTTGCCTACGAAACCGCTTTAACGGAAATGCTCACCGTTGATGGCTTACTGGTATTTCAAGCGTCGAACTGCAATCATCAAATTCCCGCAAAAATTTATGAATATATGCGCGCTCGCCGGCCTATTCTCGCCCTGACCGATCCCGAGGGCGATACCGCGAAGACACTGGAGGAAGCCGGCATAAACGCCATAGCTCCACTCAATAATCAACAAGCGATTATGGAATTGCTTACCACATTCATTAACAATAGCCAAAGCCAACCCTTAAATTCGATAGCCTCTGACACGGTTATTGCCGAAAACTCAAGAAGATCTCGAGCTAAACAATTGGCTAAAGTCTTAGATGCGCTATGCTAATTTTGCTCGCCTTTATACCAAAACTTCCTTAGCATCAGGTTGGCTGAGGAATTTGCTCGGGCTTGCAGTATAGCCATACGCCCCAGACTGATAAACCACCACTAAATCGCCGATATCCGCCTTGGGTAATTGCATTTTATCAGCCAAAATATCTAGTGGCGTACAGAGCGGCCCCACGATATTAACGGTTTCCAATTCCGGCCCATTGATTTTATTACCAATAGCGACCGGATAATTTTTACGTATAACTTGCCCGAAATTTCCGGATGCCGCTAAATGATGATTTAGCCCGCCATCGGTAACCAAAAACACTTGCCCGCGCGACTCTTTCCGATCAACAATAGAGGTGACATAAACACCTGCCTCACCGACCAAATAGCGGCCTAATTCAATAATCACCTCGGCTTCAGGCAAATGCCTGGCAACATTTTGCATTTCCGTCGCCAGTGCTGCGCCTACCTGATCAATTGCTAAGGGAGTATCGCCCGGAAAATAAGGAATGCCAAAACCGCCGCCGATATTCAGCTTACGGATGGGCAAAGGGCAGTGCTCGGCAAGTTGTATGGCTAAGTGCAGACTTTTATGTTGGGCTTCGATAATCGCCTCTGCTTTTAAATTTTGCGAACCGCTATAAATATGAAACCCCACAAACTGCAAACCTAAAGTCTTGAGCCTTTGCAAAACAGTAGGAATGAGTTCTTCATCGATCCCAAATTGCTTCGCCCCGCCGCCCATCTTCATTCCAGACGCTTTGAGTTCGAAAGCCGGATTAATCCTTAAAGCAACTTTGGCGTTTAAGCCTAAGGTTTCGCAGAGCCCGGCGATGGTTTCAAGTTCATTAATCGACTCGACATTAAGCGTAACGCCGGCAGCAATGGCTTGCTGCAACTCCAATGGACGCTTACCAGGACCGGCAAAACTAATATGCTCGGCAGGCATAATGGTATCCAAAGCCACTTGCATTTCACCGGCGGAAGCCAAATCCAAACCATCGACTAAGGTCGCCATATGCTGCACCACAGCCGGCATTGGGTTCGCCTTCATTGCGTAATGGATTTTCAAAGCCTCCGGCATGTTGTACCGTAAATGTTTGACGCGTTGTGTCAAGGCATTACGGTCATAAGCATAAAAAGGTGTTTGTCCTACCCGTTGCGCCAACTGCCGCAAGGGCATATTACCCAAAATCAGTTGTCCGTTTTCGACCGGAAAAACTTCGGATTCCGTGTGTTTGGGTGCTTTGTTTTGCATAAGAGTCACTTTAAAGTAGAAACAAGTTAGGATTGAAACAAGCCGGCGAATTGGTTGCAAAGGAGTTTACGATCTATTTTGCCGTTTGGATTCCTTGGCAAACCAGACAATACTTCGATTTTTGCGGGAACCATAAAATTCGGTAATTGTGCCTTACACAAATCGAGCAATTGCTGAATGTTAAGTTCACTATCTTGATTAACACTGACCACAACCACCACAGCTTGACCTAAGGTAGCATGCTCAATACCGATCGCGGCGGCTTCATTCACCAAACCGGAGGCATAAACCACTTCCTCTATTTCGCTAGGGCTAACCCGATAACCGGAAGTTTTGATCATATCGTCACGACGACCGACAAAATACAAATAGCCCTCTTCATCCATCGTCACAGTATCCCCTGACCAAACCGCAATTTCCGTCAAAGGTAAACCGGCAAGTTGACCGGGAGCCGGTTTAAAGCGTTCCGCTGTTTTGGCTGGATCGTTCCAATACCCCAAACTGACCAAAGATCCACGATGCACCAACTCGCCGGGCTCATGCGGACCACAAGTGCTGCCATCTTCCCGAACCACTAATATCTCTGCGTTTGGAATGGCTTTACCCATTGAATCCGGACGAATATCGATTTGTTCAGGCGGTAGATAACTGGATCTAAAGGCCTCGGTCAACCCATACATTAAAAAGAACTGACTAGAAGGTGTTTTGGCGCGTAATTTTTGCAGCACCGCTTTTGGCATTTTGCCGCCGGAATTAGTCATATAACGCAAGTGGCTGTCGATGCTCTCCGGCCAAGGCAAATCTGCCAACTGCGCCCACAGGGGCGGCACAGCGGCAAGACCGGTGATGGCATATTTAACAAGAGCGTTGACTACATCCCGCGGCAACAAATAATCCATTAATACGCAGGTAGCCCCGGTCAGCAATGCGCTGGTCAATTGGTTTAGACCATAATCGAAACTGAAAGGCAACACTGCCAATAAACGGTCCTGGCTGCTGATATTTAAATATTCCGCCACGCTCATGGCGCCGGCTATGATATTCCGGTGAGACAGCACTACGCCTTTGGGTTTTCCGGTACTGCCGGAAGTATACAGAATCGCCGCCATATCGGTATCAATGCCGGTAACCGGCAAAAGCGCCGGCCCGGCTTGATCAAGATAGTCCTGCCAGCCCAAAATCCGTAACTCCTCCAGCTTTTCCTCGGCTTGAGCACAATCAACTAAAATTACCGTATGTAAATCAGGGCAATACTGTAGAACTTCCAATAAACCCTGGAAACGGCTTTTTGACGTCACCAAAATCCGCACATTACAGTCTTGCATAATATGCCCAACTTGCGGCGCTTTCAACACCGGATTAACCGGGACAAAAACGCCACCAGCCTGAGAAACGGCAAAAAAACTGCTAACTGTCTCGATTTGTTTAGGCAAAAAAATCGCTACGCGCTGCTGACGTTGCAAATGCACAGCCTGCAAGGCACGCGCCTGTTCCGCAACCAGCTCCGCTAATTGCGCGTAACTAAAAACAGCGTCTTTATGGCGGATTGCGGCCGCGTCAGGCGCAGTTTTAAGGCTTTCCGATAACAAATGATGCAAACAGATGGACATGAGAAACTATAGAGATTAAAGTTATAGAATGCTTTTAATTTTAGATAAAAGCTATTGAAAGGGGTTGCATTATTATTCGGTATATATCAAGAACTTCCACCGACTATTTTCCCTCAACAACAACGCCGGACCCCATGCCATTTACGTTGCATTTCAGCTGCAAAAAAATCCTTGCGGCAGAGCGGCGGCTCACCTTGCACGGCATGGTGTTGCGCCCAATGAAGCAAATAACCCTCATAGAGGGTATCGCCATTCATAGCGCGCCAGTATTTTTTTAAATTATGCATTAATTTTTTCATATTCCAATATCGTAGGGTGTAGGTTAGGATGTTGCCGAATTTATGCATCTTCGGTATGCGGCGCTAACTTTACGCATTCGAACATTAAATCGTCCAGTTCAAATTCAGTATGTCTTTCATTATATTTCAATCCGTATTCCTCCCGATTGACAATGTGCTTAATATGCCCCCTGATCGAAACCGGCACGCCTGATTCCGGCAATACTATGTTAATGCTGAGCTCAGCTTCCTCTACAGCATGAGCAAACGGTTCTTTAAGCTTAATTTTGATGCCGCCATAACTCATATCAACAACTTGACCTTCAATGGTTATTTCACAGCCTAAGGGCGGGTTGATTATAATATGTGCAGCCAATCCTTCGGGTTGGAATCTTTTTCTAAAGCGATTTTCTTGTATCACAGCACCACTCCTATTTTCTGCTGCTAAGAGTATATGCAGAATCGCCTAGAGGGTAAAATTTATCTCTTAAGTTCTATTGTAAAAACCAAAATTAAAATCAGCGGCAAATACACTGTTTTTTCTTAAGTGTGCGTCAGTGTTACAATAGAGCTTCCAGAATGACTTACTTTTCACGACCATGATCCCATCTTTCCGTTCAATATTCAGTCTATTTGCCGGACTATTGCTGATTCTCAATTTACCAGCCGCACAAGCTGCAAATACAATTTTTACACCAACAGCACCCACTGTAGCCGCATCCAGCTATATTTTAATAGATTTCAACAGCGGGCGGACTCTTGCCGAAAAAGACCCTGATAAGCGCGTGGCGCCTGCTAGTTTAACTAAGATTATGACCGTCTATGTGGTGTTTCGCGAGTTAAAGGCCGGACATATGACCTTGGATGAAAAAGTCACCATCAGCCAAAATGCATGGGAAACCGGCGGGTCGAAAATGTTCGTCGAAGTGAACAAACAGGTCTCAGTAGAGGATTTATTGCAAGGCGTTGTCATACAATCCGGCAATGACGCCAGCGTATCATTGGCCGAACATGTCGCAGGGAACGAACAAACCTTCGCCACAATGATGAACGAACAGGCTGCGCGACTAGGCATGAACAACAGCCATTTCGAAAACAGCATGGGCCTGCCCACACCCAACCATTACAGTACTGCCCGTGATTTAGCGACGCTGACGCAAGCCTTGATCAAGGAATTTCCTGATTATTACCGCTGGGACTCGCAAAAAGAATTTACTTACAACAAAATTACCCAACAAAACCGGAATCAATTACTTTGGCGGGACGCCTCGGTAGACGGCGTAAAAACCGGTTTTACCGATGAAGCCGGCTACTGCATGGTGGCGTCTGCCAAACGCGAAGACATGCGTTTGATTTCTGTCGTCATGGGCACTGCCAGCGCCAATGCCCGGGCGAACGAAAGCCAATCTTTGCTGAATTACGGTTTTCGGTTCTTCGAAACACATCGCCTCTATGACGCTAACACACCTCTTACGGAAGCACGGGTGAGAAAAGGCGAAACATCCAAATTGCAGGTGGGTGTAGCGGAAGATATTTATGTCACTGCGCCGCGTAAACATTTTAGCGAATTAAAAGCGGAAACCCAAATCGATAAAGCCATTGTCGCCCCCATCAATAAAGGCGATACCGTAGGTTCCCTGCATGTCAGCCTCGGCAATGAAACCATTCTGGATAAACCGCTGGTAGCTATGGCCAGCATCGCAGAGGGTGGCTTGTTTCGGCGGCTATACGATGCCGCCATCGGTTTGCTGGAAAAATAAGCATGGATAAAGTTTATTTAAATGGCGAATATTTGCCCTTAGCCGAAGCTAAAGTTTCGGTGCTTGACCGCGGTTTTTTGTTTGGCGATGGCGTTTATGAGGTCATACCCGCCTATGCCGGTCGCTTATTCCGGCTGGAAGAGCATATCGCCCGCCTTGATAATAGCTTGCGCGGAATTCGGCTGCCGCTACATTACAGCGTTGCCGAGTGGCAAGCCATTTTTCAACCGCTATTGGATAGCAGCAAAAATCAATGCCTATATCTGCAAATTACGCGCGGCTCTGCATCAAAACGCGAGCACGGCTTCCCTGAAAATATTCAGCCAACCATATTCGCCATGAGTTCGGATGTGCAGCCGATGGCAGCCAAAGCCGGCGGCATAAAAGCCGTCACTTTAGAAGATATCCGCTGGCAGTTGTGCAACATTAAAGCCATTACCTTGCTGCCTAACATTCTGCTAAGACAAGCGGCACTCGATCATGGTTGCGCGGAAGCCATTCTGGTGAAAAATGGATATGTCATCGAAGGCGCCGCCAGCAATGTATTCGCAGTCATAGACGGCGAACTGACCACGCCGCCAAAATCCAATGAAATTCTGCCCGGCATTACCCGCGACCTAATTCTGGAGCTTGCCCAGGCCAACGGCATTCTTTACCGGGAAGACATTATCGCTTTAGAAGCATTACAAACCGCGGACGAAATTTGGGTCAGTTTTACGCAAGAAATCGTACCAGTGATAGAGTTGGACGGCAAAGCCGTGGGTGACGGCAAACCTGGCCCACTCTGGCAAACGATGGATCAAATTCTGCAAGATTATAAAAAATCGTTGTCATGAGCAGAATTAGACCATGACCTATTTTTTATAAGTTATGAAAGAAAGAAAACTATTTAAATTTTTATCAACTACGTACGATGCATATTCAAAAACAGTTAAATTAAGCTATGAGTTTGATGACGACTTAGTTTTTGAAGAATGCTTTATTTTTCATGACGCCCCCGCTATCAGCTGTGAAAGCCAAAAACAAGCGCTGGAAACCTGTATTCGCCATCTGCATTTGGCCGCCGGCGTAAGTTATTACAAAGCCTATGCGCCTGCTGATATACAGATAGAAAATAATAGCCTGTCAGAAAGCGAAGCGGGTTTTTTCGAAAAATTCTATCTAAAAGGCTTAGGCGAGTTTGCCTATAAAAACCATCTGGATTTGCATGGCAAAATTCATTTCCCCAGCATAAATAAACCACCACTTCCTGCTTCAGACTGGCCGCTCAGAAAACGCACGGTAGTACCAATAGGCGGTGGTAAAGACTCTATCGTCACCTTGGAAGCCTTAAAACAAGCCGGCGAAGACCTGATTTTGTTTTCGTTAGGGCATGCCGCGCCGATTAAAAACACCATCCAAGTTTCAGGGTTACCGGCGATTTATGTCACGCGGCGGATGTCCGCCAATTTATTTGCTCTGAATAACGCAGGGGCTTTAAACGGCCATGTGCCTGTCACTGGTATATTGTCGTTTGTAATAGCGGTCGCCGCAGTACTCTACGATTTCAATTTGATCGCCATGTCTAACGAACATTCGGCAAACTCCGGTAATTTAGTCATCAATGGTGTTGAAATTAATCACCAATACAGTAAGTCGTTTGAATTTGAACAGGATTTTTCCAAGCATATTGCAACGCACATGCTGAAAAATTTAGACTATATTTCCTTTTTACGACCGCTTTCCGAAATTGCTATAGCCAGTCTGTTTGCAAAATTGCAGCAATACCACGGGGTATTTACCAGTTGTAATAAAGCCTTTAGTATCCAAGAGCAAAACCGCAGCACCGGCTGGTGTTGCGCTTGCCCCAAGTGCCGCTTTGTGTTTCTGGCGCTAGCGCCTTTTATGGAAAAATCGCATCTCATCCAAATTTTCGGTAAAAATCTGCTGGATGACGCTATGCAAGAAACCGGGTATCTGGAATTACTTGGTTTGCAAGGCTACAAACCGTTTGAATGCGTTGGCGAAATCAAAGAATCCCTGGCGGCATTCCAGGTATTAAACAGCCAGCCTGCTTGGCAGAACGATTATTTAATCAAAAAATTAGCCGCCGAAGTAGGGCTAAACTCGTTAGCAACGGAAAATTTAGACAGTTTTTTACAGACCCACAGCGATGCACACGCTCTTTCGCAACATCACCTGGATATATTAGATGCGTTTTCAAGATCTAGCTAAATTACGCGTTGGGGTATGGGGAGCCGGCAAAGAAGGCTGCTCGATTATCCGCCACTTGCAGAAAATATTTCCAGGTAAATCCTTGCTGCTGATTGACGACCAAATGCCGGAAAGTGCGTTGCTGAACGATCTTACTTTACAAGGCGACATTCTCTTTACACCTGCGCATGCACTGAATCAGCAACAAATTGCTGTCGATGTGTTGATTAAATCACCGGGCGTTAGTCGCTATAGACCGGAAATCGAACAAGCCAGATTGCAAGGTATATATCTGACTACCGCAACCAATCTTTGGCTGGGTGAAGTGAGTAAGCAGAGTAGAGTGATTGCCGTTACAGGCACCAAAGGCAAGAGTACCACGGCTTCCCTCTTGGCCTTTTTGTTAAAACAGGCTGGCTTAGATGTCGCTTTAGGCGGCAATATCGGCATACCGCTAACCGACTTACTTCAGCAAGACCACGCGTATAAATATTACGTGGCCGAACTTTCCAGTTATCAACTCAGTGATCTGGATATCTGGCCGGATATCGGCATACTGCTAAATTTATATCCTGAACATATAGACTGGCATGGAACAACTGAGCGCTATTACCAAGACAAATTAAATTTATTTTCAAAACCAGGCAATTTCATCTCGATTATTAACTATCAAGACCCGATAATTCAACAAAATACGGATAAATTCACCAATATTATCTACTTCAATGCCCCACAGGCTATCCATGTCGCAAACAATCAGATTATGGATGGGACACGTTTAGTTTTATCCGGAAACTCTTTAAAACTCCGTGGCCAGCATAATTTACTTAATATCTGCGCCGCCTTAACGGTAGTCAAATATCTGGGTGTCGACATACATAGCATCGCCGACGCCTTGGCGGATTTTAATGGCTTGGCGCATCGTTTAGAGGTGATAGGTGAGCATAAGGGCTTGACCTTTGTAGATGACAGTATTTCCACCACGCCGGAATCGACTATAGCTGCGCTCGAAGCTTTCTCAGGAAACACGATCACTTTGTTGTTAGGCGGCAAAGATCGGCAACAAGACTTTACCCAGTTAGCAAAGCAGTTATCTCAGCAACAGATTTATGCCATAATCACCATGCATGAAAACGGTGCTAGAATTGCTGACGACATCCATAACGGGTTAAAAAACCTGGACTATTCACCTATCATTATCCAGGAAAAGGATCTTCACGCTGCAATAGAAAAGGCTAAAACCATTACGCCACAGGGTGGTTTAGTGCTGCTTTCGCCGGCGTCGCCCAGTTACGATGCTTATAAAAACTTTCAAGAAAGAGGCATGTTGTTTAGGCAATTATCCTGCAACTAACCAATACCACTGTGCAAAACTTCAAAAGACTATAGTTATGAGCGAAACTGAAACTTTATTGGAATTTCCTTGCCAATTTCCTATTAAAGCGATGGGCAAGAGCCGCGAGGATTTCGACCTTGTAGTTGTCGAAATCGTCCGTCGCCACGTGACGGACATTCGGGAAGGCGCGGTCACCACCAGACCCAGCAAATCCGGCTCCTACACCGCTGTCACAGTGATGATAGAAGCCACCAGCCGCGAGCAACTGGACGCCATTTATCAAGGCTTAACAGACAGTCCCGATGTGCTAATGGCGCTATAAGCTTGCCGTGAGTACACAGACTATCCTGCGTAATCTGGGTCTGCAAGACTATTTACCGCTCTGGCGACAGATGCAGCAATTCACTGCGGAAAGAACTACCGACACTGCGGACGAGATCTGGATTACTGAACATCCACCGGTTTACACGCTGGGCCTGAATGGTAAAATAGAACATCTACTTAAGCCCACCGACATTCCGGTGGTATCCAGCGACAGAGGCGGCCAGATTACCTATCACGGCCCCGGACAACTGGTGATTTATCCGCTAATCGATCTTAAACGTATTAAGCTTGGGCCTCGGCAAATGGTGACGCTGCTGGAAAATGCCGTGATCGACACGCTCAGCCTGTATGGCCTAAAAGCCCAAGCCCAAGCCACAGCGCCGGGAGTCTATGTCGACGGCAAAAAAATTGCTTCCTTGGGCCTGAGAATAAAACGCAACTGCTGTTATCATGGTTTAAGCTTAAACAATAATATGGACCTCGGCCCATTTCAAAATATCAACCCATGCGGCTATGCCGGCCTGGAAATTACCCAACTGGCGGCCTACGGCGTATATATCCAAAACCACGAGCTCGCCGTACCGCTAGTGCATAGACTCATAAAGGCTATCGAATCATGAAGCTGGAAGCCCCCTCACGCGCCACGCCGTCTACCCATCAACGCAATGCCGACAAACTCTCCAGAATTCCGGTCAAGGTAGAAAAGCCGGAAACCACGCTGAGAAAGCCGGATTGGATTCGCATCAAGCTGCCAAGCGGCGACAAGGTCAATCAAATCAAACAGTCCCTGCGCGAGCATAAATTGCATACCGTGTGCGAGGAAGCCGCCTGCCCCAATCTGGGAGAGTGTTTTAGTCACGGCACGGCCACGTTCATGATTATGGGGGATTTATGCACCCGCCGTTGCCCGTTTTGCGATGTAGCGCATGGCAAGCCACAAGCCCTGGACGCGGAAGAACCGCAAAACTTAGCCGACACAATAGCGGCTATGCAGCTGAAATACGTGGTGATAACCTCCGTTAATCGCGACGATTTGAAAGACGGCGGCGCCGAACATTTTGCCGCCTGTATCGCGGCCATACGCCAGCAAACGCCTGCGACCAGGATTGAAATTCTGGTCCCGGATTTCCGGGGCCGCATGGAAAAAGCCCTGGATATACTCTGTTCTCAACCATGCGATGTGTTTAACCATAATCTGGAAACCGTGCCACGGCTCTATGCGCAAGCCCGGCCAGGCGCAGATTATCTAACCTCTTTACAACTGCTGCAACGGCATCAGCAACGCCTGCCGCATGTGCCCAGCAAATCCGGTTTAATGCTGGGTATCGGCGAAACCGAAGCGGAAGTGGTGCAAGTTATGCAAGACCTACTGGCGCATGGCGGCAGCATGTTGACTTTAGGTCAGTATTTGCAACCCAGTAAAGAGCATTTGCCGGTTAAGGAATACATTCATCCGGACCAATTCCAACTTTATGCCGATATTGCCAAAGATATGGGCTTTCAGCAGATTGCCAGTGCGCCCTTGGTGCGTTCGTCTTATCATGCTGACTTGATGGCAGTGGGAATTTTATAACTCATGGAAATTTTACAACAAACAAGTTCTAGATTCCTGCTAGCTAGAGAGATTGTTCTATGAATATATAGACAAATTCAAAAACCGAAAGGCTGGATGTTTGAAGCAAAACGACTATTTGTTAATATTAACGTATATGATAGAATAAATTACTCAAAAACATTTATTACATTAACAATCCAACATAATTCTATGATTTATGTGGCTTTTTAACTTAAACTGACAATCGTTAAAGGATAGGTTGAAAACCAAGCCTTTGCCACATTTCTTAAAGGACACCGATTATAGCATTTTGGAATGCACCATTAAACTTAACGGTACAAAATGCACGGCGATTGGTAACATCAAATATCCACGCAGATGATTTGGGTAACTGGCTTAAAGAATACACTGAAGCTGCACCGACCTCTTCCAATCAAGGTGTTGCAAATTTACCTTTCCAACGATGGTTCCGTTTCAAGGAAGCATTCTCCCCAAAATTTGTAGCTGACACTCTTCAAAACACAGATATCGATCTCATCTATAATTTAGACATCGCAATTGATCAAGCAATCGGAGACATAAGCAAGTTTGCGGGGTTAGGTGTTTAAATATCTAAATCCCCCGGATCCAGATTTACATATCGTTGTAACGTTTTCCATGATTCATGCAGAGTTATCTGTTGTACATCAACAATACCGAATTTTCTTTCAAACAGCCGACTTGTCGCCTCGTGACGCAGGTCATGAAAATGCAAGTCGACGATACCAAGTAAGTTGCAGGCTCTTTCAAAATTGGTGCCTATCGTTTTTGGGTTGTATGGAAAAATAAATTCACTGGCTTCGGGTTGCCGCTGCACAATTTTCCATGCGGAACGCGGGTATTTAAAACGCTTATGGTTGCCTTTTTTTTGTCTGGGGTTTTTTGCGTCCCTGACCATACCAGTCGCATTATTTGCGTTATTATCCGCCCATTCCAGACGGGTAATTTCAGACAGTCTTCTTGCTGAATAAATTGCAAACCACATGATGTGCAGCATCGGTGTTGAGCGTTTGCGTTTGGCAAAAAAACGCGATAATGCCCATAATTCTTGGCGAGTAGGCCGTCTTTGTCTTTCTTCGGATTTGCCGATTAGTTTTTCTCGCCATAATGTTTCGTATGCGTCATCAAATACATCTAAATTAAACGTAAAGCCCTGGACGGCTCGCATGGTTTTGATTGCCGTTTTTAGCCAGATCACGTCATTTTTAACGGTTTGAGGTTTGGCTTCTTTATTGCGCCCGATACAATGTCCAATGATTATTTGTGGGGTAATTTGTGATATATCAAGATCGGCTAACGGATAGCGTAATAACCTAGCCAAATCATAATTTTTTGATCTGCCGTAGTTTGAGCCGAATTGTGCCATGTAGTCTTCGATGATTTTGGCGACTTTAAGTGGTTTGACTTTTGGTTTTAAAACTCTTTGGGCGTTAAGTCCCGCCTCTCTTTTGGTGACCCAAGTTTTGGCTAAAACTCTTGTGTCAAAGGTCTCGGATTCGGTGTAGGTTGTGCCTTTTCTGTTGATCCTGATTTGGGCGCGATAGGAAAACTTGCCGTCCCTTTTTTTGTATTTGGTAATGGTCGCCATGTATTTGCTCAAAATATATCTTTGAGCAAATATTGTGCAACAAAGAGTGTAAAATGTCTAAAAATTGCTCAAAAATAAACAAGAATATTCAAGGCCAATAATGCTAATAGCCAAAGAAAATAAGCAAAAAATCAATAAATTCAGCCCACACCGCTTTTCAGTAGCCCCCATGCTGGATTGGACAGACAGACACTGCCGCTACTTCCACCGACTACTCTCCAACCGCGCCTTGCTCTATACGGAAATGGTCACCACCGGCGCGGTTCTACATGGAAAGCATGAAAGGTATTTACACTTCAACCCGGAAGAACATCCAGTAGCCTTGCAATTGGGCGGCAGCGATCCGGCTGATTTGGCTTTGTGCGCCAAGATTGGGCAAGACTTCGGCTACGACGAAATCAACCTGAATGTGGGCTGCCCCAGCGATCGGGTGCAAAATGGCCGCTTCGGCGCTTGCTTAATGGCACAACCTGAAATAGTAGCGAATTGCGTGGCGGCGATACGGAAAGGAGTGAACATACCGGTAACGGTAAAATCAAGGATCGGCATCGACAACATGGATTCTTACCAAGAGTTGACGCAGTTTATCGCATTGGCCGCCACCGCCGGCTGCGAAACCTTTATCGTCCATGCTCGTAAAGCTTGGCTGTCCGGTTTATCGCCTAAGCAAAACCGAGACATTCCACCGCTACGCTACGATGTCGTTAAACAGTTGAAGCAAGATTTTCCGCAACTGACTATCGTCATCAACGGCGGAATCAGCACTTTAGAAGTCGCGCAGGAATTATTGCAACAACTGGATGGCGTGATGCTGGGCCGGGAGATTTATCATAATCCTTACTTATTAGCGCAAGTCGACGTGCAAATTTTTAACACTGCTGGTCCAATTAAGTCCAGGCAGGAAATCATACTCGCCATGTTACCTTATATAGAGCAACAACTACAGGCAGGCGAGCGACTGCACAATATTACCCGACATATGCTGGGATTATTTCATGGTGTAGACGGCTCACGCTTATGGCGGCGGCATTTGAGTGAAAACGCCAATAAAAAAGGCGCAGATCAGCAGGTATTATTACAGGCATTAGAATTTATTGCCTGATGCTGTATACTCGGCAAATTTTATACTTGGAAGCACGATGGAAGAATATTTTTCCAAAATAATTGAGTCGATTGGTGAAGATGTTACGCGGGAAGGTCTCATAGATACGCCCAAGCGTGCAGCGAAGGCCTTTAAGTTTCTGAATAACGGTTATGAGAAAACATTGGAAGAGGTATTGAACGGCGCGATTTTCCAAGCCGATACCGAAGACATGGTCATCGTTAAGGATATTGAACTGTACTCCTTATGCGAACATCATTTATTGCCGTTTATCGGCAAATGCCATATCGGCTATCTGCCAAAAGGCCAGGTATTGGGCCTCTCAAAATTGGCGCGTATCGTGGATATGTATGGCCGCCGCCTGCAAATTCAGGAACGCTTGACGCGACAAATCGCTACTGCGGTTGAAACCGCGATAGACGCCCGGGGCGTGGCTGTGGTGATTGAAGCCAAACATTTGTGCATGATGATGCGTGGCGTGGAAAAGCAAAATTCGGTAATGACCACCTCCGTAATGACCGGTATATTCCGCGAGGAAATCAGCACCCGCTCCGAGTTTTTGAATCTAATCAATCGGTAAGCTTAAATCTAGGAAGCAAAGCATGCGGGATAAAAAAACCAAGAAATTCGGCGTGTTACTGGTCAATCTCGGCTCGCCCAATTCGCCGAGCACGGGTGACGTAAGAAGCTTCTTGCGGGAATTTCTCGGCGACCCCCGTGTCGTGAATTTGCCGCGCCCATTATGGTGGTTGATTCTGAATTTTTTTGTGTTGCCGTTTCGGCCACGGAAATCCGCACATGCTTATCAATCCATCTGGACCGAACAAGGCTCGCCGCTGGTGGTTTTTACCCAGCAATTGACCGCTAAACTGGCCGCTCGGTATGCAAACGAAAATTTGTTGATAGACTGCGCGATGCGCTATGGCAAGCCGGCACTCAGAGAAAAGCTGCAAAATTTCAAAAGCCAAGCCGTGGATGAAATTCTGATTCTGCCTTTATACCCGCAGTATTCATCCACCACTACGGCGTCGATTTTCGATGTGGTGGTCGAAGAGTTTCTCGGTTGGCGACATATGCCGTCTTTACACTTTTTGTGCAATTATTATGACAGCCCTGCGCATATTCAAGCGCTAGCCAACTCGATACGAGAACATTGGCAGGCGCATGGTCAGTCGGAGCTCTTACTGCTGTCGTTTCATGGCTTGCCGGCTAAACTGACCGAATGGGGCGATCCATATTTTCATCATTGTCAGGCTACTGGACGTTTACTTGCTGAGCAACTCGGCTTACAGGATAAACAGTGGCAGTTGGTGTTTCAGTCGCGCTTCGGTAGAACGGAATGGCTCAAGCCTTACTGTGTTGAGGTATTGCAGGAATTGCCTAAGCAAGGCGTCAAAAACATAGACATCGTCTGCCCCGGATTTGCAGTGGATTGTTTAGAAACTTTGGAAGAGATCGCCCTAACGAATCGGGATATTTTTCTCGCGGCGGGTGGCGAAACTTATCATTACATTCCAGCCTTGAACGCTAGTGATAGTCATGTTGAGGTGATGATCGATTTAATAAAAACCGACCGCAACTAACGCGGCCGATATAACCGGGGGGCGATATGCAACAAAATGTCTTACAAAGCTGGAACGATGAGTGGCCACAGGTTCGATCAAGCAGACCCTTGCCGACCGGAGAAGGCGTCATCGATCAGGGCGCTTTCAATACCATAGAGGTTGGCGAGTTGTTCGACACAGTCAATCATGCCGCGACTGTCGCCGGGCAAACTGTTCTGTATCGCTCTTTTACTCAGCCTCTGACTGAGTTGGACGCTATTAACGCCAAGCAAGCAGCCGTGCGAGAGATTCGCGAAAATGCCGGCGTGCGGGCTAATGTCGAAAATATAGTCGCCAATGCTGCGCATGGCGAACAGCGCTTGCATGTGTTATTGTTCGGCGAATTTTTGGGTTCGTTCGGCACAGCCCGCGAACAAAATCAGATCGAAGGTTACGGTTACAAGCAATATACTCGCGGCATACGCTTTGTGCTGAATCTGGTAGACGCCATCCAGAGTTCGGAAACTCCGCAGAGTACTTATTTGCAAAACGTATATCAAAAAATCTCTGCATTTTCGGAAAGTAAAGCCTACTCCTTGATGGTGGGGCCGGTTTATAACAGCGAAAAAGGCCTGCAAAGCAAGGAAGAGCGGAAGCATTCTTTTGCACCGGCAACGATTTTCCGCCCTAGATTATTTAAACCCTTGCTGATAACCATTGTGTTTGCGATGGTTTGGGGCTTAATGCAGGTATTTCCAAGCAATTTTTTTAACTTCAGCAAGGATGGCATTGCTATCGGCGCGGTGTTTTTTATACCTTTACTGCTAGCTTATATTCCTATGATAGGCGGCTATGACCGCGATAATTGCATCATTCCGTTACGGAATTTATATAAAAGCTCAAGTGAACTAGGCGAACTGCTGGATGGTTTAGGCCAGCTCGACGAATTGCTGGCGTTTATTAAATATGCGGAAAGTTATGGCCATGACACGGTGTTGCCACAAATGCAGGAGGCAGAGCAACACAGCATGGCATTGACGGCGGCAAAAAACCCGGTGCTTGGGCATGCCAATCCCTCTTATGTGGCGAATGATTTTGTCATGGATAGCGACAGGCTAGTATGTATCACCGGACCGAACAGCGGCGGTAAAACCGCATTTTGCAAGACCATCACGCAAATTCAATTATTAGCGCAAATCGGCTGCTATGTGACGGCTACTGCGGCCAATTTAACGGTTGCCGACCGGATTTTTTATCAGGCCCCGGAAATTAGTCATCTGGATGATAGTGAGGGTCGCTTCGGCACCGAGCTGAAACGCACTCGAGATATTTTTCTGGCCTGTACCGCGAAAAGTCTGGTGGTGCTTGACGAAATGGCGGAAGGCACTACCTTTGAAGAGAAAATGCAGTCCTCAATTGATGTGCTGGACGGTTTTTACCGGAAAGGCAATAGTACTATCCTGATTACGCATAATCATCAATTAGTAGATGTCTTTGTGCAGCGGCGGGTGGCTTCTCCCCGGCAGGTGGAGTTCGCCGACGATTTACCGACCTTTCGCTTAATTCCGGGCATTTCCAGAGTTAGTCACGCTGATAGGGTAGCGAAGAAAATCGGCTTTTCAAAACAAGATATTGATAATTATTTGGCAAAATCAACATGAAGATAGGTACGCCATACAGCGAGAGCGCCACTAAGGCTTTATTATTGGGCAGCGGGGAATTGGGTAAAGAAGTTGCAATTTCCTTGCAGCGCTATGGCGTAGAGGTGGTCGCTGTCGATCGTTACGCTAATGCCCCGGCCATGCAAGTTGCACATCGCAGTTATGTTATTGATATGACCGATGCGGCGGCGGTTAAAGCCTTGATAAGTGCTGAACGGCCGGATTATATTATTCCTGAACTGGAAGCGATTGCTACAGACGCTTTGGCGGAGTTAGAAGCTGAGGCTAAGGTAAATATCGTTCCCAATGCCAGGGCTATCCAATTAACCATGAATCGCGAAGGCATACGCCAACTGGCGGCGGAAGAGTTGGGCTTGCCGACCTCCAAATACGCCTTTGCCGAAACTTTTGCTCAGTTGCTGGCAGCAGTGGAGGGTGGAATCGGCTATCCGTGTTTTATTAAACCCACCATGTCATCCTCGGGCAAGGGCCAGTCTATGGTGAAAAGCGCCGACCAATTACAAGCGGCATGGGATTACGCCAAAAGCGGCGGCCGCACCGATACCGGGAAGGTAATAGTCGAGGCCAAAATTGATTTTGATTTTGAGATTACCCTGTTGACGGTGCGCGCCTTAGACGCCAGCGCCCAGATGGCAACTTATTTTTGCGAACCCATAGGCCATAGGCAGGAAAACGGCGATTATCGCGAGAGTTGGCAGCCGCAAGCGATGAGTAGTGCTGCGCTGGCTAATTCCCGGCAGATTTCCGCTAAAATTACCGAGGCGCTGGGTGGTTTGGGTTTGTTCGGCGTAGAATTGTTTATTAAGGGTGATAATGTCTGGTTTAGCGAAGTCAGCCCTAGGCCGCACGATACCGGCATGGTGACGATGATCAGCCAGCGGCAAAGCGAGTTTGATCTGCATGCGAGGGCGATTTTGGGTTTGCCGGTGAATATCTCTTTGCTTAATACTGCTGCCAGCGCGGTGATACTGGGCTGCATAGACGCCAAAGCAGTTATATATTCGGGCTTAGAAAAGGCCTTGGCTGTGCCTGACACAGAGGTGCGATTGTTCGCCAAGCCTGAAGCGTTTGTAAACCGGCGCATGGGTGTGGCGCTGGCAACAGCGGAAAATGTGCTGGATGCCCGCGCAAAAGCTGTAAAAGCTGCTAATCTGATTACAGTGCATGCGGCGGGGACTTAAGATTACGGGAGGACGACGTGAAATCACTCAGAATCGGACTATTACTGCTGTTAGGGTCTACCAGCGTAACGGCGGATATTTTTAAGTATGTCTCCCCTGATGGTCGGATTTATTATACCGATGAGCCGAAAAAGGGTTTTGATTATCGGTTGATCATCCATACCCGGCCGCGTACCTATCAGAAAGACCTTAAATTCATGTCGGGCAACAAGCTCAAGTATAACGATCTCATTACCAAAGCGGCGGCAAAACATCAAATGGACCCAAGGTTATTGCATGCGGTGATACAGGCGGAATCCGCTTATAACGCGCATGCGATTTCTTCTGCCGGGGCGGTGGGCTTGATGCAGTTAATGCCGGATACTGCGCGGCGTTATGGGGTGACAGATCGTAACGACGCCGAGCAAAATATTGATGGCGGCGCCCACTATCTAAAGGATTTATTAGCAATGTTTAATTCCGATCTCAAACTTGCCGTGGCCGGCTACAATGCCGGAGAAGGCGCGGTGATGAAGTACAATAATAGTGTACCACCCTATCCGGAGACCCAAAACTACGTGCAACAGGTGCTTTCGCTGTACGGTAAAAGTTAATGTCTGTGGATGTGAAGGTCCAAGAATTGTTGCTAGGCGCAAATCAGTTATTTTCATTGCCGGATATTTATTATCAACTCAACGAAATGATCACTGATCCACGGTTTACTATGGCCGACATTGGTAAGGTCATTGCCAAGGATCCAAGTTTAGCCATACGCTTGCTGCGGGTAGTTAATAGTTCTTTTTACGGGTTTCAGTCCAAGATCGATACTATTTCCAGAGCCATTGCCGTGGTGGGTATAGAAGAGGTGCAGGATTTAGTGGTCGCCACCACGGTCGTCGATCAGTTCGAAAGAATCCCCAGTGAGTTGGTGGATATGACAGCGTTCTGGTTGCATAGCGTGCATTGTGGGGTCGTCGCCAGATTGTTGGCCAAGGAAAGCTTGGTTTTGCACAGCGAACGCTTGTTTCTAGCCGGTTTGCTGCATGATATAGGCTCCTTGGTTTTGTATCAAAAACTACCGGACCAATCGCATTGGGTGTTACAGGCCGCTAATCACGACAGGCGTTTAATAGGGGCTTTTGAGCAGGAAATCTTGGGTTTTACCCATGCCGACGTCGGTAAGGAGCTGATTAAAAGCTGGGGGCTGCCGGAGTCTTTATATGAACCCATAGGCAGCTATTTACACCCGGATGAGGCGCAGTTTCATCGGCTGGACGCCTATTTACTCAATATGGCCTCGCGCTTGGTGGAAAGCACCGAACGGGGTGTGCCTCCCGAATACCTAGCCGACGAATTCTCCTCGCAAACCTTGGCTTTGGTGCGTTTAACGCGTAAACAGCTGGTGTCGGTGATGGAGAAGGCCGCTATCGAGTTTTTTGAGGTATTCGCTATGGTGGCGCCGAATAAAAAATTTCATTAATTCTTTTTTTGAGAAAGAAACAAAGCTAAAATCAATCGAAATTGAAGTAAAATTCTGTAAAATACATAACCGTTTTAAAAACTGTTGCTGTAATTTAATTTGCCGTTATCTGACGATTTTGGAATCGGTGAAGGTCTTCAGAGGGCACGGCGAGTACATCCGTGTAAGCTAAAGTCGGCATTATCCACATGGATGTGGAGTATGCGGATATTGCAGGAGCAAATATCCGTCCATACCTCCTACCCCTCTGAAAACCTTCACCGATCCCAAAATCACAGCACCTTGCCTTCGATAGACCAAGTTTAAGGTGTAAGACTAATTTTAAATATTTTTACATTTTTATTTAATTCGCTTGGAAACGAAATGCCAACAGTTTTACGGATAGGGCCTTATCGATTTTTCTTTTTCGCTGGTGACCGGAATGAACCTCTGCACATCCATATTGAGCGAGAAGATAAGGTGCGAAATTCTGGCTTGATCCGGTTAGGTTACAAAGTAGCGGTGGTTTTTCACGTAGCGAAATCAGCCGTATTCTGAAATTGGTTGTTGATCATCAAAAGCAGTTGATTGAGGGTTGGAATGCATACTTCTACGATTGAAATTGAAGTACCTATGGCGGAAAGCGTTATTTTTTCTGACAATACGCTTAGTGTTGATTTAAGTGATGGACGCACTATTTCCGCGCCCCTGGCATGGTTTCCACGATTAACTTGCGCTACTGCTGCTGAGCGCAGCAATTGGCGGTTGGTTGGCAAGGGTTACGGCGTGCATTGGGAAGATCTAGACGAAGATATTAGTATTGAGGGACTTTTAGCAGGTAAACCTTCGGGTGAAAGCCAAGCGTCCTTTAAGAAATGGTTGGAAATTCGTAACGCAATGTCTGCTTAACATAATCCTCATTTCACTGGTTTTGAATTTGACCAAGAAGATGATAAGCTTGCTTTTCATCGAGCTAATTTGATAGAGTGTAGGCTGGGTTGAATGAAAATGAAACCCAGCGTCGAAGCCGGTACATTTCATGATCTTAAAGCTAATTTAACAACAATGAATTTAAGTTGATTGAAGACTATAGCAGGTTTTCGCGTTGCTAAACCCCGTTGACAATGTATTTATTAAATTGAGCTTACTCCCAAGAGGAAAATGAATGCCTATTGAAGTTGGAATTTGGAGATTGGGGGCTAAGCCTGAAAAAATTGCGATGTCTACAATTGATTCCGAATCAAAATTGGAAGATTCACTTGTTCAAGACATTTCGATTCTGTCACCTCAGTTGATGTTGATTGGAAGACAAGTCTCAACTTCGTATGGCAAATTTATTGATATGTTAGCAATCGATATGTCTGGCAACTTATCCATCATTGAATTAAAGAAAAACCGTACTCCTCGTGAAGTAGTAGCTCAACTGCTTGATTATGCTTCGTGGATTCAATCACTCTCTTACGAAGATATTGCAGCAATTTACGCAGATAAAAACATAGGTAAAAAGCTGGAAGAAGGCTTTGCTGATGCTTTTGATATGAGTTTGCCAGAGCAACTTAATCAACGCCATGAGCTAATTGTTGTAGCATCAGAGCTTGATGCCAGTACAGAGAGAATTATTAATTATCTAACAGATAACTATGGAGTGCCAATCAATGCCGTATTTTTTCGGTTCTTTCGAGATGGTGATAGGGATTATTTAGCACGAACTTGGCTTATTGAGCCTGAAGAGGCAGAACGAAAGGTAAGTAAATCGGCTGCAAGAAAAAGCAGTGAGCCCTGGAATGGCCGGGATTTCTATGTCAGTCTTGGTGAGTGTGTATTTAGGAATTGGGATGACTGCCAAAAATATGGTTTCATATCAGGGGGTCAGGGAAAATGGTATAGCCAAACACTTAAATTACTTTTTCCCGGGGCGCGTGTATTCGTTAATATTCCTAAGATGGGTTATGTTGGAGTAGGAATAGTCAAAAATACTGCTGTTGCCGTCAAGGATTTTAAAATATTACTCAATGAACAAGAAGTATCGATATTGAGTGCGCCTATTGTGGCTCCTGAAATGGATAAAAACGCTGATGATCCAGATTTAAGTGAGTATCTAGTTCGTATCGAATGGATCAAGACCGTTCCTAAAACCGAGGCATATTGGGAAAAAGGGCTTTTTGCAATTCAGCATACAGCGTGTCGGATGACAAGTAGTTTTACAATTGAAAGATTGTCACAGCATTTTGTATTGGATGACTAATAATTATTTGATAAATTAAGTAGACTTGGAACTACGATAATGGACGCTCAATCTTGGAACCTTGCGGAGTCAGTAAAGGTTACACCGAATAACAACTGATTTATGAATGCAGGGCGGAAGCTAAGAACGAATCATGAGCAGCATTACCCAACAAATCCTTGAGGACATGGAAAGACTACCGCCTGAAATGCAGGAAGAAGCCTTAGATTTTATACGCTTCCTAAAAAACAAAATGGAAAAAAAAGGCACAGCAATAACTCAGTCAGCACCGAATGGAACAAAAGCAGTGGCAATTATGGAAGCAATAGCGGCAAGAGGAACGGCTTTTAAGGATATTGAAGACCCTATAGCCTGGCAAAGGGAAATTCGCAAGGATCGCCAGCTTCCTGGTAGAGAGTAAAAGTGTTACTGGATAGTAATATATTCATTTACGCCAATTTACCGAAATATAAACCTCTACGTCAGTGGTTTATTAATCATAACCTTTACGCCTCCGATATTACACGGCTTGAAGTTTTGGGTTATCACCAACTCAATGCAGCCGATAAGCTGGATTTTCAGCAACTTTTTCATGTGGTAACTGTTTACCCGATATCTTCATCAATTATAGAATTAGCGATTAATTTACGTCAGGGACGAAAAATGTCGTTGGGTGACGCCATTATCGCAGCTACCGGACTGGAATATCGCAAAACTTTGTACACTCATAATGTTAAGGATTTTGAGTGGATAGAAGGTTTGAAAGTAATTGATCCGTTTGCTGCTCAACCGATATAACAATGCTGAAAATAAAAAAGGGAATCGGATTAAATTGGGTTTTACATTAATTTAACCTGACGGCAGTTAGCTCCCTATATAATTTCAACCCCAAATCGTTCCAGCAAACCGATCAATTTAATCAATGGCAAGCCGACCAAGGCATTGGGGTCGTCGCCTTCGATACGAGAAAACAACGCAATCCCCAAGCCCTCCGATTTAAAACTGCCTGCGCAATCAAACGGCTGTTCCAGATCCAGATAGCGTATAATTTGCCGCTCGCTAAGCGGCTTAAAATGTACCTTACACAGGTCAATATCGCTGAAACTTAGGCCGTTACTGCTGTTTAATACGCAAATGCCGGTGTAAAACTGCGCAGTTCGTCCCGATTGCTGCGTAAGTTGCCGGATGGCTTGTTCTCGGCTGCCGGGTTTATGCAAAAATACTTCGTTGCACACGGCAACCTGATCGGAACCGATAATCAGATGTTGGGGAAAATTCGCGCTGATAGCCTGGGCTTTAGCCACGGATAAGCGTCTCGCCAACTGTGCGGCCGTTTCGCCGGGAAGCGGGGTTTCATCAACGTGACTAGTACAGCAAATAAAATCCAGTTGCAGTTTGCGGAGTAATTCCGCTCGATACTGAGAGCCTGTGGCAAGAACAATAGGTAACATACTCGGTTTGCTTTAAATGCTTTGTGTGTTTGACGCAACAGTCGCTTAGCTGTATCATTCTACAGTTATGTCAGATAAATTACCCGAGCTTATTGATCCTATCTTGCTTGCCGACAGGCGGAGTGAATTTTCAGGCGCGCTAAAAATAGCCAGTCTTGAACGCTTATCCGATATTCTTGCTGCAAGTGATGGCGATATTGAAGTCGAAATATTCTTTGCTAAGGAAGGTAAGCGCTCAGTGGTGACTGGAGGCATAAAAGGCATGTTGGCGCTTGCGTGTCAATCTTGTCTACAGGCTTTGCATTTCCCGCTGGATTTACAATTCAAGCTGGGCGTGGTTTCTTCTCTGGAAGAAGCGGACAGAATTGGCTTGGATTGCGAGCCTTTGCTGTTCAACGGCGAGAAGATATCGCTGTATAGCCTGCTGGAAGATGAGATTTTGCTGGCATTGCCCGATTATCCAAAGCATGGATACAAATGCATTAAACGCAGTCAATCGGAAAACAGCGATAACGATAAAGAAAACAACCGGACTAAGGTGGATAACCCCTTTTCCGTTTTAGCTAAACTTAAAAAAACTGGAGACTAAAAATGGCAGTACAAAAGAGTAAAGTATCGCGTTCCAGACGCGGTCAACGTCGTTCGCACGACGCCTTAACCAGCAAAACCTTATCGCAAGATCCGTTAACCGGTGAAACTCATTTGCGTCATCACATGACGCCGGATGGTTTCTTCAAAGGCCGGCAAATTATTGGCGGCAACAACGACGAAGATATTTAATATCCTCAGATAATATCCATCTATAGCCGACGCGAGATAGAACTGTTGTCGGCTCTTCCGACTACAGGAGCTAATCCTCAGCGTGAGTGTAACCCTATCGATAGACGCCATGGGTGGGGATTTCGGTCCTCAAGTGACCGTACCCGCCGCACTGGCTTGTTTAAGAAAAAATCCGGATTTGCAGCTAATCTTGGTTGGTGACGAAACCGTGCTTGGCGATTTTCTGGCGGAAGCTAAGCCTGCTTTTAAAGATAGGTTGAGTATTCAGCACGCTTCGCAAGTTGTAGAGATGGATGAAACTCCCCAAAAGGCCTTGAAAAATAAAAAAGATTCTTCAATGCGCGTGGCAATTAACCTGGTTCACGCAGGCAGAGCAGATGCTTGTGTCAGCGCTGGTAATACCGGCGCTTTAATGGCTACTGCCCGGTTCGTGCTGAAAATGATCCCCGGTATCGAGCGGCCAGCGATTATTTCCACCTTGCCGTCAATTTTCGGTCATACCCATATGCTGGATTTAGGCGCCAACGTCGATTCCAGCGCGGAACATCTCTATCAATTTGCGGTGATGGGCGAAGAAGTGGTTAAGGCGGTTGCGAATATCGATAAACCGCGGATCGCATTACTAAATATCGGCGAAGAGGATATGAAAGGTAACGAGCAGGTCAAGGCTGCGGCAAAGTTATTGGAAAATTCCGCATTAAATTATATTGGCTATGTTGAAGGCAACTCGATCAATGCCGGCAGCGTTAAAGTGGATTTAATTGTCACTGACGGTTTTGTCGGCAATGTGGCGTTAAAATCGATTGAAGGCGCCGCGAAAATGATAGGGGTGAAACTCAAGGACAGCTTTACGAAAAATCTACTGACCAAACTAGCCGGCTTGCTGGCTTATCCGGTCTTAAAATCGTTTAAGAACAGCATAGACCCGCGCCTATATAATGGCGCCAGTTTTATCGGCTTAAGAGGACTGGTGATCAAAAGTCATGGCGGCGCGGATGCGCTGGCATTTGAAACGGCGATACATTTAGCCGAAGTCGAAGTTTCCCAAGACGTAATTCGTAAGATCGGTGAAAAAGTAGAAAAAGCGCTTGAACAGAAGGTGACGGCATGAGGCGTTGGGCCAAAGTGATGGGTACGGGCGGTTATCTACCGGCCACGATCAGATCCAATGAAGATCTTTCGCACATGGTAGAAACTACCGATAGCTGGATTTTTGAGCGTACCGGCATTAAAACCCGGCATATAGCCGCCGATGATGAAACAGCCTCCAGCATGGCGGAGATTGCCGCTCGACAAGCCACTGAGATGGCGGATATAGATATTCAAGAGATCGATCTGATTATTGTCGCCACTGGCACGCCGGATCGGGTGTACCCCAGCACCGCCTGTTTATTGCAACAGCGTCTGGGAATCCAGAAATGCGTTGGTTTTGATATTCAGGCAGCCTGCTCCGGTTCGATATTTGGCTTAAGTATTGCCGATCAATATATAAAATCCGGTTTTGCTAAAAAAATACTGGTAGTCGGTACAGAAGTGTGTTCGCGTATCGTCGATTGGACGGATAGATCAACCTGCATTCTGTTTGGCGATGGCGCCGGTGCAATATTGTTGGCGGCTGCGGATACTCCAGGTATCCTTGCGACGCATATTCAATCGGATGGCGGCTATGAAGATTTACTTTATTTACCTAATCCGCAAGTAGCTTCTGTCGGTTTACAAAGTGAAGCGGCTTTTATACAGATGCGGGGTAACGAAGTCTTTAAAGTTGCGGTTAATACCTTGGGTCGCATCGTCGATGAAACCTTAGATGCTAACGGCTTGCAGCAGGCGGATATCGACTGGTTAGTGCCGCATCAAGCCAATATGCGCATCATAGCCGCGACTGCAAAGAAACTTAGCATGGATATGGAGCAGGTGATTTTGACTCTGGAAAATCAAGGCAATACCTCATCGGCTTCAGTGCTGTTGGCATTTAATGAGGGTGTGCGCGACGGCAGAATTCAGCGTGGACAAACCGTACTTATGGAAGCTTTCGGAGCCGGTTTTACCTGGGGTTCGGCCTTACTAAAATACTAGTGGTTTTGCTAAGAAAATAATAACAATAACTATGAACGAACAAAATTATAATGTAGCTTTTGTGTTTCCCGGCCAGGGCTCGCAATCGGTTGGCATGTTGTCGGAACTTGCTGAACATTACCCTGTCGTTAAACAGACTTTTGAACAGGCATCCGATATTCTTAGGTTTAAGCTTTGGGATCTGGTCGCGGAGGGTCCGACAGAAGCATTGGATCAAACACAGAATACGCAACCTGCTATGTTGGCGGCAGGTGTTGCGGTTTGGCGGGTATGGTGCCAAAAATCCGGCATTAGACCGGCTTGGATGGCCGGGCATAGTTTGGGCGAGTATACGGCGCTGGTTTGCGCCAGCGCAATTAGTTTCGATGATGCTATTAAGCTGGTTGCAGAGCGTGGCCGTCTGATGCAGGATTCGGTGCCTGCTGGAATAGGAGCTATGGCCGCGATACTCGGACTGGAAGATCATCAGGTTGTCAATGCCTGTGCCGAAGCCGCTCAGGGACAAATCGTCGCCGCTGCCAACTTCAATGCGCCGGGACAAGTGGTCATCGCTGGCGAAACGGCTGCTGTTGAAAGAGCAATGGTGATTTTGAAAGCTTTGGGGGCAAAACGCACCTTAAAATTATCGGTCAGCGTACCTTCTCATTGTGGGTTAATGACGGTTGCCGCAGATCAATTAGCCGAAATTCTGCGAGATGTTAATGTAGAAATGCCAAATACTACGTTGATTCACAATGCCGATGTAAAGTCGCACGGCTCCCCTGAGGTGATCAAGTTTGTCTTAAAAGAACAATTATTTAAATCGGTGCGTTGGGTGGAAAGCATTAAATTTATGCGCGAACAAGGTGTGTCCGCTTTTGTGGAATGTGGCCCGGGTAAGGTCTTAATGGGCTTGAATAAGCGTATTGCTCCCGAAGCCTTGCATCTAAGTATATTTGATACCGATTCAATTGATAAAGTTTTGGAGCAGATACATGGATAAAAAAATTGCAATAGTGAGTGGAGCTAGCCGAGGCATAGGCCGGGCAATTGCCGAAAAATTGGCGGCGGACGGTTTTTTTGTCATTGGTACTGCGACCTCTGATAGCGGCGCGGAAACAATTTCAGCGTACTTGTTGGAACAGGGTAAAGGCTTTAAGCTGAATGTGGCCGATATAGCTTCCATCGAAGCTTTTATCAAGAGTGTTAATGAAGATTATGGTACGCCTGCGGTATTGGTCAACAATGCCGGCATAACTCGCGATAACCTGTTGATGCGCATGAAAGACGAAGAATGGGATGATATTATCAATACCAACTTGACCTCAATTTTTCGCATGAGCAAAGCCGTTTTGCGCGGCATGATGAAAGTGCGCTACGGACGCATCATCAATATTTCTTCGGTAGTTGGTTCTACCGGCAATGCCGGCCAAGCAAATTATGCGGCGGCAAAAGCGGGTATGGTCGGTTTCGCGAAATCCTTGGCGAAAGAAGTTGGTTCACGGGGAATTACCGTCAACACCGTTGCACCCGGCTTTATTGATACCGACATGACCAAGGAATTGTCTGAAGAGTTGAAAAAAAGCTTATTAGGTTCAATTGCCTTAGGGCGTCTCGGTCAGCCTGAGGAAATTGCCCATGCGGTGGCTTTTTTGGCTTCCGAGCAGGCGGCTTATATAACCGGCGAAACCTTGCATGTAAATGGCGGAATGTACATGCCGTAAGCTGATAGGTAAATTATGATTTAATTCATATAAGCACATAACCTTGTCTGCAGTGTTAAAATATAAAAACTATTAACACCATGGCTGCACCGGTAACGGTACGAGGCGGCTGATACGGATGGACATTGGCCTTATTTTACTTTTAATTTTTATCAACGGTATTTTCGCGATGTCAGAGATGTCGCTGATTTCTTCCGGCAAAGCTCGATTACAAAAACTGGTCGACGAAGGCCGGGCTGGTGCTAGCTCTGCACTTAAGCTCCACCAGGAACCTACCCGCTTTCTGTCAACTATTCAGGTCGGCATCACTGCGGTGGCTATTTTGAATGGCGTCTTAGGTGAAGATGCTTTGGTCAGCCCGATCAAAGCCTACCTGGAACCCATGCCGCTTTTTGCGCCGCATGCCGAGGTCTATGCCAGGGTGGCGACAGTGATTTTAATTACCTATTTTTCGGTCGTGATCGGCGAATTGGTGCCTAAACGTTTAGCTTTGCTGCGTCCGGAAAGCATCGCGATGTTTGTCGCCAGACCCACTAATATTTTATCCGCTATCGCCAGTCCCTTGGTTTGGCTGCTGTCTTCTTCCAGTAATTTGATATTGCGCATTCTCAGAGCGCATCGTCAGCCGCAAACCACTGTCACCAATGAAGAAATCAAATTATTGATGGAAATCGGCTCCGAAACCGGAGTTTTTCATGCCAGTGAAGGTACTATGGTCGCCAATGTGTTAAGATTGGATGAACAGCGCGTGGGCGCTATTATGACGCCGCGCAAAGATATTTTTACTATCGATTTAGCTGAGGGCGAGCATGAAGCACGCGCTAAAATCGCCGATTGCCCTTACGCTCGCGCGGTCATCTGCCGGAATGGTCTGGAAAATATTCTTGGCATCCTGCATCGTAGCGATTTGTTGAAAACCGTGATGACGGGTGGTGATTATCAGCTTGCCTCGTCATTGCGTCCGCCTTTGTATGCGCCGGATTCGATGACACTGGCGCATTTGTTGGAATTTTTTCGCCAAGCCCGCGCAGATTTCGCCTTAATCGTCAACGAATACGGCGATTTGGAAGGGCTGGTAACCTTAAGCGACGTGCTTGCCGCCATAGTCGGTGATTTACCGACCGATGAGTCCGATCTTGATCCCGATGTCGTGCAACGTGAAGACGGCTCATGGTTGGTAAACGGCGGTTTGTCGATTAAGCGGCTGAAGTCGGTGATCGGCATGAATGCTTATTTTCCCGGCGAAACCGAGAATGTCTATAACACGGTCAGCGGCTTTATCCTTTATCAATTAGAAAAAATTCCACGGGTAGCGGATAACTTTGCTTATGGCAATTGGTATTTTGAAGTGGTGGATATTGACGGCATCCGCATCGATAAAGTGTTGGTAACACCGAAAGCGCAAAATGAAGAGGATGAGGAGTAACGTTGAATCTACAGCCTCTCGATAGCGGCATGATCATGAGATGCGTGGCGTATAAAAAAGGCGTCAATGTCGGCGATGTCACTATTGAAGATATCAGCGAAGTACTCAAGCAGGACGACACCTTTGTCTGGCTGGGTTTACTGGAGCCGGATAGCGACTTGTTGACTAATATTCAGGCTGAGTTCGGTTTACATGAATTGGCGGTTGAAGATGCCCGTTCTGCTCACCAAAGGCCAAAAATCGAAGAATATGGCGACTCCTTATTTCTGGTTTTGCATACGGCAATTTTGGGCGTCACCCCAATCGATTTTGGTGAAACCCACATTTTTCTCGGCTCCCGGTTTTTGGTGACAGTTCGGCATGGTTCTACCATGCGTCTAAATAAGGTGAGAAAACGCTGCGAAGCCATGCCGACCCAACTTGCCAAGGGGCCAAGCTTTGGGCTGTACGCCATCATGGATTTTATCGTCGATAATTATCTGCCGGTGCTGGAGGGTTTACAGGAGCGGTTCGATAGCTTGGAGCAGGCGATATTTCAGCAGCGGCCAAGCCGACAGACGCTGGAAGGACTCTATGATTTAAAACGCGAGCTCTTGCATCTACATGCGGCCATCACGCCCTTAATCGATATTTGCAATGAGTTGATGCGCTTTCACGATAAGCTAATCAGCAAGGATGTACGCGTCTATTTCCGGGATATTGCCGATCACATTAAACGTATCGATCAAGCCATAGACGCCACTCGCGAGATGCTGATCGCCGCGATGCAAGTGCATTTAACCTTTGAAACCGTGCGCCAGAACGAAGTGGTGAAACGCCTGGCCGGTTGGGGCGCGATCTTGGCGGTTCCGACTATGGTATGCAGTTGGTACGGCATGAACTTTCACCACATGCCGGAGCTGGATTGGGAATATAGTTATCCGGTTGCGCTGGGCGGCATGGTGGTGTCCTGTAGTTTGATTTTTTGGCGCTTGAAGCGGACTGGGTGGTTGTGAGTTATATGCACCTTTTGTCGTGGTATTTTATTAAGCCCGCACCGTTAAATTGGTTGTTGATCTGTAGGCAGGAATAAGCCTGTTTGCGAGTCCGCAAAAACAGATGTTTCGGGCTAGACTTTAAAACTAGGTGCAAAACTTTGGTTATAGATGAAGCTGAGTGTAGGTATTTCTTAAGTAAAAACGCATAATAGTTTTTCAAGTCATTGATGTAATTTAAGTTAACGATAACCGACGATTTTGGAATCGCTGTAGGGTTTTTCAGAGGCCGGCGTGAATACATCCATGTAGCCTTAGAGTCGGCATCCATGCCTCCTCTACCTCTGAAAAACCCTGCACCGATCCCAAAATCTCAAGTCGTAGCCTTCGAAAGGGCTAATTTTAAATGATTTTACGTGTACACTTAATTAATTTAGGAATATGGAAAACAATATCGTTTCTAAAATTACCACCAAAAACTATCGTAACCTGATTAATAAGAATGGGGTTGAATTAAGTAGGCTAAATATTTTAATTGGTGCAAATGGTTCAGGAAAAAGCAACTTTGTAGCAATATTCGAATTCCTAAAAAATTGTTTAACCCCTAGTGCTGATTTGGAAAGTAGGGGGGTAACTGCCTTTCAAGATGCACTGGCTAAGCTTGGCTACAATATACTTGATATGGGGATTGCTAAGCCGGCAACTATTGATTTTACCTTTGAATTTCCTGGTTTGCACTCATCAAGCGGTTTGTTATTCGAGTTATCTCTTTATATTGATAAAACCGTTTCTATTGCTAAAGAAAGTTTAAAATATAAAAAAGCAGATTTAAAAAACATAGGTTTCCCATATTATTATTCGAGTCATAATAAGCAAATAGGTAAAGGATCGGTTTCAGTTATAAAGAATGGTAAATTTGGAGGGACTTTTATTCTCGAAGTAATACCTAATAATGAGCTGTCATTAGTTACGATTCCAAATATACTAACAAAAAATGGGGATAGATCGCCTGAACAAATACCTTTATATAAAGCACAATCCGATTTAGAGGCTACGGTAAAAAAATGGCAATTCTATAATGCTAATGACATGAATTTAGCCAAAATTCGTGGCGCTAGCCCAAAGCTTGGATTAAATGATTTGATTCTGGCTAAGTCTGGTGAGAATTTACCGACCGTTTTGGATAATATCATTAACCATATAAGCTATGGCATTGAATTTGAAGAACGGCTGAATAATGCCATGAAGGAAATATTGCCCGCAACTAGAAAAATCAGAACCTCCAGAGATAGCGGAGGCATGTCTTTGACCATCCAATGGTATTTTGATGGCATGGAAAGACCTTTTTATCTGGATGATATGTCTGATGGAACTGTCCGTATGTTGTGCTGGGCAACCATCTTATACTCGCCGATTTTGCCGACTTTATTAGTGATTGATGAGCCGGAATTAAGCTTGCATGTCGCTTGGATGAAAATTTTGGCTGAATGGATAAAACAAGCGTCGCAAAAAACCCAAATTATTATTTCCACGCATAGCCCGGATTTACTGGATTATTTTACCGATTGCGCAGGTGATGTTATATGTTTTGAAAGTATCCAACCCAAAGGCTATTTTCAAGCTAAAAAGCTACCGGAAGCCATTTTGCAAGATAAGATCAATGAAGGCTGGCAACTTGGGGATTTGTATCGTATCGGCGATAATGTGATTGGGGGGTGGCCTTGGTGATATGGTTATTCGCCGGAGGCGGTAAGTCAGAATTAGGTGAACGTGAGGGAGATATAAAAGGCATTGTTGAATTCTTTCGAAAACACTTTCCACATTTTAAATTTGAAAGAATCACACCGGTCAGAGATAAGCGGCCTCCACATAGAGTAAAACCAAACTCTGCTGTTGATGCCTTAGGAAAAACGGGTGCTGCATTTTGTAAGCAAATAAAAGCCAAACTGGAGGATAAAATTAGAGACGGCAGTAATCGCTGTGATGCGATTCTGATTGTCGATGATTTGGATTGTTTCTGCAAACAGCAGAGAAAATCTTTATTTGAAAATGCGGTTAATGAAGCTGGGAATGGCGAATTTAAAGACATCCGCAAAATCATTGGATTTGCGGCCCCAGAGTTGGAGGCATGGATTATCGCGGATTGGGGTAATACCATAGCTAAACATATTGACTTTAAAAATAATCATGTTGCTATGCAACGTTGGTTGGTAAAAAATAAAGTCCCATTCGATTCGCCGGAGACATTTAGTTTTTTTGATGCGGAAAAAGACTCCTGCCATGAAAAGTTATCAGAGCTTTTGGTTGAATCATCACGCCAACAAAGCAAGCAAATCGTTTATTCGAAGGCAAAACATACCGGCTTGTTAATTTATACAGCTTTAAAACCACAGGTTGTGGCTGAAAAATGTCCAATGTTTAGAGATTTTTTCTTGGAGTTACAAAATTTAAAAATGGAAAATTAATGCCGATTACATTGAACGCTTTGATCACATTCAAATGAAATATTATATCTTTGCGCGTTAGCAAAAATTAGTGTTTCAGGCTGGACTTTAAAGTTTGAAAGAAATTTATTTCTCACAGTATGTGCAAAATGTCATCGTTGCTGACAATTACACATAACAAAGGAATATGGACATCGCCGTCGATTGATAAAGTAGTCATGTTGGTGATTTTCCAATAAAAATAGTGAATAACCCTTAACTTAAATTATTTTGCTTTTATACAAACAAAAAACCGGCTTTAAATTCAAAGCATAGGCGCCAAATCCAGCTCAAACATAATCGCATCTTCCTTGCCGTCTTTCGCCGGATAATAATTCTTGCGTACGCCTATCTCGCGGAAGCCGGCTTTGCGGTACAGATCTATAGCCCCTGGATTGCTCGGCCTAACTTCCAGAAAAATTTTCTCGGCGCGAGAGCGGGCATAAGCAATCAGGTGTTCCAACATTTTGCGCCCGGCGCCTTGGCGCTGAAAGTTGGGGCTGACGCTGATGTTCATGATATGGGCTTCGCAGGCGGCGACCGAGATGATGCAGTAGCCGACAATCTCATCATCGGGGCCCAAGCAGACCCAGTTGGTATAGGTCATGGTGCGGAAACAGTCTTTAAAAATCCCTTCCGGCCAAGGAAACTCATAATTCAGCACTTCAATTTCCAGGATCTTCGGCAAGTCTTCATGATGCATTTTACGCATTCTGAGCAAGTCTTTGACCGCTACGGAATTTGGAAACACTTTGGCGTAAAACTCGCGGTCAGAGTCATAAAATATGAGGTCTTTGATTTTATATAAAGTATTCCACATAGTGTTATTCAAGGGTATTGTAGACCGTCCAGGCATACTGTAAGTCTTCCCAGGCCTTAGCCTTTTCTAAGGGGTAACGCAGTAAATAGGACGGATGGTGGACGACGACAACCGGCGTATCGGCGTACTGATAACGAGCGCCGCGCAATTTTGTCAGTGATTGTTGAGTTTTAAGCAGGTTTTGCGCGGCTATGCGACCGACTGTCATAATTAATTTTGGACGCAATAGTTGAATTTGCCGTTGCAGATAATCTTGGCAAGCGGCAATTTCCGCCGCTTCCGGATCACGGTTATGTGGCGGCCGGCATTTCAACATATTGGCGATATATACCTCATCCCGCCGTAAGCCTATCGCCCGTAACATTTCATTCAACAGTTGTCCGGCGCGGCCGACAAAGGGTTCGCCTTGCAAGTCTTCATCTTGACCGGGGGCTTCGCCGATCAACATCCAGCCGGGGTGGCGATTGCCGACGCCGAAGACGGTTTGCGTGCGGGTCTCGCAGAGCCCGCAATTGCGGCAGGCGGCTACTTGCTGTTGTAGGCTTTGCCAATTCTGCTCAAGATTCTCCAAAAAGAGGGCTTGCCCGGTAGACGGCGTAAGCAAATTTGTTCTATATTGTTCAGTAAAGGTATTGGCATGAGGTGCTACCGACTCTAGTTGGGACGTTTCAGGATTTTCGCCGACAATACGGGTGGTGACGAGCGGCCGCCTGGTTTCCCAGACGGTAATGCCCATCGCCTCCAGATATTTTAAGCGCGTCGCCGTATCCATTTGTGCAACAAGTTAGACATCGCCTTTTTGCGGATGCTGTTTATGCTCTCCGCCAAGCAGTTTATTGACTGCATTGATATAGGCTTTGGCGGAAGCAATCACAATATCGGTATCCGCGCCGGAGCCGTTGACGATTCGACCGGCTTTTTCCAGTCTTACCGTCACTTCGCCCTGAGCATCGGTGCCGGTAGTGATATTGTTGACGGAGTACAGCGATAAAGTCGCATCGGATTTTACCATGCTTTCTATGGCTTTTAAGCTGGCGTCAACCACGCCGCCGCCAGTCGAGCAACCTGTCAATTCCTGGCCGTTGATGCGCAGGGTCACGGTAGCCTTGGGGATTTCACCGGTTTCCGAACAGGCCTGTAAAGAGACTAATTTGATTTGCTCGTCTTCGGCCTCAAAGCCGCGTTCGGAGATCAAAGCCTGTAAGTCCTCGTCGTGAATATCGTGCTTTTTATCGGCCAGTTGTTTGAAGCGGAAAAATACTTCGTTCAATTCAGCTTCGCTGGCAAATTGCACGCCTAGTTCTATCATCCGGGTTTTAAAGGCGTTGCGTCCGGAATGTTTACCCAGCACCATGCGATTGGTGGCCCAGCCGACATCTTCGGCGCGCATGATTTCATAAGTCTCACGGCTTTTGAGTACGCCGTCCTGATGTATGCCGGATTCATGGGCAAACGCATTAGCGCCGACTATGGCTTTATTCGGTTGTACCGGAAAGCCGGTAATCGATGACACCAGCTTAGAACAAGTAACAATCTCGCGCGTGTCGAGCGTCGTGTAACAAGGGAAAAAGTCTTGGCGGGTGCGTACTGCCATCACCACTTCTTCCAGCGAAGCGTTTCCGGCCCGTTCGCCAAGGCCGTTGATAGTACATTCCACCTGCCGGGCGCCATTCATCACTGCCGAAAGTGAGTTAGCGACCGCCAAACCCAAATCATTATGGCAATGTACAGAGAAAATGGCTTTGTCCGAGTTGGGGATGCGTTGCCGCAAATTAGCTATGGTAGCGCCAAATTGTTGCGGCATGCTGTAACCGACCGTGTCAGGTATGTTCAGGGTTGTGGCTCCGGCATCTATGACGGCTTCCAAAATGCGGCACAAAAAGTCTTCTTCTGACCTTCCGGCGTCTTCCGGGGAAAATTCAACATTATCGGTATACTGCCGCGCTCGCTTTACCGCTCTCACAGCGTATTCAATCACCTGCTCGGGCTGCATGTTTAGCTTGTTTTGCATGTGTATCGGAGAGGTGGCGATAAAGGTATGGATGCGGGCGCTTTTCGCACCCTTTAATGCCTCGCCTGCACGGTCGATGTCTTTGTCCAGAGCACGAGCCAAGCCGCACACCGTGCTGTCTTTGATTGTATCAGCAACGGCCTGCACCGCTTCAAAGTCGCCTTGACTGGCTGCCGGAAAACCAGCCTCTATTACATCGACTTTTAGGCGTTCCAGAGCTCTGGCAATGCGGACTTTTTCATCGCGGGTCATAGACGCGCCGGGACTTTGTTCGCCATCGCGCAAAGTCGTGTCGAAGATAATTAATTTGTCTTTCATGAGAACTCCGTTCATGAAACATGCGGCGCTTGGCCGGAAAACAGAAAAGTGAGTTTGTCTAAGCTGGAAAAGAATAATGCCCGTCAGGGCAGTAGACTTAGAGACAGAGTAAACCAGGCTCCGCCCATGTAAGGCATAAGATTGACACTCAGTAAGGTAAGGCGGCTACTATTCATAATGGAGTAATAATACTGTATTGGCGGGCGTGGCTCAAGTACGGAATGAAACGAATTTAATTTTCCAATTCATATCTTATGATAAGTGCTTTTTTTAACTAAGGATTAGCATAATAATCATGAGGATAAAGTACAGTTCACATGCACGCGTATCTGGAATTCAGGTAGCGAAACATAAGCAAGGCATGCCTTTTTGCATCAAATGAGCTTGAAAAAGGCGTTATTGTACTTTGGTACAGGTTAGGCCTTGGGAATAGGTTGATACAATAGCCAACGAGGGAGTCCACCCTAAAATGCAGGTTATTTTTAGTGTTAATTTTGTTGGCGGCGATAAATTGATTGCTAAACGGCATGAAAATTAACTAAAATTGAAATCATTTTGCCTCAGAAAAAATTTTAAAGCTCACATGTAGTGTGCTTTAAATAATTGTTTAAACAGATTGCGTGCGTTGAGTTGCTGCAGAAGTGTAAGTTAATAGCACTAAGTTAATGGGCAAAAAAGTGGATTTTTAGTTTATTTAAATACCATTATATAATAAGTTTTTATATTAAGCGAATACCCATAACTAGATTAGTTGTATCAATAAATGCAGAAATTTTTATTGTAAAATACATCAAATTTAATTTTAATAAAATGTCATAATTTATTCAAATAGTAAGGTATTTAAGTTTTACATGTTGCGAAAAATATAAATCAAAAAAATAATTATCGCCTCAGCTTCGCCGAACAGACGGCAGAAAATTAAAATATATAACCATGATGTTGAAAAAGAAAGATCTATCAAATTTAACTGCTGTGCGAATTTTATATGTTGAGGATGATCAGGAGACTCGTGAAGAGCTGCAACTGATACTTGAGCAGTATGTCGACAAGCTTTATACCGCACAAAATGGGCGAGAAGGCTTAATATTATATAAGCAATATTTACCCGATATTGTGGTTACTGATATTCAAATGCCGGAAATGAATGGGCTGTCGATGGCTGCCGATATTCGCTTACTTAATCCGGAGCAACCAATTGTTATTCTAAGCGCATATAATGACGTGGAGTACTTGTTTAGAGCATTGGAGTTAGAAATTAAGCACTATATCACTAAGCCGATTAGTGTTGAGCGGCTTTTAAATAAGATTTCGGAAATTACCGAACAAGTAGATGTAGCGCGTGAACTTGAGAAAAACCGGGTTTTGTTGGAGCAATATAAACTATTAGTAGATGAAAAAGCGACTGTTGCAAAAATTGATATTAACGGTCGAATTATTTATGTTAATCAGCACTTTTGTGAACTATCCGGGTATTCTGAGGAAGAATTATTAGGCCAGCATTACTTGTTTGGATTTGAGAAAACTGAACAAATGGAATTGTTGACAAACTTAAAAAATTCGCTACTTGAAAAACGTAAATGGCAAGGGCTATTGAAAAAAGTCACTAAAGCCGGCTCAACTTATGTGGTCGATGTAACAGTGGCCCCTATTGTTAACGCTTTAAATGAAATCGAAGAATATGTGGCTTTATTAGTCGATATGACTGAGGTTTATGAAAAATTTGAACGCTTATCTATCAATCTAAAGCAGGATTTAAATCATCAAAGCCATTATTTGCATGAGTATCAGCGTGCATTGGAGATCGGCACCTCCTTATGCGTGATTGATCCGGACGGAACTATCGTCAGTGCTAACCAAAATTTTAGCTCAACGTTGCATTATCAGTCTGAAGAATTGATTGGCAAATCACTTTGTTATTTTATCCGGGAAGGCGAAGATTTCAAAGAACGCGTACTGAAAAAGGTTAAACAACAAGGCTACAGCTCCAGAGTAATCAAGATCATAGACAAGGAAGGCTCGCAGCATACCTTAAGTTCTATTATTGTCGGTATACATAATGAAGAGGGCGGACTGCATTCTTTAATGAGTTTGAGTCAAGACATTAGCGATTCGATAAAACTAAACGAAGAGATTATAGAGACACAAAAAGAGTTAATTTATGTATTGGGCGAGGTAATAGAAAATCGTAGTCAGGAAACGGGCTTGCATATTAAGCGCGTAGCCTTGATTTCAGAATTATTGGCTCGGAAATATGGGCTAAGTGAGGAATATTCGTCCATGATTAAGGTCGCCGCGCCATTGCATGATATTGGCAAAGTGGGAATACCGGATGAAATTCTGCATAAGGCAGGCAGTTTGACGGCGGACGAATTTGAAATCATGAAAAAACACGCCGAGTTAGGCTTTCAATTACTGAGTAAGCTGGATAAGCCACTCATTAAAATGGCGGCTACCATAGCCCATGAGCATCATGAATTTTATGACGGTAGAGGCTATCCGACCGGACTTTGTGGCGAACATATCGCCATAGAAGCCAGAATTGTTAGTTTGGTGGATGTGTTTGACGCCTTAAGCAGTAAGCGCATCTATAAAGAACCTTGGCCGGATCAGGAGGTGTTGAAGTATTTGCAGAAGAATAAAGGCATACGTTTTGATCCGGAGTTAGTGGATTTATTCATGATAAATATCGATGAAATTCTTGAGATTCGCAATTGTTTAAGGGATATATAACCCATGCATAAGATCAAAACTTCTGTTGGGATGGTGCTGTTGTTACAACTGCTGACAGTCAAGGCCGAACCTGTGCAGCAGCAAAAATTATCTTTAGAAGACTGTATACGCATTGCTATGGCAAAACATCAGTCCGTAGGGATTTCGGAGGCCAGTTTAGACATGGCCGAAGCGCAACACCAGCAAGCTATGTCCGCCTATTGGCCCCAGCTATCGGCGCAATCGAATGCCAGCATGGCTGAGAAGAGCACAACTTATTCATTTCAGGGGCAGTTTAATTTGCCGTCTTCTATTGGTACATCAATGGCAAACGTATTGTCGCAAGGCAATACGCAAGTAGCTCAACAAATAGCACCACAGTTAAATAAGGCACTTGCTACACCTATACCAATCAATATGAACTTGAAGTTGATAGATCGAGACTTAATCACCTCCCAAGTCAATTTGACTTATCCCATCTTCACCGGCATGAAACGTGAAGCCCTGGTCAGCCAAGCAGAAAAAGGGATTAAAATTGCCGAACAAAACAAACGCAAAACCGCGTTGGAAATCGTCCGCGATGTGAAAAAATATTATTACTCTGCCCAGTTTGCACTGCAGATGGAAAAACTGGCTGATGACACCTTAGAGCGTTTTAAGGCATTGGAAGATTTAACCGAGCAACTCTATAAGCACGGTTCGCTGAAAGTTAAGAAAACAGATTATCTACGCACCAAAACTACTACTGCCCTTACCCGCACCATTCGTAGCGAAGCAATTTATGCGCGGGAAATGGCGCAGGAAGCCTTAGGCAATGCTATGGGCCAAGAGTGGGATACGCATTATAGCTTGGCTGATCCGGGTGACGGCTCGCCGTTAACCGAGGACTTAAGACGATTGGTTGAGTCGGCGCAAAGTTTTAATCCGGATTTACAGCAACTGAAATTAGCCGTGCAGATCAGCGAAGACCAAATTACTGAAGCTCGTAGCGGGTACTACCCTATGATAGGTTTTCAGGCAGAAGCGCATGATGTGCAGACCGATTATAAGAGCGGTATAACTAATGCCAATAACCGCGACAATTGGACGATTGGCGTCGGTTTGCAGTGGAATTTATTTGATGGTTTTCAGACCACCGGCAAGGTTAATCAGGCGCAAGCCCAACAGCGTAAACTGGAACATCAACAAATTCTGCTTGATCAAGCCATTGCCTTACAGATCAAACAACAATTTTTAAGTATCAAAAACGCGAATGCGCAAATTAAAGATAGCAAAGATGCAACCGGCTTTGCCAGTGAAAATCGGCAATTAAACGTGCGGGCGTATCAGGAAGATTTAGCGGAAACCAAGGATGTGATTGAGGCGCAAATTGTTGAAACCTTTGCCTCAGGCGGCTATTATCGCTCACGTTATGCCCTGGAAATGGCTTTACTGTCTTTGGAGTATTTAATTGGCGGCAAGATTGACGCCATGAGTGAATAAGCCATGTATCAAACAAGCTAAATATTCATAGTCGACACCTCCAAAATTCAGATGCTAAAAATATATTTAGGCTTAGCGTTTATGGTGTTTTCAGCATTAGTTTTTGCTGATGAACTCATAAACCCGGAAACTTTCCGTCTGGGCTATTATGCACCGGCTTTTCCCGAACACGGCTATGAAGAATTAGAAATTGCTGTTAAAGTCCTAGGTGAAGAAATTGGCAAACAAATGGGACTTTCGACGTCGATTACCGTGTTCGAAGATCTTAAATTGATGCGAAAGGAGTTTGAAGAAGGCAGAATTAATTGCGTACTGGCTAATTCCGTGATTTTGACAAATGACTTTGATAATAGCTTATTTGCGGATGGTTTTAAATTTGTTAAATCCGAGTCAATGTTTGATACTGTGGTTGTTGCCACCCGAAAAAATGAAGGTCTAGATGAATTTAAAAACTTATTGGGTAAGCGTCTGACATTATTAGAGTACAATCCAATTGCTGATTATTATATGAATGTATTATCGTTCGAAAATTTTAAAAAAAAATCTGACAAGAGTTTTAAAGAGATAAAACGCGAAAGAAAGTCTCATCAAGCTGTTTTGAAGCTGTTTTTTGGACAAACGGATGCGATTTGTATTTACGAAAGTCATTTTAAATTGGCAACAGATTTAAATACGCAACTCAATGGAAAATTGCAAGTCATATCCCAATTAAATAACGTTCCTCAGGCAATAGGTTTGTTTCATGTTAATACACCTGCTGCATTTCGTGCGCAAGTTGTCGAGCTAATGCTCAAACTAGATAAACTGCCGAGAGGCAAGCAATTGTTAGAAATGATTAAAGTTGATAGAACAGAGACAGCAAATGCTGAAGATTTATCCGTGACCAAGCAATTAATTGCAGAATACAAAATGCTGAGTAAATAGAAAGCTTACGATAAATATATAAATCGGATATGGCGATCAGGACTACACTTGTTGGCTTAGACGGGGCTAAACGGCTCTCAGCCACCTTTCAAAAAATCAAATAGCAAAAATGATGAGCATGGCATTTATTACAGAAGATGCGATCAAATGATAAAAGCTGAATTAAAAGTATTAGTCTTTAGCCGCATGATTTCAGAATATCAAGTTCTTTTGTTTGTTTCGTTATTATGCTTTGCTATTTTTAATGGCCGAACAAATGCTGATGAGATTAAACAGCAGGAAGCGCGGCTAAATATAGGCTATTATTTTAAAACTCTCAATGAATTCGCCAATCGTACAGATATTGAAATATCGTTGAATTTTTGGACAAGAGAGCTTTTTGATGTGGAAGCCAAAAAACATAATTTTACAATCACATCCGCATCGCATGCTTTTCTGTTTGATAGCATGGAAGATTTAAGGGACGCTTTCTCTAATGGTCAGTTGGACATGATACTTGCTCCTCCCTTACTCATCAATAAATATTTTAAACCTGAGGAATTGGGCGATGGCTTTGTTGGGGTGCTGGCGGAGACTCAACATGAAGCTTTGATTTTACTGGCAAGAACCGATAAAAATATTAATACCATCAAAGACATACGCGGCAAGCGATTAGCGATGATCAACAATGATGAGCTCGCAGAGGTTTTTATTGATACATTGGTCTTGAAAGATCAGCATAAAAGTTATAAAAAAATGAATTTGTCCATACAATTTCAAAAAAAAATCGACCGTATCGTGTTGGATGTATATTTTGACAAAGCCGATATAGGCGTAGTATTTACGAGTTCTTACAATCTGATGGTTGAAATGAATCCTGATATCAAAAATAAGGTCAAGATTCTGAAAGAATATCCGATTAAAGCCAGAAATTTCAGTTTTTTCCGGCACGATTACCCTTACATAAAGGAATTTACCGAAGCAGGCATAGATTTTCCAAATATGACTAGAGGCAAGCAGCTCCTTGATGTTTTTAAAACATCTGCCATTGATTATTGTAAAGTCGAAGATTTAGTTGTTTTCAAGACGTTTTATAATGAATATTTGCAGCTTAAAAAAGCTTATGACAAATAATTTCAACGGCTGAGTTTAGCGCATGTTTGTTGCAAACTGTTTGAATTTCTTGGTAAATTTGGCGAGTAAGCCGCTGTATTTATGAAAGATATAGTTTCTACTAAAGTACGCAGTACAATTTTTATTAGAGTGTTTTTTTTGTTTGGTGCTTTGGTATTGGCCATTACTTTATTTTTTGCATTTATGATTATTCCAATGCAGAAGAACGCATTTCAGAAAATTATGTTTGCGCAGGCTGAAACCGTATCTAAGTCGATTGTACAAGCCAGCTCAGATGCTATTATTAGTAAAGACTTTGGTTTTATTGTCGAGCATATTGTTGAGGTTATTAAAAATAACTCTAGTATTAATTACATTCTTATTTCTCCGAAATCCGGTGAAAAAATCTGGGTTGGCCATGAGTCATGGCACTTAATAGATAAAGTAAATGAAGATTTTGTGCGACTAGAATCGCAAAAAATAAACTTCGATATAATGCAAGTTACAGGTTATAATAAAGTTTATCACTTCGTATATCCTATTCAGTTTTCAGGCATAGAATGGGGATGGTTGCATATTGGCTTTTCAACAGTTCAATATGACCAATATATAAACTCTATGTATTTTAATATCATATATATAGTTACTGTGCCAATTCTGTTGATTTTGTTGGCAGGTTACTTTTTTGCCGGCTGGATTTCCAGGCCTATTACCTTTATCAGTCAATTGGCGACATTGGTTGCTAGTGGTAATTTAGACGTTAGATCACCAATTGAGCGTAGCGATGAAATTGGTATTTTATCGAACAGCTTTAATCAAATGATAGATTCGCTTATGTTATCAAAACTGCAGCTGGAAAATTATAATCTAGAGCTGGAAACGCAAGTGGCGAAGCGCGTTCAAGAACTCGACGAACTTAATAAAGATTTGGATAAAAAAGTTAAGGAAGAAGTCGCTAAGCGGCAAAAACAGGAGGCATTATTAATCCATCAGTCGCGTTTGGCTGCAATGGGTGAAATGATAGGCGCGATTGCGCATCAGTGGCGGCAACCACTAAATGCGTTAAGCTTGGTGCATCAAAATCTGCATATAAGATATAAAACCGGTATACTTGAGGAAGAGTTTATGCTGCATCATATGGAAAAATCTGACCGTTTAATTCAAAAAATGTCTTCAACTATTGATGACTTTCGTGATTTTTTCAAACCCAATAAACATATTGAGCCGTTTAATATCAAATCCACTATTTTGGCAACTGTTGACTTAGTGGATGCGCAAATTAAAAATCAAAATATTACCTTGCATGTAAATTGTGACGAAGATTTTGTCATCCGGGGCTTACAAGGGGAGTTTTCGCAAGTGATCTTGAATTTATTAAACAATGCAAAAGATATGTTGGTCGAACGGAGATCTGCTAAACCAGTCATCACCATAGAAGTCAAAAAACATGCTGACAGCATTATGACTATCATAGTCAGGGACAATGCCGGCGGCATACCGGATGCCATTATTGATAAAATTTATGACCCCTATTTTACGACGAAAGATGAAGGCAAAGGGACAGGTATTGGTTTGTATATGTCAAAAATTATTATTGAAAATAATATGTCTGGTAAGTTACATGCATTTAATGATTCTGAAGGCGCGAATTTTGTGATTGAGCTTGATCTTAAAGCGGCTGTTAATAATAATGCTAAATTAATCAATGAACTTGGTTTAGATTGATAACTATGGCAGGGACTTAATCGAAGCTAGAAGCTCCAGCCAGAACTAAGTGTTTAAAGTATCCATCAAATCAATCATAAACTCCATTTCCTCATCCTCAACTTTTTGCCAACCGCCAAAGCCAAGGCTGCCCACTACCCCTCTCCCCTTTTCGTCATTAAGCATACCGACCAATAACGCCTGAATTTCGGCGCGTCTCTCTTGTAATCGAGGCCCCATCAACAGCGAATGATGGATAACACTAATCTGACTTCGTACCAATATTTTCAACTGCTTTTTAATCACAGTCGACAAATCGTCATAAGCTTCGGCCAGAAAAATCCCGACATCAGCCTCGCCTTTCAGTAAATGTTTCGCAACCAACACGTAGTTATCCGAAAGCACAGGCACAATATTGCCGACATCCAGATCAGCAGGCTCCAGCATAATCATACCCATCAGCCTTACATCCGGATCGTCTGTGAACGCCACCCTTGCGCCGGATGCTAATTGCTCGATGTCAGTTACATTACTGTCGGCACTAACCACAATAATGGCCTCATCCGCCTCCCCTACCGCCCTAACCAAGGGTAAAAAGCCTTTTTCCCTGACCAACATCGCCGCATCAAAAGGATTAGCATAAATCAGATCGATTTTATTATTGGTAATAGCGGTGCGTTGCGCCTGAAAATCGTTGTAAATTTCTAAATGTATCGTCGCACCCAGCTGATGTTGCAACCAAGTATTGAAGATATACCAACCGGCAAGATGATCAGGCGTAAAATCCGGACTGACCGTAAACATAAAAGTCATGGAAATAACTCCTTAAAAAAGCGTCGGATAGAATTTGCTGCACTCGGCCACTTTAGTGCGTGAAGGCTTTCTGCGCACCGACGTATACCCTACCAAACGCTCCCCCCTGATATTGGGAACTACAGTCGCTTTAACCCAGTAAAAGCCACCATCCTTACGCAGATTTTTCACATACCCCTGCCATTTCTCGCCACGCATAAGGGTATCCCATAAATCCTTGAAAGCTGCGGGCGGCATTTCCGGATGTCTGAGTATAGAATGCGGCGCGCCGATCAATTCCTCTTCACTATAACCGGACATTTCCACAAACGAGCGGTTGACATGAGTAATAATGCCATCCGGGTCAGTGGTGGAAACAATCAGCTTACCGTCCGGGTAAGGGGTTTCTATTTCCGTGTAAAATATTTTTCGCGTGATGGAGCCATACAAATCCAGGCTAGCTTCCTGGTATTCTCCAATAATATCTTCAACTTTCATGTCAGCGATCATGATGTACTCCGTAGTGACGATTGCGGGTCTACAATAATTCGGAAATACTTTCCGCCGCACGCTTAACATCCAGAAAAATAAGGCCTAATTTTGCGTTTGGCTTGGCCAATACTGTCAACACCGCCTCTTGTCCGGCATAAGTCATTAACACATAGCCGCGCTGACCCTTAATCAACACTTGCTCCAGGCTGCCGCGACTCAGCTCTTGAGCAGTGCGATCCCCCAGCGACAGCATGGCCGCGCTCATTGCCCCAACCCGGTCCTCATCCATACCGGCAGGCAGGACTGAAGCCATCATCAAACCATCCGTGGAAATAATTCCGGACGCCTCAATATCCGCCGATGTTCCATTTAGCTCAGTTAACACCGAAGTAAGCAGTTCCGCTTTCATAATCTATGTCCTCTTAACGTATAGTTTTGCATACCCAAGCAACCGAAAAAATCAGTTGTCCTTTTTTGTGTAGCGTAAAATTAAAGCCCAGACCAAGGTGACGAATTCCGCCTGATTAAAATGCGGAACGCCCGAAATAGCCAGCACGAAACGGTGCTTGCCGACGTACACTGGCCAAAAACCTATCTGGCTGTTGCCGAAGGCGTCGACTATAGCCCATGCATGGCTGCCCAATCCCAAGTTATTAATCAACAACCCCGCACGCCGCTGGTGTACAGTCGCCAATTCTGCACTGAGGGCAGATAGTTCTTCGGCAACCTCATGCGGAAATCCGCTGCAAGCCAAATAAAAACCTTGCTCATCCGCCAACAGTACTTTGCCGTTCTCAGAAATATTTTCTAGTAAATTCGGCAATATTTCCTCCAAACTACCTGTAGGCGCCTGCAATATCGTATCAACTCCCTGCACCCAGCCTAGTTTTTGACAATGCAGTAACAGTTGCAAGGCTTTCTCTTCGTCTTCTGCTTCCATCAGTTGCTGCAATTGCCTGAGGGACAATTCCGGTGTTTGTTCCTGTTGCATCAGCCGGCTTAAAAACCGCCGCGGTTTATCGCTTTCCGGATTTGCTATTGCATAGTAAGCGCCCGCCGGGGTCGGATACAGAAATAAGCCATCTATTAAGTTGAGTTTTTGCATTTCCCTACTCCACCAAACCAGGATCCAAAGAGTACATTAAGGCTTGAACCAAAAGCGAAACATCGTTCTTTTCTCTGGCGTCTACCTCAAAAACCGGCGGTTTGATGCCAAACTCTTGTAATTTTACCGTGTAGTCTTCTATGGTGGGCCAACTGCTCAGATCCATTTGCGTTACGCCGATGGCAACGCCAGTCTCATTAATGAACTTGCCGAACGCTTCCAGAAAAAACTTCATATCCTGAAATGGGTCTGCGCGGGTGTTATCGAGCAACAAAATCAGACCTATGCCGCCCAGCGTTAATATGTCCCACATAAAATCGAAGCGTTCCTGCCCAGGCGTGCCATACAGGTGGATCTTTTCACCACCATCCAAATTCATTAACCCATAATCCATTGCTACCGTGGTGGATGCCTTTCGGCTTTTAGTCATATCACTGGCGGCTGCATCCGTTTTAATGGTTGGAATATCGCTGATCGCATTAATTGCTGTAGTTTTTCCGGCGCCTACAGGACCGGTAAAAATGATTTTGTATTGGCTCATGGAATTCCCTATCGTTTCTCTAAGCGCCGCGTAACTTACTCAGAATTTTGCTTAATAAACCTTCATTTTTGGGTTTCTTTAAGGGTTCCGGTGCAATAATCATGTCAACTTGACGCACGCTTTGCCCTAACAAGCCCAGCATGTAACAAGCACTCATAAATACAAATACAAATTGTGGATTAACATGCAACACAGCAGCAATATCACAAGGGCTTCTAGGCGCTTTAACCAATAATGCAGCGATCCGCAAAGCCTCCGGCGTGATGACTAAGCGGGTAAAGTTAGGCCAGTTTTTCAAGTACACCGGGCGATGAATATCCAAACCAATCGGAAAACGCCCTTTCGACGTCCAAATCGTCAATTTCCACAGAAAAGCCTGCATATCCTGAAACTTCTCCACGTTCAAATTAACTGTGAGTTCAGTTTTAGCAGCACTCAATGCCAATTTACCGCTCGCTTTGTTGAGTGTTATGCCGGCAAAAGCACGCAACTGTTTATCATCGGCATCCAGCCAGATTTCTTGACTTTCCGGAAAAATAAATAAAGGTTTCCAAATTGAGCTCAACAGTAATGGACAGGCTTGCAACTTCGCGGTTTTATATGCTGATTGCACACTAGCCAAAAAATACAGCCTTGGATCGAAGCAGGCGGTAAGCAATTGTTCATCATCGTTAAAATCGATATCGCTCAAGATTCCCAAATAAGCGGTAAACCCTCCTTCGTTGAGTTGCATGGCCGACTGATGCTTAGCTGTTTTCTGCTGTACTATTTCATCGATATGCTTAACACCAACCGGTTTTTTTAGGTAGACCTCAATGTCTGATTTAGTAGGCGTCTGTGGCGCAAGCTGTTCTGCTGCAGACGTTACAGTCGGTTGAACTGCAAGAGTTTCAGTAGGCGGGGGCTGGGCAATTCTCACCGGCTCAGCAACTACTTTCCGCGAAACTGTGGTCGCAGCTCTAATTTTGGCAAGCACTTCATCAATTTTCTCGACATTAATAGGTTTTTTGACAAAAAATGTATTGTCTATTTGCAAATGCTCTAAGGACAGTAAAATAATAGGTCTTTTCGGCGTAAGAGTTTTGCGAGATTCCAGAATTTCTTTAGCATTGCGGCAATCTGCATCAATCATATCAATATCGGCTTCCGCCTCAGCAGCAACAACGGCTATCCCTCGACACGGGCCTTTCAGATACATTTCCATGGTTTTACAGGTCCGGTTATCCATGCCATACAAAGCAATACGATAGGGAGCTTTGCCTGCCTGAGTCATGATTGATGACCTTCTGCTGTTAAGCGCCACTTATCAACCAGCTGTACACCGGCTGTGAGATAGGCTGTATATAACTTTTGCAAGCGCTGATAGTTGTCCGTCGAAACATAAAGTTCTAATAGCGCTTCCTGCAATTCTTGCCGCTCAGGATGTTGCGTAATACCAATTTCCAAGGTATCCATGGCCTCATCAAGTTGGCTGTATTCAATAAAGTCGTTGGCAAGCGCAAGCACATCATGCTTTTCTTGAGTCTGATACTGATAGGCAATAAGTCCAGATTTCCCCAACAGCCCATGGGTAAACAACGAGAAACAGTTACCGCTGAGTGTCTGCGGATTTTTTACAGACACAGCTAATTCTAATGCCTGTTGATGATCAAGGTGAGAACGGCAAGAATTAATCATCCTATGACTAAGCGCGTGCCCCTTGCCGTGTAAAACTATTAAAAAATCCAGCAAAGCTGCATAAAGTTGGGAAGACAAGGATTTTTCGAAGCAAAAATAAATGCGTCTTAAATGCGCTAGCAGATTTTCAGGGTTTCTACGTACTTTTAAAACCAAGGCGGTTAAGGTTTGCTCCGCATCGGCAGGGCATAAGCAAAATGCGGCTAACTCAGCATCCTGCCAGAAGCTTGTTTCATCAGGAAAATCGCCAACATTTTGACCGGTTACCAGTTGCGAGAAAAATTGGGACATAAATTCCTCATAGCGCTTAAGTTTTTATCTCCTAAGCGTAGCAGTGAAAGAAATAATATCCATAATTCTTCGCCCTGAAACCGAAATAAGGATAGAAATACGGTTTACTACATATGATTAAGTTTAAGACCTATGCCTGATAATGGCCTACCGGCAAGATCGCTAGCAGGAAAATGGGTCGGCAATAACCACTGATGTGAATCTTGGCCTGCTCCTGGCTTCTGGCCTTGAAACAGGCGCGATTTTTCATTTAGCCTCTCCCATTTTCGTTTTCAGCAAGTGGATGAACCGCTCATCGCTAGCTAATCCATCGCTTATTCTGGCCGCCATGACTTCAGCGCCTTTATCTTTGAAATGCACAGTGTCATTGAAATGCTCGGCATCGCCCGGAATATTCATTTCCCCTTCAATCAGAATGGCCCCGGTTTCCTTAGCGACTTCACGGATAATTTGATTGTATCGGGCATAAACGGCTATCAGGCCATCCGGTGTCATAAATGGCGAATAAAATAATGCTGATACCGAGGCGGCGAATTTTGCGCTTTCGCTTTGCTCAGTACGCAATTGGGTTGCATAGGTTGCTAGTGCAACTAATCTGCCGTTTTGTTGAGCTTCCATTACTAACTGTCTCAAAGCGTTTCTTACTGGTTCACCTAATTGATTAATTTCAAATTTTAAAGTTTCGGTTTGTAAGGCGGCGTTCTGTTGAGGTTGCCTAATTTTTAGATTTTTATCGACTAGCTCCCATAGCAGGAAATGTTTGACAAACCAATTAGGTTCCTGATTATCCGTGAGTCGATAGACGCCTTGCTTGATCGCAAGTTGTTTTGTTTCTCCACTCATGTCGCTGAAATCGTAAATGACTACCATGTCCGGCTGCAAAGGCGAAACCCGTGTCCTAAAATTACGCAATGATGTATCCAACGAGTATCCCGGCACGGCGGCATTGATGTAATCTATAGCAGCACTAGGGTATTTCTGTTTCAAATTGTTGACGGCAACATCCGGCCAAGTCTTGTTGTTGCCGCTGACTTCCGCGCAATAGGTCGATGACGAACCAACAAAGGCGATGCGCAAATCGTTTAAAGGCTTGGGGTTAACAAGCTCAGGTCCACGAAAACCGGAATTATTAATGGCGATATTTCCAATGGTCTTGCCCGGGACTAATACTCGCAGATTCAATGTCGGGTCGTAGAAATACATTTCTTCCAGGGATGACCAATGGTCATATTTTATCCATTGCCGCAACCTGATAGCACCCTCGCCCAGAAGCAGCATTATCACCAGAAACAGAATAAACAACACTCCGCTAACTGCCCACAAAGTTTTTTCGCTTGTTTTATTTTCCATATCGTTTTTTAAAAATCAAAATAGATAAATTTAGAGGAACTGCCAGCGCTGACAGTTGCAGCAATCAACCAGATCATGCCCATCATTACCCAGCTAACGGCTTTCGGCATTTTCCTGACAGCTAGTCGCACACGGCTATGGGTATCGAAATGGTGGAGAAGAAAAAAAAGGCCTACTAAAATAACAGGAAAGATATTGCTGCTAAAAAAACCGGCGGCGTTATCCCATTTTCCTGTAAACGGCCCCATGAATATCCGTTTGGAAGTGGTTAAATCAGTAGATCTAAATAATATCCAGTTAAAGGTGACAAAATGAAAAGTCAAAACCATTGAAATCCAGTTTGGAATTGTTTGGGCCCCAGGCAAACGCCTGAAGGCTTGCACAAAAGCCAAACCAAAGCCATGCGCAAGCCCCCAAATCACGAATGTCCAGTTGGCGCCATGCCATAAACCGCCCAGCGCCATGGTAACGACAAGATTGCGCATGCGCATCAGCGTGCCATGCCTGTTGCCACCCATGGTTATATAAAGATAGTCGCGCAGCCAAGACGATAAGGTGATATGCCAGCGCCGCCAAAATTCGATGATCGACAAAGAGGCGTAGGGCCGCTCGAAGTTGTTGGGCAAACGGATACCTAGCACGATTGCCAGCCCTATGGCCATATCGGTATAACCGCTGAAGTCACAATAGATCTGTACCGAAAATCCGTAAATTGCCAACAAGTAATCAAGGGCTTGCGTACTTTGGCTGGCGGCATTGTAGACGGCTTCGACACTTTCAGCTATTTGATCAGCGAAAATGATTTTTTTTATCAGCCCTACCGAAAAAATGGCAAAACCTAGCGTAAAACTGGCTTGCCGGGCGGAGCGGGGCTTATTGATTTGCGGGATTAATTCATGGGGCCGAAGGATAGGGCCGGCTATTAAATGCGGAAAAAACAACACATAGGCCAACAGACTGGAAAATCGATGTTCAAATGGAAATTTGCCGCGGCAAACATCGACCACATAAGCTGTTAAGGTAAAGGTGACAAATGAGATGCCCAATGGCAATGGGAAATCGAACAGCTTGCCGGGGTTTTCCAGAAAAGGCACTATTAGTTCATTATGAATGAAGTTGGCGTATTTATAGATCGCCAGCGGGATAAACAACACAGATATGGTTGCCGCCATACGCCATTTTCTGGAATTACTCTGGTCAGTCTGCATAGCCCAATAAACACCGCCGTAGGAAATAGCCATTAAGAAGAACGGCAGCCAAAAATATTCGAATTTCCACCAGCTATAAAAAATAGCGCTACCGACAATGATCAGGCTAATTCGGTAGCGTGTTGGAACTATCAGGTGCAGACAAAAATAAATTGCAAAAAAAATGATGAAAATAGGCGAAGTAAATAGCATTTCGCCTACTCGTTCACGGCGGTGTCAAGCACCGGAAAGATAGTATCGGCCATTAGTTTGTGGCCTAGTGCGTTAGGATGGGGATCTCCCGGCATGGCCCAGAGTTCCTTGGGAGTGAGCCCTTTAAATGCAGGATAAAGGTCTATAAAGGTATAACCATCTTCCTTAGCGATGGACTGCATCAGCGTGTGGATATAGGTGAATTTATAGTCGCTAAGATTATGAACGTCCGGAGTCATCGCCAGATAAATGCGGATGTCATGATCATGGGCGTAATCAGCGAGCCGTTTTAAATTCCTTTTCATTTCCAAAAAACCCAGAGCATTTTGATCATAGACTTTGGCGTAATGATCGACCAGAGACGCTTCCCCGGTTTCTCCAAATAACCGGTTCATCAAAGTCCAGACAGTCACTGCAAACTGACTATTGCGCAGCAGGAAATTACCATTGCCGCTAGTTAATACTTCAGCATCGCGCAGGAAATAATGCACAACAATGTCGGTTGGTTTCAGCGGTTCCAACCGGGTCATGAATCTTTCTACATAACGCAATGTGTTGTAATTTCCGATCCCCGCATTCAGCACTTCGACGGATTTGCTTTCCTTTTCGAAATTTTTCTGGATCAGTGAAGTCATTGTCTCTTCTTCCTTAACCCCCCAGCCTAGGGTAATGGAAGAGCCGAGAAACAATATGCGGCGTTTGCCCGGAGCAGCCGGGGACACGTCTTCTCCGCGCAATCCCCATTGATTGGTGCGGATATTGACTGATTGTAATACGGCGGACGATGATTTAATATGTTCGTGACCCAACAAGGGATTCTCGCTAGCGAATTTCAATTCATTAGCGTACTTCCACATTTCGATGTCGTAATTTTTCATCGAACTGTTTTTGATTCTCAGAACCGCTTCCGCTATTCCTAAACCGATAGCTAGGGAAAAAACGATTAAAATAGTTGAAAATATAATTTTCTTTAACAAACTAGTCTCTGACATGGAAGTTTGGCTTTGTTAATTTTTAAAAACATTAAACTTCAATAAGTTGTGATTTAGTTGGTATAAAAAACAAAATTCCTAATTACAGGTTGGGTACGCATCGCGAACCCAAAACCGTCAGCAAATTTTTAAACAGCAATTTCACAGTTCCACGCTAATCCATCTCAAAATTGGTTTCATAATTCTGCTTAAGAGCCGGATCTTGATCTTCCTTGAATAACAAGCAATTGCCGACCGCCAGCATTTCAATTTCAGAACCCATGAAGCAACGGAACGCATCTTCCGGCGAACCGACGATAGGTTCACCGCGCACATTAAAGCTTGTGTTAATAATCACCGGACAGCCTGTTTTTTCTTTGAATCTGGCGATTAAGTTATAGTACTGCGGGTTAGTTTCCTGATGCACCGTTTGGATTCTGGCAGAATAGTCAATATGCGTGACAGCCGGAATTTCCGATCGAGGCACATTCAATTTGTCGATGCCGAACAGAGATTGTTGCTCGGCCGTCATCGCTATACGACGGCTCTGTTTTACATCCGCGACCAGCAACATATAGGGACTCTCGCCATCCAGTTCAAACCAATCCGCGACATCTTCCCGGAGCACCGAGGGGGCGAATGGCCGGAACGATTCACGGTACTTGACTTTTAAATTCAGCAAAGATTGCATGCTAGGTGAGCGGGCGTCACCAAGTATCGAGCGCCCACCCAATGCTCTCGGTCCGAATTCCATACGGCCCTGAAACCAGCCTAAGGCTTTGCCTTCCGCCAGTCCGCCGGAACAGGCATCCAGCATAAGGTCGTCAGTCAGCACATTAAAGCTGGCGCCGATGGTTTTTAACCGGCTTTCGATATCGCTTTGCTTGAACAGCGGTCCCAGATAGGAACCCTGCATAGCGTCTTGATGGTTCGGCTTGTGAAATCTGGGTTGATTTTTATAATGATAATAACCTGCCAACGCAGCGCCCAATGCACCGCCAGCATCGCCCGCTGCCGGTTGTATCCAGATATTTTTGAAACTGTTATCGCGCAACAGCTTGCCGTTGGCAACGCAATTCAGAGCCACGCCGCCGGCTAAGCAAAGATTTTCCATGCCAGTTTCCTTGGCAATAGAGCGACCCAATCGCAAAACGACTTCCTCCGTAACTTTCTGAACCGATGCAGCCAAATCCATTTCCCGTTGTGTCAATCTTTGTTCGGGTGTTCTGGGTTTACCGCCGAATAATTTATTGAACTTGGCGTTGGTCATAGTCAACCCGGTACAATAATCAAAGTAAGACATATCCAAACGGAAGGAACCATCTTCTTTGACATCAATTAGATTATCCATGATCAAATCCGCATAGCTAGGTTCACCGTATGGCGCTAGCCCCATGACCTTATACTCACCTGAATTGACCTTAAAACCTGTGTAATAAGTCATGGCCGAATATAATAGCCCCAGGGAATGTGGGAAATGGATTTCCTTGACCATCTTCAAATCGTTTCCGCGGCCAACTGCCACGGAAGTGGTTGTCCATTCACCAACACCATCCATGGTTAGCACGGCCGATTCCTGAAATGGCGATGGGTAATAAGCGCTAGCTGCATGGCTTAGGTGATGTTCTGAAAACAGCAGGCGCTGTTGCCAATCGACCTTAGACGCGTAGACTTTAAGTTCCTTTTGCAATAAATTCTTTAAAAAGAGTTTTTCCTTTAACCAAGCTGGCATGGATAGGCGAAACGACGAAAACCCCTTTGGCGCGAATGCTAAATAAGTCTCTAGCAAGCGCTCGAACTTCAGAAAAGGTTTGTCGTAAAAAACCACATAATCAATCTTTTCCAGGGTTACCCCAGCTTCGCTTAAACAATATTCAATGGCGCGTTTTGGGAATTCCGAGTCGTGTTTCTTGCGAGAAAATCGTTCTTCCTGAGCAGCCGCCAGGATAATGCCATCGCCGATCAATGCCGCGGCACTATCGTGGTAAAATGCGGAAATTCCTAAAATTAGCATTTTCTTAAAAAAGTGTGTAAATGAAAGGCGCGAAAGCGGACCCTTGAGCAAACACTAGCAATCCGCCCAAAATCAACATAGAGAGAAAAATAGGCATTAGCCAAAATTTTTTCCGTGCTTTTAAAAACCGCCATAATTCTTTTATAAAACTCATCATCAATCCTCAAAATTGGTCTTCTAAACTCTTAGGCTCGGGTCCTGGTGGCCTTCTTTCCAGCCAATAGCTTGCGACGTTTTTGTCGATGCGCAGCTTCAATAAATCATTGCCGAATAGGCGAATCACCAGACTGAAAGGCGTAAATACCAGATAAAATAACACCCACAATACTATTGGACTAACGATTCTGTGCAACAATACACCCAATTTTGTCCACAGCCAGTTCAAAGGAGAAAGAACTTTGGGAAGCAGTAGGGCAAACAGCAGAAAAGCGATACTGATAAAGGCAAATACCGGCATCCAGGGATGGTCCTGAAACACTGGATTTTGCAAATAGGAGCATTGCAATATTGCAGGGAAACCAAGGGAAAATGGCAGTTTTGAAAAGTATTCCAAAATCAATAGGATAAGGAAAAATCCACAAAAAACCAAGCCAAATTCCCTATTACTCGTTCCCTGCGACTGATTTTTCTCAGTGATTATTTCATGGTCCATGGGTTTGATCCTGGCAATGTAAAATTAATATTTATCTTAATAATTAGCCTGATTACTCAAATACTTCAGCAATCTGGTACGGAAAATTATTATATACATTTTAAGTTGCTACCAAGTGGAAATAAATCAGATAATATAAAAAATTTTGCAGGAAAAGCTCTTTATAATATGTAGGATAAATAGCGATTAAGGATAGTTAATTTCCTACAAAGTTTGATGATGCTTGTTATATTCTATGATTTATTTCTACCTGATAAAATACTTAAAATAATTGCCGATTTCATAATCGTTGATTACCGTTAACTTAAATTACAGCAACGAATTTTAAAATGGTTATACTTTTTAACTTGTTTTATAAACTTAAACTTGTCACAAGTTATTTATTCCATACAATAAAGGATAAAGATGAGACTTACAAATCAATAATCAGATATTAACATTGAAATTTACATTACTACTGTGGAACAATCTTTATTGAACCAACTTCCTCCAGAAGGTATTTTAGTTAAAAATTTCCCATTTTGAGTTGGACGCATTGCTCTCCAAAATGAAAAGGCATCAGTCAATCCAAATCAATTAAATATTATAGATATTAAGCCTTTCCAATTATCTAGAAACTATTTTTTTATTGATTATGCAAAAGATAATACATTTGTTTTATATGATGTTAGTAGATTTGGCACTATAGTGAATGGGGTCAGAATTGGAGGGCTTTTGAAACCAAAAAAAGCATATTTAACCCCCGAAAAAAACGAAGTAATTTCTGGAGAAATAAACTCATATTTTATTTTCAACATTATAGTATATGCACCGAATACATATTAATAAGTTCCTGAAACTTATAAAAGGTACAATAGTCAGTTGATTAAAGCGAAGCGCAACACAGAAACCTCTAGGCATATAACAACCAATTGTAATCAATGCTGTCAACTCGCAATCCTTCGCGGCCAGTTCACTCTATTTGATAATAACCCCTACACCAAAATAGGCAGAGGACACCCTATATTACAGCCGCCAAATAAAATGGAGGTTTTCGTGGTTGTAAGTCCTAAACCCGGGGGTTTTGAAATTATGATAAATCAAATAATTAGCTTTACGGTTTTAAAAATTGGATCCTATTTGGCAAGATTCAAAGCATAAACCAATAACAAAACTACGCAATTGCTTTACGTTCATGACAACAACTCACCAAAGTTCCGCCAACAAACTATCTATCATTCCCTTAGCCTGTCCCAAATACCCACTGCCAAACAAATTCAAATGGTTAAGAATATGGTAAAGATTGTAAAGCATTTTCCGAGTCTTATAGCCGACATCCAACGGATACTCATCCTGATAAGCCGCGTAAAATTCAGACCTGAAGCCACCGAACAACTCCGTCATGGCAATATCCGTCTCCCGGTCCCCGTAATAACAGGCCGGATCAAACATGACCGGATTGCCTTGACTATCAGCAGCAACATTACCACCCCATAAGTCGCCATGCAATAAGGCTGGTTGCGGCTGATAAGCCGTGAAAAAACCATCAAGCTGTACCATCAACTTTTCTCCTCGACTTTGCAACACGCCGGTATAGCCATTGTCGGCGGCAAATTGCAATTGTCTACCCAGGCGCTCCTGCCGCCAAAAGTCCAACCAATCCGCATGCTTAACATTGAACTGCGGCGTAGAGCCGATGGTATTATCGCGGCTCCAGCCAAACCAAGGTTGCCGCAAACAGTGCAGTTGCGCCAGTTGCCGGCCAAACAGGCTTAAATTTTGTGGGCTGGACGATTTAAGGTCTATGAACTCCATGACCAGATAAGCTTGCTGTCGAAAACGACCAAAATGCAAAGGTGCTGGTACGCGCACCTTGCCGGTTGCCGCCAGTTCTTGCAAGCCGGCTGCTTCTGCAGCAAACATATCCAAAAGATTGGCTTGATTGAGTTTAATAAACCAGGTTACGCCCTCCGCTTGCAGCTTATAGGCGCTATTGATGTCGCCACCGCCGACGCTGGTTAAGCGTGGATTCTTTAGCAGCTGGCCGATTTCCTGCTCAAGATGCTGAATTAAACTTTGCATTGGTATCTACATAACTTAAACCGCTGGCTCCCAAGCTGGCTTGGGAACCCAATCCTAGAAGCTCTGCTTCGCGAGCAACGGAATGGAAGCTAGAGCTTCCAAGACTGCTTTCCCAAGCTGGAGCTTGGGAACGAGCAACTTGACGGACAGCTATTTTCCCCAGCTATCCCGCAAAGTCACTGTGCGGTTAAACACCAGCTTTTCGGCTGTGCTATCCAGATAATCCAAACAAAAATACCCGGTACGCTCAAATTGGTAGCTGGTTTGCGGCGTGGCTTTGGCTAAGGAGGCTTCCACTCGGCTAGTAGCCAACACTTCCAAGGAATTGGGATTAATGCCGTCCAAAAAGTTATCCAGCGAATCCGGTTGGGGATGGCTGAACAACCGATCATATAAGCGTATTTCCGCCGGAATTGAATGCTGTTCCGACACCCAATGAATCACGCCCTTCACTTTCCGGCCTTCCGGATTCTTACCTAAGGTATCCGGGTCATAAGTACAATGTAATGCTTGCACCTGACCGGCAGCATCTTTAATTACTTGCTCACACTTAATCACATACGAGCCGCGCAGCCTGACTTCACCACCAGGCGCCAAGCGTTTGAAATCCTTAGGCGGATTTTCCGCAAAATCGTCTTGTTCTATTAATAAGGTTTGCGAAAAAATAACTTCACGATTGCCCAACTCGGGTTTTTGTGGATGATTGGCAATATGATAGGTTTCCGTCTCGCCGGCTTGCCAATTGGTAATCGACACCCGTAAAGGCCGTAAAACCGCCATCGCCCGTGGCGCGCGTGCATTCAAATCCTCGCGGATACAGTTTTCCAGCACGGCCATTTCGATCCACGAATCTTTCTTGGTCACGCCGATACGCTCGCAAAAATCCCGAATTGCTTCCGGCGTAAAGCCGGCCCGGCGCAAACCGGAAATCGTCGGCATACGCGGATCGTCCCAACCCATGACGTGTTTTTCCATCACCAATTGCAGCAATTTACGTTTACTGACGATGGTATATTCCAATTGCAAACGGGCGAATTCGATTTGCTGCGGATGGCAAGGGGTTTGCAGCTTATCCAGCACCCAATCGTACAAAGGCCGATGATCTTCAAACTCCAGCGTACAGATCGAATGGGTAATGCCTTCCAAGGCGTCGGAAATACAATGCGTGTAATCGTACATCGGATACAAACACCAATCGTTACCGGTGCGTTGATGATGCACGCGGCGGATCCGGTAAATGGTCGGATCGCGCATATTAATGTTCGGCGAGGCCATATCGATCTTGGCCCGCAACACATACTGACCATCGGCAAAATCGCCGGCCCGCATGCGGGCGAACAAAGCCAGATTCTCGGCAATAGACCGGCTACGATCAGGGCTCTCTTTGCCGGACTCAGTCAAGGTACCGCGATCCAAGCGAATCTGTTCCGCGCTGGAGCTATCCACATAAGCATCGCCCTGCTTGATCAACTGCACGGCATAGGCATACAACTGCTCGAAATAATCCGAAGCATGAAATTTACCCGCCCATTTAAACCCCAGCCACTGCACATCGCGTTCTATGGATTCCATATATTCGATGCTTTCTTTCTCGGGATTAGTATCGTCGAAACGCAAATTACAGGTGCCGTGGTTTTCAGCGGCCAAGGTAAAGTTCAAGCAAATCGATTTGGCGTGACCAATATGCAGATAACCGTTAGGTTCCGGCGGAAAGCGGGTCGCAACTCGGCCTTGGTTTTTGTTAGCTGCCAGATCAGTAGCGATAATGTGGCGAATAAAATTCGATGAAATTGGGCTATCGGTTGCTGACATGATGATGTGTATAACTTAAGTTTAGAGGGGCATAACCTGCTGTTACGCCATTTTAACGAGTTTAAGCGGGATTCGTAAAGCCAAGTGCAAATCCTTAATCCTAAAAAAACCTACTACATGCATAGTTGATTGCAAAAAATTTGCAACTAATAAAATTATTAGCACTCTTAGCATGCGAGTGCTAAAATTAACCTAACGTTTAAGACTTACAGAGGTCATTATGAACAACAGTTTGGCTTTACCGATCAATTTATCGGTCGGGACATTTGATTCTTATTTAAGCCTCATCTCCCAGATGCCAAAATTATCGGTAGAACAAGAGCATGAGCTTGCCGTCCGTTATAGAGATAATGGCGATCTACTTGCTGCGCGCGAATTAGTCATGTCCAATCTGCGCTTTGTCGCGCATGTCGCCAGAGGTTACGCCGGTTATGGCTTACCCTTGGCCGACATTGTACAGGAAGGCAACATCGGCCTAATGAAAGCAGTAAAACGTTTCGACCCGGAAATGGGTGTGCGGCTGGTGTCTTTCGCGGTACACTGGATCAAAGCGGAAATACACGAATTCGTCATCAAAAACTGGCGCATCGTTAAAATCGCCACCACTAAGGCGCAACGCAAATTGTTTTTCAATCTGCGGAAAATGAAAACCGATTTGTCGCATTTATCTGCAGAAGACGCAGAAGCCATTGCTGCCAATCTGGATGTGGATGTCAAAACCGTTTACGAAATGGAACTGCGTCTGGAAGGCCGCGATGTCGGCCTGGAACCCAATTCTGACGACAGCAGCGAAGAGCAAAGCTTTGCCCCGATTGCCTATCTGGAACAGCATGGCGCCGATCCAGCCATTCTGCTGGAAAAAAGCGATTGGGAAGACAACAAGGAAGAAAAATTAATGTCCGCGATGGCTAATCTGGACGAGCGTAGCCGCGACATTCTGACTAGCCGCTGGCTGATGGAAGAAAAAGCCACGCTGCACGAACTGGCCGAGCGTTATCAGGTATCAGCGGAGCGTATTAGACAGCTAGAGCAAAACGCGATGAAAAAACTGAAAAACGCCGTAGTGTTGGAAGCGTAAAAAAAAGCTTGGCTTTCTGTCATTTTTTGGTAAAATACGTTTTTCTTTGCCGGGGTGGTGGAACTGGTAGACGCGCCGGATTCAAAATCCGGTTCCGAAAGGAGTGTCGGTTCGATTCCGACCCTCGGTACCAAAGAAAAGATTTAAGAAGTATAAGAACATACTAAAACCCGCAAGCTGAGAGGCTTCGCGGGTTTTTTATTGTCCAATGACGTCCCGAGGCATCCACTCAATAGCGCTCCCTTTTTCGTTACCTTGCAAATAACTCACTTTCACAACATGCCAAAAGTTCTTTATGCTCTCGGCTTTCCGCGCTGGAAACGGCCTGTTCTGCGCCAGTGCTTTCCGGAACACAACATTGTTTTTATGCGCAAGGATGAAGTTGCGCCAAACTCTAGCTGCATTATTTTATGGGGAATGACGCCTGTTCCAACCTCTTTGCAACCGGATTCTTGTGTCATTCGCATTGAGGATGGCTTCATTCGCTCTGTCGGTTTGGGGGCGGATATTGTCAGACCTATTTCCTGGGTCGTGGATAGACAGGGCATTTACTACGATGCAACCAAACCTTCCAGCCTGGAATCTATCTTGGCAACTGGTCACTTTGACGATGAGCAACTAAGCAGAGCCGCAAATTTACGGGCGCGAATTACGTCCGAGGGCCTCACCAAATATAATGTTGGGTTCAAAACATGGCGGCGTCCGCCCGCTTCAAACCGAGTCATTCTGGTACCTGGGCAGGTAGAAAGTGATGCTTCAATTAAATTCGGAGCGCCTGGCGAGCGAAGCAACATGGGCTTACTACGCGCCGTTCGTAATGCGCATCCCGATGCCTACCTTATATATAAGCCTCATCCTGATGTGTTGGCGCGTTTGCGCATTCAAGGTCAAGACGAACAAGATGCGCCTATGTGGTGCGATGAAGTTGTCACCGATGTTGCCATAGGGGACTTGCTAACGGTCGTTGACGAAGTGCATGTCATAACGTCGCTGACGGGCTTTGAGGCGCTTTTACGCGGCAAATTGGTGACCTGTTATGGACAGCCGTTTTATTCCGGCTGGGGTTTGACTAATGACATCATTCCCAATTACAGGCGTAACAGAACCTTGAAACTTGATGAACTGGTGGCCGGCACACTTATCGAATATCCGCTTTATTTAAGCAGAGACGGAAAACGCTTGATTACGCCTGAGCAGGCCTTGGATGTTTTGTTGGCTTGGCGAGAGAAAACCGGGGGTAAGGAGCCTTGGTGGTCCGGTATTTACAGAGTATTTCTGCGGCGAATTGCCGGGGTGAGATAATCTCTTGGTTGGCGCTAACAACTGCCCCAACGGCTCTGTTAAGATTTAAAGATACTTTTGTTTTGAATTTTCGGAGGACGGTTAAGCAGAGGATAAATCAGCCCAACCAACGGATTAATGCGAGTGGAAACCGACCGCAACGCCAGCTTGATTGGCGTCATCCGGGCACCCAGATCCTGTTTTATCGCATAGGTAGTCAGACCCAGCTCAAGGCGTTTCGCCCCTAACAATATCGCCGTTTCGATGACTTTATGGGCAGCATAGATGTATAAGCTATCGTTGACAGACTCTTTCCTACCAAAATACAACCAGCGCAACAGCTCTCCGTCCATCAGCAGCAACGCGTGCCCGATAAGTTCGCCTTTACGGTAGAACAAAATTGCTTTCGAGCGAGACCCCATGCTTAACGAAAACGCCTTGTAGAAGGCGGGCGTCAATACTTCGCGCTGAAATTCGTCTGCCTGCGTGTGAACAACCAGCCACTGTGCACAAAGCGTATCCGCCAAGTCATGAAAATCATCGACTAACTCATGACTGATTTTTTGCGCCTCATTCCTTCGTAAGTGTTTTAACAATTTGCTCCGATAGTAGCTTTTCATTGACACTATATATTCGCTTGGAGTTGACCACTTAATTTCCAGGTAAGTATTCGGCAGAATATCAACCCAATGATATCCTAGGCTATTAAAGTCTGACCTCAGAATTTCGGCATTCGGCTCGAAATCTCTGATGATAATCAGCATCTGCCCTTCGCTCCTGGCTATTTTTAGCAGCACGTTATTCAGCGATTTAATGATTTCTCCATCTGAACAGTCTCCGCTTGCGATAAAGGGCGGGCTGTTCAGGGTAATCGGCGTACCGCATTCAAGCATGCTAAGCTTAAGGAAGTTGGGAAATATCCGGCGGACGTTAGTCAATAGCCCACGGAGTTTGCTTGGCGCGAAAATGGCGATATCCGTGGTTACGGAATAAAAGCTAGTCAACGCTACCGGAATGCCGCTAGCGTTGAAAAATATAACATGCCGATAGTCAAAGTCATTTAAATTAGACTTTTCGATAACGCTCCAAAAGTCACAGGAAAAAGTACAGGAGTGACCATCCAACAGACTGTCCCACTGTTCTTTGGGTATATCCCGGATAGAAGAAAATATTTTAGTTTTCAATAGATGGGCTAAATTATTATGCGTGCGAAATGAATAGTCAAAGAACCGATTCTGTTTCTTTAATTAAGCGTACAGCCTACCGTATTGTTGTATAGACGCTGCACGACTTCATTTACAGCCGCCGTCATGCCTGGCTCTTGGAAAAACACCCCCCTAACCTGAATGGTTGCCGCCATGACGTTAAGGAAAGCGTTGACAAGTTCTGCTTGCGGCGGGATGGTATTTGTCCAGAAATTATCAAGTTCGCCTATAAATGTTAGGCCGCCGATATTGTATACCGCCTGCCCTAGCGTCACCACCGGACATCCCAATTGCAGCGCACGGATACCGGAAGTACTGTTCACGGTAACCATGCCGACAGCGCTTTTTATCATGTCATCCAGACTCCCCCCTTCGAAATAATCGACGCGCTCTGTAATGCCAAACTTTTCCGTCCAGCGCCGTATAATTTTTTTCCAATTTTTGAGCCCAGGGTCCCAAGGATGCACTTTGAACAGCAAACGCGCACTTGGTTGCGCATGCTGGGCAAAGGACTCAAGCACCATGCTGATGGCGTCTTCCAAACTTGCAAATGCAGAATAAGCGACAATCTGAAAGTCATGCTCCAACTGCAGCGGAAATACAAAATACTGGGCTTTTGCGGCAATCAGCGCCTGCAGCCTTTGCTGTTCTCGACTAGCGAGGAACTTGGCGTAAAGCAGACGCCAGCCCATGGCCGGAAAATAGATAAGCGGATGGGGGCGTTTGTCGCTACGGCGATAATTGGGATACAACCAACCCAAAAACACGTTGCTGAAACTGAAAACCAAATCGCCGATAGACATGTGTAAGGCACTGTCTTCATACCTTTTTGAGGTATCCACAGCGGACACAGCGGAAGCGAGCTTGCTGATTTCATCCAGCTGTTTCGGAAATCTGGAATCGCCGCTCATGCCGTCTCGCTCCAGCGTAATCCAGTCCGGACGCAGGTAGCCGAAATCGGTAACAGTGACGCGAATACCTAGCGACTTGGCGACTTCAACCGCCGGTTTGTGGTAGCTGCGTTGTTCACCCAGCAGCACCAGATCAGTTACCTGCTGCGATTTAAAATAGTCTGTGATGAATGCAGGCCAGTCTGAAAGACTCCCCCGAAAGTTAACAGTGTTATCGCCTCGCCAAAATATCGCATCGCCAATACAGAGATTTATCCCGGTAGTTTTGCAACCTAAGCTATGGAGTTCCTTGGCGATGTTGCTAAAAAACGCTGAAGGCATGCCTTGCAGAAAAACAAAATGTAAATCAAGCATCAATAGAGCAATTCCCCGCAGCCGGCAAAAATAGAAATTCGTAAAAGATGCGGTTTATCCATAACTTACCAAAACTTCGCCACAAAATCCTTTGAATTGCGAACTTCCAAATGATCACCGCTTTGGCCGATCAAATACAGGCCTTTCCGATAAGCATATTCCGCCACATTATCTGCTATCGACATTGAAGCCACGGCGCCCAACACGCGCTTATCTGCATAAGCAGGCAGCAAGCGTTTAATTTTAGCCAACCGTTCCAGGTGCTCGTTAACATCATCCACGCTGAGATTACTTTTACATTCCACAGCGACTATCTCGGCGTTATTGACCACCAATAAATCAATCTCCAGGCCGTCATTGCCACGATTGGATTTGATATTTTGATGGACTTCATGCACATCAATGCCGCGTTCTTGAAACAAACGCACGACAGCCGGACGCAAGGCGTCTTCAATGAAATCGCCTAAACGATTACCTAATTTACCGATACTTTGCGACATTTCCTTGATTTTGCTATCCGTTTCCTTAAATTTTTTATCCGTTTCCTGAAATTTTTTATCTGTTTCTTTTTGAGATTCAGCTAATTCGCGCAAAATAGCCCAAATATCCTCAGCAACCGTAGACATAGCGCCTCCTCTTTCTTGACATCAATGCATTATAGCAAGACAAATGCTGGAGAGACTTACCTAAAGTCAAGAGAATACCTTGGCTTTACTCTATACGCGTAAGCGTTGACTAATGATTAACCTCTTAAATCGGCATTTCACTTAGAGCCCGTTTTTTGTGGATAGATGCTCTTCCAAAAACCATTTTGTTGAGCGATTAAGCGCCTCATCAAAGCTTATCCGACCCGACAAACGGCTATCACTGCGGATTTTCTCGGCGCCATGCCCACAAGTACGGCCAAATAAGCGCACCAGTAAACGGTGCAACACAGGTTCCCGCGCCGGCAGGAACAGCTGATAAAACTGTTCAAACCCGCAGGCAATTGCATTCGCCAAAGCAAAGGGTAAATCAATCACTAGGCCATGCCCGCCCAAAGCCTGACGAAATGCGGCTATGAAGACAGCCCAACTAACATCATAGCCATCCCGGGCATTGTAGCATTGGTTAACTGCCTGCTCGGTAGACGCCGCCCAAAGCAAATACTCAACGAGATTGTCGATATAGATAAAGCCGGCATTAGCGCGGCCGCCTTCTATCTTGAGCATAAGCCCCGACTTGAGTGATTCGCCGATCCGCTGAATAAATTGACTACGCGGCCCAATCACATTGCCAGGGCGAATAATGGTATAGGGAATTTGATGTGTAGCACAAAACACCTGCAATACGGCTTCGCCCAACAATTTGCTATCGCCATAACCAAAGCCGCTGCTGGCAGTTTGGCATTGCTCGTCGCAGGGCTGTTCCGGAAAACCATAAACATCCATAGTAGAAAGATGCACCAGCCGCGACAAACCTAAATTTCCCTGCTTAATAGCATGCAACAGATTTTTTACGCCGGTCACATTGGCGGCATGATAGGCATCCGGAGTATCCCAAGTATTCACATTGGCGGCGCAATGGAAAATCACCGACACGTCCGCAACGGCCAGTTCAAGCGCGTTAAGATCAGCAAGATCTCCCGTAATGACCTCAGTAGCGGCCAACAAAGCCGGAGTCAGCCGCTGGGGATTCCTGACCAGCACTCTTACCGACCAACCCTCAGCGACAAGACACTCCGCCAAGCGCCCGCCTATAAATCCCGTCGCGCCTGTTACCAGGGCGCTATGTCTAGTTAACTTTGCCATTATTGCCAAGACCGCTTATATTGACTTGCGCCATTAAGGCCTCAACCTGATCAAAGTGGGCGCTCCAGCTTGGCCCCTGATAGGTTAACATTCTTTCGCATTGGTTAAGTCGCATCCGGCTATTTGCTTGAGCATATTCAATAATCAAATCCTGCCAGCGTTTACCATCCAGTGGATTGGCATACTCCGGGACATCCCCGGCAATTTCGCGAAATACCGGCAAATCGCTGGCAATGACCGGTACGCCAAGCATCAGCGCCTCAACCAGAGGCAGGCCGAAGCCTTCGATAAAGGAAGGAAACAACAAAGCTTGCGCATGATGCAGATAAGTCGACAACTCGGCATCCGAACAAACCGAATGCTCGATCACGAAACCTTGCAAAATCTCGCAACGCTCCAACAAATCGACCACATTTTCGCACTCCCAACCCCGCTGACCGATAATCAACAAGCGCGGCGTCTTATCGCCCAAGCGCTCGATTAATTGCCGCCACAATTGCAAAATTAGGCTATGGTTCTTGCGCGGCTCTATGGTGCCGAGCATCACAAAATACGGCTCTTGCATCGGCGCACCAGCGTCGGGTGTCGGAAGGGGAACTGGCGCCAACAGCGCGGTGACAGCCGGTGGCATGGGCAAGCCGTTGCTTGCTGCATAGCTTTGCAATTCATCCAGGGTTGTTTGGGAATTGGCGACCAAACCATGCCCGGCACTTAGCATGGTCTGCATCCTAAACCGGTGTTTTCCGGCTTCGCCAGGCCGGCAATATTCCGGGTGGCTAATGGGAATTAGATCATGCACAAAAAAAATCGGCTTAAGCCCCGAAGCTTGTAAACGCTTAGCATAAGCGCTTTTTTCCAGTCCGCTATGGCCGGTGTGGAACAACAGCCGAGGCGTGGAAAACCACCGCCGGACAGGGCTAAGACAAACTGCCTTGGCGACCAAGGCGCGGATCAAATGCTTACCGTTGCCGGAGGGACTAAGCAATACCGCGTAGAGCCGTTCCGAATCGGCAGCAGACAACTCCAGCCATTGCCGGGCGTAACGCACCAAGGCCGTGGAACGACCGGAAAAATAGCGCAAATATTCCAGGCTAACCCGATCAACGCCGGTAGGCAAGCGCCCTTGCAGGTATCGATCCAGCAGGCGGGTGATATCGATCAGGACCTCAGGCATAATTTCTGCAAACCTAACCAAGAGCTGCTTAAGGTTTAATAATACCCGAATTAAACAAATTCAAGAACGGATAAGTAGCAGTCAAGATCAGATTTAAAAACTTTTGTAGTTCAGCGCTAGGCGCATTGGCGATATACAGCACATCCTTATTCTGAATCGGGAAGCTTTGTGCGAACAAAAAGGTCGCGGGATCCTTCAAATCCACTTTATAAACCACCGGCACTTTGCCTTCCGGCGTGGTGGCCGGCGGCTTAACCCAATCCAAGGCGTCGGCCGCCTCGAAGCGGAAAAGAAAAATACCCTGCGCATCTGCGCGCACATCGTTCAAACCACCCACCCGGCCAAGAGCCTGGGCCAGGGATATGCCCATAGCTTCGTAGTAAATTTCCTGATTGGTGCCGGTTATGTTATTCATGCTGCTAATCGAACCATTAGTATTGGTCGCCCCTAGAGCGACGAAGCTTAAAGGCTGATACAAAGCAGTAAGCACATCCCCTGGCTGTAATATAATATTTTGCTTGGGATCGCGAATCACCGAATCCAGCGGCATGGCGCCAACTTGATTGCCACGGGTAAGCTGCAGGGTGGCTTTATTCACCGGCACCGACTGGCGAATGCCGCCGCCGGCGGCCAGCGCATCCAACAGGCGCTCGCCCCGCGCCGTTAAAGGCATGCGGGTGCTGGCAGCCACTTCGCCGACCACCGTCACGTTCGCCGTGGCGTTTTTAATCACCCGGATTAAAACCTGGGGTTGATTGGCCTTATCTTTTAGGCGATACACAATATCGGCCTCAATTTGCAGCGGCGAATGCCCGGCCACCTGCACCTGACCGGCAAACGGCACATTGATTTCGCCATTGCTGTTGACCATTTGTTCCGGAAAGGTCGTAACATTAGAGGTGCTGGCTCCTCCGCCTTGCATGGCGTTGGCAGGCTGCATGCTACTGCCAAACAACATCGCCGGCGGCGCTTCCCATAAGGAAACCTGAACCACATCACCGGCGCCGATAACATAACTAGCCGGCCCTACGTCCGCAAAAATATCGGAAAACTGGGTATGAGTTTGGTTGGACAACAATCTACGCGTCACATCGGCTGTGAGGTCTACGACCTGAATTGCGGAAGTGTCCGGGGATACTTGGGCATTTGAAACTTTTTCAGCGCTGGGACCGGAGGAGGCTAGCCAGTCTGGGTAGGTTGCGCAGCCAGATATAGCAAGAGTTGTGATAAGGGCAAAAGATCTGTAGCCAATCCAAGCAGGTTTATTCTGAAATTGTATTTTCATAATTGATAATTAGTTTAGCCTAAACAAACGTAAAAATTTATTCCACAAATTTACGACAAAATTGCTTGAACCAGAAAACAAAAGTGGAGTCTGTAATTGTATATCCTTATTTTACCAGCGGAATCGGCTGGACTGCTTGACTTGGTTGAGTTGGCATATACTGTTGCGTTTGCAGACTTTGTTGATCTGTTTGGCTAGGTTGACTCGATAAGTTCTGTTGATTTTGCTGGCCTTGTAGACCTACTTGACTTGGTTGGCTCGATAAGTTCTGTTGATTTTGTGTAATTAGATTGACAACTGAATGATAAAACTTTTTACCATCATTGATATCAAAATTGAATTGCGGCAACAATTTAGCAAAACAAGCGATTATAAGAACTATACCGGTCCAACGAAAAATCAAAGATCTTAAGATATCCAAGGTGCCAAGTACTACAATTACAAGACAAAACGCAAGCGAAACATTAGAGGGAATATTGAAAGTTTGCAGCGAAAAAAAGGATACTACTGCCAAAACCAATGACTCAACTAAACGTATCAATCTATCTTCCATTGCGCATTCTCAGTTTTAAAATCAAAAAAATCAGACCAATTTCACTATCTTATAGGAAAAACACAGTCGACTTAGGAAACTCTCAATTTATCGATCAAAACTGTTGATTATAGCTGAAATTTTACTCATTGAGCCAATCCGTGCTTTATAAAAACTTTCACAAATTGTTCCACAGACAGTTTGTGGGAAAAGTTTAACACTTGTTTAGAATAATACGTAAGTATTCTGTTACGTTAACTAAAAGCAGATTGTTTGCTAAATGTAACTTTCCATAACCGACCCGTAACGCTTGTATTTTGGATTATTTAGACTTTCTTGCTACAATATTTACTATCTATGGTCTAATTTATGGGCTTATATCTCAACTAGTTTGGTGACCATATCAAACATAAAGTTTATAAAATTTTCATATAACTACATGCAAACTGAAATCAAAAAAGAATTATGTCATTCATTGAAAACGCTTTATCAGGCCGGGTTTGATGAACAAGCTCAAGTACAAGCGTTAACAGCTTCTGTATGTCTTGATAACCTTATCGCATCAACTCAAATTTGTCTCGAATCTTTGAGAAATGGCGGAAAAATTATGTTTGCTGGAAATGGCGGCAGTGCAGCCGATGCCCAACATCTTGCAACAGAGCTAACCATACGTTTTGAAAAAAACCGTCCACCTATGGCCGCACTTGCACTAACAACTGACAGCTCCACCTTGACAGCTGCAGGTAATGATTTTGGATTTGAACATATTTTTGCCAGACAAATTGAGGCATTAGGTAGATCAGGTGATGTTTTTATCGGTATAAGCACTTCCGGGAAAAGCCCAAATATTCTTTTAGCGTTTGAACAAGCGAAGAAAATGGGCATAACCTGTATCGCATTTTGTGGTGAAGAAGGCGCACAAGTACATGATGTGGTCGATTTATCATTGCTCATTCCGTCACATTCGACTGCACGCATCCAGGAACAACACATAAAACTTGGACACTTGTTATGCAAAGGATTGGAACAAAACTTCTTCTGAACTCATTTTATTATGTTAGAACTGATAAAAATAATAAGCACCCAAATTGACAGCAAACAGATAAAGCGGATTGTATGTATTGGGGATATTATGCTTGATCGATTTTATTATGGCCATGTCAACACATGAACAACACATTTAAAGACATATTTAAAGTCACTCATAGGGGATCCGTAAATCCCTCGCCTTTAGGCGAATGGGATGGAGGCAGCTAGCTGGTGGTGTAAAATGGCTGAATGAAAGATTATAAACGAGGCAGCCATACAATTTGGGATTGCAAGTACCCCTTGGTTTGGGTGACGAAGTACCGTTATGCTGTATTGGGAGGAGATATTGGTCAGCGATGTCGTGAATTGCTGAGGGAAATAGCAAAGAGCCAAGAAATGACAATCTATGCAGGATCGATCAACCGTGATCATGTGCATATGCTGATTGGAATACCGCCGCATATATCGGTGTCAAGGGCAGTGCAATTTCTGAAGGGAAAGAGCTCCCACAAGTTGCTGTCAGAATACGAAGTACTGAGGAAGAGATATTGGGGGCAGCACTTATGGGCGAGAGGGTATTGGGTAGCCAGCAGCGGCAATGTCACGGATGACGTGTGGAAAAAATATATTGAAGATCAGAAACCGGATGAGCCGGATGACGATTTTAGAGTGATGTAGTCATCCGAATGGATGACCTAATCCGGCTTTAAGCCGTAACCTGAAGCCACCGGCTTTAGCCGGTGGTTTGTTCACACCTTAAAAGTTTGAAGCATGCATTTGTACCTTAAAAGTTTGAAGCATGCATTTGAATAATGTTTTGCAGAGCCCAAAAATAACAACTAACAATTGAGAAAAATATGATAATTGTAACTGGTGGTGCAGGCTTTATTGGATCGAATATAGTTGCCGCACTTGATGATAAAGGGGTAGATGTAATTATTTCGGATCGATTACGCACTGAGTCAAAATGGCGGAATTTGGCCAGTAGAAGGATCAGAGATTTTGTTTTTCCGGAAATGCTTGCCGACTTCTTAAAAAATAAAGGTGAAAATATCGAGGCTATAATTCACATGGGGGCCATTTCTGCTACTACAGCAACCGATGCTGATGAAGTTATCGCAAACAATTTTAAACTATCTATTGAATTATGGCAGTGGTGCGCACAAAATTCAGTCAAATTTATTTATGCGTCATCAGCTGCCACTTACGGCTCGGGTGAGGAGGGATTTATTGATAACTACAACGCAAAAGACTTGGCCAGATTAAGTCCAATGAATCTTTATGGCTGGTCTAAACATTTATTTGATCGATGGATTGCAGAAAACGTAGAACATAATCGAGCATCACCCCCACAATGGGTGGGCCTTAAGTTCTTTAATGTGTATGGTCCAAATGAATACCATAAAGGTTCAATGCGTAGTGTAATATCACAATTATTTGACAAACTATCGTCTGGCGAGCAACCAAAATTATTCAAATCCTATAGAGATGATTACCCACATGGCGGTCAATTAAGGGATTTCATTTATGTAAAGGATTGCGTTAAAGTTGTGGATTGGTTATTAGAAAATCATCAAATTTCCGGTATATACAATGTTGGTACCGGCAAAGCCCGTAGCTTTGAAGATTTAACACTAGCTACGATGCGATCTATGAAAATTAATGACCGTACTATTGAATATATCGAAATGCCGGAAGCCATTTGCTCCAAATATCAATATTTCACAGAGGCTAATTTAAATAATTTGCGCAGTGCGGGGTATAACGCACGTTTTTTTTCATTAGAGCATGGTATAGAGGACTATGTGCAAGAATATTTGCTTTGTACTAATCAATACCGCTAATTACCGCACTAGAATATATCGTTACTCCAATTCAAGCTTTCCATCGGCGCCAACACGTGATGACAGCAAGCCTTTAATCGGGACCATCCAATTGGACGCTGTTTACTGAGTTGGAGAGCATCGTGGCGGAAAAAGAGGGCGTGGTTCTGATAACAAAAATGCCGTTCATTGCTGCGGTTTCGCTTACTGCAAAATACCATCCAATTGAGATGAATATGAATGTCGTTGAAGGTTTTAGGCACACTGAAATTGCTCGTTGGGCAAGGCCAACATTTAGAACCCGGTTGCATGGTTATTTCCGACGGATTGGCTTGTTTTTCCGCAGTCACACAGGTCTGCTGCCACCAATATCTTATAATAGTCGAAAATTGATGCCAGATAAGTCATTGTTTTTTTGTGCATTGAAAAGTACGATTTTGAAAGTTAAAAGTTAAAATTCTATTTATGCACAACAAAGCTATCTCAAGCATCAATTTGTGTTAATTAAATATTTAAATTGATTCTCGATTCACTAGTGTCCGGTTAAAAATGATCTAAAAAGCTCCCAGCCCATATAATTAAAGGCATCAAGAGCATCAAAGGGTTTCTCCGACTTGAACAGCAACCCTTAAATCGTGCAGTCTGTCAACGTTTGGTTGCTGGAGACTGCGATGTATGTCGGCAAAACGTTGTTTGATCAGATCATGGACTTTTTGCCCTGGAAAACATTTCACCGAATCGTAAATCGATACGACGGCGATTGTCGAATCAGGACCCTCAGCTGTGCTGAACATTTTCGGATTCTTGCTTTCGCTCAACTGACCTATAGGGAAAGTCTACGAGATATAGAAACCTGTTTGTCGGCTCAAGCCAACAAGCTTAATCATATGGGCATACGTGAAGCTGTTTTCCGTTCGACTGCCAATCGGAATTGGCGTATCTACGCCGAGTTTGCACAGCGACTAATCAATCAAGCACGACAACTCTATGTCAGCGAAGACTTAGGACTCGATTTGACCAATACCGTTTATGCCTTAGATTCAACTACCATTGATCTTTGTCTATCCGTATTCCCTTGGGCAAATTTCCGCTCTACAAAAGCAGCCGTTATGATGCATACCTTACTGGATTTACGGGGCAGCATTCCGAGCTTTATCCATATTTCAGATGGCAAAATGCATGACGTCAAAGCACTTGATCTGCTGATACCAGAACCCGGTTCCATCTATGTAATGGATCGTGGTTATGTCGATTTCGCCAGGTTATATAACCTTCATTTAACCGGCGCTTTTTTTGTTACTCGCGCCAAGTCCAACCTTGATGCTCATCGGATTTATTCTGCCGAAACTGCCCGCGCAGTTGGGATTATATGTGATCAGACTATTGCTCTTGATGGCTTCTATGCCAAAAAAGATTATCCGCAACAGCTACGCCGAACAGCATTCGCTTTAACGATCCTGAAACCGGTAAGACACTGGTATTTCTGACTAATAATTTTAAGTTATCATCGCCAACAATCTGTGCACTTTATAAAAACCGCTGGCAGGTCGAATTGTTTTTTAAATGGATCAAGCAGCATCTCCGTATAAAGCGTTTCTATGGTACATCAGAGAATGCTGTCAAATCCCAAATATGGATTGCTGTTTCAGTTTATGTACTGGTTGCCATCATAAAAAAGCAACTCAATCTGAATGCTTCTTTGTACACTTTGCTACAGATTTTATCAGTCACTCTCTTTGAGAAAATGTCAATACAACAAGCACTTACAATTTCGCAATACAAAAACGGTGATTCGAACATTGATAACCAATTGGATTTATTCGACTTTTAAACCGGACATAAGTGTTATCGATTAAAACCACACCCCAATTTAGCAAGCTTTAGATTCTAAGTTACTACATTTTTGAGTGAAAATTACATAGATGCTTAAGTTGATTTTGTTATGATTACCCCAAAACAGGTAACAATAAAACCATCAGTTGCAAGCTTCAGGTGTGCTTGAGTTCCACCCCAATTCTTTTTTACATCCTCGCTCCAATCGTGTTCATAAGGCGGAAGGTCGATAAATCTATCTAAGGGTTGACGACCAACATCAAAATTTAATGCTTCAACTTTGTGACCTTTAGCACTCAGTCGCTCTGTCAGTTCAATAAAATGCTTTTTCTGGAATAGAACAGTACCCCAGTTATCAATAGTTCTTTTATCATCAAAGAAATTAAACTCAGTTGTATGGACCGCTACCCCTCCAGGGCGAAGAGTATCGAGAGATTTCTCAATAAAATCTAGTCCGTTAGCTATTGAACCAAGATGTTCCAATGCGCACATGGACCAACAAAAATCGAAACCGCGCAAGTCTTCCGATATGGCATTCATATCAACAAATCGATGCAGAACATGGGCTTCGAATTGCTCTCTACTCACAAGCTCAGATTTGTATAAAAGATCTAATTCCGTTGTATGCTGATTAGTATTAACCCAACCTTTCGAATTTAGATTTTCAATTGGTGCATCTGTAGCTGTTACAAACACTCCTTTTGCCGCAAGGTAGGATGGTGTGGACTCGACTCCACAGCCAAAGCCCAACCCTTTTAAACCCGGCTTCATCTTATCATGCTCCCAAAGAGCCTGATTAACATAACAAATCTCCCAGATCTTCCTTGTATATAAAACTGCAATATGGTACTGACTGCACCAATATGCAACCCAATCACTTTCTAAATCCGCTTGTGTAGTAGCTTTGCTTTGCAGCCCAACAAAATGCGGAATTAACCCCGTCCTTACGGGGAGAGCTTCGCTTAGTTTTTGCGCAAGATCAAAGCCAAAAAACTTCAAATTAAAATAGGCTGCAGGTAAATCTCTAATGATTTCTGATAGAACATTGATGTTTGGTCTACTCTGGGGATCGATAAGTTGAGTTAATAGCTCCAACCGCTTATTAAGATCAGAATCTAAAATGGCATTTTCTAAAGCAGAAAGACGTGAATCTATATCATCCAACCTACTCTTGATGCTTTGATCATCCGGCAAATTATTCAAGTTTTTTATCATATCTTTTATCCCAATTTTAATCATATTGTTTATTCCAATTTTTTTTAGTTCAACATCCTGATTAATGTTATTTTCTAAATAATTATCCAAACCCAATCTCATATCTACGCTCTGATCAAACCATTGAGCTAAGGAGATAAAATTAATATCCAAATCACCTTTCAACATTTGATCTAATTTTGTAAGCACATCAATAGCCAGTGAATCTGGGAACAATACACCATAACTTGCATTTAATGGCATCTCCTGTATTAATCTATGTTTTTTTCCTTGCTCTTTATCAAGAGCAATTGCAGGTATACCATAGCAAATTGCTATTACTAATCCATGAAATCGGGTAGTGATAACTGCATCAAGGGTTGAAAAGCGAATAAGTCCCTCGTTAATTGTCAACGAACGTAGATCAAGCTCTTCTAATGATCTATCTGGAAGCAAGTATTTAAGTTTTTGAAAATGTCCAGGATCTTCGTTTGCCTGGATAACATATACAAGATCGACATCTATATCAACAATATATTTAACAATTGTATCTGCAAGATGCTTATAGTTAAATATTTCACCAATTAAACCCAATTTCCTTTTGGATGCTTGATTTGTTACATGAGGTATTCGTAGCCCTAGAAAATTAAACGCCAAATCAACTTCCGTTTGGACGGTGGGTGCGGCAGTATCATTAAGCAATCTATTAAGATGTTGAGTAGTAACACTATCTCTAGTAGTGATTTTTTTAGAATAGATTAAGGAATCTCGCACATAATTGGCTGCATCTATACTGACAAAAGAACCGAATCTGTGTTGATGGCCTATACCGAGCACAAAAAAAGGTATAGATAAAGATTTGGCGATATAACCGAATTTGAAATAATTAGTTATGTTAGTTAGTTCAGCTTGAATATGGTTATCGAATATGGGAAAGTCATATAATATCCCACCACCACCCAATATAATTGCTTTGCACGGTGCTCCAATTGGCAGTACATAATCTGGCCTTACAACTAAGCATCTGTCTTCTGGGTAGCTCAGATTAACGGCTTTAACAACTGCAGCAGCAAGTAATTCATCTCCAAAATTCCCCATATGTGAGGCATTAACAATCAAAATGAAATCTTGTTGCTTGTCAGGTTTTATAAAACGTGTATTAAGAGCAGACTCACGAAAAAACTCACCATTTAAAACCCGCTGGCAACGCTCTAAAAAATAAGGTGTATGTTGCTCGATTGAGGCTGTTTCGATTTCTTGCCAATCTTTTGCAATTGAAGAATATATAACGAAAACTTCATTAGAAAATACGCAATGAAAGTTGATGAAATCAGTCTTTAAAAGCCACAGAGGCAATCTATCAGCATCACATTTTGGAACAGCGAAACCAGTAACTTCACTTGGATCAATTGCATAATGAAAGTCAAAAGGTCGATATCGTCCATCCAAACCAACCCAGTCATTTGGTACCAAAACAATCTTATGCGAAAAAGAGAGATCAGAAAGCCTAGTAAGGGCCGAGATCCAGAATTCATCATCTTTCCAACTCATTAAAAAATCCAATACTAAAAATTAACATTAACAGGCTATAGCGGCAAATTGATACATTAAATTGAACTTTAAGAATTAGCTACCACCATAAAAAAACCAAGTTTTTAATGAGTTAATCAACTTTGTTAACAGAAACTCCTTATTAGGTTGATCAAGTAATTCCATAACCTTGATAACTCCGATATTGCTAAGACACACGCTTTCCCTATCTCTTGTAAGATCGCAAACCTTATGTTCGTTACGCCAACAAGGAAAACACGGAAACTCTGCTTTTTCAGGAGTCAGCAGTCTTACTTTTTTATAGTATTTTGTAAACACTTTTCCACTGGTTGGCCCAAAAATAGCTATAGTATCTTTATTAAGTGCAGCGCCTAAATGAACAAATGAAGAATCCGGACCAATAAGTAAATCACACAACGAAGCTAAAGCAAAAGACTCTCTAATTGGTTTAACTATTTTATGTATATTATTTCCGTCGAATTGCTCCATGGGCTCACTATGAAATAGCAACACGAGCCGTGTTTTAGACAGCTCTTTAATCAAAGAATTAACATGCGGCCAATTCTTATAGGTATCCGCGGAAAATGGCTGAATACCAATAACAGGAAGATTATACGGATTTAATTCTGCTAAAATTATTTCGGCACGACTACGCTCTTGCGGTGTAACCACATAAGTTGGAACGATACCGCTCTTCTTTAACGCTGCCAGTTTTATTCCCATTGATCGGGCAAAAATGACAATACGATTGGTTTTTATATTCGGAAATTGCCGTGACTCCACCCTTCCGGCAGGACATTCAGTCAAATCAATCCATTTCTCATAATTAGTGATATCAATTTCATCGGAATGGATATCTATACAATTTACTTCCGGAATATGTTCAAATAATGGAAAAAAAGATTTTGAAATCGCAAAATCTATTGTCTTAAGCGGATATTTTTTTTTCAGCGCTAGCAAACCAGGAGTCATCATCATTAGATCTCCAAGACCGCCCATTGCTCGCGTTACTAAAATAGCACCGCCTTTTGACTTGAACCAATTTCGCCACTGCGACCAACCCATCCCATTACTTTTATTTTTTCGCACAAAGGGTTTGCGATAAGTTAAATAGTTTAAGCCATAAAGATAGACAGTGAGGTAATGGCGCATCAACACATTAAAACCTAGCAATTTTGCTAAGGTAGATCGATCCGTATAAATTATAAAGTGTGTCATAATAAAAGCATGACGATATTTAAAAGGCACATCTCGCCTTAATAATACACGCCACCCACCACGATAGGTGGTTTTTGCCTGTACAATGAACTTGGTGCGAAGATCGTGATTTGAATAAAAATCTGTAATGCCTCTCCACAGAATCTGACGATACTCTTTTAGATGCCCAGTCTTGACTAGAATATGCATCAGCCTGGTATAGATTTTAGGCCTATCACCATGACTAGGGATCAAGAACGGCCTATGTACATATTTTAAAGCGACACGCTCGGCTTCTTGGAACCTACCTAGCAATATATTTAGATGGGCGAGAGAAACAGAAAATGACAAAGCGATCCCTGGGAACCGATATACACCGGTGGTTTCCATAGTATCGAAAATACTTTGCGCCAAATTAAGGCAATGCATATCAACTAAAGAGTTAGCCCATGCCTCCAAGCCGTGGAACCAATCCTCAGTATAGCTAATCCGCTGTTCCCGCATCGATTGCGCAATAGTTAAAATCTGATGACTGAGCTGTTCGGCAAAAACACGTCCAGCGACAATATCAATTTCCAACAACGATTCAAGATGCACTCCAGCATGTTGACATACAGAATGAAAAAGGTACCTATCGTGTAGAGCAGCACGCCTATCATCCTCTGAGAGGGTCAACCATCCATGAAAAGCATGTCCATGATTATGTTCAAAAGCTAAAACCCGAAGCGTTTCGCTGTCTATAGTTGCAGATATGGATGTCACTAAATTCATAGTTTATATATCGAGGGGGGAAATTATAATAGCATAATTAGAGATGGATAGGGTTTCCAGCTTAAAAAGCAAACTACATAGGTAACATCAACCTGTTCTATGCAGAAAAATATTACCATTTCGGCGAAAATTATTTTTGAATAGCCTGCGTATAATCATTGATGCCATTCATCCATCATTGCACATTAATTTTTAACACTGAGAGTTAGACATTGATTATTCGAAACATGTCGTACCTTAATAGTTACCTTGACTGCTCCGCCTGATAAGTCAAAAGCGGAAATAATAACAATTTTGGCAAAAATAGCATAAATACATTTGGTATTCTGTCAAGATTCGATTACCATTTAGTAATTCTATAGCTTATGCACAAATTAACTAGGAGGTAAGATTTGCAGCATTATAGAATTGATAGGCTAGTTCCACAGTTTCAAATTCAGTGAGACACCCCTCATTTAAAACAGCTGCTTTTGTACAATTCACAGCGATAGTTCCAGGATCATGTGAAACGATGATAAAAGCGTGATCTCTACGTTTCTCAAACAACTCGTAGCGGCATTTCTCGTGAAACCTAGCATCACCAACGGCAATAATTTCATCAATCAAAAAGCAATCAAAATCAATTCCTAATGAAAGCGCAAATGCTAGTCTTGCCTGCATGCCACTAGAATAAGTTTTAACCGGCTCACGAAAATAACGACCTAATTCGGCGAAATCTTCGACAAAGCCCCTCATCTGATGCGCATCTTTCCCATAAATTCGCGCAATAAACCGCAAATTGTCCCAGCCTGTTAGGCTTCCTTGAAATGCCCCGGAAAAAGCCAAAGGCCAAGAGACGCTCATTTTACGTACGATTTTGCCGGAAGTTGGAAACTCCTGACCGCTGATCATACGTATCAATGTTGATTTGCCTGCGCCGTTTCTGCCTAAAATCCCCAAATGTTCGCCTTTGCTAACAGTTAAAGAGATATTGTCAAGAATAGTTCGAGGGCCGCTACGCGTTGGATAGGTTTTGCAGACATGATCGATTGCAATCATGAATCTACCTTGATGACTCGATACGTAAGCGGGTATCCCGGATTAATAGCAATGCACATAATGACATGATCGCGCAAAAAGTTGTTATATAAAATATACTGTAATATTCTGGCGTGATTGGCCCGTAGTAACCAAAACGCAGCATTTCCGTAGCATGCACCATAGGCACCCAAAGCACAATTTTTTGAAATGAGGAAGACAGCCAATCCACCATAAAAAACATGCCCGATACGGAAAGCATAAAATAACTAATCGGGTGCCACAAGCGTTCGACTAAGTCCGTATACTCGCTTAAACATCCTAAAATAACACCTAAATTAGCGCTAAACCAAGCCATAAAACTCCAGCCCAGTAACATTAGAGCAAAATTATTAGGCGGTTCAATTAAGTCTACAAAGATAACAACCATAAATATCACAGCAAAAGACGCCGTTACTCCAGCAATCTCCAGCAGCATTCTTGCTGCAAATATATCAATAATGCGGACATTCCGATGATGGAGCAAACTCCTATTCGGTTCGATGGAATTTATGCCTCTAAATGCGCAATTTCGCCATAAAAGCAAGGTCGAGTACCCGGTTATCACAAAAGGGATGATCTCAACTTTAAAACTATCGGATTGATGAATAATAGACCAAAGAATTATTATCCCGGAGGTGAAAAGCACAGGCTCAAGAAACAACCAAAGAAAACCTAAATTGTGTCTACCGTAGCGTGTTATCACCTCACGCATCAATAAAGCGCCAATCACCCTTAATTGTATTTTTAAGGCTATTCGAAAAGATGTTTGACCATTCATTTATATAGACTCATTCGTGATGCTCACGAACACCAGCCGCAAGCAAAGTCAAAATTCCCCAGGCTATCAATCCTAAAAAGAAAGTAGTCGATACAGCCAGAATTCTGCGCGGCTCCATAGCATGATCAGGCTGATTGGAATGGGAAACACGCTCTAAATACAACTGTTGCCGCTGAGCCTGATTGCGAGCTTCAAGTAAAGAGGCATGTGCAGTGGCTAGTTGTTTATCCGCAAATTCCCGTTCCAGCGCCAAACGCTGATAATCGCCAGCTTTATTCGCCAAAGACTTTTTATCGCCGGCAATTTTTGCAATTTCAGCATCACGTTCTGTTTCCAAGGCTACAAGACGGTTTTGCAGAACTGGAATTTGTGGATTTTCCTTGGTAAATGTTTGAATCTGCGAAAGCTGCGTCCTGGTTGCGATTAGCTCTTCTTGAAGTTTTGCGACCTGCTGAAATTGAACTTTCGCTTGTTCTTCGGGATTTACAACCACTTGTTTGTTCCGATAAGCCGAAAGCGCCTGATCAGCATCCTTCGCCTTACTTTCTGCATCCGCTACTTCGTTAGCAGCAAACTTGATCATATCGTGCCGACCACGTTCGTTCAATTGATTAATTAACCGCTCACTCATGTCCAAGAGCATTTTGTTAATTTGCCAAGCATCTTCCGATGAAAAGGCCCGTACCGTCAAAGTAGATATGGAAGAAGCAGTATCCAATTCGACCGATACTTGTTTTTTATAAAATTTAAACAATTGTTCAAAACTGTTAGCCCAAGGATTCAGACCACCAAAACGGCTAATGATGTCGATGTCTTTGTCGGCAAATTTCTTACCAATGGATAATTTATCTTCCAGCTCCTTAAGTGCATCTCTTGAGAGCATAAATTCCTGAACAGTATAGGTATCATCCTGAGCACGGGAGAAATCTGCACTCTTAAGAAACATTCCCAATGGCGAAGATGTTTGTTTTTCCGGACTCCTAACCACAAAACTTGCTTCGGAAATATAAACATCAGATGCAATAAAACCGAAATAAATGCTTGCGAATAAAGTGGGAATCAGTACTGTGAACAGGAAAATGGGATTGATTCTAGCCAGAAAATGTTGTTTGGGTGGGTATAGATCTGTTTCATTATTACGCAATATATTGTTATCATTCATATGTATTAATCTAGTTTGTTACCGGCTAATTAGTTCAAAAAAATTTCAAATCCAGCTTTGCTTGAACATAATTTCCCACCTATTTATATGTAAATATTTGAACATCCTTCTATTTATAAAAACCAAATCAAAAAACATATAAATCAAATTAAAAATAATGGATTTTTTTAGGATATAGCGCATAAATTACACTATTTTTTATAATTTAGCCATAAGATGATATATCGCGTTAATAAATTATCAAGATGCAATTTGCCTACAACTTTTCAATCGCCTCCGCAACAACCCTAACCGTCTCCCGAATCTGCGCCTCACTATGCCGATTATTAATAAAAAATCTTAGCCTAGCAGATTTTTCCGCCACAGCCGGATACAGTATCGGCTGCACATTTATTTTCCGCTCAAAAAGCGCCGATGACAAACTCGCAGCTTTAATGGAACCGCCTAAAATAGCCGGGATGATGGCCAAGCCTTGGCTGCTGCCGGTATCAATGCCGGCAGCTTTGGCTTGTTCCAGAAAATAGTGTCCGCGTTCTTGTAGGTTGCTCACTAGCTCCGGATGCAGTTGCAGATAGTTTAGCGCAGCTAAGGACCCCGCGGCAACTGGCGGCGGCATACCGACGCTATACAGAAAGCCCGGCGCAAGATGTTTTAAATGCTCCACCAAGGCATTTTCCCCGGCGATATAACCGCCGCAGCCGGCCAGCGCTTTGCTCAGGGTGCCCATCCAAATATCCACATCATTCCCCGCCAGATTGAAGTGTTCGCGGATGCCTAAACCGGTCTTGCCCATTACCCCGAACGAATGGGCTTCATCGACCATTAAAAATACTTTATGTTTGCGTTTGATTTCGACAAAACGCGGCAGGTCCGGGTAATCCCCATCCATGCTGTAAATGCCTTCCAAGGCTATTAACACCCGTTCGAAATGATGGCGTTGAGCGGTCAATAGGGCGTCCAGCGCTGCACTGTCATTGTGTGGAAAGGTTAAGCGCTTGGCGCCGGACAAGGCTATGCCCTGCATTATACTGTTATGGACCAACTCGTCATGCAGTATAAGGTCTTTGGGGCCGAATAAATGCCCAAGCGCTGTGACATTTGTGGCATGGCCGCTGACAAAGCAGACGGCGTCGTCTACTTCATAAACATTGGCAATAGCTTGTTCAAGTTGCCTATGTATTGGCCGTTCGCCGGAAACGATGCGGCTGGCGGAGACTGAGGTGCCGTATTGGTCTATGGCCGCTTTTGCCGCGGCATTAATTTCCGGGTGTCCGGATAGGCTAAGGTAATTGTAACTGGCGTAGTTGATATATTCCTGGCCGCCAATCACGGTTGTTGCGCCGGCAATTCCCTCATGCAGTTTAAAAAATGGGTTTGCTATGCCCAGTTCCCCCCGCGTCAGAATAGTTGTCGTCTCAAATTTTTAAATAAAATTAAATTTGAGATTAGAAATGAAAACCTATACAAGGCATTCAGAAGACTTTAAAGAGCAAGCGCTGGCAAAAGTATACAATCGTGGAAATGAGCAATCGATTCAGGGCGTCGCGGACGACTTGAACATCAGTTTACAAACCTTAAAAACATGGATGAGAAGAAGCAAATTGGGCAAAAATCCTGTTCTACCGTTGAAATCGAAACGCCCAGAAGATTGGCGTCCTGAAGAGCGTCTTGATGCCTTAAATCAAGCGTATGGATTGAGCGGTGAGGCTTTAAACGCCTGGTGCCGAGAGCAAGGAGTATTTGTCCATCAACTGGAGCAATGGAAAGCCGATTTCTGTTCCCAGAGCGGTACATCTGATAAGCGTGAGGTAGCGATTCTCAAAACAGAAGTTCATAGCTTAGAGCGCCAAATATTACGCAAAGACAAAGCCTTAGCAGAAGCCGCCGCGCTGTTGGTTCTGCAAAAAAAGTTCCGAGCGCTCTTGGGGGGAGAGGTCGAATGACGTCCCTTGAAGAGCGCGAGCAAGTGATTTTTTTACTCAATGAATCAAAAACAGCCGGCGCACGACAAGCACAAGCCTGTGAAGTATTGGGTTTGAGCGAACGCACCTTACAACGCTGGCAGACGGGCGAGACTATCCATTGCGATCAACGCCCCTTACGCGACTACCAGCCGCCGCATAAGCTCACGGAAATTGAGCGAACCAAGGTATTGGCTGTAGCCAATTCAGACGAATTTGGGCATCTGCCGCCGAGTCAGATCGTGCCTCGACTTGCGGATCAAGGTAGCTATTTGGCCTCTGAATCGACTTTTTATCGCATACTGGAAGCAGAAAACCAACTGGCGCACCGTCGCAGTGAGCGGCCATCTCAGCCCCGTACTAAACCTCGCGCGATCTGCACCACAGCGCCTAATCAACTCTATAGCTGGGATATCACGTATCTGCCATCGGCAATCTGTGGGCAGTTTTTCTATCTTTACCTGTTTATGGATATTTTTAGCCGAAAAATTGTGGGTTGGCAGGTGTATGCAGAGGAAAGCAGCGCCTTGGCAGGCGAGCTGTTACGCGATCTGTGCTATCGTGAAGGTATACAGTCAAACCAGCTTATACTGCACTCTGACAACGGTAGCCCAATGAAAGGAGCTACGATGCTGTCTACATTGCAACAACTCGGCGTGATGCCCTCGTTGAGTAGACCTTCGGTAAGCAACGACAATCCTTACTCAGAATCGCTCTTTAAGACCTTAAAATATCGACCAAAATATCCGCTAAAGCCATTTGCCAAGGTAACGGATGCGCGTGATTGGGTATCGGGCCTGGTGGATTGGTACAACAACGAGCATCGCCATAGCGCCATCCAGTTCGTTACGCCTACACAACGCCATGAAGGCTTGGACAAGGACTTGCTGGTTAAGCGTAAAGCTGTCTATGAGGCTGCTCGTGATCGAAACCCGAAGCGATGGACTGGTGACACGCGGAATTGGGAAAGCATTCAAGCAGTCCACCTTAATCCTGACAAGCCTGAGGCTAATAGTAAACCTAGTATTGAGAAGGCAACTCAAAACAAAAAAGCCGCTTAAGATTTAACCGTCGAGGCGACAACTACTCTGAAAATTTCCGAGTTTGGCTGCGCCGTCATTCATGATGCGAATTTGTTGATAGCCGGGATGCAGATGAAAGCGGTAGTGTTGCTCAGCAATTTCAACATTTCTGTTTGGGCTGATGGGAACGCTGTCGATTTCTTGTTCGGTATTTTTTAAACGCCGCTCAAGCGCCTGTTGAATAAGCTTATTTTTAATTTGGGCTGTGAGGCCGGGGATCACTTTGCTAGCCATATTAATGAATGATTTTGATATTTTCTTTGTAATCAATAGACTGTATAGTTTCAGCAATGCTAGTGATGTTTTCAATCGATACTTCAGCCCCATGCTGAGACGCTATTTGCCGCACCTGTTCAGCCATATTATTTTCGCCGGCGTCTGGTTCAGGTTCATTTTGCTCTTTCAATTGCTGAATAATGCGCTCCGACAATTTTTGAATAGTGGGCGTTTGACTTAACGTCATCACCTGTAATTTAATACCAAAGCGGGATTCCAAGGCTATCACCAGTTCAACCCCCATCAATGAATCCAGTCCCATTTCGTAGATGGAACGCTGCTGATCGATTTTATCGATAGGCATCCGCAAAATCTCACTGACTTCTGCCTTAATCATGGCCGTCATCATCTCCAATAATTCGCTCTCAGAGAGTTTGGACAACAATTGCTGCAAGTCTTCCGCGCCCTCTTCTACTTCTTCATTGCTGCCAAAACACTGCACCAATTCGCTAAACTTGGGTGATCCGGCACTGGGCAAAAAGCGGGATAGCGCTTTCCAATCCATTTCCATTACCCCTATGTTTGAACGATCGGCAACCAGCATCCGCTCTAATACATCCAAAGCTAAGTTGGAATTAATGGCCGAACCGCCCATTCGGCTTTGCAGGGCTTCTTTGATTTTTTCATTTCGCGCCAGAAAACCCACATCATCTATCGCGCCCCAACGGACGCAGGTGGCAGGCAGGCCTAAAGCACGGCGATGATAGACCAAAGCGTCCAGATAGGCATTAGCGGCTACATAATTTGCTTGGCCTGGGTTACCGAAAAGCGTGGTTGCCGATGAAAACAGCACAAAAAAATCCAACGCCTTATCGCTAGTCATCTCATGTAAGTATTGCGCTCCCAATACTTTGGGGGCGAGTACGCTATGAATCTGATCGGCATCCATATTTCGGATCAAGCCGTCGTTGATAACAGTTGCCGCATGGACGATACCTTTTAATGGCGGCATGGTTTCGGCAATATTTACCAGCAACTTTGTCACAGCTTGTTTATCACAGACGTCACAGGACACGGCGTGGATATTAACGCCTTGTTTTTTTAAGAGCGCTATTGCTCTCTGCGCCTCTAGGGATTTTGGTCCGCTACGGCTGATTAATACTAAATGTCTTGCGCCTTTATCGACCAACCATTCCGCCGTTTTAAGACCAAAGCCGCCTAAGCCGCCTGTCACCAAATAGCTGGCGTCGCCGGAAAGTTGCAGTTTATTCTGTTGACTTGCGCGCGGGTAATGCATGCTGCTGACGCCATTTCGATAAGTAATGACAATCTTGCCGATCTGGCGAGCTTGCTGCATATAACGGAAGGCGTCAACAATATCATCGGCTTCGAAAACGTGATACGGCAAAGGCGTCAACACGCCTTTGGCAAACAAGTCCATCACTTCTTCAAACAGCTTTTGGGTAAGCTCCGGACGGGCCACCATTAATTGATCGGCGTCTATGCCGAAGTAACTGATATTGTTACGGAAAGGCCGTAAGCCTATCTTGGTGTTTTCGTAAAAATCCCGTTTACCAAGTTCCAGGAATCGCCCGAAAGGTTTTAATATCTGCAAATTCCGGTTTATAGCTTCACCCGAAAGGGAGTTGAGCACCACATCCACGCCATTTTGGCCGGTCTGAGCCAAAATTTCGTCGGAAAAAGTCAATGAGCGGGAATCAAAGATGTGGTTTACGCCTAATAAACGTAAAAAATCGCGTTTTTCATCCGATCCGGCAGTCGCATAGATTTCAGCGCCTATCCATTTGGAAATCTGGATGGCGGCGATACCCACGCCGCCGGCGGCGCCATGGATGAGTATTTTTTCATCGGCTTGCAGGCGGGCAAGATGATGCAAGGCATAATACACAGTGAAGAAAACACTGGGAATGGTTGCCGCCGATTCGAAACTGATGCCGGGTGGAATAAAGGTAACGGCCCTGGCATTGGTGACTACCCGATTGCCAAAACTGGCAGAACCAAAGCCAACCACGTTATCTCCCGGTAAAAAGCCCTTTACGTTGCCGCCTACCTTTCGCACAATGCCGGAAAACTCCAAGCCTAGCGTTGGACCGGCAAAACCGGTTTCTATTGCTTCATCTGAAAGTAGCCCCAATGCGTACATCACATCACGAAAATTCAGCCCGCTGGCGATCACTTTGACTTCAAGCTCTTGATCGGCAATTGCGCTGGTCGGATGTGCTTCCCAACGTAAGTTGCGCAGTTGGCCGGGGAACTTGAAGGCCAGTTTAACTCTTGGCCCATCTTTAACAAGTCAAATTAATAAGCATTTAAAAACAATATGTTGCGATTCAAAAAAAATCGGAGTGGCACTACATTTCGAAAAATAGAGCCTAGTTTCAGTATTTCAGACGATAGTTTTGCTAATACCTCCGGGTGCCGGATTAACTTTTAGTGCCTTATAAATATCCATCTGCTCGGGTTCCGCTTTGGTGGCTTTACGCACATGTAAAGCTTTACCATCGGCTCGACGGAAACTGACCGTGACGCGGTTTTGAGTACTCAATATTTCCCGTAGAGTCCTCCAACTGCCGCTGAAATTGACGTCAGATTCTTTTAGACGCCGGCGAATGAGTTGCACAAACTGATAGGCCAATACGGTGATGAACAGATGGCTATCAACGCGTTCTTCTTTATGATGGAAGATAGGCCGGAGACCCAGATCGCTTTTGAAGCAGCGAAAAACGACTTCCAAGTCAGTGAGCGTGATATAAGTACGCCATAATTTTTCTTCCGTCCAGGCTGTTTGATTACTCCGTAAGCAATACACGCCGGGAAGATTTGCAGAAGAGCCCGCCACCACTTGTTTTTGCCAGGTTAGACTGATGGCTTTTTCGCCGCTTTCATCGGTTTGCAATTCAATTTGATAATGCTGACCGATACCGTGATGTTTTTCTTTCAGGCGACCTATGCGTTCATGGAGTTTATTTGGATTTTTTTCGGTTCGTGGTCGTTGTAATCCGGCGTTCAAGGCATTAAGTTCGGCTTCAAAACGACTTGAAAAGCGCTCGGTTATAGCCTGTTCTTTTTGTTCACGCCCCTCGGAATGGCAATAGAGCCGAATTTCCTTCTCATCCTTGGCGAGTACTTTTTGGCAGCGTACCGTTTCATTTGACGCCGTTTTAAGAGAGACAGCGGTGGTGTCATCGAACTGACGTGAGCGCTCACGACTGACGACCAGATAACCATAGCCTTTATCGCGTAACCATTGAATATTGTCCTCCGTGGCAATACCGGCATCCATCACCACCAAGGCCTCTGACGGCGCATTGAGGTGATTGAGCATCGTTTCCAAGGTACCCGGTTCGCTGACATTGCCGGCAAAAGTTTGCGAGCGGCGCACAAAGCCGCTCCCATCTAAAACCAAGCCCAAAGTCACCAGTGGACAATCCGTACGTTTCTCTTTTGAACGCCCATGCTTGGCTTTGGTATTGTTCGGCACTTCGCCTTCAAAATAGGTATTGGTCAAATCATACAGGGTGATCGTGGTCGAAAAGCCAAATAAATCAGTCAGCCGAGAGAATAAGGTCTGCTCGATCTGGGCACTGTGTTTCCACAAGGCGTCTGCCGCCCGGTACATCGTCATCAAGGGCAACGTTTCGTAGTTCGCGTCGATTAACTCGCCCAGTGCGCTTTGCCTGATTAGCCAGTTGTGTGTCGCCAGCTCCGAGCATACACCGGCCATACGCCCAATAATGGAGCCGACTATAGCGGCTATTTGTGCACCATTAATCCCCAAGCCTGTCAGCAATTCGATAAAATTCAGTTGTTGCATCGCCCAAAGGCCCACCTGCTCGACGCCTACGGTTCTGGATTGGCTTACTTCAAGAGAAGTGATATCAACAACTTGAAGATCAACAGGTACAGGCAGGGTGAACTCTGAAGGTGCGGCAGATTTAGCAGGCGCTGATGGCAAATCGTCCTTTTGTGGCGGCGCTTCGGTGACGGTCGCCTGTTGCGCCAAGAGTTGTGTAAAGATGGACTGCGCGGCTATTTCCACGGCTGACGGCAATTGAAGCGGCAATAGCGTCGATTGATGGCTCAGCAATTGCTCGACTCTGACACAAAGCGAAGGCCAATGCTCTTGGTCGACGGAAAAATGTCTGCCCAGATTCAATAAAGTCGTCTGGCGCGGTTTTCCATCGACGCGCTGGTTAGCCACCAAGCGAAAGGTGAAATAACGTTCGCCCGTGGAGGAGTTGTTGGTATGAGTGCGGCGGATATACATGGCGCAAAGTTAGCGCAGTTTTAAAAAATCCGCAATAGTGGTATCAAACTATTATGGCACTACAAACTGAAATAACCCCAAAAATGAGTTGACTTATATATGAAATCAATGACTTAAGTAAACAGATGAGGCTAAATTGGCTAAATTTGAGGGGCGGCTTGTTAAAGATGGGTTGGGTCTTCGATAGGTTGTGATGTTTTAAGCAAGCCGCGGTCTATACGAAGGCGTGGAACATAACGAGCGCCGTGCCGGGTGAGAATAATTTCTTGTTCGCCATCTGTTTGCGCGAATTCTGCTACCAACGCCGTGATCACGGCTTCGCTCGCTCGCGGGCTTTCCAGGTCGATGAGCCGAACAGCAAAGTTGGCTGCCTCGTTAAGCAAGGTCCTGCCGAATCCCCATACAGCCGCATCTACGGGAACGGTCCTTGTCCGGGGTTCGTTTTGGCTGTGCTGCGGCAACAGTTCAGCGACTGCGCCGCTGGTAACTACCCAGCAAGTGGCCTGAGTTTGAGTTGCTTCGCAAGCTCGCATAATATTAGCGACATCGGTGCATCTACCTACTTGTTGCTCCACAATAGCTTCGGCGTCAATCTGGTCGGCTTGGTCGCAAAGCCCCGCTAAATAAACAATGCCATCAAGCTCCCCATAAAAAGTTAAAAACCCTCTCATCGATAAACTAAAATTGACATTCTGCATCTCATTTGAGATACAATATTTTAGTCTCAAATTTAGGAGAGAAGCAATGGCAACCCACTCATCTATGCTGCATATCCGCATAGACAATGTAACAAAAGATCAAGCAACTCAGGCCTTAGCCACGATGGGTATGTCTGTATCCGAAGCTGTGCGTTTATTTTTGCATCGTGTTGTTGTTGATCAGGCTTTGCCACTCGAATTAAAAGTACCGACTAAGGAAACGCTTCAGGCGATGTCTGAAGCGGATGAAATCATTATTAAACGTCAGCTGCGTTTTTCTACTTCATCAGAATTGTTTGATGACCTCGAAAAAAACATCGGCAAGTAAACGGGCCGCCTTACCACGGGCATCTGACTATACAAAAACGTTCATTAAAGATTGGGAGCGTTTATCCCGTTCTGGTCGGTACGACTTAAACCAACTAAAAGAAGTGATGCTGTTGCTTATTGCCAATGATGGCCCATTAGGCGCCGAATGGTTAGATCACGCCTTAAAAGGCGATTGGTCAGGGCACCGTGAATGTCATGTGGGTGGCGATTTTCTCCTTATCTATAAAGTGGACGATAGCCGTGTGCAAGGACTCATTGTTTTTATCCGAGCAGGTACGCATTCTGATTTATTTCAGGAATAGCTAAGCTAATGGTAAACCTAAGCAAAACACTCAGCCAATACCAGCGGTGTCCCTATTTGGTCTTTCCCAGATAAAATCGGCACCAACATAACATATCACTACAAACGCTCAATTTCTTCAGCAACAACCCTAACCGTCTCCCGAATCTGCGCCTCACTATGCCGATTATTAATAAAAAATCTTAGCCTAGCAGATTTTTCCGCCACCGCCGGATACAGTATCGGCTGCACATTTATTTTCCGCTCAAAAAGCGCCGATGACAAACTCGCAGCTTTAATGGAACCGCCTAAAATAGCCGGGATGATGGCCAAGCCTTGGCTGCTGCCGGTATCAATGCCGGCAGCTTTGGCTTGTTCCAGAAAATAGTGTCCGCGTTCTTGTAGGTTGCTCACTAGCTCCGGATGCAGTTGCAGATAGTTTAGCGCAGCTAAGGACCCCGCGGCAACTGGCGGCGGCATACCGACGCTATACAGAAAGCCCGGCGCAAGATGTTTTAAATGCTCCACCAAGGCATTTTCCCCGGCGATATAACCGCCGCAGCCGGCCAGCGCTTTGCTCAGGGTGCCCATCCAAATATCCACATCATTCCCCGCCAGATTGAAGTGTTCGCGGATGCCTAAACCGGTCTTGCCCATTACCCCGAACGAATGGGCTTCATCGACCATTAAAAATACTTTATGTTTGCGTTTGATTTCGACAAAACGCGGCAGGTCCGGGTAATCCCCATCCATGCTGTAAATGCCTTCCAAGGCTATTAACACCCGTTCGAAATGATGGCGTTGAGCGGTCAATAGGGCGTCCAGCGCTGCACTGTCATTGTGTGGAAAGGTTAAGCGCTTGGCGCCGGACAAGGCTATGCCCTGCATTATACTGTTATGGACCAACTCGTCATGCAGTATAAGGTCTTTGGGGCCGAATAAATGCCCAAGCGCTGTGACATTTGTGGCATGGCCGCTGACAAAGCAGACGGCGTCGTCTACTTCATAAACATTGGCAATAGCTTGTTCAAGTTGCCTATGTATTGGCCGTTCGCCGGAAACGATGCGGCTGGCGGAGACTGAGGTGCCGTATTGGTCTATGGCCGCTTTTGCCGCGGCATTAATTTCCGGGTGTCCGGATAGGCTAAGGTAATTGTAACTGGCGTAGTTGATATATTCCTGGCCGCCAATCACGGTTGTTGCGCCGGCAATTCCCTCATGCAGTTTAAAAAATGGGTTTGCTATGCCCAGTTTGGCTGCGCCGTCATTCATGATGCGAATTTGTTGATAGCCGGGATGCAGATGAAAGCGGTAGTGTTGCTCAGCAATTTCAACATTTCTGTTTGGGCTGATGGGAACGCTGTCGATTTCTTGTTCGGTATTTTTTAAACGCCGCTCAAGCGCCTGTTGAATAAGCTTATTTTTAATTTGGGCTGTGAGGCCGGGGATCACTTTGCTAGCCATATTAATGAATGATTTTGATATTTTCTTTGTAATCAATAGACTGTATAGTTTCAGCAATGCTAGTGATGTTTTCAATCGATACTTCAGCCCCATGCTGAGACGCTATTTGCCGCACCTGTTCAGCCATATTATTTTCGCCGGCGTCTGGTTCAGGTTCATTTTGCTCTTTCAATTGCTGAATAATGCGCTCCGACAATTTTTGAATAGTGGGCGTTTGACTTAACGTCATCACCTGTAATTTAATACCAAAGCGGGATTCCAAGGCTATCACCAGTTCAACCCCCATCAATGAATCCAGTCCCATTTCGTAGATGGAACGCTGCTGATCGATTTTATCGATAGGCATCCGCAAAATCTCACTGACTTCTGCCTTAATCATGGCCGTCATCATCTCCAATAATTCGCTCTCAGAGAGTTTGGACAACAATTGCTGCAAGTCTTCCGCGCCCTCTTCTACTTCTTCATTGCTGCCAAAACACTGCACCAATTCGCTGAACTTGGGTGATCCGGCACTGGGCAAAAAGCGGGATAGCGCTTTCCAATCCATTTCCATTACCCCTATGTTTGAACGATCGGCAACCAGCATCCGCTCTAACACGTCCAAAGCTAAGTTGGAATTAATGGCCGAACCGCCCATTCGGCTTTGCAGAGCATCTTTGATTTTTTCATTTCGCGCCAGAAAACCCACATCATCTATCGCGCCCCAACGGACGCAGGTGGCAGGCAGGCCTAAAGAACGGCGATGATAGGCCAAAGCGTCCAGATAGGCATTAGCGGCTACATAATTTGCTTGACCTGGGTTACCAAAAAGCGTGGTTGCCGATGAAAACAGCACAAAAAAATCCAGCGCCTTATCGCTAGTCATTTCATGTAAGTATTGCGCTCCCAATACTTTGGGGGCGAGTACGCTATGAATCTGATCGGCATCCATATTTCGGATCAAGCCGTCGTTGATAACAGTTGCCGCATGGACGATACCTTTTAATGGCGGCATGGTTTCGGCAATATTTACCAGCAACTTTGTCACAGCTTGTTTATCACAGACATCGCAGGACACGGCGTGGATATTAACGCCTTGTTTTTTTAAGCGCGCTATTGCTCTCTGCGCCTCTAGGGATTTTGGTCCGCTACGGCTGATTAATACTAAATGTCGTGCGCCTTTATCGACCAACCATTCCGCCGTTTTAAGACCAAAGCCGCCTAAGCCGCCTGTCACCAAATAGCTGGCGTCGCCGGAAAGTTGCAGTTTATTCTGTTGACTTGCGCGCGGGTAATGCATGCTGCTGACGCCATTTCGATAAGTAATGACAATCTTGCCGATCTGGCGAGCTTGCTGCATATAACGGAAGGCGTCAACAATATCATCGGCTTCGAAAACGTGATACGGCAAAGGCGTCAACACGCCTTTGGCAAACAAGTCCATCACTTCTTCAAACAGCTTTTGGGTAAGCTCCGGACGGGCCACCATTAATTGATCGGCGTCTATGCCGAAGTAACTGATATTGTTACGAAACGGCCGTAAGCCTATCTTGGTGTTTTCGTAAAAATCCCGTTTACCAAGCTCCAGGAATCGCCCGAAAGGTTTCAATATCTGCAAATTCCGGTTTATAGCTTCACCCGAAAGGGAGTTGAGCACCACATCCACGCCATTTTGGCCGGTCTGAGCCAAAATTTCGTCGGAAAAAGTTAATGAGCGGGAATCAAAGATGTGGTTTACGCCTAATAATCGTAAAAAATCGCGTTTTTCATCCGATCCGGCAGTCGCATAGATTTCAGCACCTATCCATTTGGAAATTTGGATGGCGGCGATACCCACGCCGCCGGCGGCGCCATGGATGAGTATTTTTTCATCGGCTTGCAGGCGGGCAAGATGATGCAAGGCATAATACACAGTGAAGAAAACACTGGGAATGGTTGCCGCCGATTCGAAACTGATGCCGGGTGGAATAAAGGTAACGGCCCTGGCATTGGTGACTACCCGATTGCCAAAACTGGCAGAACCAAAGCCAACCACGTTATCTCCCGGTAAAAAGCCCTTTACGTTGCCGCCTACCTTTCGCACAATGCCGGAAAACTCCAAGCCTAGCGTTGGACCGGCAAAACCGGTTTCTATTGCTTCATCTGAAAGTAGCCCCAATGCGTACATCACATCACGAAAATTCAGCCCGCTGGCGATCACTTCGACTTCAAGCTCTTGATCGGCAATTGCGCTGGTCGGATGTGCTTCCCAACGTAAGTTGCGCAGTTGGCCGGGGAACTTGAAGGCCAGTTTAACTCTTGGGTCTTCGATTGGTTGTGATGTTTTAAGCAAGCCGCGGTCTATACGAAGGCGTGGAACATAACGAGCGCCGTGCCGGGTGAGAATAATTTCTTGTTCGCCATCTGTTTGCGCGAATTCTGCAACCAACGCCGTGATCACGGCTTCGCTCGCTCGCGGGCTTTCCAGGTCGATGAGCCGAACAGCAAAGTTGGCTGTCTCGTTAAGCAAGGTCCTGCCGAATCCCCATACAGCCGCATCTACGGGAACGGTCCTTGTCCGGGGTTCGTTTTGGCTGTGCTGCGGCAACAGTTCAGCGACTGCGCCGCTGGTAACTACCCAGCAAGTGGCCTGAGTTTGAGTTGCTTCGCAAGCTCGCATAATATTAGCGACATCGGTGCATCTACCTACTTGTTGCTCCACAATAGCTTCGGCGTCAATCTGGTCGGCTTGGTCGCAAAGCCCCGCTAAATAAACAATGCCATCAAGCTCCCCATAATTAGCCGTATTGTTTGTCAACAGGGTTTCTAGCTCGGCGCTGGTCCTTGGCTGGGCTTGAATACTAATATCGCCTAACTCGTGTAAGGCTTTCGATAGCTGATCGGATAGTGTTGCCGAACAGCCTTTTTGGTCGGCGATCACCAGCCAGCTGCGTGGTGCTGCTATCGGCGACTTGACAATGGCGGACAAGGCTTCTTCCGGCCTATTTGCGATAAACAAAAACGGTCCCGACTGCGTGTTTGGCGAAAACTCGAATAATTCGACATCAGTCAAGCCGAAGAGTTTTAATTGCTGTTCCCAAAATGAAGTTGAGCGTTGTTTCGATATCCAACTATTATTTTGCGCTAATGACCAATAGTGCAATTGAACGCCAAATACAAAGTCGATCCAGCGCGAAGGGTGCTGGCCCAGCAGAATCAGAGAGCCGCCGGCGCACAGATGGGCGCGCGCATAATCAAGCGCTCTGACTGATTCTTCCAAGGTATTGAAATTCAAGGTGACTATAGCAATTTGGCAGCAAAATGCGGCAACAGCTTGCTCTGACGATGCACCAATCAATCGAGTATTTACACCGGGAAAACGCTCTTTTAGTCGGTCTGTATTTTCCAGTGTAGCTTGTGAAGTGCCGGCGAAAGTATAATCGCAATTATCAAAATCCATAGAAACGCAAGCATCCATCGCAAACAACGGCGATCCATCGCTGATTTCTAGGATACCTAAGCGTTGACCTTCAGACATTTGGCTCATGCCTTGATTTATTAATCGTCTTAGAGCTTTGCCAAGTTTCTGCTTGCCTTCAGCGCCTAGGGCTTGCCGCAACAAATCCGCCAATGTCGAGTCACGCGGGCATATTTGCGCTAAAGTATTACTCCCATTCAGCAACGCAGGTAAGTGTAAGCCAATCAGTCCAACCGAGTGCACGATCTGGAAATAGTCAGGATAGTCTGCAACCAATGCATTCCAAATGTCTTGCGCGGTTGCATGACCATTACTGCCTGGTTGGAATTTATAGCCTTCATTGGCAAATACAATCGATTGATCGTCTTTGGCTAGCGCCAACAACTGCTTTAAGTAAGGCTCGATTTCCGGTGTAGCGGTTTGAAAGGCAAGAATTTCCTTTGTAGCAAGCTGTTCGCCATCTGCGGATAGCTGTTGGAATGCCTGTAGGCTAAACCGATTGCACAGGCTATCCAGCAAGGGGTCCACCTCTTCCGAGTAACGCCTATGAGTACCCTTAAGCGCCATTTGCTTAGCTAAATCGGCAATAGCTGACCGAACTTGTTCGAAGGAGAGAATTTGCCGGCTATCGACTGTAAAATGATGCGGTTTTGGTATCCCGAAGTAATCGAGAAAATTCAAATCGTCGGTTTTATTTTTAATCAAGCGAACGCTGCGGAAGCGGACGTCTTTGACTACGGCAATGGCATAGCCGTCTGCATCGTAAATGGTAAAATCCGCCACTAAGGAATGCGATGATCTTCTAAGTAGAGTTGCTCGAGTTTGAGCCGGCATTGCTAATCCGTTACGAAAGCAGATTCTGCCGATTTTGACCGGAATAAATGTTACGCCAGGATAAATATCGAGTTCATCCTTCAATAATTGAAAAATTAACTGGAAGGAGCAATCCAGCACAGCCGGATGGATGTGGGTTTGTGCTAATTCGCTTTGAATACTGTCCGGAATTTTGATTGCAGCAAGTACGGAATTTCCCTCTATCCAGCCGTAATCTATGCATTTGAATGCCGGGCCGTAAGAGAGACCTACCGCTAAACTGAGCGCCTCATGATCGGCATCATTAAAATCCGGTTGATGTTGGGGTAATGTAATACGTTCCTGTTGTTGCAGCAGTATGCCGTTGGCATCAGGTTTTATTCGGCCGGTCGTATTTAATGTCCATTCTTCAGTGCTGCAAAGTTCCCTGCTTTTGATGGTAAAACTGCCATCTTTTGCATCAATGCCGAAACGCATAAGCTTCGTATTGTCTCTATTTAACAAAAGCGGTAAGCGGATTTCAAGTTCTTCTATTTCGGCAAAATCCTGTGGATGCCAAGCCAAACTCGCTGCTAGAGCCAACTCGGAAAAACCAGCGCCCGGGAATACGGTGGCTTCACCTACTACGTGATCGGCCAAGCAAGGATTTATTTTAATAGACAGTTTATTTTCCCAAATAAGCTCATGCTGCGGTAACGGATAACCCAAAAAAGGGTGAAACTTGCGTTTGCTGTATGAGCCTGCGGATTCAGCGGTAACCGGATGCCAATGGCGTTCACGTTGCCAAGGATAATTGGGTAGTTGCACAAAGTTTCCCGCATAAGGAAACACCTTAGGCCAATCGATGTTAACTCCGGCAATCGCTGCTTGGCTGCATGCCTGCCATACCAGTTGCGCAGAGTCGTCGCCGCGGAAAAGCGTCGGAATGCAAAGGCCTTCCTCGCCGTGCTTAAGACAATCCTTGATATAGCTACGCAAAACCGCATGCGGCCCGATTTCCATGAAAATGTTGGTACCGGAATTTAGAATACTGTTGATAGCTTGTTGGAACAGTACCGGTTGGCGGATATTGCGCCACCAATATTCGGCATTCAACTTGCCGCCCTCCAACTCAGCACCGGTAACGGTTGAATAGAAAGGTATTTTGCTGATCTGCGGTTGCAAATCCGCTAGATCTTTTAAAATGCCGGCTTCCAGTTTATCCATAGCCGGACTGTGAAAGGCATAATCAAGCGCTAGGCGTTTATAAAAAATTTGACGTTCTTCAAGCTGGTGTTCAAGCAATTCAAGCCCTTGCAGATTGCCGGCAAGGGTGACGCCTGACGAACTATTGACGCCGGCAATAACCAGTGATGAGCTAAGATCAAGCTCAGCCAGTAAAGTCCGAGCGGCGGTCTCATTTAAACCAACTGCAGTCATTGCGCCGCCGCCTTTTGTCTTTCCCTGCTGACAGCTTCGATAATAAATTACCTTCACTGCATCTTCCAGCGACAACGCCTCCGAAGCCCAAGCAGCTGCGACTTCTCCAACGCTATGTCCAGCCACTGCCGTGGGATTGACGCCTTGAACTTGTAGCATTTTTGTAATTCCAACCTGAAGTGCGAACAAAGCGGGTTGGGAAATTTCCGTATGTTCATAGCGGTCGTCGCCATTTCTGCCGGCTAGCTCATCCACCAACGAAAAATCGGCAAAATTATGAAAAATAGTATCCACAGCTATGACTGCATCTCTGAAAACACGCTCTTCGGCGAGAAGACGCTTACCCATTCCAGCCCATTGGGAACCATTACCGGAATAGATAAAAGCCGGACCGGCAGGCGCCTTCAGGGCCATACCGGAATGTACTAAAGGCCGTTCCAAAACAGCATCATTACTAAAATCAAGCAAAGCCTTGGCTAGCAAATCAGGAGTATTTCCGTAAATAATCGCCCGCTGCTCGTGCCATTCTCGCCGAAACACAGCATTGTAGGCGATATCGTAAAATGCGCCCGGAGACTTATCCAGTATTAGCGCAGAAAACTCAGCTGCCAGCGCTTTTAGGGCAATGGGGTCTTTTGCACTAATAATGATGGGTAGCGGTTTGGCTTTGGGGTGAAAATACGGCTTTAATGTTAAGGGTTCGTGACTTTCTAAAATCACATGCGCATTAGCTCCGCCGAAACCGAAAGAATTCACGCCGATTACAAGCTTGCCGTTCTTTTTAAGTTTTTGGGTTTCTGTAACAACTTGGATGTTCCAATCATCGAAGCTGATATGCGGATTTGGCGTTTGGATACCAATAGTCGCCGGCACCTGCCGATGCTGAATGCAGTATAAGGCCTTTACAAGTCCTGCTACGCCGGACGCCGCTTCTAGATGCCCAAGATTACTTTTCACCGACCCGATAAGGAGCGGCTTATTTTTAGGCCGCATTTTGGCAAGCGCCATGCCGATAGCTTGCGCTTCAATTGGGTCACCCACAACCGTACCGGTTCCGTGCGCTTCTAAATAGTCTATTTCTACCGGATCGATACCGGCCTGCGCATAAGTCTGCCTTAATAATTCGGCTTGAGACGCCGGATTGGGTACGGTCAAACCCGATTTGTGGCCATCCGTATTGATTGCTGAATTAGCAACTACTGCAAGTATTGGGTTTCCATCCGCTACAGCTTGGTCATAGTCCTTGAGAAAAAATATCCCACCACCTTCAGAGCGGACATACCCATCCGCTGTTGAATCGAAAACTCGGCAGCGACCATTTTTAGATAGCATGGATGCCTTAGAGAAAGTAATAAAGACATGAGGATGTACATGCAGACTAATGCCGCCAGCTAATGCCTGGTTACACTCTCCGGAAAGAATAGAACGGCAGGCTTGGTGAAATGCTACTAAGGAAGAAGAGCAGGCTGTGTCGATCGCCATGCTCGGACCACGCAAATCTAGAAAGTAAGATATGCGGTTAGCGGCAATACTGGTAGTATTACCGGTTGCAGCAAATGCTTCAATAGCACAGGGATCGTCAGCCAACCGATAGGAATAGTCGGCTGTGGCAATGCCAATAAATACGCCGCTCTGGGTACCGCCGATTGTGGAGGGCTTTATCCCTGAATTTTCCAGCGCCTCCCAGCTCATTTCCAGCAGCAAGCGTTGTTGCGGATCAAGCATGGCGGCTTCGCGAGGTGAAATACCGAAAAATCCAGGATCAAATAGTGAAATGTCGCCAATAGAACCAGCGGCAAAGGTATAGCTAGTTCCAGGGTGTTTTTGGTTCGGATGCAGAAATGTATCGTGCGACCATCTGTCCGGATCTACCCTGGAGACTAAGTCCTTGCCTTCAAATAGGTTTTGCCAAAAAGTATTGGCCTTCGTTCCTGGTAGTCTGAAAGAAAAACCCGTTATTGCTATTCGTTTTGCCATAGTCCTTATCGTTTGTGTTGTCTCTTAACAACATTACTATATTTTTGATTAAAATGTTAGCTATTTGCTGCCGTTTATTTATACTGACCGGTTTCGACGAATGGGGAAAAATGGGTGGCCATCCGGTGCTGGAATACAAAATTATCAGTCGATACCACCGCCCTGTGGATTTACTGTTTGATGCTGTAGCGATAGTCATCGCACTTAAATTTTCGACAACTCAAGCCGTGCGCAGCTTTGGTTGGCAGAAATTACCGAAGGCAAAGAATTGAACATGAAGGTGGATACTATTTATACTCCAGCCAACGCCATCTTGTTATTGTACTTTAATATTATGATAAGCTTCAATTGGTACTAATACGTAAGCAATACCGCCTTCCCTATTGGCTGTATCACCATTACCGCCATAAATAAAAAGACTGGCTGCAACTTATGGGCAATCAGGAACACTTTTACAGATTTAACGTACTGAGATTTCTACCAGACGATTCAAGGGTTCCGGAGTATTATCCGGCGTCGGTACCAATAAGTTGCTTTCTCCATGCGAGCTAACAGTCAGTTCCAACACTTTAACCTGCTTACTGATCAGCATGTCCGCTACTGATTGCGCGCGCGTTAAACCCAATTCCTGGTTTTTTTCCGCATCGCCGGCGGTATCGGTGTGCCCGATCACCGAAATATCCACAGCAGGATGTCTTAGAATTTCGTCTAATACTTGCGGCAATAACTGCTGAGACTCAGCAGTCAACTGAGCGCCACCCGTTTCGAAATATAACAAAAAACGTTTGGGCAGCATGGGTTGCGCGGCCAAGGCCTGTTTAAAATCCTGATCAATACGCTCTGCGCTGACCGAAAACTGTTCCTTGGAAGAACCATCCAATTCGGCTCCAAAGCTAGGTTTATCGATAATGCTGCTGCCTTTCTCGCCACTTACTATTACCTTACCGACCGAACCATCGGTGTTCTCCAGTAAAGTCACATAAGAACGCGGACTGCAAGCCGCCAGTAGGCAAGAAGACAATAACAACAGGCATCTCGTCCATTGCTTACGGTATATGCGGTACTTAATAAAATCCTGTCTCATCATTCCTCCACCAAAACTAAAAATCGTGTACCGCGTACGCCAATATAACCGGATGGGGTTTGTATGGTGACTGCTTCGGGCTTCAGTTTGGCGATCACCCCGGAAATATATTGCAGAGCGCCTTTAAGCATTTTTGCGGTCAATTTCAGCTCAGCCTTTGCCGGGTCATAGATAAACTCAGTGACGGCGACACTGGTATCAGGACCAAGCGACAAAATGGTCTCATCCTTAAAGGTGACGCCAAGTTCCCCATCATGACTAGTGTTCAGCTGTTCGTAAAGATGGATCGGCGAACCTAATTCTGCTTTTTGCGTCTTATCGGCAAGCGTTAGGCTAGCCTCACCCTTTAACACTTTCACATAGCCTATGACAGATGAATCCGCCAGTACAGGCAAAGCGCAAAAAAGCAGCCATAACGCCAAAATATATCGATAACGCATTTAAACTCCTTAATAAGCAAACACTTTGGTAAAAACCAGCCCAAAGACAAAGTCGATCATTTTCGTACCAAACCTTGCTTAGCTCGCAAAAACTGCAAAAGCAGCAATTTACAGACAGTTGCCACTAAAGACAAGCTTAAATTCGTTGATTTCTATGTGACTTACTCAGCTTGTGAAATTGCTGCGTTTCTGGTTTAGAATAGGACGCTTGATTCTCATCATTCCTTTAGATTCTAACCCAAAATGCTACTTCCAATCCGCCAAAGCATAACCGCCCTATCTATTCAAAGTGGCATATAGTATGACAGAGGTTGTGTCATCCACCGCCATGCAGGAGGAGCGCTCAGGCTTTATTTTTCTGCTGCTGGCAATTCTGGTGCTCATGCTGCATGTGTTCGGGATAGTCTGGTTAAGACAACCGCCAGTTGCTGATAAAACCAGTTCACCACAACCCTTTAAGCTGGAAGTAACAATGCTGAGCGTTCCGGCGCCAAATACCAGCGCCGCCTCCGTCGCCAATCCAAAATCCAAGCCTACGCCGAAAAAGCCGCCCGACGCCCCGGAGAAAACAGCAAAAAATAATAGCCATGAGCCGGCAACGACTAAGCAAAAGGCGCAAACACATAAAAACAAGGTTATTCAGCAAAAAAGCCCAGTCCCCGAGGAAAGCACTTCCCCACCCAAACCGCAAGTCGTTAAATCTCAGTCCACCTTACAAACTAAACAGACTGTCAGTTCGGCGATGATCCAAAATCCAAGCAAACAAACGCATGCCAGAGATAATTTTGTCGCAGACGAGTTACACAACCCAAGCCCGGAATATCCGGAAATGGCTGTATTTCTTGGCTACCAAGGTAATGCATATGTGCGGATACACGTTTCCGCCCAAGGAGTAAGCCAAGGGGTCGATATATTAAAAAGCAGCGGCCATAAAATTCTGGATGAATCGGCTGCCAATGCTTTAAAAAAATGGCGGTTCTTACCTTCCAAACTGGGTGAAAAAGCTGTAGCGGATACTGTCATTATTTCGGTTGTCTTCACTTTGCACTGATTGATAAAACGAGCAAACAAAGAACTACAAAAGCATATTACCTCATCAAGCCCTGACTAAAAGGGAACAAACACCAACAAGCTAAATTCCTGGAATACCGGCATCAATGCGCAACGAATTTCTGTCGAATACGCGCTTGTTGCGCCAGAAAGTATGTATCATAGTGCCAGCCTATTCGCGGAGGCGGAGGGGTACGAAAAATCGGGGGGTTTGGAATTGTTTTTATCAAATTTATGTCGTGGTTTGGGTTAAAAAATACCCAGGCAGATACTACGATCCAGCTTTTAACAGCAAAAAAATATTCTACCAACAGGTAAGCATATGAAAAATGTGATGAGAACAAATAGGTTTGAAGTAGCCAAAACCGATCTTAATAAAAGATCTAGAGCTTATAAATTCAATGACTACAAAATTAGAAAATTGAACACGAACTTGGTCGCTGAAATTTCATCTCTTTTTGTGGCTTTAATTATAGACCTATGCATTAATTTGTAAAGCCTTGGGCAATAATTTAACTAATTTATAGTGACTAAAAACTTACTAGCTAAAACAATTATAAGCAGTAAAACTACTTGTCAGCTCACCATTACCTTAGCCAACTTTGAGAACAAGAAAATTTATATCATTTTGATTTTAAATAATTATATTGCAATCAACCTAAATTCCCGTAAGTGGCTGAACCATTGAATTTATGCTTTACCTCACACTTTTTGTCACATAACTGTAAACTTTCTAACGTAGAATTATTAATTTTTCTGATAGGTTTTTTATGAATACTGTCGCCTTAGATGTTACACAACCATCCACTGCTCGTCCTCAACTTGATCATAAGCCTGGAGCCATGACCGCAGCAATCTTTATCGGTTTATTGCTGATTGGAGTCTGCTATGCCTCATATAGCCTGATCACCGATATTACCGCCGCCGGCAGCGTAGCCATCACCTGGTTACCTTACATACTGCTAGGAGTAGCTTTATTGATTGCCCTCGGCTTTGAATTCGTCAATGGTTTTCACGATACCGCCAATGCAGTGGCGACAGTCATTTACACCCACTCGCTGCCAGCTAATATTGCCGTGTTATGGTCAGGTTTTTTTAATTTCCTTGGCGTCCTATTTTCCAGCGGCGCCGTGGCTTTCGGCATTATTTCGCTATTACCTGTGGAATTGATTTTGCAAGTGGGCTCCGGCGCCGGCTTTGCAATGGTCTTCGCGTTATTGATTGCAGCGATTCTTTGGAATCTCGGCACTTGGCTTCTAGGGTTGCCGGCATCGTCCTCACATACACTGATTGGCTCCATCATCGGCGTAGGCGTCGCCAACGCACTGATGCATGGCCGTGACGGCGCCAGCGGCGTAGATTGGGCGCAGGCAACCAAAGTTGGCTATTCGCTATTGTTGTCACCAATGATAGGCTTTACATGCGCTGCTTTGCTATTGCTGGCCTTGCGCGCCCTGGTAAAAAACCAGGAACTTTATGAAGAACCCAAAGGCGCAACCCCGCCGCCTTTATGGATACGCGGCCTACTGATCCTGACTTGCACCGGCGTATCCTTCGCCCACGGCTCGAACGACGGTCAAAAAGGCATGGGCTTAATCATGCTGATATTAGTCGGTACAGTGCCGATGGCTTATGCCTTAAACCGAGCTATGCCGATTGATCATATGACCCAGTTTGTTGCCGTCTCGACGGTCACCCACGATGCTTTACTGCGCTCAACAACGGCTAACATGCCTACCGACTCCCGCGCCACTCTATCGGAATACGTGCGGACAAAATCTTATAAACCCGAAGTAGTGAGCGCGCTAGCGGACGTTACCGGTAATATCGGCGAGCAAATCAAAGAATACGGCAGCCTGTCGCAAGTGCCGATGGCCGCGGTTTCCAACGTGCGTAACGACATGTATCTGGCCTCAGAAGCCATTAAACTCATAGAAAAAAACGAAACCGTCAAATTCGACGCCGACACCAAGGCTAACTTAAAAGAATTTAAAAAAGACATCGACGACTCCACCAAATTCATTCCACTTTGGGTTAAAGTCACTGTAGCAATTGCCCTAGGCTTGGGCACTATGGTCGGCTGGAAACGCATCGTGGTTACCGTCGGTGAAAAAATCGGCAAATCTCATCTGACTTATGCGCAAGGCGCATCCGCGGAATTGGTGGCGATGACAACTATCGGCGCCGCAGACATGTTTGGCCTACCTGTATCCACTACCCACGTATTATCTTCCGGTGTTGCTGGAGCCATGACCGCCAATAACTCCGGCTTGCAATGGGGAACCGTCCGCAGTCTGGCAATGGCCTGGATATTAACCTTACCTTCCGCCATGCTGCTTTCCGGCACTTTATACTGGTTATTTACTCATCTATTTTGAAGAAAATCATGGAAAAGCAAAATACTCCAGCCGAATTGGAACTTGATGCGTTACTGCATGCCGATATGCTGGATAGCCTTGAGGAAGAACTGGAAATGGAAATCGACGATCAACGCTTGGACAAACTCATCGCCGAAACCATGTCGGACGACGCTTCCAGCAATGACATCACTTCTGATACAGAACGCCGCAGCTATTTCAAGGAGCTGTTTCGACTCCAAGGCGAACTGATCAAATTGCAAGACTATATCGTGCATCACAACCTGAAAGTAGTGGTATTGTTTGAAGGACGCGACGCCGCCGGCAAAGGCGGCGTTATCAAACGCATCACGCAACGCTTAAACCCGCGCGTCTGCCGAGTGGCCGCGCTGCCCGCTCCCAGTGAGCGGGAGCGCAGCCAATGGTATTTTCAGCGTTATGTTTCGCATTTGCCATCCGGCGGCGAAATTGTGTTGTTCGACCGCAGCTGGTATAACCGCGCAGGCGTTGAAAAAGTGATGGGGTTTTGTAACGAAGCCGAATACGAGGAATTTTTCCGTACTGTACCGGAGTTTGAAAAAATGCTAATCCGCTCCGGCATTATCCTAATTAAGTACTGGTTCTCAATTACCGACGACGAACAGTATAAACGCTTCCAAATGCGCATCCACGATCCACTTAAGCAATGGAAGTTAAGTCCAATGGATATGGAATCCCGGCGGCTATGGGAGCAATATACCAAGGCTAAGGAAATCATGCTGGAACGCACCCACATTCCAGAAGCCCCTTGGTGGGTAGTCGAAGCTGTAGATAAGAAAAAAGCCCGCTTGAACACTATTCATCATTTTTTGAGCCAGGTTCCTTATGCAGAGATTAAACACACCCCGGTTACGCTTCCTGAACGGGTGCATAATCCGGATTATTTACGAAACCCTCCGCCTAAAGACATGTTTGTTCCCAATGTCTATTGATTGAAAGTGCGGTTATAGTCAAAATTAAGCACGTTTGGTATATAATTATCTGTTAAGTTGTAAATATAGGTTCTCAAACTATGCATAATTTCTATATACCCAGCCTTGCCGCTATCGCCGCCATTAGTTTACTGGCTGGTTGCGCAACTGGCGGCGGCTATAATAATTACGGTTTAGCCGGCGCTCAAGGCGCGGCAAACCCTTACGGAATGGCGCCAGCAGGCGTTAATCCACAGGCTGCAGCCTTAGGAACAGGCATATTAGGCGCATCGGGAAATACATTAGCCGCAGCCGCAGCACTCAATGCGGCTGCCGCTAACCCTGGCGCAGCACTTGAAGGCGCTCTGCTTAATACCCTAACCCAAAACATGGCCGGTAGCGTTGCCAACGGTCAAATTGGTACTCAGATAGCACCGGCAGATCAAAATTTCCGCTTACAGCAGTTAGGCGGCATGGTGCAGTCCGGCTCGGTGAACCAAGCACAACAGTGGGTGAATCCGCAAACCGGAAGCGCCATTGCCATTAACCCTGTCGGCCAAGCCACAGTTAACCCGCAAACCCAACAACAGTGCCAAACCTTGCAAGAAGCCGTTACCCTGCCAAACAATCAAAACATTACCGAAAACCGCGTGGCCTGTCTGGATCCACAAACGGGTAAATGGACTTTGGCGCAATAAAATCCCCGCCATTGTTGAGCATGGTGCTAAACAACGTTTAAACAGTGGATTTGTTACTTATAATATACAGATATTATCATGAGTCTACCCAAAATCTTGCTAACCCGGCGCTGGCCGGCAGCCGTAGAAGCGAAATTACAAGCGTTGTTCGATATAACTTTAAACGCCGACGACCATCCTTTCAGTAGCGAAGAGTTAAAATCCGCGCTGCAAAACTACGACGCAGTCTGTCCCAGCGTTTGCGACGCCTTAACTGCAGATATTCTGATTGTTGCTGACAAACGCTGCCGGATTATCGGCAATTTTGGCGTTGGCTTTAATCATATCGACATTAACGCCGCCAAACAACAAGGTTTAATAGTCACCAATACGCCTGGCGTGTTAACCGAAAGTACTGCTGATATTGCCATGACGCTACTGCTGATGTCTGCCCGCCGAGGGGCGGAAGGCGACCGGCTGGTGCGGAGCGGACGTTGGAGCGGTTGGTGTCCTACCCAAATGATGAGCAGCGATGTCACCGGAGCAACTTTGGGCCTAGTCGGTTTCGGTCGCATAGCGCAAGCAGTCGCCAGAAAAGCCCACCACGGCTTTGGGATGAAAATTCTTTATTTCAAACCCAGCCCTGCCGAACAAGTCATAGTCGACGAGCTACAAGCCATTCGCTGCGAAACCGTCGAAGACTTATTGCCAAAGTGTGATTTCATCTCTTTACACTGTCCTGGCGGCGCAGAAACCCGCCATTTGATCAATGCCGACAGATTAAATTTAATGAAACCAACCGCGCATTTGATCAATACTGCCCGGGGCGATGTCGTCGACAGCCAAGCATTGATCAAAGCCTTAAAGGAAAACCGTATCACTGGGGCCGGTCTGGATGTTTATGAAAGCGAACCTCATGTGAACCCAGGCTTTCTTGAGCTGGAAAATGTCTCCTTACTGCCCCATTTAGGAAGTGCGACCATCACTACCCGCACCGCAATGGGTGAGAAGGTTCTAAATAATTTAACTGCATTTTTTGCCGGCTTAGCCTTACCAGACAGAGTGGTTTAACTGCTGCAGTTAGGATAAGGCTAGTATTTTTTGCAATTTTCTGTTGCAATGTTATATTATCACACAAGCAATTTTTTCAAAAAGTGTGTACGCTCTAAATGGCGCTAATCATAATTAGCACCTTAGACACTGAAAAATATAACTTAAAACCTAATATGTTACGTTATAACATACAATTGTTATTTGAGGACAAGAGGACAATATGTATAAAAAACTCATTTTATTGGCGGCCACAGCCGGCTTTGCTCTCGCTACCCAAGCAGCTGATCAAACTACCCCAGCATCGCCGAAAGCGTCTGCACCAGCATCTGCTGACGATCCTTCGGTAATTTCAGCTGTCGATCCTCAAGCGGATGTCGAACCGGAAACAGCCAAGACTGAAGCAGTTTCAGGAAAATCAGCCTCTGAGTTGCCTGCTACCGAATTGGAGCCAGTGATCGTCACATCTCCCCTACCGACCAAACTTTCCAATGCAACCGCGCCAGTGACCGTAATCAGCGGAGACGATTTGACCATGAAAATGGGCCATACCATTGGCGAGACTTTGAAACAAGAATTGGGGATTACCAGCCAGTCCTTCGGTCCCGGCGTCGGCACGCCGGTGATACGCGGCCAAAGCGGTCCTAGAGTGCGGGTATTGGAGAACGGCATTGGTAGTAATGATGTCTCCCAGCTAAGCCCGGATCATGCCACCAGTATTGAGCCGGCAATGGCCGAAAGCATTGAAGTTCTGCGCGGACCGGCAACCTTATTATATGGCAGCGGGGCTATGGGCGGCGTGGTGAATATTATCGACAATCGCATTCCTACCCACTTATACGCCAAACCGGTCAATATTCTTTTTGATCAGCGTTATGACTCGGCGTTTAACGAATCCAGTTCCGCAATGAAATCGGAGGGTAGCTATGGACACTGGGCTTACCATCTGGATGGTTTGTATCGGGATCGGGGCGATATGTCCATCGGCGGCACGGCCGTCGACGCTAACAAAGCACAAGCCCTTGACCCAACATTAAATGTGGTAAACAACTCGCACGGCTTCATACCCAATACCTTTGCTCAGACGATTAATGGCGCCGTGGGCGGGTCTTATGTTAGCGATGCCGGCTTTATCGGGGTCGGCATCAATCAATTTCATAATAATTATGGTATAGCTCCGGACGGCGGTACTTTTATGCAAAATGGCATAACTTACGCAGACCCCAATACACGTATCGATCAAATGCAACAAAAGTACGATATAAAGAGCGAATTGAACAATCCCTTCAATTTTGCCGATAAACTCAGTATGCGGCTAGGTTACACCGATTATTATCACACCGAATGGAACGGCGGCGTACCGGGTATAAGCTATAATCCCGGCACGGCATTTAGTAACAAAACCTACGAAGGACGGATCGAACTGACCCATAAAGCCATCGGCCCCTTTAAGGGAGCAGTCGGAGTGCAAGTGATTTCCAGCCAATTTGCCGCCTTCGACTTCCCTACCGGCGGCGTGCCCAACGTTCTGATTCCCAGTACGCCCAACACAGTAACCAACATAGTACCCAACACGCAAACTAACAGTGTCGGGATTTTCGGCTTAGAATCGGTTGAGTTTGGGCCAGTCAATTATCAACTGGGCTTACGGGTGGAAGACACTACCCTCAACCCTAATGTCAACAGCAGTTATACGGCGCCATATATCATAACGCCAGGCTTAGGCTCAACAGGTAATTACACCGTTAGCTCATCCTATAACTTTACCCCAATCAGCGCATCCGCTTCCGCCTTGTGGAAACTCGATAATATCAACAGCCTGAATATAGCCCTCACCCGCTCTCAACGCGCACCACAAGTCCAGGAACTGTTTTCCAACGGCTATCACGACGCTACCCGCAGCTATGAATTGGGCGATCCCAATTTGCAAATGGAAACCTCCTACAACCTGGATATAGGCTATAAATTCAAAACCAACTGGTTGCGGGCCGAATTGGACTTGTTCAACAATTGGGCAAACAACTACATTTACCAGCAACGTACAGGCGAATTTGTTTCTGGCGCAAGCAGCTTTATACCGGGTCCTCAGACCCCCATCCCCGCCACCTGTACTTCGCAGTGCACTCCCGTTACGGCAAGTTATCAAGCCGGCGCTATTTTTAGAGGCTACGAAAGCAAACTGGTGTTTCCAATAGCGGAGCCTGGTCAGGGGGCTTTGGATTTGACATTGTTCAGTGATTATACTAATGGTACTTTCGTAGCGACCGGCGCGGCAGTCCCGCGCATGCCGCCGTTACGCTTCGGCTTTCAATGGGATTATACCCGCGAGGACTGGTCCGGCAATCTGCGCTTTACGCGCGGTCAGGCTCAAGAACATCCAGGGGCTAACGATACCACCACTGCCGGCTACTATCTGTTGACGATGGGTGCGGATTATAAAATCAAGGACTTCCACGAAAGTCAAATCATTTTATATCTAAAAGGCAACAATCTATTGAACGAGAACATCCGAAATTCGGTATCGTATTTACGCAATTTTGCGCCGGAGCCTGGACGCGGAGCACAGGTGGGGATAAGGATCAATTATTAACACAAGACTACACGGTTCCCAAGCATAGCTGGGAACCGATAATCAAGCACACTACAGCCGACATACGGCGAGACTAACAACTAACGAATTGGATCTTCACCGACGGTAATGACTTTCAAGGAGTTGGTGCCGCCTTGATGCCCGGTAGCGTCACCCTTGGTGATAATAAAGGAATCGCCATCATGCACGAGACCACGCGAGCGCAATTTATCGATAATATAGCGATTCACATCGGCATTCGCCATTTTTTCATGGGTAAACGGAATAGGAAACACCCCTCTGTATAAGGTGACCCTACCTAAGGTTTTCTCATGACTACTGAAAGCAAAAATCGGAATACCCGAGCTAATCCGCGACATCCACAGGGTAGTTGATCCCGTCTCGGTCAACGAAGCCACACCGGTGATAGCGGTATGATTAGCCATATACATGGCAGACATAGCAATAGCTTCATCAATATGACTAAAACTATCCGTCATGCGATGCTTGGACTTGACCACATTTGGCTGCTTTTCGGTTTCCAGACAAATACGATCCATGGCCTGTACGGTTTTTACCGGATGTTTGCCGGAAGCCGTTTCGGCTGACAGCATTATCGCGTCAGTGCCATCGACAATCGCATTAGCAACGTCAAACACCTCAGCACGCGTTGGAATCGGGTTTTCTATCATCGACTCCATCATCTGCGTTGCGGTAATCACAGCACGATTCAACTCTCTGGAGCGTTTAATCAGCATTTTTTGCGCCGCCGGCAAGTTCGCATCACCGATTTCCACGCCTAAATCGCCACGCGCCACCATGATGGCGTCCGAAGCCAGAATGATTTCATCGATCACATCCATAGCTTCCGCCCGCTCTATTTTTGCAACCAATCCGGCATGGCAGCCTTCAGCTTCCAAAAGACTACGCGCCTCGTGCATATCTGCTGCGGTGCGTGGAAAGGAAATCGCCACATAATCCGCACCGAGGATAGCGATGGTTTTAATATCTTCCTTATCCTTTTCGGTCAAGGCCGCAGCAGAAAGTCCACCGCCCAACAGATTGATACCCTTGTTGTTGGATAGATCACCACCCACCACAACTTTACAGCTTACACGGGTGTTGTTTTCGACATTTACCACATCCAACACCACCCGACCGTCGTCGAGCAAGAGCCGAGTGCCGGGTTTAACTTCGCGCGCCAAAGGTTCGTAGGTAATACCCACTTGGGAATTATCACCCGCATCTTTGCCTAGATTAATATCCAGCGCGAAATCTTGCCCTTCATCCAGCCAGACTTTCGACTCCTTAAATTTTGCAATGCGAATTTTAGGACCTTGCAAATCCGCCAGAATCCCGACCCGCCGGCCGGTTTTTTTGCCTAGATCTCTAACCCGGTTGGCACGGTCAATATGGTCTTGAGCAGAACCGTGAGAGAAATTCAAACGCACCACATCTATACCGGCTTTAAACAAATCTTCAAGCACGCCGGGCTTATCTGTCGAGGGTCCCAGCGTAGCCAGGATCTTGGTTCTTCGTAATTGCATGTAAACCTTTATGCTTATTTGGCGTTAACTAAAGCCACAGTGGTATCGAGCATACGGTTTGAGAAACCCCATTCGTTGTCATACCATGACAAAACTTTAACGAAATTGCCGCTTGTGACTTTAGTTAAACCTGCTTCGTAAATAGACGAATGCGGGTTATGATTAAAATCCGAGGACACCAGAGGCTCATCATTAATGGCGAGTATGCCTTTTAAAGAGCCGGCTGCGGCCTCTCTCAATATACTGGTAACTTCTTCTTTAGTCGTATTTCTAGAGGCCTGAAAGCATAAATCCACTACTGAAACATTGATGGTAGGTACGCGCATAGCAAAACCATCCAGTTTGCCCGCCATTTCCGGCAGGACCAAACCAACCGCCGCAGCTGCGCCGGTTTTAGTAGGGATCATTGACATAGTGGCGGAACGGGCGCGATGTAAATCGCTATGATAAACGTCGGTCAGCACTTGGTCATTGGTATAGGAATGGATAGTCGTCATCAAACCGTGATCAACGCCGATAGTGTCGATTAAAGGTTTGACTAAAGGCGCCAAACAGTTGGTGGTGCAAGAAGCGTTGGAAATAACGGTATCGCTGGCTTTTAAAGATTGATGATTGACACCAAATACGATAGTGGCGTCTACATCATTACCGCCTGGCGCGGAAATAATAACTTTTTTCGCACCGGCTTGAATATGCGCTGAAGCTTTGGCTTTACTGGTAAAAAAACCGGTACACTCATGGACTACATCCACACCCAGCTCCGCCCAAGGCAGTTTAGCAGGGTCTCTTTCCGCAAGCACTCGAATTCTGTCACCATTAACAACGATGTAGTCACCGTCTACAGACACTTCGAAAGGGAATTTGCCGTGAACAGTATCGTATTTTGTTAAATGGGCATTGGTTTTAGAATCGCCCAAGTCATTGATAGCCACGATTTGTATTTCACTGGTGCGGCCTGACTCGTACAGAGCACGCAAGATATTACGACCAATACGACCATAACCATTAATTGCAACTTTAATTGCCATAGAGTTTTCTCCGGGATTGAGTGTAAAAAACTGGGATAAGATGTGCATTTAGCTGCATAGATTTGAGCAATTGTAGCAAATTACGCCACTCAGCGTCTACCCAAACGCAAAGCAAATGCGCATTGCCAAGCATAAAACCACTTCTAATGAATGTTCCTGAGGTTATGTTCGGGTATTCAAACCGGTTTAATGACAGCAAGTAAAATTATCGCAATTAAAAACAGCACCGGAATTTCATTAATCCAACGAAAAAACACATGCGAGTGCCGATTTCGTTCATTTTTGAAATCCAATAACCATTTTCCGCAATATACGTGATAGACAAGCAAAAAAACCAGCAGTAGTAATTTGACATGCAGCCACAAGCTGGCGGCATACAGCGCCCAAGCATAATCGACCAACATCCAGACCCCGAATACAAAGGTCAAAATCATACCAGGCGTCATGATGCCGAAATATAATTTCCTTTCCATGACTTTAAATCGCTCGCGACCTATCTGGTCATCGCTCATCGCGTGGTAAACGAACAAGCGCGGCAAATAAAATAGACCGGCAAACCAGGTAACCATAAAAATTAGATGTAATGCTTTTAACCAGAGCAAGAAACTCACCTTTTTCAAATATTGAGATTAGTCATACTCGTACTTGCGACCTAGCAGCATAAAACTGCAACGATATATGCCAAAGCCAAATTTTAATTTTGCCGGCTATTTAGGCGGCACGCCGGTATTTGCATTTTGAGGATCGACATTTAACGGCGGATTATTCCCTTGATTTGCTTGCTCTGACTCTTTCTGCTTAATTAGATCGTAATTGCGATCCAGAGCTTCCCGCATTGCCCGGCCTTGAGCTTCCTTAACCGGATCAACCTTGATATCCAATTGCTGACCCTTCCCTGCTTCCTGGCATGGTTTGGACTGATAAGCGGCTTTACCGAATTTATCGGCACACTTGAACACCTCCGCATGCACCGTTAATGATATGCAACACAATAATAAATAGCATAATTTTTTCATTTAAGATCCGGCTGTTGATACCGCAAAATAAAATACAAATTCCGGAAATACACGATTAAGCCCAAAGCCTGACCAAAAATAAATACCGGATCTTGCTTATGAATCGAATAAGTCAGCAAAGTTGCGCCACCGAGAATACTAAAATACCAGAACATAACCGGAATTATGCTCTGTTTTTTGCGTTCGCTGACCAGCCATTGCACAATAAATCGCCCTGAAAATAAGGCTTGGCCTAAAAAACCAACCACAGTCCAAAGGGTTTCTTCAGCCACGCGACACCTCACTAACGACCGGTAAACTATGGCGTTTTTTCAGCCAAATAACCCCCAGCAAATCAACTATGCCGGCTTGCAATCTATCCCAGGTTCCATAGTTGGAGCATCCAAATTTTCTACTGCGATGACTCACTTTTACCGAAATGACTTTGCCGCCGCTCATTCTAATTAAGGCCGGCAGGAAACGGTGCATATGATCAAAATAGGGCAAATTCAAAAATTTATCCCGTCTAAATAATTTAAGTCCACAGCCGGTATCCGGAGTGTCGTCATGCAAAATCGCCCGGCGGATCCGATTGGCAAATGCCGATGAAAACTGTCGCCACCCTGTATCGTGGCGTTGAAAGCGATGTCCATTGAGCATCCATAAGTCATCATCCGCCTGTTGCTGCAAGATAGCGATCAGTTGGGGTATATCCAGTGGATCATTTTGGCCGTCGCCATCTAAAGTGACTACCCAAGAAAATTGTGCAGCAGTCACTCCGCTATGTATGGCGCGACTTTGTCCGCAACTGCGCTGATGCTGAACCACGCGTAGCGTTGGATAAGTCTGCATCGCCTGTTGCAATTTCATTCCGGTAGTATCAGTACTACCGTCATCGACAAAGATCATCTCATAGGCCTCTTGACCACTCAGTACTTGATGAATTTCCACCATCAAGGATTCAACATTATCCGCTTCGTTACGAACGGGAACCACAACCGAAATCTGCATAAGCCGTTTTTTATTACAAAATAGATAATTCTACCAAAGGCCTAAGCCACAATGATTAATTTAAGCTAAGACTAGCCAGGGCAAACGCATTAAAATTTAATGGCAATCAATTGCTTATAACCAAATATATTAGCAAAATGTGGGGCATGCATGGCATACCCCATAACATAATCTAACAAAGTAAAATTAATCCTCAAGCATTTGCCAAGCCAAGTTTTCGCCAGCCATTAAAGGCGTGATGCGATTTTCAGCTTCGCCATAATATTCCGGAACGGTCCAGGACTGTCTCTGCAAAGTAATGCGCCGAGTGTTACGCGGCAAGCCATAAAAATCCGCACCGTAAAAGCCGGCAAAAGCTTCCAATTTATCCAGTGCGCCGGCCTGCTCGAATATTTGCGCGTACATTTCTAAAGCGCCGTAGGCAGTATAACAACCCGCGCAACCACAACTATGCTCTTTTAACACAGTCAAATGCGGAGCGCTATCCGTACCCAGGAAAAATTTAGGATTATTGCTGGTAGCAGCTTGTAACAATGCCTGCCGGTGATGTTCGCGCTTCAAGACGGGTAAGCAATAATAATGCGGACGAATGCCCCCGGCCAATAGGGCGTTTCGGTTGAACATTAAATGCTGCGGCGTAATAGTAGCCGCGACATTGCTGTTTGCCGCCAGCACAAATTGCACGGCCTCTAAGGTGGTTAGATGCTCAACAACAATTCGCAAAGCCGGAAACCGCTCGGTGATGCGACTAAGCTCCGTTTCAATAAAAATTTTTTCCCTATCAAAAATATCATATTCAGGCGCAGTCGCCTCGCCGTGTATCAACAAAGGTACAGCGAATTTTTCCATCGCGGCAAACAAGGGGTATGCGGCTTCGATATTGGCGACGCCTAGATCTGAATGCGTGGTAGCGCCGGCTGGATATAATTTAAATGCATGCACAAACTCAGAAGCGGCGACTTTTTTTATCTCTGCAACTGTCGTCCCTCCGGTCAAATATAGAGTCATCAACGGTTGAAAACCCACGCCTTCCGGCAAAGCGTTTAAAATTTCCTGTCTATAGCTCAACGCCAACTCTACCGTGGTCACAGGCGGCTTTAGATTCGGCATGATGACCGCACGGCCAAACTGGCGGGCAGTATGGGCTAGCACCGCGTTTAAAACGCTGCCGCTGCGGACATGTAAATGACAATCGTCGGGTTGGGTAATGCTTAATCTATCCATTATCTCGGCGTTTCTATTAAAATACTCTGTTATTCTACCACCACGGGTCTTGAAAAATTAATTGCCGGCCCTCAGTAGTCTTACTTTAGAACCTTATTTGGAGAAGCAGATGCCTATTTATGAATACCAATGCAATGCTTGCGGCCACCAACACGAAGCCTTGCAAAAACTAAGCGCAGAGCCTTTAGTGATTTGCCCTGTGTGTAATGAAGCCGAATTGAAAAAGAAAATTTCTGCTGCTGGTTTTCGCCTAAAAGGCGCCGGCTGGTATGAAACCGATTTCAAAAGCGGCGCTAAGAAAAATGTGTCCGGCGAAAGCAAAGCCCCGGAAGCTGCAGCCAGCACCAGCACGCCCAGCGCCAGCGGCGGCAGTTGCGCCGGCACATGCGCCTGTCATTAAACTTACAGGGTCAGGGATAGGCCGGTTTTGCGCAGCATAGAACACTTGCATTGACCAGCGCACAAGAATTTTTATTTATCATCTCAGAGAACACACTATGCGTAGCCACAAATGTGGAGAATTAAACACCCAACATCTTGGTCAAACCGTCGCCTTATGCGGTTGGGTCCACCGCCGCCGTGATCATGGCGGCGTGATCTTTATCGACCTCCGCGATCGCGCCGGCGTAGTGCAGGTAGTGTTCGACCCCGATGCAGCGGAGAGCTTTGGCATCGCTGAAAGCGTACGTAGCGAATATGTGCTGCGCATCGAAGGCATCGTCAGAGACAGACCGGAAGGCACGCATAATGCCAATATGTCTACCGGACAAATCGAAGTGCTGGGCAAACATATTGAAGTGTTGAACGAAGCCGAAACCCCGCCCTTCCCTATCGAAAGCGATATCGAAGTCAACGAAGAAACCCGGCTGCGTTTCCGTTATATAGATTTGCGCCGCACCGCGATGCAGCAAAAAATGAAAGTGCGCCGTGATGTGACGCGGAATTTGCGCCAATATTTGGACGATCATGAGTTTTTCGAAATCGAAACTCCGTATCTGACCAAAGCTACCCCTGAAGGCGCACGCGACTATATCGTGCCGAGCCGGACGCATCAAAATTCGTTTTTCGCCTTGCCGCAATCACCGCAATTGTATAAACAATTGCTGATGGTGGCGGGCATGGACCGTTATTATCAAGTAGTACGCTGCTTCCGTGACGAGGACCTCCGAGCCGACCGCCAGCCGGAATTTACCCAGTTGGATATCGAGACCTCGTTCATGAACGAACAATCGATTATGGATGTCACGGAAGAGATGATCCGCCGCTTATTTGCCGAGATTATCAATGTTGACCTAGGCGCTAAATTCCCGGTCATCAGCTATCAAGAAGCCATGCGCCGTTACGGCTCGGACCGCCCCGATCTGCGTGTACCGCTGGAACTGGTGGACATCGCCGATGAAATGCGCGAAGTGGATTTCAAAGTTTTTTCCGGCCCTGCCAACGACCCGAATGGCCGGGTAGTCGCATTGCGCCTACCGGAAGGCGGCGACTTAAGCCGCAGCACAATCGACGAACTGACTAAATTCGTCAGCATTTATGGCGCTAAAGGCTTGGCCTACATCAAGGTCAACGATCTGGCCGCCGGCGTCGAAGGCTTGCAATCCCCGATAGTGAAATTTGCTCCGGCTGAAGTATGGGCCAAAGTGATGGAAAAAGTCGGCGCGGTTAATGGCGACCTGATTTTCTTCGGCGCTGATAAAGCACACATCGTCAACGAAGCGATGGGCGCGTTGCGGGTGAAACTGGGCATAGATCGCAACTTACTGACCGGCGAGTGGAAACCACTATGGGTCGTGGATTTCCCTATGTTCGCCTGGGATGAAAAAGCCCAGCGTTTCACGGCCATCCATCATCCGTTCACCGCGCCTAGCTGTTCAGTGGAAGAGTTGAAAGCCAATCCAGGCACAGCTTTGTCCCGCGCTTACGATTTGGTGTTGAACGGCACCGAAGTCGGCGGCGGTTCAATCCGGATCAATCGCACCGAAATGCAGCAAATCGTCTTCGCTATTCTCGGCATCGGCCATGAAGAAGCCAGAGAAAAATTCGGCTTCTTGCTGGACGCACTTAGATACGGCGCGCCACCGCACGGCGGCATCGCCTTCGGCTTGGATCGTTTGGTGATGTTGATGACTGGCGCGAGTTCGATCCGCGACGTTATCGCCTTCCCGAAAACGCAAACGGCGGCGTGTCCGTTGTTTAATGCCCCTGCCCCGGTGAGTGAAGAGCAACTAAAAGAATTGGGGATTAGGTTGCGGAAACCGGCGGGTAAGGAAGAGAAGCAGGATTAAGGTTACCTAGAGTCGGCCATATTGTTTTGACGCTTATAAGCCGAAAATCAAAAAATGGGTGGGTTAGGCGACAGCCGTAACCCACTCCTCCTCCAGAGGCCTTTAATGAAACTTAACCACTTTTCAAGATTTAACCCAAAATTCTTGCAGGGCGGTCTCGTTGTCTATTCGGCTTTTGACGCCGGAGTGTTTTGTCAGAGGACGCCGTGAATATATCCCTAATCGGCTCGGGGTGACGGGATTGCGCCCGCCACCTCTGCCACACCACCGGACATGCGGTTTTCCGCATCCGGCGGTTGATGAAATTTTCCTTTCCAGGGACGGCCTACTCTACTTTTCTGGGCATTCACCCGCAACTTCAAGTGCTTGGCTATCCATTCAGTCAAGCTGCTCAGTATCCGTTCTCCACTTCTTTCGCTACCGACACATCAGCCAAGGCCGGTTAAATTTTCGTCTGCGGGTTAGGGTGTTTTTTGAATGGATGCCGCTTTATGTGTTGCGGTTTGTTGGGGTGTTTTATTTACAACTGTCCCGCCAGTGTCCCACGGGCATAAAAAAAGGACTTGGTTTTTACCTAAGTCCTTGAATTAAATGGTGGCGATACCGGGGATCGAACCTGGAACCTCGGGGTTATGAATCCCGCGCTCTAACCGGATTGAGCTATATCGCCACTGGACATAACCTATCAAAGAGAGGGATTATAAAATGGCTGAGTTTTTATGTCAAACTTTTGGATTAAAAGATGTTGAAATTGCTGATTTTCAGAATAAGCTCAAATTCTGAGGAAGACATCTAACAGACTGTTGAAAAACGCTTGATGCAACCAGAATTCCGTGTTGCTTTCACTACATTTAGTAATAATTGACCGTTATCCCAATTATATATAAACTTTGGAATATGAGGTTTCAGGGGAAAGGGCGTTCTACAACAGCCCGCTAAGACAATTGAAGCGACGGAGTCTTCAGATTTATATTGAGTAGGCTTTACATAAATTACTTAACACATAAATAGCTGACTATGACACCACTGGAAAAAACTGAGGCATTCTTCAACGAACTGGTCACGCATTATGGCGAAGGCGAGGATCGCGAAATCCGTGCTGCCGCCAAACTCATGCTGGTAGCACTAGCCAAGTTCAAAGAATATGGCGCAGCACATGGCATCGATTTGGCTGATGAATATCTGAACCTGTTAAAATTTGATCCTGAGAAATTCGAACGCGTCATGCAGAGCAATCGTAGCCACAGTGAGGACAATTCTGGAAATCTAAATTGATGAACGTTCGTTTTCCAGCCAAAATCAGTACATGGATATCAGTACTACTTCACATTCTCGAATGGCTGGGGAGCTTATCATTCGCCGATCACTCGTTCAGCTTAGAGTAAATACCCGGAATTAGGTTGATTTCGTATCAAACTGACTACTTGCGATTTCAGAAATGACAAACGAAACAATCCTGCTAGGCCGTTTCTCGGCAACTTCATAATCCGTGCCGATGTTTCGAAATAGGCCTGGGCATTTGCAGCTGTCAATACGAACGGTGGCTGACCTTGTTTAGCAAGGATATAACTAATCACCAAGGCGCCAGTACGGTCATTGCCTTCAATGAAAAGTTGAGGCTCGCTCAGGATGCGGATATAAATGCCAGCGGCCAGAAGCCAAACAGATTGATGTCGATGTCGTGCATACCAGTCGGCTAGATCATGAATGCCTGCATCAGTCCGCTCATAGAAATATTTATTGTTGGCCTCGATATGCTTATGGTATTCGCTACGTTTCTGTTTGCTCGTCCCGCATAAAACGCGAGTATTGATCTCCAGCAGATAAGCAGAGTTGCCCAGGGCAAGTAATTCAATATTGGCTGCCAAAAGATGATTGATTAGTGCATAGCCTGACAGTAGGTTCTCCACAATCTCTGCGTCCATAGGCTCCCTACTAAACTTTAAGGCCTGATTAATCCTAGGGAATTCGTTTTGAGTTTCACGCAGTGATGCCTCTATCGACTGAAGATTGAGAATCGCCGCGGGTTTTCGTTCGGAGCAGGGTCTTTCCATATTTGCAGTTTCTCTGAAACAACTCCAGGCGCCGCGCCGGCAAGATTATTGAATATTTTCCAAAGCTTTTTGCGAGCGGGAAACGATTTCATCGGGCAGCGGCACATAGCCGAGTTCTCGGCTGTCACGCTGGCCCTCGGTCAGGCCGAAGGTTACAAATTGCTTGAGGGCAGATGCTTTCATTGGGGACGGGTAATGTTTGTACAATAGCAGCCAGCTCAAGCTCAGAATCGGATAGGCATCCTCACCATCGGGGTCAGGAATTAACAATCTAAGATTCTCCGGCATTTGCTGAGAGTTGCTGGCCAAGGTTTTAGTTCCTGATTGGTTGTTGGGCTCTATGAAACGCCCGGCTTTGTTCTCCAGCCAGGCCATAGGGAGTCCGAGCCGTTTGGCGAAACCATACTCAAGGTAGCCAATCGAGCCCTCGCTGACTTTTATGCGTGATGCAACGCCTTCGTTACCCCTCGCCACCATGACGTTGCCGGGCCAAGCTACAACCTTGCCGACGCCAGGCCCACGGTCGCGCCATTCCTGACTGATGGCGCTCAAGTGATTGGTAAAGGCATAGGTCGTGCCGCTGCTGTCCAAACGGGCTACGATGGTAATGTTCTGGTTTGGAAGTTTTAAATCAGGATTGGCCGACTGAATATGCGTATCGTTCCAGCGGGTAATTTTTCCGAAAAATATATCCTTATACACCTCTCTTGGAAATTTCAACGGCCCGCTCAGACCTTTAACATTATAGGAAATAACGATGAGGCCAGCCGTCGCCGGCACCAACTGAGCCCTTCGCTTCACCTGAGCCATCTGTTCATCGCTGAGGGCGGCGTCGCTTCCGGCAAAGTCCAGTTCTTCAGCGAGGAAGCCGCGAATGCCTTCACCGCTGCCCACAGCCGCATAGCTGACTTGGAAGTCTGGCTGCTGCTTGTCGAAGGTGCTTATCCAACGTTGATAAAGTGGCGCGGAAAAAGTTGAGCCACCGCCGCGGATCTCCAATTTCGCGGCTTGAATGGTTGTGCCTTCGACCATGCCGGCAAAAAACGCCACAGCGATAAGGATCAGACTCCATCGGCGTCTGCCAAAGCTTATTTTGCTACTCATCAGTATGACTCCGTCGGGCTAACTAAACTCGCCTCGAATGTATTGCTTGGTTAATTGTTCCCTGGGGTCTTCGAAAATTTGCTTAGTGTCCCCGAGTTCCACTAGGTAACCGGTGCGTCCTCCTTCCGAAATTTCGACTGAAAAGAAGGCTGTTTTGTCGGCGACGCGCAATGCCTGCTGCATATTATGGGTGACCAAGGCAATGGTGTACTTGCCCTTCAGTTCGACCATCAGCTCTTCGATACGCCGGGTGGCGATAGGGTCAAGTGCAGAGCAAGGCTCGTCCATCAACAACACTGAGGGTTCTGTGGCGATGGCCCTGGCAATGCAAAGCCGCTGCTGTTGACCGCCCGAAAGCGAAAGGCCGCTGGCTTTGAGTTTGTCCTTGACCTCATCCCAAAGCGCAGCTTTTTTCAGGGAGTTCTCAACGCGCTCTTCGATGTCGCCTTTAAAGCGATTCAAGCGCAGACCAAAGGCAACATTATCGAAAATGCTCATGGCAAAAGGATTTGGTAGCTGGAACACCATGCCGATATAGCGGCGCACCACCACCGGGTCCACGTTATGTCCGTAGACATCTTGATTATGTAAATGCACTTTGCCCTCAAACCGGAAACCCTGCACTAGATCGTTCATGCGGTTAAGGCTACGTAGAACAGTGCTCTTGCCGCAGCCCGAAGGTCCAATAAATCCGGTGATCTGCCCTTTCCGGATCGGAATATGGCTGTCCCTGACGGCTAAAAAACTTCCATAGTACACCTTGTCCAGTTTGCAATCGATAGCTACTTCGGAATGTGCATTACTGATGGTAGGCACATTGATTTCCTCAGGTAAATGCATATTCATTGTTGGTTCCATTTAAATCGTTAGATTTTTTTACGCCCCAATACCCGGGCGAGAATATTAAACATTAGGACAAATAACACTAGCACCAGCGAAGCGGTCCATGCCAACTCAATCTGATTTTCATAGGGCATGCCGGCGAAGTTGTAGATCAATACGGACAGAGAAGCTATAGGCGCCATAACCTGCGCCGTTCCGTTTTCGACGAACCAATAGTTGCTGAACAAGGCTGTGAAAAGCAGCGGCGCAGTTTCCCCGGCGGCGCGGGCTACGGCCAGCATTACACCGGTCAAAACGCCGGGTAACGCTGTCGGCAATACGATTTTCCAGATCACCTGGCTTTTGGTGCAGCCCATGCCATAAGCGGCGCTTTTCATGTTGGAAGGCACCATCCGCATGGCTTCTTCAGCCGTCAGGACTACGGTGGGTAGCATCAGCAGCGCCAGCGCCAAACCCGCTGCAAGCGAGGAATAGGTGCCGGTCGTTAACACCACGACAGCATAGGCAAAGACTCCGGCCAGGATGGAAGGCAAACCCGTTAAGGTCTTGGCGCTAAATCGCGAAATATGTGCAACTCTTCCGTCCGGTTTCAGTTCGGCAAGAAAAACGGCCGCCAGAATACCGATAGGGATGCTGATCAAGGCTCCGAACCCCACCGTTACCAGAGTGCCGACGATGGCGTTGCCGAAACCGCCGCCTTCCTCAAATCCTGCTGGTGGGAGTTCGGTGAAAATCTCCATGCCTAGACGGTGTCCACCCTTGATAATCAGTCCATAGAGCACCGAGAACAGCGGAACGCTAGCGATGATGGCCGAGATCCAAGCCAAGCCGGTTAATAGTAAATTAAGCACTGCGCGAGACTCAAATGGCGAGCGCTGCAGAGATGGCGCGTGGTCTGGCCTTTGTTGCGCCGGCTGAGAGAGGGCTTGAGTATTCATCGTCCTGCCTTTAGTTGTTTTGATGTGAGCGTCATGATGATAGTTCCTGCCATATTGACTGCTAAGGTGATCAGCAGCAGCACTAGGGCTGCATACATCAGAACCGGTATCTCGTGCTCCCCTGCTTCCGGAAAATGTAGCGCTAGCAGCGCGGCGAGCGTGTCGCTGGGAGAAAACAGTGATAGGCTGAGTTGATTGGAATTGCCGACCAGCATGGCTAGGGCCATCGTTTCTCCGAGCGCCCGCCCAAAGCCGAGCACCAGCGAGCCGAAAATACCGGTCGAGGCGGTGGGCAGCATCACTCGCAGAATTACCTCCCAACGGTTTGCGCCCAAACCGTATGCTGCTTCCTTGATACGGTAGGGTACCATTCTCAAAGCGTCCTGCGACACCGCGGCAATGGTTGGAAGGATCATAATCGACAACACCACAGCCGCTGGCAGCATACCCGGTCCGCTCAATGTCGTGCTAAAAAAAGGAATCGAGCTGAATTCGGCATTCAGCCAATTGGCCAAGGGGCGGAGGAAAGGTATCACTATAAAAATACCCCAAAAGCCATAGACGACACTGGGAATGGCAGCCAACAGTTCGATGATTGTGCGAAAAATATGCGCGAGCGAAGCGGGCAGAAAATCCTGGGTCAGAAAAATTGCCATAGTAATGCCAAAAAAGCCGCCAATAATCAGAGCCAGGATTGAGCTGTAAAGGGTGCCCCATATTTCCGGAAGGATTCCAAAAGTTTGCTTATTGACATCCCAGGTGGCCCCGGTTAGAAACCCAAGTTGATAGTCATTAATGGCAGGCAGCGATTTGATGCCTATTTTCCAAAGAATTAGCCCGACCACGATCAGGATTAGCCAGGCACAGACAGTGGCTAGTCCCTGGAACGAGCGGTCCAGCAGATAATCGGACGAGGAAGGCGGACGCGAGATTTGTTCCCCGGTTACGGCTTCTGCAAAAGTATTCATTAAGTTATCCCTTGTGGTCGATGGAGAAAAGACCAGAAAGAGCGGAATGGCAGGCTTCGTTGGGTCTCACGAAAGCCATTCCATCTGTCTGCAAGTCCTGTTATTGGATTTTGCCAACGGCGGAGCGGACTGCCGAAATGATGTTTTCGGGCAACGGAATATAGCCCATTTTAGAGCTTTGCTTCTGCCCCTCGGTCAGTCCGTACTCGACCATCTCACGCAGGATCTGGGCTTTCTTAGGGTCGGAGTTTTGCTGGTAAAACAGCATCCAGGTAAAGGAAGCGATGGGATAGGCTTTTTCGCTCTCAGGGTCGAGCACCCAAACAATGAGGTTTTCCGGTAGGTGTGCGCTGGCTAGCGCCGCTTGGCCGCTCTCCGTACTTGGTTGCACAAATTTGCCTGCCTTGTTCTGTAGATCGGCCATCGTGACCTTGGCACCCAAGGCGTAACCGTATTCTATGTAACCAATGGCTCCGGGGGTTTGTTTAATGGTGGCAGTGACGCCATCGTTTTTCGGCGCGGCGACTATTTTGTCGCTGCTGGGCCAGTTCACAGTAGTGCCTGCACCAGGGCCGCTCTTCCATTCCGGACTAATCGCACTAAGATGACTGGTAAAAACAAAAGTTGTGCCGCTGCTATCGGCACGCCGCACCACGGTAATGGGTAAGTCCGGAAGCTTTAGATCGGGATTTGCGCTCTGAATTCTGGGATCGCTCCAGCGGGTGATTTTGCCGAGAAAAATATCAGGATAGACATCCCGTGGTAACTTCAATTCGTTCGGATTGCCGGGAAGATTGTAAGCAATAACTATTTCGCCAGCGGTCATTGGTAAAAGCACGACGCCACCTTGGACCTTGGCGATTTCCTCGGGAGTCATCGCTGCATCGCTGGCCGCAAAGTCAACCGTGTGGTTGATAAGGTCCAAGATACCGGCGCCACTACCTTTTGCCTGATAATCAATGTTGGCAGTAGTTTGTTTGTGACTGAAGTCTTTGAGCCATATGGAATAAAGTGGAAACGGAAAACTGGCTCCGGATCCCGTTAGTCTGGTTTTTTCTTCTGCTGAGGCTGGGTTGAGATAGATTAAATTGAAGACAAGCGCAAGTATGCAAGTAACGTAACCGAATTTATACATTAGATATTCCTCTCCACAGCATCGTTGCCATTATCCAATGACATTACTATGAGCTTCAATTCGTACAAATACTTAAGTAAAACTAGCCCCAAGAGATCAGAAGCATATTCTATTTCAATGACTCTTTTCAATAAAAAATACGTTGGTGAACATCAAAAAACAGCAATTCCTGCTTAAACGTTAAACCGGAATTGCCGGCTAAGGCCTCTGATTTTATTGGGTTTAAAGTATACTCAGTAAATAGTACTAGGGAAATCTCCCTGATCTATCCAATTTCCTCAAAGATTTTTCTATCCACGCGGTCAAAATCCAGGTAGCGATCATACAAAGCATCTGCTACTTGCTTGTCACCAATGGCTCGAAGTGTCTCAACACATCTATCTAATGTTACAACCTGAAAGCCTGACACATTAGGATCATCGGAAATTAAATGCGCTTTTTCAGCATAATGCATCTCCAGGTTAAAGGTTAAAGGCAAATGCCCGGTTTCCCAAGTACCAATGAAAAAAATTTCGCTAGATGAAGCCCTACAAAATTGGCTAGACTTTTCCAATCAGTTATCGAAAAGTATGCAACAATTGTTTGAAACTTTAGGTTGATGCCTAAAACCCAAGCCAATTAGCGGACGAAAGTCACTAACCAACAGCAGGTACAGCCATGCAAGTAACCATAAATATTCCGGATGATTTGCCCAGCAATATCGTTCAGCAATATATTAATACCATCGAAATACAAATGGCTTTGATGAGCAAATTATCGGCTGAGAATCGCCAGAAAAACAAAGCAGGCAGCTTAAAGCGTGGCTCGGCCAAACAGCAAATCACCTTTATCGCCGATGATTTTTGCGAGTCATTAGCCGACTTCCAGGACTATATACAATGAATCTGCTGTTAGACACGCATATTTTGCTTTGGCATTTGGCGGACGACCCCAAATTAAGCCTGGAAGCCAGCGCGTTGATAGAAAATGAAACCCATAATAAATTCCTTAGCATTGTCAGCTTATGGGAAATCAAGCTTAAACGGATATTGGTAAGCTTTCACTCACTCAACCGATTGATACCTTGTTATCGCCGGAAATTGTGATTTTGACGCTACAAATCGAGCATATCGGCTATTTAAAAAACCTACCTTTTCATCACCGCGATCCATTCGACCGGATCATCATTAGCCAAGCCATTGTTGAATGGTTATACCTTGCTGACCGGTGACGAGGCTTTCAAACAATACGACGTATCGATTTTGGCAGGTTGACGCCCACAAATTCTTTAAAGCGAATGGATTTGACTCTGACATGGACAATCTGCATATTCGTGTTGATTTTTGCCGTTGTCGTAGCCACTGTTTTCTTTTATCAAATTGCCTATGTCGTGCGGGGTTTTTACCATTCTTTACCTGTTTTCGAGCTGCTTCAACAATTTCTCTTGCTTCCCTTAATGAAATTTCTGGGTAGCTGCCAACAGCATATCTGCTTTCTTTGTCTAGCCGATATTTCCAGCGCCAAAGCTTACGAACCTTTGGTGGTGACTTCAAGATAAAGCCCACCACCTACAGCTATTTTGTAATTTTTGTCTTTGGGTTTTGCGGCGCGAAGTGCAGCGTCATTGACGGCACGTTTGGGGCATAATTTGCAGCAGGATTGGGGGCATCGAAATTGCCTGTAACCTTATGATTTAAGGCAACTTCTTTTGATTGTATGTGCATGTTTTTCTCCGATAAATTGGGTGCAAACTTTAGCATGCCCCCAAATGGTCGGATACCTGCGAACACCGACGATCATCAGAGATCAACAACGTATTTTATTTCAATGGCTTATCTCTATAAAAATACGTTGGTGAACAGTAAAAAACATTAATTCCGGCTTAAACGTTAAACCGAAAGTGCATCACATCGCCGTCTTGCACTTTGTATTCCTTGCCTTCCAGTCGCCATTTGCCGGCGTCTTTTGCGCCTTGTTCGCCGTTATAGGCGATAAAATCCTGATAGGACACGACTTCAGCGCGAATAAAACCTTTTTCAAAATCGGAATGTATTACGCCGGCTGCTTGTGGCGCTGTGGCATTAACCGGAATAGTCCAGGCTCTGACTTCTTTAACGCCTGGCGGTGAAATAGGTAGACAGATTCAATAACTCATAACCGGCGCGGACGACGCGGTTTAAGCCGGGTTCATCCAGTCCTAAATCATCCAGAAACTCTTGCTTTTCCGCTTCGTCCAACTGCACAATTTCTGCCTCTATCGCTGCGCAAATCGGAACGACTTTGGAACCTTCCTGTGCAGCGAAGGCGTTCACTTTATCCAGTAAGGGGTTGTTTTCAAAGCCGTCATCACGGACATTGGCGACATACAAAGTCGGTTTAATGGTGATCAAACAAAGTTCCTTGATCAATTTGGCTTCTTCTGCGGATAAACCTAAAGTACGCACTGGGTCGCCGACATTTAAATGTTCCAGCACACGTTCCAGAACCTGTTTGCGCTCCAGTTCATCCTTATTCCCGGATTTGGCGGCTTTGCCGGATTTCAGCAGGGCTTTTTCGACAGATGACATATCCGCCAGCGCCAATTCGGTATTAATTACCTCAATATCGTGTAGTGGATCAACCTTGCCTGCCACATGAATCACGTTATCGTCTTCAAAGCAGCGCACTACATGCACGATTGCGTCTGTTTCCCGAATATTGCCTAAAAATTGATTTCCCAAGCCTTCGCCTTTAGATGCGCCGGCGACTAGCCCGGCAATATCCACAAATTCTATGGTGGTGGGTAATATGCGCTCTGGTTTGACTATTTCCGCCAATTTGTCCATTCTTGGATCAGGAACCGGTACCACGCCGACATTAGGATCTATCGTACAGAAAGGATAGTTTTCGGCGGCGATGGTCGCTTTCGTCAATGCATTAAAAAGGGTGGATTTGCCAACGTTGGGCAAGCCAACGATACCGCAATAAAGGGCCATAGATAGTATTTAAGTAAGCTAATTGTGAAGAGAACAGAACCCTAGAAATGCCGGGCCAAGGTGGCGCTGGATGTATTCCTTTGCAGGTAAAACTCAATCTGCCGATAGAGCCAATGTAGCGGCATGCTTCGGATTCAGGCGCATAATGTCTTATTATAGCAAGATTTGATTTCTAAGGAATATGGAAAAATGCCGGCGTCAAGTTCAGGGCTTAATTGCGCATCTCTTCGTTAAATACGACAACTTGGTCTCTGCCGTTCGCCTTAGCAGAATATAAAGCCAGATCGGCGCAATGAATAATTTGGTCGATGTCCAGTATGTTTTCAGACTCTTGGCTTTCTAAGTTGCTGAAATGTAAGCCTATGCTGAGAGTAATCTGCACAAGTTTTTCCTCAAACTGCCAACTCAGTGCTTTGATGGCGTTTCTGATCCGATCAGCAAAAACATGGCCGTTTTCGACATTAGTATTGGTGAAGATAACTACAAATTCTTCACCCCCGAAGCGAATTAAAATATCACTGATGCGAACTTGCTTTTTTAGAGCATCAGCAACGCCTATTAAGACTTGATCGCCAAAAGCATGGCCAAAGCGGTCATTAATGGTTTTGAAGTGATCAATATCCAGCACAAGTAGGCAGAATGGCTGGGCATGCCGTTTATTCTGAGCGATAGCTCTTTCAACTTGATCATAAAAATAGCGCCTATTGTGCAAGCCGGTCAGTTGATCCTGCATAGATATGCTGGCGTAATGTTCTTTCAAGCGTTGGGTTTCAGTGACCAGTTGCTCAAGTTCAGCGGTACGCAAAGAAATTTGCGTTTCCATTTGTTGAAACAGACGGCTATTCGTAATCAACTGCCCTAGGATATTTTTATAGATTTCCAGCAATCTAATATGCCAGTCGTTAAAGAAATTTGGTTCGGAATGTGAGACATTTAATACACCAATCAAGGTGTTATGTAAGGTAAATACCGGAGCGCTGATGATAGATCCCGGCAGGGACATATGATTGCTGCCGGTGGTAAATCTCGCATCTTCATAACAGTTTTTGCAGAGCTGAATCTTGC
>CAVPMI010000068.1:0-56352 GCA_963705975.1 uncultured Pseudomonadota bacterium
GTCTTTTTCCGTTTCAGTTTTTTCCGGCCAATAACGTAGCGTAGTGGTTGTAGCGCGGGCGGCATATTCCCATTCAGCTTCTGAAGGCAAACGGTATTTCCAGCCGGTCCGTTGTGACAACCATTCCGCATAGGCTGCCGCATCTAACCAGCTCACATTAATAACAGGCCGGTCGCCGCGACCCCAACCTTGGTCGCCGGGTTTTTCGCGTCCCGTCGCAGCGGCAAACAAATCATATTCCTCGAAGGTCACCTCGTATTTGCCCATTTCAAACGCTGTTTTAATCTCTACCTTATGTGCAGGGCGTTCGTCCGAATTTTACGGCCCGGAGTTATCCCCCATGATAAAGTCTCCTTGTGGAATTTGCACCATACTGGGTTAGTGACCGGCCAAACACCCATCTGCACAAACAAACCTTTCGCCGCCAAGGCCGGCGGGTATTGGGATTTGCTGACCTGGATATAAATCCCCAATCCGACGAATAAAAATATGCCCAGCACTGCATAAGCAAAGCGGAAACCAGTATTGCGCCGTTGGCAGGCGCGCAAATAGGCTGCGGCAATGTCCGAACGCGGCTCGGCAGCGTTGAGATAGCGCTTTAGTAATGCCCCAGTACGCAAAGCGCCGCCGGGACGGCCCGAGTAGCCCATTCCTCGGCGGCTTGCTCCAAATCCCGCCGTACGCGTAAAGCATGAGCATGTTCGACTATCCATTGCTGCAAGCGCTGCCAGCCAGTAAGCACGGTTTCGTGCGCGACTTCCACGATAGCTTGCCGGTTTTCGCCTTCGCCGCTGACCAACAAGCGGGCGTCGATCAAGGCGGCAGTGACGGTTTCCAGATCGCCTTGCAATACAGCTTGCGGAGCGCGGCGGCGGGTCGCTACCTCTTGCGTATTGACTTCCACCAAATGCGCGAATAATTTAGGTAACACGCTGTCCAAATCAAGCGCCAAACCTTGCAGCGCCGCTTCCGCGCGTTTCTGGATCGCGCCTGTTATGCCGCCGAAGGCTTCGTAAGCCTGGATGCTCAGGGTATGCGTGTTATTTTCAGTTTGATAAAGCTGATTCAAGGTAAAGGCGATTAACGGCATCGCTCCAGGGCCGTGACCCGCGTCATCCAGTAGGCGCTGCGGCAGGCCTTCTTCCAACTCCAGACCTGCGGCTTCGGCAGGCCGGATGATCATCTGATGAATAGCGCTTAAGCCCGGCGGGTCTAAAGGAAAAACCCCGCGCTCCTGGCGCAGCAGATTCGCCAACATAGCTTCTTGTATCGCCCGGTCAAAAAAATCAGCCCGCAGCGTGGCGATGACCCGCAAGCGCGGCAAACTTAGCATCTGCGCCAACAGGCTTAAAAAGCTTTTCCGCCCTGTCACGCTGCATTGCGTGAACAATTCTTCAAATTGATCTATCACCACTAAACATTCACCGGCAGGTTCGCAGCCGGCCAGCAAGTGCGATAAATGCGTTTGCATCACACCCGCATCCGCTTGCAGAGCGCGGGCGATGTCCTGTTCGTTGCGTTCACTGAGCTTCAGTTTGGCTTTCAGCGCAAAAGCCAGCGCCAAAAAAGGATTCTCGCCGCGTTCCCCAGGCTTAAAAATTAAATCGTCCCAAGCAGCGTAGCCGATAATACCGTTACGTAATCTCGGCAACAGACCCGCCTGCACCAAAGAGGATTTACCGGAACCGGAGACGCCAACCACTGCAATGAAACGGGTTTTGGCATCGGCAAATTGTTGCAGCAACTGATCAATCTCTCTCCCGCGACCAAAATAAATCGGCGCTTGTTCCGGGGTAAAGGCTTCCAGGCCCGGATACGGCGAGGCTGTCCATGGCGGCGGCTGGACATTAGCATTTTCCAACGCGGGTGTTATGTAGCCGGTTGGCAAGCTTTCCAACAATTTATCCAGCTTATCGCGCAGATGATGTTCAAACTGTTGCCGAAAATCATCCGCGCTCGGATAATAATTGACACCGCCGGCCAAGGAACCGTCCGGATTGGTAAAGGCGGCAAAAAACTTCTCTAATTTTTCCCACTGCGCATTTTTAATTTCCTTGTCAGGATCATTTAACGCCATCATAGGCGGCTCTGTCTTGCGATACACCCAAACCGCCGGATTACCCTGGTTTTTATACCCCTTAAGCGCGTTATGATATTCCCATTCAGTACCGGATAAATAAAGCGTACCATCTGGTTTCTTGTCAAACGCTTCAGGCAATTGCGTACCGATACGCGACCACAAGATAATCACAGCCAAATCGCAATCCTCCGGTTTAGGCAATCCTTGGGCTATCGCCTGCTGCGGCGTTAAGCCTGCTTCCATTGCCACCGCTGCGCCGGGTTGATCCCAAGCGATAATTTCAATTTGGAAGCGACCGCGAAAGCGCCGTTCATTACTGATGTGGGTGATGGCTTCCCTGGCTAATTTGCGCTCCAAAGGCACATCGCCCGGCGATGCCAGAAATACGCGAAATAGCTGGGGATTTCCGCTTGCTATGTTTACTGTCTGAGTCTGTGTATCTATCGCCATTACTGGACCGCCTGTATCTTTTTTATCTGCTCAGGCTAACGCTATCAAATAAGCGGCTGAAACGCAAATCCCCGCCAATTATCTGGAAAGCTATGTCCACTAACCCTAACCCATCTTTAACAAGTCAAATTAATAAGCATTTAAAAACAATATGTTGCGTATCAAAAAAAACGGTGTGGCACTACATTCTGAAAAATAGAGTCCAGTCTCAGTATTTTAGGCTATCGTTTTACTAATACCTCCGGGTGCCGGATTAACTTTTAGTGCCTTATAAATATCCATCTGCTCGGGTTCCGCTTTGGTGGCTTTACGCACATGTAAAGCTTTACCATCGGCTCGACGGAAACTGACCGTGACGCGGTTTTGAGTACTCAATATTTCCCGTAGAGTCCTCCAACTGCTGCTGAAATTGACGTCAGATTCTTTTAGACGCCGGCGAATGAGTTGCACAAACTGATAGGCCAATACGGTGATGAACAGATGGCTATCAACGCGTTCTTCTTTATGATGGAAGATAGGCCGGAGACCCAGATCGCTTTTGAAGCAGCGAAAAACGGCTTCCAAGTCAGTGAGCGTGATATAAGTACGCCATAATTTTTCTTCCGTCCAGGCTGTTTGATTACTCCGTAAGCAATACACGCCGGGAAGATTTGCAGAAGAGCCCGCCACCACTTGTTTTTGCCAGGTTAGACTGATGGCTTTTTCGCCGCTTTCATCGGTTTGCAATTCAATTTGATAATGCTGACCGATACCGTGATATTTTTCTTTCAGGCGACCTATGCGTTCATGGAGTTTATTTGGATTTTTTTCGGTTCGTGGTCGTTGTAATCCGGCGTTCAAGGCATTAAGTTCGGCTTCAAAACGACTTGAAAAGCGCTCGGTTATGGCCTGTTCTTTTTGTTCACGCCCCTCGGAATGGCAATAGAGCCGAATTTCCTTCTCATCCTTGGCGAGTACTTTTTGGCAGCGTACCGTTTCATTTGATGCCGTTTTAAGAGAGACAGCGGTGGTGTCATCGAACTGACGTGAGCGCTCACGACTGACGACCAGATAACCATAGCCTTTATCGCGTAACCATTGAATATTGTCCTCCGTGGCAATACCGGCATCCATCACCACCAAGGCCTCTGACGGCGCATTGAGGTGATTGAGCATCGTTTCCAAGGTACCCGGTTCGCTGACATTGCCGGCAAAAGTTTGCGAGCGGCGCACAAAGCCGCTCCCATCTAAAACCAAGCCCAAAGTCACCAGTGGACAATCCGTACGTTTCTCTTTTGAACGCCCATGCTTGGCTTTGGTATTGTTCGGCACTTCGCCTTCAAAATAGGTATTGGTCAAATCATACAGGGTGATCGTGGTCGAAAAGCCAAATAAATCAGTCAGCCGAGAGAATAAGGTCTGCTCGATCTGGGCACTGTGTTTCCACAAGGCGTCTGCCGCCCGGTACATCGTCATCAAGGGCAACGTTTCGTAGTTCGCGTCGATTAACTCGCCCAGTGCGCTTTGCCTGATTAGCCAGTTGTGTGTCGCCAGCTCCGAGCATACACCGGCCATACGCCCAATAATGGAGCCGACTATAGCGGCTATTTGTGCACCATTAATCCCCAAGCCTGTCAGCAATTCGATAAAATTCAGTTGTTGCATCGCCCAAAGGCCCACCTGCTCGACGCCTACGGTTCTGGATTGGCTTACTTCAAGAGAAGTGATATCAACAACTTGAAGATCAACAGGTACAGGCAGGGTGAACTCTGAAGGTGCGGCAGATTTAGCAGGCGCTGATGGCAAATCGTCCTTTTGTGGCGGCGCTTCGGTGACGGTCGCCTGTTGCGCCAAGAGTTGTGTAAAGATGGACTGCGCGGCTATTTCCACGGCTGACGGCAATTGAAGCGGCAATAGCGTCGATTGATGGCTCAGCAATTGCTCGACTCTGACACAAAGCGAAGGCCAATGCTCTTGGTCGACGGAAAAATGTCTGCCCAGATTCAATAAAGTCGTCTGGCGCGGTTTTCCATCGACGCGCTGGTTAGCCACCAAGCGAAAGGTGAAATAACGTTCGCCCGTGGAGGAGTTGTTGGTATGAGTGCGGCGGATATACATGGCGCAAAGTTAGCGCAGTTTTAAAAAATCCGCAATAGTGGTATCAAACTATTATGGCACTACAAACTGAAATAACCCCAAAAATGAGTTGACTTATATATGAAATCAATGACTTAAGTAAACAGATGAGGCTAAATTGGCTAAATTTGAGGGGCGGCTTGTTAAAGATGGGCTAAGCTTTCATATCCAGCTGAATAATCTGGTTCAGACGCTCACAAACCACAGCAAACAAATTTTCGCTTAACTTCCCCAGCGGACGAGGCGTTGCACCGCGCACCCGCCAATCGAACGATTTAGGCTGGTGACAAAGTATATAGCTGATTTTATCTGCTTTCCGGCCCGCTGCTTTACCTACCGCGAAAGCAAAAGGATTGTCGGCGTTATATTCTACGGTTGTCATAGGCAAACCAATCACCAACGAGGTTTTGGCGTTAAACAGACCAGGCGACAGTACTAAAAACGGATGAATATCCCGCATTTCCTGGCCGGCTTGCGGGTTGCAATCGATCCAAATAATTTCCCTACGCTCAGGCAGCCAAGCCGCCGTGGCTTTCACCATTGCTCTGCGCCCAAACGCGAGTTGGTAGACATAAACTCGCCGCCGTGCCGCTGTGGATCAAACTGGGCCAAACGTTGTTCCAGAGATAGCGTTTCTTCTACCAACGGCGTGATAATTATCTGTTCGTTAACATCGGCAATCTGCACACGTTGATCTGTTTTTAAATGCGCTTCGCGGACGATAGCCGCCGGTAAGCGCACACCGAGATTATTACCCCATTTTTTAAGTTCAAGCATCACTTCAGTCATACGCTTGCCTCAATTGACAATAAATGTTTAAACCTTGGTATAAATATTTACTGCCATTCAATCAATCTGAAAATAGACCGTAGACTAGGTTGAACAAGCTGTCTTTTAAAAGCTCGATAGCGAAACCCAATCTAAGTATCAAACATGGATAAAATATCTTGGTAGGACGCCGGAGCGTCCAGCACTGCATTCCAACGCGGAGCGTTGGAACGATCATAGCGAGGCTAAGGCTTAATGCGTCCGCTCAATAATATACAAAGACAAATCCCGCAATAAATCCGCCTCACTGCCAAAATCTTTTAAGCTCAACAAAGCCTGTTCATGCAATTCCAAGGCTTTTTGTTTCGCCTCGGCCATGCCCATCAGCGCCGGATACGTCGGCTTGTCGTTATTGCTGTCCTTACCCTGGGTTTTGCCTAAGGTGGCAGTATCGCTTTCCACGTCCAGAATATCGTCTTTAACTTGAAAAGACAGACCTATGCATTTGGCGTAACGATCCAGTTGTTTAGCGAGAGCCGGATCTAAATCCACTTTGGATAGCGCCGCCAGATTCACGCTGGCGCGGATTAAGGCCCCGGTTTTATGAATATGCATATTCTCCAGTTCCGGAAGCGATAATTTACTGCCGACAGCCGCCAAATCGATAGCCTGGCCGCCGACCATGCCCTGCGAACCGCTGGCTTTTGTTAAAGCTGCGATCATTTTTAAGCGCGCAACCGCATCAACTTGAATATTCATATCATTACACAGCACTTCAAACGCCAAAGCTTGCAGCGCATCGCCTGCCAAAATAGCTGTGGCTTCGTCATAGGCTTTATGACAAGTTGGCTTGCCTCGGCGTAAATCATCGTTATCCATCGCCGGCAGGTCATCATGGATTAAAGAATAGACATGAATAAACTCTACGGCACAGGCTTGTGCGTCCAGAGCCTCTTCCGGTATACCCAATGCCTGACCGGTAGCATACGTCAGCAAGGGCCGGGTGCGTTTGCCGCCGTTCAAGACGCTGTAGCGCATAGCCTGATGCAGCGTTTGCGGCAAAATCTGCTCACCGGGCAGGCGGGCGTCGAGGGCTTTCTCGACCCGCTGTTGGCAGGCGGCAAGATATTCTTTTAAATTAGACATCGTTGAATGGCTCCAGGGTTTGTTGACCGTTTTTTTCCAACAGGATCTGCACTTTTTGTTCGGCGTCCTGCAAGGCTTGCTGACAAGTGCGGGTTAATTTGATGCCACGCTCAAATGCTTTTAAAGACTCTTCCAGCGAAATATCGCCTTGTTCCATTTGTTCAACAAGTTTTTCCAGTTCCTCCATAGAGGACTCAAACAAGGACGAGCTTTTCTTTCTAGTCATAGACAAGCACAGGGCAAAAATAGCCGTCCATTATATAGCAAACCTAGGGTTATTTTTAGCGGCATATCAGCTCAAAGCAATCCGGCTAATACCCACCGCCTTCCGCAAACGCTGAATAAACGGCACGCTGATAGCGCGGGCTTTTTCTGCGCCTTCCTGTAACTGTTGTTCGATATGCTCAGGGGCTTGCAACAAGGCTTCGTAGCGCTCACGGGCCGGAGCGATTTCGTCATTGATTTTCTCGAATAACACCTGCTTCATTTCCCCCCAACTAATGCCTTCGGCATAGCGCAGCCGAATCGCTTCGACCTCATGCTGATTAGCAAAAGCCTGATAGATACCAAATAAAGTACAGCCTTCCGTTTGCTTTGGCTCTCCGGGCTCCAGCGAATTGGTTTTGATTTTATTAATGAGCTTGCGGAGTTTTTTTTCAGGTTCGAACAGCGGAATGGTGTTGTCATAACTCTTGCTCATTTTTCGGCCATCCAGCCCCAGCAGAGTCGCGGCATTTTCTTCCAGCACCGCTTCCGGCAACACAAAATGCTCACCATAAATATGGTTGAAGCGGCTGGCAATATCGCGGGCCATTTCAATATGTTGAATTTGATCCTTACCGACTGGGACCTTATTGGCGTTGAACATTAATATATCCGCCGCCATCAGCACTGGGTAACTGAATAATCCCATAGTGATGCCTTTGTCAGGATCGCCGCCTTCAACAGCTTCATTTTCGGCCACTGCGGCTTTGTAGGCATGCGCACGATTCATCAAACCTTTAGCGGTTACGCAGGTCAGCATCCAGGTCAGCTCTAATATCTCCGGCACATCGGATTGCCGGTAAAACACCGCATTAGAGGTATCCAAACCCAAGGCCAGCCAGGTAGCGGCAATTTCCAGGCTGGATTGCTGTACGCGCGCCGGTTCTGTGCATTTAATCAAGGCGTGATAATCGGCTAAGAAATAAAACGGCCTGACGTTTTCATTCTTGCTCGCTTTAATGGCCGGACAGATCGCCCCGGCATAATTCCCTAAATGCGGCGTACCGGTGGTGGTAATACCGGTGAGAACGATGGATTTGCTCATGCTAATACCCGAAGCTGTGATAAATGTTTGCGTTAAATCCGGATATTCTACAGTAGGCTGGCAGTGGGTAGCGATAGTATCCAGCAATATTACCTATTTTTGTGGATATTAATGCACCACCGTTACTGTGGTTTGTCTGGCGGCATAATCGCCAGCGTTGTAGCTGTCGTATTGACTTAGCGCAGTGATGGTATAAATCGTCCCGCTGACACTCCCTTCCGAGTAAGCGACACTCGAACAGCTCAAGCTCACCGTAAAGCCATTAATGCCGGTAAAGCTCATTGCGGTTTGCGCAGAGATTTGGGTACAGTTTCCGCCATAATTGACAATACTGGCAATCGCCCAATCAGTACCGGCTCTTGCCGCCAGATAGGCTCTTGCCCCTTGCAATGCATAACTGGTGGTATCTAATTGGATGGCGTTGGTGCGCAGCATATAGCCGCCAAGCAAACCAAACACCAGCAGAATAAAAATCGCTGACACCAGGGTAAAGCCTTGCTGTATTTTCATGGCGCATTATCCACATGCACCTGATGAATTAGGGATAAGGATTCACCATTGGTATCGATTAGGGTAATCTGCAAAGTCACCAAGCCGGAACGCGTACCAGCACCGGAGGCGTAAGTAAACGCGCAACTATTCACTGAGTTAGCTTGGATTTCGGCAGTTGCCCCGACTGGCGGGTTGGCCTGGGTGCCAGCAAGTGGATAACCGAAATAGCGCAGCAAACTGCCTCCGCTGCAACTATAGGTAATCGGCGTATCGACAATAAAAAACCTTTGCAGTGGCGACGGCAGGGGGAACTGGGTGGCGGTTGCCAAACTGATCGAAATAGCGGTCGATGCATTGCTGAGAGTGGCGATATTATTGCCGGCATAGGCATTCGAGGAGGCATCGCCTAAATTGTATACCACAACAGAGCCGCTGGGCGTAGCACCTAAACTGCCGATCACATCGAAACTGCTATCAGTGGTAGTAAAATTGAGAATATCGCCAGTGCCGCTACTGGTCAACTTAGCCCGATAACGACCGCCATCTGTGGTATGCAACAATTCCAGAGCAGTGCCATTACTAGTGATACGGATACTGTTCGGCACAGCTCGGCGAATGTCGCGCTGCATCATCTGCAAAGCGGATTCCGCATTGTCCACTTGCGTGGTACGGGTTTGCAAATACATATAGCTCTGGATAGGACGGGTAATAATAGTGGTGGTAACGCCGGTCAAAATGCTGATAATCACTATTACGGTAATCAGTTCAATCAGCGTAAAACCTTGCCGGCCGCGCAACATCAGTAATTTCCCCGATAACCAACCAGCGTCAGACCATTCACACCTGGCCCGGTAACGCTGACAGTGATTTGCTGCGCAGCGACCCCGCCACTCAAACTGCTGGCCGTCACGGTAACTGAAATAGTGTAATTCGCTAAGCCATTAATCGCGGCTCCGGCTTGGTCATGCGCCCCCGCATCCAACAAGCCGTTGTAATTGCCAACGCAGCTATAGGTAGCCCGGCTAGTGGCGGTACAGGCCCCATAGTTCTGCAGCAAAATTTCTTCCATATACGCCTCGGCAATCGCCAGAGCCTGCCTTTCCACTAACGGATCTGCGCTATGTTTCTGGGTAAGATTCATCACGCTCAGTATGCCCACCGAGGCGATACTGATAATCACCATGGACATGACCAGCTCAATCAGCGTGAAACCGTTGCACTTAGCCGGTTGCTTATTGCCCATACACATAGCCGGTATCCGGCACAATGCTGATTTGATGACTACCTACAGTTATGGTAAAAGCGCCAGATGCATTGCCTCTGGCCATAAAAAAGAAGGTAGCGCTACTGAGCGCAACACCGGCCAGACTGCCTTGGTAGCTGTTTTCACCGGATCCGGGCCGGATGATGTTCTGCGTAAAATTAGCGGCGGTAGTCGAAGTGCAGTAAGTTCGGGCAGAGGGCCTAGTTAAGGCATATTGATTAGCGGAAATAGCGACCTGCACATTGCAGTTGGTCGCTACCGCTAACTTTTGTGCGTAACGAATAGCGTTCAGCATATCGTAAAAAAAACCGGTTTGCTGAAAGGTGGTATAGCTGAAAAATTTCGGCATCGCTACAGCGGAAAGTATCCCTAAAATGACCAAGGTCATAATCAGCTCTACCAGCGTAAATCCGCCTAATCGACGTCTATAAAATGGATGTCTCACTACCCAACTAAGGAAAGATAAGGATACGCAGCACTTAAACTAACACCCACCATTGGTAATCACGACAGCACCAGTCGATGCGGTATAAGTCACGATACAGCTACTAGTGGTTGCCGCCCCGGTTACCGTATAAGTCGCAACGCCTGATACACCAGTGCCAGTATTGGAAATCGTTACGCCGGTTGGCGCCGGCACCATTAAGTTTATGCCGGTAGAATCACCGACTGGTTGTCCGGTGGGCGTGCCTGTAGTTACAACAGCGACCGAAGTGCCGTCGCTAGTGACGATAGGCGTTGCCTGCCTAACGAGATAGGTAGCTGTGGAAATCGACACTGCACTATTGATTGCACCCGCAATGCCGTTTAACACTGCTTTTCTGGCGTCTTGTCCAATATTAACAAATTTGGGTAAAGCAGTGGCCGCCAAGATACCCAAGATCACGATCACCATGATTAACTCAATTAACGTAAAGCCCTGCTGTTTAAACGGTTTCATTTTTTCACCTTAGAACGGAAAGTTAAAGATTTTTACAATATGTAGAATTTGCCATCAGCATTTGCATACATAAATTCTAGTCTATACTGCAAATATGCCTAGTTGGATAGTCTAATTAGTTCACATTTTTTGTTAGCGCACCCTTAAGTTTTCCAGTCCTTATGAGTATTAGAACCTTTATTTTTTGCGATATTTGTAACCCTCAGGCGCTAAGATCTATCGAATTTCGCCGCTTAAGTCAACGGGGTTCGCGCACCGGCCGCCGAATTAGCGACGGCAGAGCCTGGTTTGAAGGCTCCTTGGAACAAGCTATCGAGCTTGGCGGCTGGCGGCGCGGCAAGGATGGCCGGCATATTTGCCCGCTGTGCCAGGAAACGCATCCGGAGGCAAGGTAATTAATACCCAATTATTAGTATTCCAGTCTTTACCCGTTTATTTAGTAAATCTCACGAAAGTAGATAATATTCGGATTGCCCTGATAAACCCCAAAGGTCGCTACCGCAGCCGGAGAGGTATTAGCAGCCCCGCCTTGATTCCAGGGATACAATAGCCACGGCAGTAGGCTAGCGATATTGCTGGTGATATTAATATAGCCGGTATTACCCGCACCAGGGGCGCTAAAGCTGATACTACTGGAACCGGCAGCCAATGTGGCCGCGCTTAAGCTGGTTGAGCTGGTCGCCGAACCTACCGTCATCGCCGCAGTGCCCGCTTGCGCCGCACCCGAACCGGTACTGGGATTGCTGAGTGAAATTTGATTGGTTAAACTGATGGACGTGCAATTGTCACTGCTGTTACCTACAAAAGCAGTCCCGTTATAATACTCAACGAAGAGCGGTATGACCAAAGCTGTCAGCTCCGAACCGTTGGCATTACTCATCGCCAAGCGCCCCCATTTCTGAATGTTATAGCCGCCAGTAAAACTGATGCCGGCGCCGCTACTGGCCGTACCAAAATGCACAGGGTTGGAAGCTGCGGCGCCATTAACATTACCTACTGTGACGCCGTCTGTATCCTGTAAAGTAAAACTCAAGGCAATATTAGCGTTAAAGGCGTTAATCGGGTTAAACGGGTTATTGGGCCGAGTAATGCCGAGAATATTGGAGCTGGTATCAGCAAAAGTTAACGTGCTTACACCACTGCCGTTATCTGCGGCAACGGGTACTGCCGAGTTTAATACGCTGACGGCCTGGCTTGCCTCGGCATAGCTAGGGCTAATCCCATATGTAACGTTGCCGGGACTGATTTTGAACAAACCGGAAGCGGACGTATAATTTTGCGTCGCTAGCCCGGCGACATTTTTTGCGGTAACGGTCGCCACCGGATTGGTCGCATATTTGATAGGTTGGCCGATATAAGTAAAAGTGACGCAGGCCGGAGCAAAAACCGGGGTATTCAAGGTTGCGTCAAAATGATCCGGTACAAAGCGGCCAACCGTTGTTGCTGTTGAGCTGATCGTGATTTGGCTGGTTGATGAGCCATCTATAGCCGGGCCATCCACTCCGGCAAAAGTTGCATCGGAAACGCTGAGACTGACCACGCCAACTTCCGAATAATTGGCGGAGTTTGACGTCGCCACGCCGCCGCTCAAGGCAAAGGAACCGGCGCCAAACACGCCGGCCACGCAACCGGAAGCAGGCAGCAAACAGCTAACCGAGGCTACCGGGGCGCCGCTATAAGTGCTGGTCACCACATTAGCACTATTATAGGGCGTCACGATAATCGTTAAGGGCTGTCCCGCCTTATGCGTCGGTGTCCCAGTTGTAGTCGAGGCATTCAAGATACGGCTGGTTCCAGGTGTAGACCAGGTCGCATCGGTGGCTGTTACTGTAAAATAACTGGGTCGAATTGCAAAAGCATCGCTGGAACACACCACCGTAGTTGGCGTGACAGCCGGATAGGAAATCCGCACTTTCGCATTTGGATAGGCCTGTGCCTGCGTTACCCCGGAGAAGGTATGCCGACCACTATCCGTAGCTGTAAAAGTATAACTTGATGCGACAGTCTGAATGGAAGTCATGGTTGAGCAAGTAGAACTGGTGGTAGCATCGACCAACTCGACTGTTACTGCGCTGGTAAAACTGCTTAATACCGATGGCGTGCTGGTTAGCGCCACGACATCGAAAGTAAACGCCGTCCCGGCAATCTTGGTTTGGATAAAACCGGTGGTGGCGTTGGCGGCGGTACTGGTGTCGAAAGCATTAAAGCTGGATGGGCTGGGATTTACCACGACCGGGCTTTTAAGAACAACAATAACATCGTCAATAAAACCCCAGTCAGGGATATTGTACGCGGAAATCGCGATTGTATCCGCACCGGTACCTGTAACAGTATAGCTGTATTGCGTCCAGCCGCTGGTATTTGCGGTTAACGACAAAAGGCTGACTCCATTCCAACTGGCGGTGATTAATTGCTCATAACCGGCATCTTGCCAAGCCCAGAAGGAAAACTGGTAGCTGGCGCCGGGCATGGTTTTCAAGACCTGCGAGAGACCACCTGTCGCCGTGGTAATGTTTCCCATGTCAAGTTCATAAGTTCCTGAGTGACTGCCCGCCTCCCCACCGGCTGCAATGGAATTGTAACCGGAATTCCAATTGCCGATGGTATTCCATGATGAGGTCGTCCCGCTTTCAAACCCGCAGTTATTCACCAAATTACCGGCTGTCTGGTCGCAAATACTAGTGGAAGTCGAACACTGCCTCGGCATCGAATACGTGGAATTATTGGTCACGCAACGAGTGCTGCAAGTCGTCGATCCACAGCAGATGCTGTCCACCGATGCTTGATAACCTAGCGTAATGGCGGCTGATGAGCTGGATTCGACGCAAGCCGAAACCGTGCTGCCTTGCGCCATCGTGATCGAACCGCCGGTGCTTATTTCGCCGGTAACCGAAGCTTGGTAGCCTAAGCTAACATTACCGCTGGAGCTAACGATGTCGCCGCTGACTAGGCCACCCTGGCCGACGGTAATGGCGCCGGTGCTGCTGGTGATCGACCCGGCGACTGTGGATAGGTAATTCAGGTTAACACTACCGGTAGTTATAGTCAGTGGACCGCCGAAAGTCACATAACCTGAACTATCATTAATCGTACCCGCCGTAATGTTGGCATTAATAGTGGTTTCATAGGTGGCGGTCAGTGTTCCGGTTACCACCAAATTCAAGTTAGCAGCCAAACTACCGGTGTTGATGGTATTAGTATTGGTAGTCATATTGCCGTTAATAGTCACGGTAGCCGGTATCGGTGAGGTAATCGTCCAACTATCTGCATAACCTAACGTTAAAGCGCTGCAAGTATACGTGCCGCTACTTCCACTGCAACCGGCTGGCAGATTGCCGGGAAACGTATAATTTGTCGCCTGAGCGACATGCATAGCAAACCACAGCAAGACGAACCACAACCAAACCCAATATGCTTTCATAGTAAACTGCTCAGCTCATGCTAATGCATGGCCGCCGATAAATTCCACATCGGCAGAAAAATACCCAAGGCCAACACCAGCACCATGATGCCGATCACTACGATCAAAAACGGCTCAATGACGCTGGAGAGATTCCTGAGTTCGGCATCAATTTCTCCCTCATAAAAATCGGCGGCTTCCTGCAGCATTTCCGCAATATTGCCGGATTCTTCGCCAACCATTAGCATTTGTATGACCAGCGGTGGAAATAAGCCGATATTTCTAGCCATGCGGGAAATGCTGTCGCCCTTTTCGATACCAACCCGCATCCGATGCAGCCTAGAGCTTATGTATTCATTGCCTACCGCATTGGCGACTATAGCAATGCCCTGGATTAATGGCACGCCGGATTGCATAATCATCGCGAATGAACGGCAAAACCGCTCCATCACTGCGCCTTCGATAATACTACCGACCCCCGGCAGTTTCAATAACAACCAGTGCCATTGCTTTATGCCCTCCGGCGTACTGATATATTTACGTAAAATCAAAACCAAGGCCAACACAGCGGCGATAATATACGGCCAATACTGGACGCTGAAATCGGAAATTGCCATCAACAATCGGGTTTGCCAGGGCAATTCCGCTCCCACCTTGTCAAATACGCCTTTAAAGGCTGGAATTACATAGATATTCACGATCACCATAGCGATGCTGATTGCCGCGATGACCATTGTCGGGTAACGAAATGCTGATTTCACACGGCTCTGGGTTTCTTTTTCACGATCCAAATAGCGACTGATTTGTAAAAAGGATTGCTCTAGACTGCCGCTGGTTTCGCCGACATTGACTATGCTGACCAACAGCAACGGAAAAATCTTGCTGTGCTGGGACATGGCTTGCGACAGCGATTGCCCGGCTTCCAATTTATTGGCGATATTTTGCAAAGCTTTTTTCATGGCTATATTGCGGTTTGAATCCGCAAGACTATTGATGGCGCGCATCAACGGCACGCCGGCTTTTGTCAAGCTGTACATTTGCCGGCTGAATAGAATTAAGTCGCTAACATCCAGGCTTTGCAAGGCCTGCAAGTATCTGAATTGTTCGAATAAATCCACGCTTTCTTTAACCGGCTGAATACTTAGCGGAATCTGATTGCGGTTAGTCAAGGTATGCGCCACCTGCAATGGGGATTCTGCCTCCAGATTGCCGCTAATCAATTTTCCGGCATTATTTCGAGCCCTATAGGCGAAAACAGGCATATTAATTTTCCGAAATCCGCATCACTTCGTGCAGACTCGTCACGCCTTGCCTAACCAATTCCAGCGCCAACTCCGAAAACGATTTGAAACCCGGTGTGGCGCGAGCTGCACTAACAAACGCAGAAGAATCATTGCGCCGCAAAGCATCCAAGGTTTCATGACGCATTTCCAGTAATTCATACACGCCTATCCTGCCCCGATAACCCACATGATTGCAATGCTGGCAACCCATGCCTTTTTTAATAGTGAAGTCAGCTGCTTGGATATTAAAAGTTTTTTCCAACCAAATGCATTCCCCTTCGTCAAGTTCGGCAGTTTCGACACAACGGTCACAAATTTTTCTAACCAAGCGTTGCGCCATGATCATTTTTAATGAGCTAGCCAGAATATAGCCTTCGATACCCATATCCAACAAGCGCGTGGCAGTTTCTACCGCGCCGTTGGTATGTAGGGTAGAAAACACTAAGTGACCTGTAATTGAAGCCCGTACTGCAATTTCGGCGGTTTCCCGGTCGCGAATCTCGCCGACCAGAATCACATCCGGATCTTGGCGTAGCGCCGAGCGTAAAACCTTAGCAAAGGTCAGGCCGATTTTATCGTTAATTTGTGTCTGATTAATCCGAGGAATACTGTATTCCACCGGATCCTCGGCGGTAATTATTTTGGTTTGTGGGAAATTGACAGCCGATAAAGCAGCATACAGCGTGGTGGTTTTACCGCTGCCGGTGGGACCGGTGACTAAAATCAGGCCATGCGGATTCCGAATATGGACTCGGAAACGCTGTAATATTTCCGGGGGCATGCCCAATACATCGAGATCCAGCAAACCTTTCGACTGATCGAGAATTCGCATTACCACCGATTCGCCGTTTTGAATGGGCAGGGTAGACAGCCTTATATCCAGCGCCTTATTTTTTACCCGTATCGCAAACCGGCCATCTTGCGGCAAACGCTTTTCGGAAATATTCAGACCGGACATCAATTTTAAACGCACTACCAGCGCTGATGCGATATTGGTATTTTCCAGCACTTGTTCGTTTAATACGCCATCTATCCGTTGCCTGATGCGCAGAACGGTTTCGTCAGGCTCGATATGAATATCGGAGGCATTGGTTTGTACTGCATCTTCAAAAATCGAATGCAATAACTTCACTACCGGTGCATCGCTGACCTCGCTGCTGGTAAGTAGACTATTCAAGTCAAATTCGTTTTCAGCTAATTCGTCGCTTAACTGCTCGGCCAAATTGCTGATTTCCTGTGTACGCCTGTAAGCCTGATCAATCGCGGTCAGTAAATCGGATTCCCGTACCACCGCCTGGCGAATGCGTTTTTTTAGCACCCGGCTAAGTTCGTCCAGTCCCATCAAATCTGTTGGATCTGCCATCGCCAACAATACATCGTTGGCATTACTTTCCAATAACATAGCGCGAAAACGCCGAGCCAAATTTTCCGGTAACTCCTTGGAAACCTCTGGTTTACGCTTGTACTGGGAAATATCCAGAAACGGAATCTGTAATTGCCGCGAAAGAAAATTTAGAAAATCAGTTTCTTTGATGAAGTTGAGATCGATGAGCGTCCGTCCCAGTTTTCGGCCGGTTTTTTTCTGTTCGATCAGCGCCGCCATCAGTTGATCGTGCGTGATGATGCGGTGCTGCACCAGTAAATCGCCAATCCGAATTTTCTTTTGTGCGTGCGTGGGTTCCATAGAGTTAGTAATTTAAGAGGCTTAACCTTTGATTAATATAGTTCACAACTTCACCTTGCAAGGTATTTTTATCCAAAGCCTGCCTGTAAGCCTCGACTGCTATGGAAATTTGATTGAGTCTTTCTGCGCAAATCGCCAAACCTAACCAATTTTCCGCTTTTTCCGGCTGCATCTCGGTTAATCTGCGGTACAAAGGTAGTGCCAGTGGAAAATTTTGCACTTGCTGATAGCTCGCGGCTAGTAAAGCCAAATATGCAGAGTCATTTATAGTGTTGGCGTCGACTTGCCGCAGTACAGCAATTGCTGTAATAAAGTTTTTCTGTTTAATATATAAATGGGCGCGGGTTTTGATAAACAGCAAATTTCCTGGAAATATAGCAAGACTGCTATCCAGCATGGCGCTGAGCTCGTTATCCGACGCCTGCGCTTGCAGTAAGTTTTGCAGCAGCGAGGTGCGGGCCGGTAAATACAGCGGATCAAGCAGCAAAACTTGTTCCAGTAACTCCTTAGCCAGTAAAACCGAATCGCTGCGTTGCGCCTGACGATAAAGAGAGGCAATCTGTTCACTAGAGCTTTTCGTTATCGGCAGTAATGTCGACTTGATTTTTTCAGTTTTATCTTTCGCCGGTATGGTTTCCGAATTCATTCTAAACAACTGTGACTTTTCGACAATTTTTTGCTTAAATTCCGGCAACTTTATCGGCAAAACGGCTGCAGAATGCTGGGGTAGTTGTTGTTCATCCGGCAGTTGGAGAATTGCGAGGGGTGCTTTTTGCACTTTTGCAGCTACTGGATTGGAAAAAGGCATGGCTTGCTCAGATAATTGCCCCCCACGATTTTGCTGCCATAAAAATACGCAAAACAATGCCGTTATCAGTAGGGTCAACCAAAGCAAATACGGCTTTTTGTCTTGGAGTGGCGCTACTTTACGAATTTCTTTCGCTAAAACAGGTTTTGCTTGTTGACTGTTACGCTGTTCCAAGTCGCGTAACATTTGATTGATTAAACTCATGATCTCTGCGGACAAACAATCGCCGGTAGGCCGACTTGGCTCTTTCTTCTCATGACCAAAAAGTAATTTGACTGAACCATTTGGCAGTGGGTAATTTAAGCGGTCTGAAAAAATAACAAAACCCCAGAGCCGAGTAAAAACAGCCAGGGCAGTATTTTCATACAGTATAAATTGCCTAAATCGAAGCGAATATCATCGGTGTCTAGAGCGGCAAGCTGCACATGCCGCCAGTTTATGCTGTTACGGCCTTGTCCATACGCTGCCAATAAGGCCTTATGCGCGAGAATATTGATTAGCCGCGGTTTACCTCTTGAAAAAAAATAGAGTGCATTGATGGCTTGCTGCCCCAGTAAATTGGTATGGATATTTCCGGCAATCAATAGACGTTGCTGCACATAATCCCAAATTTGTTGGCTATTAAGCGGCTGCAGCGTATAGCTAAAACTGATGCGCTGGAGTAATTGGCGTATGGATTTTTGTTGCAGAATCTCATCAAGTTCCGGTTGCCCAAATAACACGATTTGCAACAACTTTTGCTTTTCGGTTTCCAGATTGGTCAACAGCCTTAATGCCTCAAGGGTCTCAACCGGCATAGCCTGAGCTTCATCAATGAGCAATACCACTTTATCTCCACGGCCGGCAGCACTTAGCAGATAGTCATTTATCTGGCCTAGCAGGTGTTTTTGTCCGCGCTTGCGCGTATTTTTTATGCCCAGTTCCAAGCCAATCGCCTGATACAACTCTAGTGCACTTAAATTTGGGTTAGGAATATAGGCAGTTACAAACGGCTGCGGTAAGACCCTGAGTAATTTACGGCAGAGCATGGTTTTGCCCGAGCCTACCGGTCCGGTGATTTTGATAAAGCCCTCTCCACTTTGCAGCGAAATAAGCAACACATTCAAGCCTTCTTGGTAGGTAGGCAAAGCGCAGAAAAACTCAATATCCGGAGTTAAGTTAAAAGGAAACTTATTTAAACCGAAATGCTGTAAATACATATGCGCAACCGGCCTATTTCCATAATTGTTTCCGCTCCAACTCTTGCAGATGTTGTCGACTATTCTCCAAGGGGCCTTTCCAATCTTCATTGCTGTTGATAATGGTCGGCCTGAGCAAAATCACCAGCTCAGATTTTTGACCGGTGCCGGAGTTTTGCCTAAAGAGGTTGCCTAGATAAGGAATCTGTGCCAGCATAGAAACACCTTGTTTGTTTTCTTCGATGTCTACCTTCATTAAACCACCGATCACAATGATCTGTCCGCTTTCGGCATGGACTATGCTGTCCGACTCCCGAACCTGATTTAAGGCCATTGGGATGCTGTTTGCCTCACCATTAATATCAAAGTTCTTGGTCTCATTCGTAACGACGGTAACTGACGGGTGAATATGCAAGGTAATATTGTTGTTATCGGCGATCTGCGGCGTAACATCCAGTGAAATACCGGAAAAAAACGGCGTCCAGGTAATGTTTTGGGTAATAGTGGTCGTGGTAGAAGCGGTGGTATTAGCTGAAATATCGGTAATGAAGTATTCGTCCTGACCGACTTTAATCACGGCTTTCTGATTATTCAGCGTCGAAATTCTCGGACTAGAAAGGATATTGGTTTTCCCTTGACTCTCCATCAGTTCAAGAAATCCATAGAAATCTCCTGCTTTAGCACTTAGCGTGAAAGCTGTCTGTCCGGCTACCGTGGCTATCGCCGGCAATGGATTGACGGAGCTAAGCGCACCAAACTGAGCGCTTCTTAATACCGTCGCCCAATTAATACCATCCTGATGACTATCATTGAGTACGACTTCCAAAATTTTGGCTTCTATCGCCACTTGTCGGCCAATTTGCCCTTCGGTTGTGTCAATCAATTTTTCGACCTCGCGCATTTGGGTGGGATTGGCGCGCACCACAATGATACCAGTCTGTTTATTGATCACCACTTTAGTCCCTGTTTGCGGATTATGCAGTTCATCGGCATTTCCAGGCCCGGGCGCAGCATCGACGATAGCCGATAAAGATTTTTGCAACTCGTCCCAGAAGTCGGTTTTCGTGCTGGTGGTAATCCAACTACCTGAAGTGGAATTATTCGCTGCCAAGCTGTTGGGATTATTGGGACTGCCTCCGCCGCCTGGCGTAACCGCTTGCATTGCCCCCATATTTCCGGTATTGGCTGCCCCCGCTCTAGGCCCGTTATTGATTTGGCCTGAGGAAACCCGCGTATTGGAACTACCTTCCCGCTGAATATCCAGCCGGTCGATTTTAAATATCTTGGTTTGCAGCGTAGCTGGGTAAATAATGTAGCCTATATCGGATTTTGTGTAGTCGTAGCCATAAACTTTCTGCACTGTATTCAGTACTTGCGCAACTGTGACATTCTTAAGTTCCAGAGAAATATGACCGCTCACCTCTGGGTGGACCACCATATTTTCCTGACTATCTGCGACCAGACTCATGAAAAAGTCTCTGGCTTCAACGCCGTGCACAGCAATATTAAAGGTCTGCGCTGTAGTGTGCTGGTTAGCATTCACTAAGGTTTGATTAAAATCGGGTAGCAAGGCGTCTGTAACAGCTGTCGGCGGTGGTGCTAACTGGCTTTGTGTTTGACCTGAGGGAAAGACATTATCGACATTCGAAGTTTTAAGCGCTGTGAGCTTTTCGCCGCATGCAGTCAACAATACAATCAAGCTAACGGTGATCAGAGTAAGGGTTTTCTGCATGAGAGTCATTTCACCGGGTTTAGAACAGATGGGATGAGATAAAGCCTTTTCTGAGCGCCATGCTGCTTAATCAATACGAAGCTCGGCTGAATTTTGATAACCAGACTACCATCGGGAAGTGTTTGACCAGGGATAACGCTGACGCCATTAATAATCGCTCGCCTAGCTTGCTGAGAAACCCAAATCGCACTTAGATTTAAAGTCATCTCGCCTCTGGGTATAACATTAACCGGGGCTGACGGTAAATTACCGGGTAAAGTTGGGTCGCGTAACTCTGCCGCTAACGTGATTGGCGTCACCAGCATAACGAGCAAAAAATGCGCAGAGGATCTAAACACCGAGCCAATCCTTTTCAAAGCTGAGCGTATAAACCTGCAGCCGGGTTTCTGCAACCGGGTAGTCTTTAACTTGATAGTCTATGCTGACCCAATGGATACGCCAAGGCAATGTTTCCAAGGTTTTAAGATAATTAAGCACACTAAAATAATCGCCCTGCAAAGTGATTTCTAAGGTATGCCGATAAAGCCACGCGGGCTGCTGGTCTTGATTGCCAAAGCCCTTGACGGGCAAAGTATCCAATTTAATTAGCCGCAATGTGCTGTTTTGTTTCAAGATATCGCTAAGTGCATTTGCCATTAACTGCGAAGGGACGAATTTCTTTTCGCTCATGCTGAGTTTTTCTCTTAAAACGCTTAGTGACCCCTGGAATTGGGTGAGTTGTTCTCGAGTTGTCGCATTGGGGTTAACTTTTCCTTGAATTTCAATTTGTTTGGCAATTTCAGTATCAGTATTGATTTGATTACGTAGACTCACAATATCTGTTTCCAGCAACTGATTATTTTTCAATAAGGGCTGGTAAACCAAACTATCCCAGATGCCCCAAATAATCAGCAAGAAAGCGCTAACCACCATCAGTTTCTCGCGTTGGCTGAGCAATAAGAAGCGTTGCCAAAATTGTTCGCTACTACTTATCATCCGTGGCTCCCTCTGGTTCTAAACTTGAACTGACATTAAAATTCACCTGCTCTGCTGTATCAGGCGATTGCAAAATACTTAATTTAGCAAAATGCCGGCCTTTAAAAGCACTTGTGTTCTGCAACCGTTTGAGCAATGAAGGTATGTTTTCCGGCTTGAAAGTGCTGCCTTTCAGAGTAAGATTAGCCGTTTCGCTGTTAAATTGTATGCCGGTCAGCCAAATATCGCTGTCCACCTGCTCAGCCAAGGCCGTGAAATAGCGGGAAAATCCACGCGCCAGATCAGATTGCACATCCGTTAAAAACTCATAGAGTTGCGACAAATTTTGGTAGTTTTTTTGGGTTTGTTGCAGTTCCTGGCTTATCAGTGCATCGACTTGTTGACCGGGAAATTGCGTTTGTACTTGTTGTAGATGGGCTTTCGATTCTTGAGCTTGCGCTTGTAATTGCGCCAATTCAACGCGGTTGGCGTAGAGCGTATACAAACTCAAGCCACTTGCCATAAGCATAAAAAAACCAACTGCTAAAACTGTTAGCACATAGGGGTTAGCCAGAGCATTTACATCACCGGATTCGCTATGCTGATACAGATTGACCTGTTGTATCATGTTGAGCTAGCCTCTACTAAACGCCGTAAACTGGCCCCTATCACCGGCGCGCAAAGGTTTTGGGTGGCATCGTCGAGTAATATATCGCCCTCAACAATCGCCGACAAGTCCATGGCTCTGGCAATAATGCCGTGATTGAAATTAAGAAAACTTATAATAGCCTGAGTATTAATCGGCATTAAAATTGCCGCCAAGCTGCTAATCGGCGGAATATCAAAATAGTTCTCGACATAGTCGAAAGAACGCTGAATTTCCAGAGCCAATAGGCTGTCTTGCTCATTTTCGTGGGAACCTACCTCGCTTAAAGTGGAATTATCATTCAAGTCCAGGTATCCGGTGACAATTTTACGGGAAAGATATAGTGAGCCTTGCTTCTGAATTATCAGGCGTCCACCGTCTTTTTGCAGATGTAGCAAAGCAATACCTTGTGCGTTTTCCCGCATTAACGTAGCAATATTGCGTAGCGCTGTTTCCTGAATGTCAATCACTTTGAGATTCAGGCCCACTTGTTGACAGCGCTGCACAAGTGCACCCAGCAGTTCTTTATTGACAGCAAAGACATCCAACATGGCCGTGGTATTTGCTCGATTGGATTTCGGCAGTGCATAAAAATCGATAGCGGCTTGTTCAATCGGGTAATCCAGCAAATCAGCAATCCGCCAAGCAACCGCCGGCTTCATTTCCTCGTTGTTTACAGAAGGCGCCTCAATACTCATAGTCCGATATTGATCCGGCGCCAGCAAGATATGGCAATCGTATTCCTCAAGACGATGTTTTTTTACCAATATTTCCAACTGTGGCGCGATTTGTTGCGGATTAGCCGGGACAAATTCGCAAACTATGAGACGCGGATGGCTTTGCTCGGCGTATCGGCTTACAGCTATAGTAAAGCCGTTTGCCAAAAAGCTGATAGCCGCTATTCCGGGTGACACTGTTGGTTTTCTCAGTAGTTTTTGCAGTAATCGCACAATACAGGTGTTTCAGCAGAAAAATTTACTTTCATTCACAAAAAACGCGAATGTATTCAGTAAGGTAAGAAAATCCTCACGTAACTATAGCCGCTAAAATGGCTTTATTCTTTTAAGTCTAGTTTAAAACCAACTGTTGTATAGAAAAATGAGGTGTGCTTGGATAATTTTTCTGTAACTTGACGTAAACCTAGTTGCTAAGTTTTTCTATTGGCGGGATAATCGTTATAATTGTCTATTGACATGGCTTTAAAGGACTCTAGATAAATGGCAATAGTTGACAACAAAAAAGAATGCGACCTGTGTAGCTTGACTGTTGAAATTTCAGGATTTGGGCTAAAAACCCTGGAAGGAGACAAATTTTTTTGCTGCGAGGGCTGCAAAGGCATTTATCACATGTTGCACGATGCGCAAGTTTTGCCGGAGACAGAGGAAACCAAACTTACTTCAGAAATTTGATGCTTCCCAACGTCAAAAAGACCATCAGCTGATTGTATTACAACAGCAACCGGTTGATGGTAGGGAGTTTTAAATTTTGATGTTTACGCACAGGGCTAAAGATTTAGAGTTTATCTACCATAAATTTTATCGAACACACCGTCATCGGCAAATTCTTATTTTGCAACTGTGTCCAGCCGCCGATATGAACCTGAAAAACGTATGTTAGGCGATGCATGGGCGGGCGGCATTATTGCCGGGACATTATACGAGCCCAATTGCGACAATGATTTGGTTGCCTTGGATTTGGCGCATCTAATACTTCGCTCAGTAACCAAAATAGCCTACCTAAAGCACTTATATTTTTAAATAGTTCATTGATGAATTATTAGCCGGAGGAGCGCGCACATAGCGTTTATAAGCTAAATTTATTTAGGAAACAGTGCATTTCTTGTTAAGTGCTAGTCTAATTGATTGGGGATGAGCGATACTAACGACTCATTCATCATCTGGAGCGCGTTTATGAAACTGGGGCTCATTAAGGAAATAAAAACCAAAGAAAACCGCGTCGGCTTAACGCCGACCGGCGTTGCTGCCTTAATTGCCAGGCAGCACCAGGTTTACGTTGAGCAAGGCGCGGGCTTAGGTTCCGGCTTTAGTGACCCAGTATACAAGCAAGCCGGCGCCCAGATAGTTTCCACCGCTGAGGCCTGGGATAAGGAACTGGTCATCAAGGTCAAGGAGCCAATAGCAGAGGAATATGCTTATCTAAAACAACAAATCGTCTTCACTTATTTTCACCTGGCCGGAGGCCCCTGGGAACTAACCGCCGCCTTACTAGCCGGCAAAACCAGCGCTGTAGCCTACGAAACACTGGAAGACACCAATCACAAACTGCCGCTACTGGCCCCGATGAGCGCCGTCGCCGGAAATATGGCGGTGCAAATGGGCAGCCATTATCTGGCCGCTTATCACGGCGGCAAAGGCATGATGCTGGGCTCAGTCATGGGCAAATGCTATGGTAAGGTGTTAATCATCGGCGATGGCGTAGTTGGCTCGCACGCTGCTGCTACGGCTATTGGCCTAGGGGCAAATGTAGCAGTGGTCGGTCTGTTTCCGGAAGCCGGCGAGCGCTTGCGGCGGGAAATTTCGCCGGAAATAGAATTTTTCATATCCGATCCGGCAACCATTACCCGACTTTTAGGCGATACCGACCTCTTAGTTGGCGCGGTGCTGGTGCATGGCGCCCGTGCGCAACATGTCATCAGCGAATCCATGGTAAAAACCATGCAACCGGGCTCGGTCATTGTGGATGTCAGCATTGATCAAGGCGGCTGTATTGAAACTGCTCATGCTACGACGCACGATGCGCCGGTGTATATTAAGCATGGGATTATTCATTACTGTGTCGGTAATATGCCAGGTGCATACCCGCGCACTTCCACGCTGGCTTTAACCGAGGCCACTCTGCCTTATGTGTTGCAACTAGCCGATCAGGGCTTAGCAGCCTTGAGTGCCGACCCAGGCTTTAGTAAGGCTCTGAATACTTATCAAGGCTATATTATCTATAAACCCGTCGCAGAGGCATTTGGTATTCTGGATCAATATAGAGAATTACCGGCCAGTTTTGCTTGAAAAAACAGTCATTATCCTAGTCCCTTAGACTGAAAGATTAAAGGCCGATAATAAGCAGCCTATCAGCCAAAATCAACCACTACCTGGTTCCGACCTTGATCTTTTGCCCTATAAAGCGCCTGTCCGGTTCTTTCAAAAAACTCGCTATCTTTTTCATCCGGGGAAAATTGCGCCATGCCCATGCTAATTGTCAGCTTGATATCATCCACCATCGGCGCCTCCGTGATACTTGAGCGAACTCGATAAGCAAGTTCACCGGCGCCTATCACCGTAGTATTGGGCAAAAGAATTGCAAACGCATCACCATCCCAGCGGATCAAGTTGTCGGTAGTCCTAATGGATTCGCTCAAAGTTGCAGTGACTGCTTTTAAAATTTCGTCGCATAAGCGATGCCCCCAAATTTCAAGGTTTTTCTTGAAAAAATCTATTTCAATCAGCGCCAAGGAAAAAGGCGCTGAATGATAGCGGCGGATACGTTTTATCTCTTCACTGACCATGTTGTTTAACAGTTTACGATTGCCAAGCCCCGTCATTGGGTCCATTATTGCCGTTTTTTCAAAGCCTTTTGCCTTTGCTTCCAGCATGCTCACCATTTCGCGCAATTCATTGGCTTGTTTTTTAACTAAGGTCATCCATACCCCGTAAGCAAACCCGACAAGTTCACTCCGGCTAATCACTTTCACAAATTGCCGGTTCCGATCAACAATAACAACCCGATTGACATTGTTGGTTTTAAGCTGAATGATCGCTTCATGAATAGACGTAGACATTTCAGTCGTAATGACCGGGCTAGTCATATAGAAACTTAAAGGCTGATCTGTTGCTTGCCCTGAAGAGATAATTCGGCACAAATCTTTACCGGTAATAATGCCGACCGGAACACCCTTTTCAACAATAATGATCGCATCCTGCAAATTTTGCAAATGACACAAAACGTCTTCAAGTATCCAATCTGCTGTGAAAGTTGTGACATTAGAATTTGTTAGTAGATCATCTATGTGCTTTCTCTCAAACAACACATGCGGATCAATTGCATAAAGAATATCCAAATCACTTAGAATTTTGACAGTATTGTTTTGCAGGTCGTTGACGCCAATATATTTAACAAGCTGTTTTTCGATGATCTCTATGACTGAGACTATGGGTATGTATTCGGGGATACAAATCAGGGGTTTTATCGGCGCTTGCGCTATGGGATTCAAAATATCGCCGCCATCGCGGACATATTGCAGTAGATCTTCGACCGAAAAAATAAATTTTTCACTATTAGTCTCGATTAACAATGCAGTGACATCATATTCTTGCATACACCTGGATGCCTCACGCACTGACATTTCCAATGTGGCTCGGATAACTGTGGATGCTGGTATTGAGCTAACGGGGGGAAAAAAATTAAATTCCATATTAAATGCTCTTAAAGAACCGGATAATGCGGTCGGATTGTGGGGAGGATTAGTTGCATAGCTTTCTTGGAATAGCATTTTTAATCTCAATCGGCATGTTCCTATGCGCACTAAAATAGTCAAACGCTCTAAGTAAATCAGGAACAGACTTAACTTGGACTTTACGCATTAAATTTGCACGGTGGACTTTGACAGTTTTTATCGAAATATTAAGTTCATTTGAGATTTGCTTATTCGTGTTGCCCTCTATCACCAATTTGCAGGTCTCGTGTTCTCTTTTACTTAGAGAAGTAAACTTATTGTTAATCATCACTGTGTATTGATAGTGTTCAAACGCCTTTTCAATCAACGTTGTCATGGAAATCAGCTCAAAGGGTTTCTCGACAAAATCGAAAAGACCAGTTTTGATTAAACTATACGCCTTAGTTGGCGGAGCGGATCTGCTGATACAGATTTGCGGCAATTTTAAAAGAAAATGCCCTGGAGAAAGATTCTGGAAAAAATCCAGGTATTTTGCATCAAAGATTAAACAATAAGCCCTATTGTCCGCACCGTCCGCCATAAGTTGACATTCGTTATTTTCGAACCAATCCTGCAAATCGTTTGGGCCGACAAAATATGAAACATTTGTCGAAATTCTCTCACAGAGACGAGACATGCCTTTGTAGATCGATAAATCGTCGTCAAGCAGAAAAACAACTCTATTTTGATTAATACCTAATAAACTCATATTCCCTAACATTAAACTCTTGAATATTGGTTGTTACACTCACGACAGCCTAAATCGTTAAGTCGGAGGCCACTAATTGAACCACAATCAGCCCAAAAACATTCGGGCGCTTTCGCAATGCATTACTATCTGTCAAGCTAGTTTTTTAAATTATGATAAGATTATCACATTCTAGAGAGGAATGAAATTGCGATGTTCATCACAAAAATTAAATTTTTCTACAGTCCTTCATCTCATCACGAAAATATAGCCTGATTGCATTACCCTAGACACTTTGTTGGCGAACACACCCTAATAATCCATGATAAAATTAACAAGCTATCCAATTGAATTTAATAGCAGATACAGCGATAAGCCGCTAGATTGCAAATATTGGCCTAAGCACTATGCTGGAACTTTCTGATGGTGGTTGAATAACGGCTATTAACCACAGAGACACGAAGACACAGAGAAAAAACAGCCAGTTACAACTTTATTCATTAACTCTTTGAAATTCTTCGCGCTCTCTGTCGACGACATGGATGCCGGAGGTAGAACAATGCAGGAGCTATTGCCGAGTCTCCGTGGTTTAACTGCTGTTTTTAGGATTAACCGGCAGCTAAGCCCCGCTATGCAAAAAGCCCTGTATCAAAAAAGCTTGCGCAGTTTTGCGCTATATTGATGTGTATGTATTTGAATTTTTAAGCCAACAATTAGCCAAATTCAACCAAATAGCTCAAATTGCTGTAAAAGCTCCTCAATTTCCTCATTGATATTTTGCAGCTGTTTGCAACCTTGCCCTGCAATTTCGCCTACGCCTGCTTGCCGCTTTTGAATTAATTGTTGCGCAAGGCTATGCTGTTGGCTATGAAATTCTTGCAGACGATCAAATAAGCGCCGATCAAAAAATTGTTGATTTTTAATCCGCGCCAGCCATTTTCCAAGATGAGAGCTTTCCCTATCAATCATTGACCATTGCAACTCACCCTCTATCGGCGCTTCCAGCCAGCTTTGCAAACGATAAAACCAGTGCTTTTGCTGAATTTTTAATAATTCCAACTCAGTTTGCCATACGCTAAGTTGAATTTTACCTCGTTCTACCCATGCCGATGGATTCTGATAGTTTATTATCCAATCCAATAGCGCATTCGCAGGCATCGGCTGAGCAATACCGAAACCTTGCGCAATAGAACAGCCCAAAGCAATTAAATAAAGTCCGTGCTCAAGGGTTTCAACACCTTCGGCCACAGAAGTCTGTTTCAAATTCTTACAGCGTGCTATGACGTCTTCTATTATCGTTAAATCATCCGGATTATCTATCATATTTCGTACAAAGCTCTGCTCTATTTTAACGGTATTCGGCACCGGCGGTTGCATAAGGGGCAAAGATGCATATCCCGCGCCAAAACCATCCATTGCGCTGGAAACGCCCAACTGAGAATGACAGGTTTTAAGAATTTCGCTGATTGTAATTAACTCTTCCAAAGAATGCCCTTCCAGCAATTCCAATTCAAGCTGATTAGCAGAAATTGCCGGATATTCCATTAATAGGTGCTGCAACCTGGTTACGAATCCAGGAGAAAGTAGAAAATGTGCGCTGACATTAACACTGATTTGTAGCATTAGGCCCAATTCTTGCCAGATCGACAATTGCTGAAAAACCTGCTCAATAATCCATGTGCCAAGTTTAACTTCTAAATCGGACTTCGCAATAAGCGGCAAAAACTCACCTGGCGCCAACAAACCTTGCTCAGGATGCCGCCAGCGCAACAGCGCTTCCGCACCTAGGGTTTCACCGGTTTTGATATTTACTTTCGGCTGATAGTACAAACAAAACTGCTCTAGATGCAGGGCATTTTCAATTTCAATAAACTTCCTTTCAATTGCCGATAAACTGCTCAGCGCATTAATTGTCGGCGGAATAACTTGGGAGGTCGAGGCTTGCTGCAAATTCACGTAAAAACGGTAGCAATTTCGCCCGGCGACTTTTGCTTGTTTCATAGCTTCATCGGCATGGCTCAACAGAACATCCGGCTCTTCCTTGTCTAAAGGATAAACCGTCACGCCACTGCTAGCGGTAATACGTAGTTGTTGTCCATCAAACACTAAAGGTTCGGCTAACATAAGGTGGATACGATTAAGCGTGTCTATGCATTGCGGCAAGGATTGCAAATTTTCGAACAAGAGTGCAAATTCATCAGCACCCATCCGGCAAATGCTATCGCCTTCCCGTAGATTAAATTTGATCCGCTTTGCCACTTCGACCAGAATTTGATCGCCAATCTGACAACCAAAGCTATCATTAACCAGTTTAAAACCATCCAGATCCAAATAACAGATTGCCGTTAAAGTATTAAAGCGCTTACTGTGCGCCAAGGCCTGCGCAAAGCGGTCAGAAAATAACACGCGATCCAATAATTGCGTCAGAGGATCGTAATGCAGTTGTGCACCGGGTCTTTGCAATGGTTGGTTTTGGCTATTTTCAGTAAATAATCCGACATAATTAATCAACTTACCCAGTTGATCATGCAAGGCATAAATAGTGATGAAAACCGTTGAATTCTCTCCGGCCTTATTACGACTTGCTAATTCGCCTTGCCAATGTCCGGTTTCCAGAAGTGTTTCTAATATTTCATTATAAAAATCACTGTCGTAGTGATCGGAATTTAATATACCTACTTGTTGACCCAGTATTTCTTCGCGGCTATAACCGGTAATTTGGCAAAAAGCCGGATTTACATCCAAAATAATTGCATTGCTATCAGTAATAATGATGCCTTCTAAGGTCAGTGACAAAACCTGCTCCGAAAGCCTTAATCGCGCTTCCAAAGTTTTGCGTTCAGTGACATCCTGCAAGGCTCCACGAATTTTTAGAGGCTTGCCAAAGCTATCGCAATCGACCTGGCCCACGGAACGGTACCAGCATATTTGCTGATTGCCGGTCAAGCCACGGTATTCGACATGATAGCTTTGGTTTCGTTGACTAATCGCTTGAATCGCATTGCTTAAAATTTTGCGATCATCGACATGGACGGTTTCCAGAAACTCATGCCAGGCTAAATTTTTAATTAATTGCGTGCTGATATTATCAGGACAACTGACAGAGCTAATTTCCCGGTTAATTAAATCAGCCTCCCACAAGCCGACCCCGCCGAAATGCTGACAAATTCTTAGCCGCTCTTCGCTGTTTTTTACTGCCAATGCCTGATTTTTTCGTTCCAAATACCAGGTAATGACAGAAATCACCACACCAATGCTTCCGGAAATAATAGTGTCGGTTAGTAACATAAACTTCAGTCTCCTATAGACTACATAGACTCTTCATTGCAAACTCCGGTTATTGATATTACTCTCCCTCCGAATTTTAGCGAAAGCCGCCTTGATAAAGCCCAAAATATTCAGCGCTATCTTGTAATGAGCATATTTTAGGTTCATTCTACGTTATCTTGCACCCGCCTTCCAAACCGATTTTTTCAAACCCCAACCTTGCCAACTTTCTATTGTAGGATGTCGATTGATAAAGCCGGAAAAGTATCGTCTTAACAATAAACTAATTTGACTTTGTCGCTGACCAACTCTCAATATTTGCTTTATAATCGGTGTAAACGGCGATGACACCTTGGCTGATTGCACAAACAGGCTATGCAATGAACATATTAAAAACTTACACACAAACCTTTGCCATCCCTGCCGTCATAATCAGCGGTTTTCTGCTCAACGGACTTATTCTCAGCAGCAATAACTCCCAGCCTAACTTGGAACGGCATGGACTGCATGGCCTCATTGCCAGGCATGACTGGGCTAATAGCGAGCTACTTGGAGATGAACATAGGTTATCAACCACCCTTGCGCTAGATGACAAACAAATTAGCAAATTGGGCATAATGACTGAAACTGCTGGTCCCCATCAATTAAGCATTTTATTGGATTTACCGGGTGAAATCCGTCTGAATGAAGACTTAACCTCACACATCACACCGCCACTTCCGGGACTGGTTAAGGTGCTTGCCGTCAATCTTGGGGATGTGGTCAAGAAAGATCAGCTTTTAGTTGGCATTGCCAGCACTGTCGTTGCAGAAAAAAGCAGTGCGCTGTTGGCGGCGCAAAAGCGTTTAGAAATGGCGCGAGCAACTTATGTTAGAGAAAAGGCTTCAAAAATGATTCAGGAACATGACATGCTTTATTCGTTACAAGCTATCCATGATGCTGAAAATGCCGTGAATAACGCCCAACAAAAGCTAAAAGTGCTAGGGGCAAATCCAAATTTAACCGGCGCCCCCGATGAAGATCTTAACCTTTACGAAATTCGGGCGCCATTCGATGGTGTCATCATAGATAAACACATTGGCTTAGGCGTCGCGGTAAAGGAAGATGACAACATCTTCATTATTTCCGACTTAAGCAGCGTCTGGGCCGAATTTAGCGTTTCGGCAAAGGATCTGAATAATTTACGCATAGGCGATCAGGCAAAAATAGAAGCGATAGATTCCGGCGCCAAAATAACTGGTAAAGTATCCTATCTTGGTCAACTGATAGGCGAAAGAAGTCAAACCGCCATAGCTAGGGTACAGATAGAAAATCCAAAAATGGCTTGGCGTTCCGGCTTGAAAGTTATTATTCAAGTACTGGCCGACAAAATCAACACGCCGATTGCTGTAAATTCTGCAGCGGTAAGCATAATCAATGGCGAACCTAGCGTTTTTGTGCGCACCGCAGATGGCTTTATTGTCCAGCCAGTGGTTACCGGCAGGTCTGATAACAGCTTTATAGAAATAGACAAAGGCCTTAATCCAGGCGCCGAATATGCGACTGATGCCGAGACCCTCATTAACTTTCAAGCTGATGAATAACTGCAGGTTCAGCCGCTTGTGCCTATTTAGTTACAGCTTTATGTATGCCTGAGTTTGAGCAATCGCCACTATTTAGCGCAATTAACCAGGCTTACCGACTGAATACGCAGCTTATTGGGGCTCTAAATCAAGTCACAACCATGTTCAGCCAATCACCCATACGCGAATGGCCAGAGGATATGCCGGGTTTAAGGTCAGCGCGTGATGCAGCTTTTGCCCGCTTGCAGAAATTAGTGAGCGAATCTAAACTTGACGCACAGGAAAGGCGCGCCCTCCTCGATTTACAGAAACAGGATTGCGAAGTCACGCTGGCAAATTTAAATAGCTTGGTTGCTGCTGAACCGCAAAACCCGGAGTTACGCTATCATCGCGCCGTGGTAATGGCCGGATTAGGGCGAAATGATCTAGCTAAGCAGGATTTCCTGAAGGTGTTAACTTTGGATGTTACACACTTTGGAACTTTAATCGATTTCGGCAATTTGTTGCTGGCAACCGGCTACATCAGCGCTGCCCGTAGCCTTTATCAACAAGCTATAGTGGCGCGACCCGAAGAGCCGTTGAGCTATGTAAACTTAGCTAACTTGTTGCAATCGCAAAGCGAATTTAAGGCAGCCAAACAGCACTATCTGGCTGCATTGGCGCTAAAACCCGACTTAGCAGAGGCGCATCAGGGTCTATCCTACGTTCTGAGCGACTTAGGTGAAGAGTCGGCGGCAGCCGAACATCGTGAATTGGGGTTTCGGAAGCAAGTATTTTTGACATGGCCTTACAAAGGCGTTGACCGACCATTAACAATTTTAATTTTGAGTTCCGCCCTCGGCGGCAATATACCGCTCAAATACATTCTGGATGACCACACATTCGATTGCACACTAGTATTTACCGAATATTTCTCAGCTACGCAACCGCTCCCACCGCATAATTTGATATTCAATGCCATCGGCGATGCAGACCTGTGCCCACACGGATTAACCGCCGCCTTAGCCTTGGCGGCAAATAGCCAAGCCGCGATATTAAATCCCCCTAGTCTTATACAACTTACTGGCCGCGTGCAAAATGCAGCGCGACTGCGGCAATTGCCGGGCGTGATAAGCCCCAGATCCGCTTTATTTCCCCGCACCGCACTTCTAGAAGCAACGGCAGAAGAGTTATTGCACGCTCAGGGTTTGAATTTTCCGTTGTTACTACGCAGTCCCGGTTTTCATACCGGACAATATTTTCAGCGCATTGATACGGCTGCCGACTTGCTGCAGGCAGTCAACAGTTTACCCGGCCAGTCATTAATGGCAATAGAATTACTGGAGGCTCGCAACTCTGCCGGAGATTTTCATAAATACCGGGTCATGTTCGTGGATGGCCAACTTTATCCTTTGCATCTGGCGGTCTCCAAGCATTGGAAGGTACATTACTTCACGGCGAATATGGCCGAGCAGGCCCAAGCCAGAAGACTTGAGCAGGCATTCTTGAACGATATGCCTGGTGTGCTGGGCGAGAAAGCCATATCCGCTTTAGAAAATATATGCCGAATGTTGGCGTTGGACTACGCCGGAATCGATTTTGCCTTAAGCGCAGATGGCGATATCTTGTTGTTTGAGGCCAACGCCACGATGGTGATTCCACGCCTTGATAGCGACAACAAGTGGCTTTATCGTAAACAGTCTATCGATCACCTCTTGTTGGCAGTACGAAACATGGTGATTGCTCGCGCAACAGCTACGCAAAACCGTTTATCTTTTTGAGTTTAGCCCTTAATACTCTTAATAGTTGCCGCAATTTCATAAGTACCGTCTTCTTGTTTGGCATTGCGCACCACTTCGATAAATGCGGTCATCGGCGGCGTAATGGCAGTTTTTGGTAATATGCTGACTTCCATAGCCAAACCAAGCTCAAATGCTTCCTCGGCAATGAAGGAAACGCCAGCGCCGCTGAGAGTGGTACACTTTCCCGTTTTAACCACATCGCCATCTGCCAATTTGTAGGTAATGTCGCAATCGACATCCATGCGTATGTAGTCACGTTTTTCATCATAATTCAACATCGATTTCTCCTGGATAAAAAAGGTATTCTCGTTATTTAAAATTGGAATGCAGTGAGTTTAGTATAAAAATCGCATTTAATGATAGCTCTCAAGTCGTGACCAGATAAAATATCGCTTTTGCCTAGGGCGTTTTTGTTCATAGAATTCGAATTATTACAATTATTTTAAAATGTTGCTTTATCCGTAACGCGTTATAAGGGAAGATTGATTAACAAAATTCAGCAAGCAGGACACATCTAAATGCCAGAGATCATCCAACTGTTAACAGTAGAAAATAAGCTTAGCCCCAAGAAACATCCTAGCCTTCAAGACCTTGAGTTTTTGATACGGGTTGCTAACCTCGATTATGCTAAGCAAGTCGATGTAGTCTGGGCTGGACAAAACGGGGTTTGGCATACGCTTGCAGCTATCTACCTAATGAGCGGAAACGCTGGACAAGAATACTGGCGGGCGCAAACTACGCTCTATGCGGAAAACAATCATGAATTACCCGGCGTTATCCGCTTCGCATTGCGTGTGCGCGCTAAAGGCGCTGAATTTTGGGATAACAACCAAGGGTTGGACTACACCTCGACTATCAATACCGGCATAGCTTTAAGTGAGGATTTAGGCATGCAAAACCTGAGCCTGACTAACTGGCTAGAGGATGGTCAGCAGTGGTTTACGATTAAAATCGCCGTTAATCCCGGGTTTGCCGCAGATAGCGTGGTGATACATTGGAGCACAGACAATTGGCGACGTAGACGGCACACACAATGCCGCGTCAGCAAACAACATAGAAAGGCTAAAACCCGAATTTGGAGTGCACGAATAAGAATTGGCGATGCTTTTCGCCTGCAATATTCGATTTGTTATAAAAGCCAAAATGCTGTGTTTTGGGATAACAACAATGGCGTCAATTACATCGTCAGTCACCCCCCGCTAAAAGTAATGATTTTAAATTTGCATTGCTATCAGGAAGATGATCAAGAGCGTAAATTTACTCAAATTGCTGCCGCTATCGACGAACAAACGGTAGACGTGGTTTGCCTACAAGAAGTTGCCGAACATTGGAATCACGGTCATGGCGACTGGGCCTCGAACTCGGCAAACATCATTAACCAGCGCTTAAAACAACGCTTGCACTTGTTCAGCGATTGGTCGCATCTGGGCTTCGACAAATACCGCGAAGGCGTGGCTATTTTGAGCCGTTACGATCTGCACAACCCACATGGCGCTTATGTTTCCGATAGTCATGACATCTACAACATAAACTCACGTAAAGTGGTGATGGCGAGAATTTCCACCCGTTATTATGGCATTATCAATATATTTTCCGCGCATTTGAGTTGGATGGAAGGCGGCTTTCAGCAACAATTTCAGCGCTTAAGGGCTTGGGCTGATGAATTAGCTGGACATCATGCGGTTAAAACCACGCTGCTGTGCGGTGATTTCAACATTACCGCTGGTTCGGCCGGCTATCGGCAAGTAGTCGAGACCCAGCATTACGAAGATCAATATCTAGCCGCCAACGCCCAAGGTTTATTCAATAAATTTTTCCGGGTTAACGATCCGCACTGGCGGGATTATCCGACCGACGATTATCGTATCGATTATATTTTTATGAACAAAGACAGCAAACTGCGCGTCACTTCCGCCAGGGTACTGTTTACCGAGGAAGATTACGGCCGCGTATCCGACCATTGCGGCTATCTTATGACTTTTGAACCAAAATAATAATAATTTCGAGACAGGCAATGCAAATAGCAGAACAGTACGCAAAACCGGTATACGGCAAACTTGGCGGTTATTTTCAACGCGTCAACGATTTCAAAGATACTTTTAATATTCGCTGGGGCATGATCGAATTTGATCTTTATCATGGCATGTCGGCAAATCTGAAAGTCATCTTAAAAATATACCGTGATGCCATCTGCGAAACTTATATCGTCGACACCGATGCCTTCGATATTCATTGGGATCGGCACAAACGCCGGACTCGCGATTTTTATGTGCTGCCGTATTCTAATCATTTCGGCAAAATCAATTGCATCAAATTCGCTTTTATCGTCCATCTCGGCGAACGCTCGATACCCTCCCAACAAGAATATATTTTCATGGACTGGCACCAATTGCAAGACGGACAACACCACCAGCGCAGTATCGGCGGTGAACATGCAACCCCCAGCCACTACCGGACCCATGAACTGAACAGCGGCGAGTTACAGAGCGACGCCGATTGGTATAACCAGCATTTCGACTCCTTGCATCTGACTCCCAAGTTTACTAAAGGTCAGCAGTACCACCCTTATCACCCAAAGCGCTATATCCACGATCATATTGATAAAGTCATCCACAGCAAACGCGAAAACGCGCAACGGCTGTGTACCATTAAAGTCAGTGTCGATTGCATAGACGATAACGATTTTATTAATCATTTGATACATGCCAGCCAGCAAGGTGTTTGGGTGCAGTGTATTGTTGACTGGCGGAAGATGACGCTGACCAATAGCTATACTTATGCGCGTTTAAAGCGCTCCGGAATAGAGTTAATCGGCGTATTTTGTACACCCAAGCATCACTTGATCGAAGTCGAGCCGGATATGCATACCAAATTCATTATCTTCAATGATGAAGACAGCATTATCGGCTCCTTTAATATTACCTTCGACCGCTGGTGGGCCAATTGGGAATCCGGCATGACTTTCCGTTCCAAAGGCGTTTGCCGCTTGCTGGACAATATTTTCCAAAGCCAACGTGGCGGCGTGATCCAAAAATATGGCATCGACCCTCTTAGTCCTTTTAATCTACTGTATACCTTCGGCAGACAAACTATGGCGAACGGCAAAGTCTACCGGCCGCATCACGCTATCTTGGCGGAAATCCACCGCGCCCGGCATTCGATTAAAATCTGCCTATTTTTAATCGGCGACCTGTTGGGCGATCATAACGATAGCGTGATAAATGCACTGATTCAAGCCAAGGAGCGTGGAGTGTATGTGCATTTATTGTTCAACGGCCATCTGGCCAGACAAGGCCGCATCGGCGTGGAGCGCCCCATGCAGGAAGAGCTGGAACGACCACTGCTGCCGGCAGTTCAACGCTTAAAAAATGCCGGTATTGCCGTTGGGTTAATCTACGGCCAGGACGACTTACCTGTACCCTATTCGCCGATACACTCCAAATATTGCGTAATCGACGATTACATCGTCATTGAAGGCAGTTTTAACTGGTACAACACCTCGGTATTTTCTCACGACTTGTTGGTTGTGGCGGCCAATCATGAGGTGGCGAAGCCTTATTTATATGAGTTTGAGCAGATTCAGAGGTTGTTTAGGGTGTTTTATTAAATCCATTTTAAATCGATTGATGCATTGTCAATTGAATCCAATGTCTGGTGTTCTCGGCAAAGAAAGTACGTATCACAGGATTTACTGGCCCATTGTTTGACTAGGCCTGTACGTAATCAATTGATTTTAAGCTGGAATGTTTTGAAATAACATCAGAATTTATCTTTATAGTTGTCAGAATCCATCTGCAATTTTTGTAGGAATAAAGGATTCCAAATTTGGAATTAAGTATATTTTAAGTAATTAAGCGCACAATTTGCTACAACTGAAACATCAACCAAAAAGGAGGACTTATGTTCAGTATCATAAAAATTACTGCAATTTGTGCAATCTTCTTTGCTGCAAGAGCTTTTGCCAATTCTGATGGCAGGGGTTATCAACGGCATCACCATGAGGAGTACAGAACGGGTTACGACCAAAACTATGGCGCTGGCTATGCGCGTTCTGTGCAGTATTATCCTGCACAACGCCCGCATTACGCATCAACCACAAATTATTCAGCTCATGTGCAGTCTATGTCAATTTATGACTGTAGGAAAATGAATGGTAGACCTGAACGAGACGGTCGGTGGTAGTTATGAAAATTATATTGGTTGTGATGAGTCTTTTAGTTATGAATGGCTGTGCCGTATATACTCCAACGCCTTATGCTAACTATGGCGGCTATGGCGTTGCCCCAGTACCTATGTATGGTGGTTATTATGGTGGCTTGGGGTATGGTGGAGGTTGGGGGCGTGGCAGACATTATGGCGGCTTTCGGCATCATTAAGGCCATATCCGCCGGTAGATTGAGACGCATAAAAAAGCCCACATATAGTGGGCTTCGTCTGGTTATATTTATATTTTGGTTTGGACGCCATAAATAACATGGCAGGTTAATTTCTCGCGTTTATTGATTTTTTCTACCGTGTTACCGGTCGCTTCACTCCCCCCCCCTATGTAAAGATTAGATTCCTTTGGAATTAGCACTAATCTCTTCAAGTTTGCGCATTCACAAATTCGTTGTCCAGAAAAAAATGCGGCAATTTGGCGCATATAAGAGCTTTATTAATTGTATCAGTCAATTAAAAAAGTTAACTTAACTTCTGTCTGGTTTTTAATCAATTAGACTGTTCAGGCCCGCCCTAGAAAAATTTCAATCCTTTTACGCTGATGAAATTACTAAAGATATAGCAGGGGGGGTAGGCTAGGTTTCATTGGCTATGCAAATTTCTCTAGACCTAAGTTCTCTATTAGCGTTTCGCGAGTCAATTAATTGACAAATTGCAGCTAACACACGGCAAAAATTAGCATACTAATAAACTTGTGAGGCAAGTTTGTTCCTGGATTGATAAGTTGATAATTTTTAACTAATTGATTATAAATTAAAATTAACGTATGGCATGAGAATTGATTGGAAATTGATAACGGTAACTTTACCTTTTTCATTTTCGATCAACCGGGAGAACACTTATGCCATCACCTATGGTCATAAATACTAATATAGCATCCTTAAACAGTCAGATGTACTTGAGCAAAAATACTGATGCCTTGCAACAGGCGATGCAGCGTTTGTCATCTGGATTGAGAGTCAATAGTGCGTCAGATGATGCATCAGGGTTGGCAATTGCTGACGGCATGACATCGCAAATCAATGGCATGAATGTGGCGACACAAAATGCCAACGACGCTATCTCAATGGTACAGACTGCTGATAGTGCAATGAGCACTCTTACTGATACGCTGCAGCAGATGCGGGATTTGGCCGTTCAAGCCGCTAATAATGGAACGATCGGTAGCAGCGATAGACAAAAACTGCAAACTGAATTTCAACAGTTGGGCGCAGAATTGAATAGGGTGATTCAAAATACCCAATTCAATGGGAAAGCCATTTTGAATGGTTCTTTACAAAATGCGAATTTCCAGATTGGCGCGGATACTTCTCCGGATAATCAGATTTCGGTGAATATTTCCAATGTGGCAACAATGAATAGCATGAGTGCTTTGTTGGGTGATGGTAACGCCTATTCCATCGGTTCCATGGCCGGGTCGAATAAGGTGCGTTCAACGATTAATGCGATAGACACCGCTATTAGTAAAATCGATATTTCTCGAGCTACTTTGGGCGCCGTGCAAAATAGGTTGACTATGACTATCAGTAACTTAGAGTCGGCCATGAATAACCAAAGCGCTGCTAAGTCCCGGATTATGGATGCTAATTTTGCTGCTGAAACAGCGAATTTAAGCCGGTCGCAGATTATTCAGCAAGCGGGCACAGCCATGTTGGCGCAAGCCAATCAATTGCCGCAGTCGGTTTTGCAGTTATTGAAATAATTTGCATTGCAGGAGGAGTGGTTTTAAGTTCCTGCTATGCTTATCTATATCCTCTAACTATTGAGTGTCGGCAATGATGGATGACAACAGTCTGGCGGAAGAACAGGTTTTAGGACCGATTACTGTAAATAGTTTTGGGGAGAGATTTTTTTATAATCTAAATCGGAACAGTTTTAGCAAAACCAGTGCAGCTGCCCTATACGAAGTCAAATTTGGCAAAGCGCTGTTTACAGAAAATGCTTTAAATGTGATTGTGGGTACCGATTCTGGGCTATTGCCGCACTATATTCATAGCCAGCAGTTGCCAAAAGGCACGCGTTATATTTTTATTGAGCCGGATGGGGTGTTGCAGGCCTTAAAAGCCCAGCAATTTCTGGACGATCTTGATGAGCAGAGGATGGTTTGTATCAGCTTAGCCGCATGGTCTGAGGCGATTAGAGATTTTAAAATAAAGGATTATTTTTATATAAATGCTGTGCAATCTTTTAATGCAATTTGCGCTGAAGATGATCATATTCAGGAGTATGCTGAAATTAGTTGGCATATTACCGAAGTTTTATCGCAATTAAATTGGACAAATACCCTGGAACTCGGCTCAGAAGCGTTTATTGCTAGGCAAATTGTTAATGTGGCCGACCATGTCTATCCAGCAAAACTATTGGAAAAGGCTTTTTTGCACAGCACCGTGGTGCTGTTGGCGGGTGGGCCATCACTGGACGAAATTTTACCTTGGATAAGATTACATCGACGCGAAGTGGTGGTGTTTGCTGTTTCAAGAATATCTAGGCATTTACAGCAAGAAGCCATCGAGCCGGATTTTGTCTTTTCAGTTGATCCTACCGAATTAAGCTTTGATGTTAGTAAAGAAATGTTTAATTTCAGTAGTCGCACCACTTTTGTAACTTCTAATCATTCCGTACCGACTTTGGTCAATCAATGGCCGGGGCATTTATTGTATCTAGGCCCGCGTTTGCCTTGGCAATCGGCTTTAAATGTAAAAAACTTATCCAGTGTTGGTCCAACTGTAACCAATACTGCATTGAGTGTCGCTTACGATTTTGGGTTTAAGCACATTATATTGGCAGGGGTGGATTTGTGTTTTACAAAAGAGGGTTTTACGCATGCCAAAGGGAGTAATGAACAACTTGCCGGTCCACGATTTAATCTGACTTCTTTGCAAGTGGAAACAAATGACGGATTTTTGGCGCCAACCAGTTGCGACTTTGCGCAGGCAATAGTGAGTTTAGGTGCACAAGCGCAAATTTTGGCAGCTAAAGGTTGCAGCCTAATTAATGTTTCTGCAAAAGCCGCCAAGGTAAAAAATATTGAATTCGTGCCATTGCATGAGATTACATTGGAAGCCGACCATCAGCAAATTGATATTGCTGAACTTGTTATGGCAAAAGTGGCTGCTTATGATCATAAGATTGACTATTACCAAAAAGCCATTGCGGAGCTTAAACGTGCCCGCTATCAGATTAGTGTTGTTGCCAAACTGGCGGAGAATGCCCGCCGAATTAACGAAGAAATGTATAGTCCACAAGGGCGTATCGAAAATTATAAGGATAAGCGCAAGTTGGATCAAATTGAAAAGACATTGAAACGCGAATATCGGCAATTTAGCAAGTTGGTGAAGAAGTTTGGAATTAGACGTTTTATCAAGTTGGCAAAACCCTTTACCGATGAAGAATGGACTGCGGAAGAAGCAAAGCAAATTGGTAATGTTTATTACGATGCCTATCAAGAAGGCGCCGCAAAACTTTTAGAATTAACTGATAAATCACTTGATCGTGTTATTGCGCGGCAACAAGAGTTGGCCGAAGTCCCCGATTTTTCTCTATTGATCCGGCAATTTCGGCAGGATAGAAGCTATGGGCGGGCCAGATTGCTGCGGAGAAAATTAATTTCGATAGAAATTCCAGTTGATGTTTCGGCTGTTTTGGATGAGTTTGATGAAGAATTTGTAAACATACTTAACGAAAAAAATACGGGGCATTTGTCCAATGCAAAAAATCAAAGCAGTTTAACTGTGCTGAAGCAACGGGCCGGATTGCTATTTAAGCATAAGAAGCTTGAAGATTTGCAAAACTTGCTCGCAGGATTGGAGAAACACGAGCAACACATTGCCGCCCATCCTTATAGGTATTTGATAAATGCTTATTTGGCAGAATTGGAAAATAGGTCTGACACGGCGCTAGAGTTCTATCAACAGATTGTAGAGAGCGGCGATACATTGCTGGAAGAAGCATTGAGCAGAATTGCCACTATTTGTATCGATAATGATGATCTACAAACTGCTAATATTTCTCTGCAATGCCTTTCACAACTAAATTCGCTGTACTTGCCTTTGTACGCAGAAATGCTCTGCCTGCAGGGGGATAGTATGCTTGCCATTGATATTTATAATAACTATATCGCTAAGTTTCCCAACGATATTTTGGTGCAAATCAAATTGGCAATGCTTTATGCCGAGCATAAAGTCTTCGATGCGGCTGAATTGATGTTGGATTATATTTTGCAGCAAAAGCCTAATCTTGAGTCGGTTATTGCTATTAAACACCGAATAAGCACAATTAAATCCGACAAGCATTTGGTTAGTAGCTAAAGGAGTTGTAGCATGAAATCAGTAGTTAACTTAAGCGCAGTTGAGCAAAGCAAGTTGGTTTTTCAGGGGCTTGCGCCATTTTTAAGGATGAATCTTGCCGGCGGTGATTTGGCGGCTATCGGTCAGGAAATTAAGACACTAATTCAGGAAGATGTTGATAATGCAAATCTTTGGATGAATTTAGCTATAGTTTTGTTTTGCCTGGGACAGCGGGAGATCGGTTTGGCAATTCAACTGCAGGCCTTGCAAATGCACCGCATTTATTATATTCCAGCAGCGCAAAAACCTGTAAAGCTGCGTTTGCTGATGCTGTTGGTCGAGGGGGATTTAGCCGCGAATACACCCCTGGACTGTTTGCTGGAAAAAACGGATCTAGAGTTGATTTATTATTATGTTTCTGCAATTGAGCCTTTGGCTTTGCCTATCCCGGAACATGATGTTTTGATGGTGGGGATCAGTGAATCCGATGAGAATAAGGATTTGCTGGTTGCTTTAGAGCAAGCATTGACAATTTGGCCTAAACCTATTATTAACGCTCCGCAGAATATCCCTGCAATTGAGCGCAATACCGCCAGCCAAATTTTGCAGGATGCACCTGGTTTGCTTATGCCGCTAAATTACAGAGTGAGGCGTGAGGATTTATTGGCTTTTGCTGAGAGTGAGACAAAGCTCTCAGAGGTATTCGCAGGCAGCGATTTTCCAATCATCTTACGCCCTGTAGGCTCTCACGCTGGGCGTGATTTGGAGAAAATCGATTACTCTCAACAAATTGGGCAATATCTTTCCGGGGTCGTTGGCGAGGAATTTTTTCTATCTAGATTCATCGATTACAGCAGTAAGGATGGGCTTTTCCGTAAAATTCGGATTGCTTTACTTGATGGGGTCGCCTTTGTTTGCCATATGGCGGTCTCGTCGAACTGGATGATCCACTATGTGAATGCGGGTATGTATGAAGATGCATGGAAGAGGGCGGAAGAGGGAGTATTTATGCAGAACTTTCATATCTTTGCCGAGCGCCATAGCCAAGCGTTACAGGCGATTTACCAGAGGACGCATCTCGAATATGTTTGTGTTGATTGTGCAGAAACCCAAGATGGACAACTTTTGGTTTTTGAAATCGATCATGCGATGGTGGTGCATGCTATGGACCCCGAAGATATGTTCCCTTATAAACAAGAGCAAATCCGGAAACTCCAAAACGCCTTCAGGGAATTCCTATTCCGTATACGCTCCGCTTAGGCGCCCAACTTCAGAGCCAGACGACTATGAAAAACATTACTCACAACAACCCCTTAAATAGCCTAAATTTTTCAGGCGGCCCCGGCGCATTGCCGGAAAGCGTTTTGCAACAGGTGCAGGAAGCCATTATCGCAGTTCCGGAAGTTGGTTTATCAATTCTGGGGATCAGTCATCGTTCTGCTTGGTTTTCTAGTGTGGTTACCGAACTGGAAAACAATATAAGACAGCTTTTAGGCTTAGCCGAGAATTATCATGTGTTGTTCTTACAGGGTGGCGCAACGCAACAATTTTCGATGGCGCCAATGACCTTGCTGCGCGGGAAAAACTGTCCAGCTGAATATTTGCTTACTGGTTATTGGAGTCGAAAAGTGCTTCCGGAAGCCAGCCGCCAAGGACCGGTTCGGGTGTTATGGAGTGGCGAGAGTAGCGGTTATAGCCGATTGCCCGGCGATGACGAACTTATGTTCTCCGGAGATGCACCTTATCTGCACTATATTTCCAATGAAACTGTTGAAGGGTTGCAGTTTGATAGGGTTTTAGGCCGAGAGGATGTGCCCCGGGTCTGTGACATGTCGTCCGACTTTTTATCCAAGCCCTGTGAGGCGGAACGATTTTCCCTGATTTATGCGCACGCTCAGAAGAACATTGGTCCGGCAGGTGTTACAGTCGTGTTGATACGCGATGAATTACTTAACGATGCACCGGACGATCTACCTAGTTTTCTGGATTACCGAGCACAAATTAAAGCACATTCTAATTTAAACACGCCACCGGTGTTTGCCATTTATGTGGTATTGCTGGTTACGCGCTGGTTAATAAACGACATTGGCGGCGTAGTTAATATGCAGCAAATCAATCAGAGAAAGGCGGAATTACTCTATCGTCTTTTGGATGCAAGCAATGGTTTTTATCATGGTAGAGCCCGGATTCAGGATAGATCTATGATGAATGTTGCGTTTAACCTGGCTACACCGGAGATGGAAAGCCGATTTCTAACAGAAGCAGCGTCGGCCGGATTTTCCGGTTTGTCCGGACATCGTGCCGTCGGTGGAATTCGTGCATCAATTTATAATGCAGTTAGTCTAGAGGCTGTTGAAAAACTGGTTGAATTTATGGAAGATTTTCAGTTTAGCCAGAGTCATCGTGGCGTAAGAAATTTACACGCCGCTAATTTAATTCTGACGGAATAATTCTTTTATGTCTATTCGTTCCGAAGGTAGGCTGAATAGTTCAAAGGTGGTCTTTTTTCATAGTTTAATTTGCGTAAAGATAGATCATGCCTGAAAAATTTCATCATTCGGTTATTCAATGTTTGACTGCGATTGCTCAGCATCATGGCTTAAATATTAACCCTGAACAAATTATTGACGACTATGCGCTTGGAGCGGAAGAGCCAAATTCAGCCACTCTGCAACGTATTGCTTCTGAGATTGGGTTAAAAGCTAAGGCGGCTAAACTCAGTTGGGAAGGCTTGCTTGCCCAAACCGGTGTTTTTCCAATTCTGGCGCGTTTGGCCAATGGTGTGGGTGTCATAGTGCTTGGTGTAAGTAAAGATGAAATAGATAAAATTGCGGTTCTTGATCCGGTCTCAGGGAATGCTGCTATTAATTATTTAGACCGCGAACAATGGTGTAATCAGTGGCTAGGCGATGTTGTATTTCTAAAACGCAATTATGCAATTAATGACTTAAACCAACCTTTTAGCTTCCGTTGGTTTATCCCTGAAATTCTCAAGCAAAAAAAAGCTTTTAGGGATATTGCTGTTGCTGTGGTCGCAATGCAAGTATTAGCGTTAGCATCACCGATTTTCTTTCAATTAGTCATTGATAAGGTTTTGGTACATCAAAGTTTTTCAACGCTTTGGGCGTTAACCATCGGTGTTGTCATTGCGCTGGTATTCGACTCAATTTTCGGTTTTTTACGGCAAATATTGACGTTATCTGCCAGTAATAAAATCGATATGCGACTTACCCGACGTACATTTGGCCATTTACTGTCCTTGCCGATAGATTATTTTGAAACTACCTCAGCCGGAGTGGTGACCCGACATATGCAGCAGTTGGAGGGTATTCGAAATTTTTTGACTGGACGCCTGTTTTTTACCTTTCTGGATATGACCGCTTTATTGATTTTTTTACCAATTTTGTTTTCTTATTCTGTCAAGTTAGCCATGATTGTATTAGCGTTTACACTGTTAGTAGCTTCGATCATTGCCGCATTACTACCTACCTATCGTCGGCGGCTCGACGCTCTGTATTCGGCTGAAGGTAAGCGTCAAGCCTTACTGATTGAAACAATTCATGGAATGCGAACAGTTAAAGCTTTAGCCATAGAACCGATGCAGCGCAAAGTTTGGGATCAAATATCTGCTGATGCGATAACCATGCATTTTCGTCTAAGTAAATTTGGTATAACAGGTGGCGCCATAACTGATTTTATAGGCAAACTTTTGCCTATCATGATTATATTTATAGGTGCACAAGATGTGTTCGAAAACAATATGACAGTTGGTGCTTTGATTGGGTTCCAAATGCTTTCCAGCAGAGTTAGTGGGCCGTTATTGTCAATTGTGGGCCTCATCAATGAATACCAACAAACTGCTTTATCGGTACGTATGCTGGGCGAAATAATGAATACCATGCCGGAAGGGCGTGTAGGATTAGGTGGTTTGAGAACTAATTTGGTAGGTGAAATTACATTTGAAAGTGTAGCGTTTCGTTATCCATCGGCCAGTATGTTAACTCTGGATAGAGCAAGTTTTGTGATCCCTGCCGGCAAAGTGATTGGCATTGTCGGACGTAGCGGATCCGGCAAAACAACACTAACTAAGCTGATTCAGGGGCTCTATACCATACAAGAAGGCATTATTCGTTTTGATGGCGTAGATGCGCGTGAATTTGAATTACCCTATTTACGGAGACAAATTGGGGTGGTATTACAAGAGAACTTTTTGTTCCGTGGCACAGTGCGGGAAAATATTGCCATTACTAATCCCAGCGCCAGTTTTGAAGAAATCGTGGAAGTCGCGCAAGCCGCAGGCGCAGATGAGTTCATTGAAAGAATGCCACAAGGCTACGATAGTGTTTTGGAAGAAAATGCCGCCAATCTTAGTGGAGGACAAAAACAGCGCTTATCAATTGCACGGGCATTGCTGTCAAAACCACGTATTCTAATCCTTGATGAAGCAGCTAGCGCTCTGGATCCGGAAAGTGAAGCTATATTTATTCGGAATTTGTCACGTATTGCAGTCGGACGAACGGTCATCATGATTTCCCATCGTTTGTCGACATTAGTTAATGCGCATGCCATTTTGGTTATGCAACAGGGAAAGTTGATTGATAGCGGTAAGCATGGCGAACTTTTAAGTCGATGTGAAACCTATCAACAATTATGGAATCAACAAACAAGTTATCTATAACGCTAAGTATGGATAGTAAAGACCACATTAAAAAAACTGTCATCGAGTTTTTGCCAGACGCAGATGAAATTGAGAGTAGTCCATTACCGCCAGTAGCACGGGGAACGCTGTATGTCTTGATAGTGGCTTTGATTAGCTTTTTGACGTGGGCAATATTTACACAGGTAGATAGGGTCGTAGTTGCTAAGGGACGGTTAGTAACGCCTTTGCCCAATATTGTTGTGCAACCTTTAGAAACGGCAATTATTGAAAGTTTAGATGTCAGAATTGGGCAAATTGTCCAAAAAGGCGAGCAACTCGCAACCCTGGATCCAACGTTTGCAGAAGCTGATCAAACCCAACTTAAGAATCGGCTTGAGAGCCTTAACACGCAAATGCTTAGGCTCAAGGCAGAATTGTCAGGTGAAAAAGAATCAGGCTCTGCAACTGAAAGCCAGGATACTCAGTTACAGGTACAATTGGATGCTGAACGCAAGGCAAATTATAAGGCCCAGCAAATGCATCTATCTCAAAAGATAGCGCAGTTGCATGCGACAATATCGACTAATCTTCATGATCAAGAAGCGCTTGCTATAAAACTTAAGCCGATTCAAGAAATTGAAGCTATGCAAAATAGTTTGTTGAATAAACAGTTTGGCGCGCGTCTGCAAATGTTGGAGTCGCAACAAAAACGCTTGGAGGTGGAGCGAGATTTGCAGTTAGCCAAAAACCACGAGCGTGAATTAAAGAGTGAGCTAGCTGCATTAGAATCCGAAAAATTGATGTTTGATAAGGGCTGGAGGCAAAAAATTATGGAAGATTTGCTTGCAACTGAGCGAGAGAGTAACGAATTACAAGAGCAATTGTTAAAAGCTGAAAAACGCCATAGACTAGTAAAATTGTCAAGTCCTGCAAATTCGGTAGTATTGGAAATTGCAAAATTATCGACAGGTTCGGTGATTAAAGCCGCTGAAACGCTTTTTACTTTAGTTCCTTTGGATGCAGAATTAGAAGCTGAAGTGCAAGTCGATTCAATGGATGTAGGTTATATTGCACTTGGTGATGCCTCTAAAATTAAAATGGATGCATATCCCTTTCAGCGTCATGGGGCTTTGGATGCCAAAGTCAGAACTATCAGTGAAGATGCCTTTCGTCGAGAAACAGCGGGTTCTGGTATTGATGCATATTACTTGAGTCGAATCGATTTAGGAAGTTCTCACCTAAAGAATATGTCCGCAAAGTCCAGATTGCTACCGGGAATGACTTTGAGTGCAGAGATTGTGGTAGGCAAACGTTCTGTGATTTCTTACCTGATATGGCCTATCACTAAAGGTCTAAATGAATCGATCCATGAGCCGTAACATAAGCTTGAGATATAGAATGATAAGATTGTTTTTGATGTTTTTAATTATGTTTTCCCAAATCAAGCTAGGGTTTGCTCAGGATTTGTTGGAAATTTATCTGCTTGCCAAAAATAACGATCCGGATTTTAGAAGTTCTGAATTTAAAAATCTTGCTACATTGGAAAGCAAAGACCAAAGCATTGCGCAAATGCTACCAAATCTTTCTATGATTGGCAGCAGTGGATACAATCAGCAAAATATCAATAGTTTTTTAGGCACTACAAATCAAAACTATCGAAACGATCAAGTAGTCTTCAATCTTAAACAGCCGGTTTTTCACTGGGAACATTGGGTTCAGCTTGAGCAGAGTGATAATAAAATTGCCCAAAGTGAGGCACAATTTCAAGCAAAAAGTCAAAATATGATTAGGCGCACTGCCGAAGCCTATTTTAATATTTTAGCGGCACAGGACGAGCTGAAATACAGTAAAGCTGAGAAATTGTCTATTTCCAAGCAATTGGAGCAGGCTAAACAACGTTTTGCTGTGGGCACTATTGCCATTACCGATGTATATGAGGCACAAGCAGGTTTTGATAGATCGGTTGCCAGTGAAATAGAAGCACAAAAAAAACTGGATAACAGCAAGGAAGCTTTGCGGGAAATTATTGGCGAAAACCCAGTCGAATTAAATGGCTTACAGCCACAGATTCCACTATCACAACCAGATCCAGCGGATATATCCTCTTGGTCAAATTCTGCCGATAGTAACAACTTTTCCATCATAGCCCAAGTCAATCAGACAGAATATGTGCGTAAAAATATCGAGTTACAGGAAGCTAAGCATATTCCTACCTTAGATCTTGTTGGTCAATATACCAACATTAATAATGGCAGCGTATATGGCTATCGGGGTGATTACGAAAGTGTTACTTTACAGTTGAACGTATCTATTTACGAGGGCGGAGGGATATCTTCCCGCACTCGTCAGGCAGCGCATGAATATGAAGCCGCAGCAGAGGATTTGATCAAGATAAAGCGTTCGGTAAGCCGTCAGGTAAAAGATGCCTATCGAGGCGTGATCTCTAATATAAGCAAAATCAATGCGCTGGAAACGACAGAGAAGTCGGCTGAAATGGCGATTCAAGCAGTAGAAGCCGGTTTTGAAATCGGGACTCGTACCATGGTTGAGGTGCTGGCTGCCCAACGCAATTTGTATAGAGTCAAAAGCGATTATGCAAGAAGTCGTTACGATTATTTTATTGAAGGCTTGAAATTAAAAGAGGCTTCGGGCAGTTTGAGTGAACTTGATTTGCAACAAGTTAATAATTATCTTCACAATAATTACTGAGAAAATATAGATCGCAATCCATAATCCTTTTTGGATAATGTTACAAGAAGAAATCTTGATGGCTAAGTTTTTTTGATAAATCCGAAAAGAAAATCTCAAAGTATTTCAATACGGTTCAGAGTTGAATTAGAAACTGCCACAAATTACTTTTTATCATGAAATAAAGTTTGTCCGCAATATTTTGGTATTGATAAAATTCTTTTAGACCTTCCTTTACCTCCCTAGCCTTATAGTACTATCGATCAATATTAAGTTGATGATTGTCTTTAAATTCTCATATATATCAATTGCATAGATTGATCGTTGTGATTTTGTTCACAGATTCCCTTTATAAACACTGAGAACGCTCAAGATTCAAATCAAGATGCCGATAAGCTGACTATACTTTCATTTATTGGGTAAATTTGCGTCTAAGCAGCTGAAATTTACATTTCTGATGCCTTAAACCTAAAAAGGTTGGGATTAAGATCGCAAATAATTGAAAACTCAAATTGAAATATTAGTGGGCGTGAGCCGATTAACAAAATTTTTAAAAATTAAAGAATAGACTTCCCAAATAGTCGTTATCTATTAGGAATTTTCTAAGGATAGTAAGGCGAATTACGAACAACAAAAATATTGTAGTTGTTCGCAAGTCCTATCCCTGGAAGGTCGCATGGAGTGGGTCTGAAAAATCAAAAGGTTAAAAGGTGAAGTTATGGGTACTCTAGATAGTTATTCTACATCGCAGATTCCAACTCTAAGTACAGCGCAAATTGCTAATGCGACTACTGCAGACATTGCGGGGCTGACAACCGCTCAATTGGTAAGTCTGACTACAACTGAGATCCAGGTTTTAACCACAAAGGAAATTTCCGCTGGTTTGACCACTACTCAGATTGGCGCGTTGACCACTGATCAAGTGACGGCGCTGACTACCAGTCAAGTCGCGAGCCTTACCACCGCGCAACTGTCCAAACTCAGCACGGCGGATCTCGGCGCGCTGAGCACGGCGCAAATTGTCGCCTTGACCACGGCTGAAGTCGCCCAAGGTTTAACCACCGCCCAAATCGCCGCGCTGACCACAGACCAAGCCGCCAATTTGACCACCAGTCAAGTCGCCAGTCTGACCACCGCGCAACTCTCCAAACTGAACACAGCGGACTTGAGTGCGCTGAGCACGGGGCAAATAGCCGCCTTGAGCACGGCTGAAGTGGCCCAAGGCCTAACCACGAGCCAAATCGGCGTGCTGACCACCGCGCAAATAGCCGCTTTGACCACGGCGCAAGTGGCCCAAGGCCTAACCACCGCCCAGATCGCCGCGCTAACCACGAACCAAGCCGCCAATTTGACGACCAGTCAAGTCGCGAGCCTTACCACCGCGCAACTGTCCAAACTCAGCACGGCGGATCTCGGCGCGCTGAGCACGGCGCAAATTGTCGCCTTGACCACGGCTGAAGTCGCCCAAGGTTTAACCACCGCCCAAATCGCCGCGCTGACCACAGACCAAGCCGCCAATTTGACCACCAGTCAAGTCGCCAGTCTGACCACCGCGCAACTCTCCAAACTGAACACAGCGGACTTGAGTGCGCTGAGCACGGGGCAAATAGCCGCCTTGAGCACGGCTGAAGTGGCCCAAGGCCTAACCACGAGCCAAATCGGCGTGCTGACCACCGCGCAAATAGCCGCTTTGACCACGGCGCAAGTGGCCCAAGGCCTAACCACCGCCCAGATCGCCGCGCTAACCACGAACCAAGCCGCCAATTTGACGACCAGTCAAGTCGCGAGCCTTACCACCGCGCAACTGTCCAAACTCAGCACGGCGGATCTCGGCGCGCTGAGCACGGCGCAAATTGTCGCCTTGACCACGGCTGAAGTCGCCCAAGGTTTAACCACCGCCCAAATCGCCGCGCTGACCACAGACCAAGCCGCCAATTTGACCACCAGTCAAGTCGCCAGTCTGACCACCGCGCAACTCTCCAAACTGAACACAGCGGACTTGAGTGCGCTGAGCACGGGGCAAATAGCCGCCTTGAGCACGGCTGAAGTGGCCCAAGGCCTAACCACGAGCCAAATCGGCGTGCTGACCACCGCGCAAATAGCCGCTTTGACCACGGCGCAAGTGGCCCAAGGCCTAACCACCGCCCAGATCGCCGCGCTAACCACGAACCAAGCCGCCAATTTGACGACCAGTCAAGTCGCGAGCCTTACCACCGCGCAACTGTCCAAACTCAGCACGGCGGATCTCGGCGCGCTGAGCACGGCGCAAATTGTCGCCTTGACCACGGCTGAAGTCGCCCAAGGTTTAACCACCGCCCAAATCGCCGCGCTGACCACAGACCAAGCCGCCAATTTGACCACCAGTCAAGTCGCCAGTCTGACCACCGCGCAACTCTCCAAACTGAACACAGCGGACTTGAGTGCGCTGAGCACGGGGCAAATAGCCGCCTTGAGCACGGCTGAAGTGGCCCAAGGCCTAACCACGAGCCAAATCGGCGTGCTGACCACCGCGCAAATAGCCGCTTTGACCACGGCGCAAGTGGCCCAAGGCCTAACCACCGCCCAGATCGCCGCGCTAACCACGAACCAAGCCGCCAATTTGACGACCAGTCAAGTCGCGAGCCTTACCACCGCGCAACTGTCCAAACTCAGCACGGCGGATCTCGGCGCGCTGAGCACGGCGCAAATTGTCGCCTTGACCACGGCTGAAGTCGCCCAAGGTTTAACCACCGCCCAAATCGCCGCGCTGACCACAGACCAAGCCGCCAATTTGACCACCAGTCAAGTCGCCAGTCTGACCACCGCGCAACTCTCCAAACTGAACACAGCGGACTTGAGTGCGCTGAGCACGGGGCAAATAGCCGCCTTGAGCACGGCTGAAGTGGCCCAAGGCCTAACCACGAGCCAAATCGGCGTGCTGACCACCGCGCAAATAGCCGCTTTGACCACGGCGCAAGTGGCCCAAGGCCTAACCACCGCCCAGATCGCCGCGCTAACCACGAACCAAGCCGCCAATTTGACGACCAGTCAAGTCGCGAGCCTTACCACCGCGCAACTGTCCAAACTCAGCACGGCGGATCTCGGCGCGCTGAGCACGGCGCAAATTGTCGCCTTGACCACGGCTGAAGTCGCCCAAGGTTTAACCACCGCCCAAATCGCCGCGCTGACCACAGACCAAGCCGCCAATTTGACCACCAGTCAAGTCGCCAGTCTGACCACCGCGCAACTCTCCAAACTGAACACAGCGGACTTGAGTGCGCTGAGCACGGGGCAAATAGCCGCCTTGAGCACGGCTGAAGTGGCCCAAGGCCTAACCACGAGCCAAATCGGCGTGCTGACCACCGCGCAAATAGCCGCTTTGACCACGGCGCAAGTGGCCCAAGGCCTAACCACCGCCCAGATCGCCGCGCTAACCACGAACCAAGCCGCCAATTTGACCACCAGTCAAGTCGCGAGCCTTACCACCGCGCAACTGTCCAAACTCAGCACGGCGGATCTCGGCGCGCTGAGCACGGCGCAAATTGTCGCCTTGACCACGGCTGAAGTCGCCCAAGGTTTAACCACCGCCCAAATCGCCGCGCTGACCACAGACCAAGCCGCCAATTTGACCACCAGTCAAGTCGCCAGTCTGACCACCGCGCAACTCTCCAAACTGAACACAGCGGACTTGAGTGCGCTGAGCACGGGGCAAATAGCCGCCTTGAGCACGGCTGAAGTGGCCCAAGGCCTAACCACGAGCCAAATCGGCGTGCTGACCACCGCGCAAATAGCCGCTTTGACCACGGCGCAAGTGGCCCAAGGCCTAACCACCGCCCAGATCGCCGCGCTAACCACGAACCAAGCCGCCAATTTGACGACCAGTCAAGTCGCGAGCCTTACCACCGCGCAACTGTCCAAACTCAGCACGGCGGATCTCGGCGCGCTGAGCACGGCGCAAATTGTCGCCTTGACCACGGCTGAAGTCGCCCAAGGTTTAACCACCGCCCAAATCGCCGCGCTGACCACAGACCAAGCCGCCAATTTGACCACCAGTCAAGTCGCCAGTCTGACCACCGCGCAACTCTCCAAACTGAACACAGCGGACTTGAGTGCGCTGAGCACGGGGCAAATAGCCGCCTTGAGCACGGCTGAAGTGGCCCAAGGCCTAACCACGAGCCAAATCGGCGTGCTGACCACCGCGCAAATAGCCGCTTTGACCACGGCGCAAGTGGCCCAAGGCCTAACCACCGCCCAGATCGCCGCGCTAACCACGAACCAAGCCGCCAATTTGACGACCAGTCAAGTCGCGAGCCTTACCACCGCGCAACTGTCCAAACTCAGCACGGCGGATCTCGGCGCGCTGAGCACGGCGCAAATTGTCGCCTTGACCACGGCTGAAGTCGCCCAAGGTTTAACCACCGCCCAAATCGCCGCGCTGACCACAGACCAAGCCGCCAATTTGACCACCAGTCAAGTCGCCAGTCTGACCACCGCGCAACTCTCCAAACTGAACACAGCGGACTTGAGTGCGCTGAGCACGGGGCAAATAGCCGCCTTGAGCACGGCTGAAGTGGCCCAAGGCCTAACCACGAGCCAAATCGGCGTGCTGACCACCGCGCAAATAGCCGCTTTGACCACGGCGCAAGTGGCCCAAGGCCTAACCACCGCCCAGATCGCCGCGCTAACCACGAACCAAGCCGCCAATTTGACGACCAGTCAAGTCGCGAGCCTTACCACCGCGCAACTGTCCAAACTCAGCACGGCGGATCTCGGCGCGCTGAGCACGGCGCAAATTGTCGCCTTGACCACGGCTGAAGTCGCCCAAGGTTTAACCACCGCCCAAATCGCCGCGCTGACCACAGACCAAGCCGCCAATTTGACCACCAGTCAAGTCGCCAGTCTGACCACCGCGCAACTCTCCAAACTGAACACAGCGGACTTGAGTGCGCTGAGCACGGGGCAAATAGCCGCCTTGAGCACGGCTGAAGTGGCCCAAGGCCTAACCACGAGCCAAATCGGCGTGCTGACCACCGCGCAAATAGCCGCTTTGACCACGGCGCAAGTGGCCCAAGGCCTAACCACCGCCCAGATCGCCGCGCTAACCACGAACCAAGCCGCCAATTTGACGACCAGTCAAGTCGCGAGCCTTACCACCGCGCAACTGTCCAAACTCAGCACGGCGGATCTCGGCGCGCTGAGCACGGCGCAAATTGTCGCCTTGACCACGGCTGAAGTCGCCCAAGGTTTAACCACCGCCCAAATCGCCGCGCTGACCACAGACCAAGCCGCCAATTTGACCACCAGTCAAGTCGCCAGTCTGACCACCGCGCAACTCTCCAAACTGAACACAGCGGACTTGAGTGCGCTGAGCACGGGGCAAATAGCCGCCTTGAGCACGGCTGAAGTGGCCCAAGGCCTAACCACGAGCCAAATCGGCGTGCTGACCACCGCGCAAATAGCCGCTTTGACCACGGCGCAAGTGGCCCAAGGCCTAACCACCGCCCAGATCGCCGCGCTAACCACGAACCAAGCCGCCAATTTGACGACCAGTCAAGTCGCGAGCCTTACCACCGCGCAACTGTCCAAACTCAGCACGGCGGATCTCGGCGCGCTGAGCACGGCGCAAATTGTCGCCTTGACCACGGCTGAAGTCGCCCAAGGTTTAACCACCGCCCAAATCGCCGCGCTGACCACAGACCAAGCCGCCAATTTGACCACCAGTCAAGTCGCCAGTCTGACCACCGCGCAACTCTCCAAACTGAACACAGCGGACTTGAGTGCGCTGAGCACGGGGCAAATAGCCGCCTTGAGCACGGCTGAAGTGGCCCAAGGCCTAACCACGAGCCAAATCGGCGTGCTGACCACCGCGCAAATAGCCGCTTTGACCACGGCGCAAGTGGCCCAAGGCCTAACCACCGCCCAGATCGCCGCGCTAACCACGAACCAAGCCGCCAATTTGACGACCAGTCAAGTCGCGAGCCTTACCACCGCGCAACTGTCCAAACTCAGCACGGCGGATCTCGGCGCGCTGAGCACGGCGCAAATTGTCGCCTTGACCACGGCTGAAGTCGCCCAAGGTTTAACCACCGCCCAAATCGCCGCGCTGACCACAGACCAAGCCGCCAATTTGACCACCAGTCAAGTCGCCAGTCTGACCACCGCGCAACTCTCCAAACTGAACACAGCGGACTTGAGTGCGCTGAGCACGGGGCAAATAGCCGCCTTGAGCACGGCTGAAGTGGCCCAAGGCCTAACCACGAGCCAAATCGGCGTGCTGACCACCGCGCAAATAGCCGCTTTGACCACGGCGCAAGTGGCCCAAGGCCTAACCACCGCCCAGATCGCCGCGCTAACCACGAACCAAGCCGCCAATTTGACGACCAGTCAAGTCGCGAGCCTTACCACCGCGCAACTGTCCAAACTCAGCACGGCGGATCTCGGCGCGCTGAGCACGGCGCAAATTGTCGCCTTGACCACGGCTGAAGTCGCCCAAGGTTTAACCACCGCCCAAATCGCCGCGCTGACCACAGACCAAGCCGCCAATTTGA
>CAVPMI010000069.1:0-62548 GCA_963705975.1 uncultured Pseudomonadota bacterium
ATATATTGTTTTTAAATGATTATTAAATGGGCTTGTTAAATATGGGTTAGGATTTGAAATTAAACTGACTAAATCGCCTAAAGTCACGGCATCAATGCGCACATCAAAATCAGCGCTGAGCTTGGATCACTTGTATGTGATTTGTCACGGTGCTGGTGAACCTTGGCCGCTGACGGAAGGCATAACCGCAGTTCCGGCAGCCAACTTAAGCTCTAATCAGTGGCTATTGATACAGGTTTAGAAAGCATCAAAAATCAAGGTTTCAATCTTCTGACCCAAAGCAATATTGGAAATCGTAAGAAACATGCCTCCGGTTATGCTATCGATAATCGGAGCTACGCGAGTTGGAAACCCAAATGTAGCCGCACAACGCCATTCACACCGGCCAAAACTCGGGATTCATGATCTGCTCAAAGTCCCACGGACAAGAATCGGGGAAACAATCTAACCCAGTTTCTTTCACGGCAATACTGACTGCATCAGACCATACCCAGTCCCACCAATCAGACTGACCAAGATCAGTCTTGAGGCTCGGCGTTTCCTGCAGGCACCCGACTACCCCCCGTCTTTGTTCCTTGATAGTCCGCCGCCAACTATTGCTTTGATAGCCATTTTGATATTGCCATTTAAGCAAATGAGCCAGCAAAACCGCCATACGGCTTCTTAATTCCCGCTGTTCACTTTTACCCACGTCTTCTATCTCATCGGCAATGTGTTCCAAGTCAAGCAAATCGAAACGGCCAGCACGTAAAAAGGCGGCTTGTTCATTTGCCCAGGCTAGTACGTCGGTCTCGTAGGTTTGCATCAAAATGCCCTCGTGCTTCTCATCTGGTTTTAAGCAATTTGCAGAATATCATTATGACTTTACCAAAACAAGTCTGTTAATGCGTAAAAGCGGTCACATAGAATCCGTTTCAATAAGTTATGCTTAAAATATTCAGCTTTGCAAAGATGCTAAAGATGGGCTTGCAAATGTAGGCTGGGTTGAATGATAATAAAACCCAGCATCAAAGGTGAGAGTTTAGGAAATGTAAAAACCTTTTTAGGGCGAAGGCTGTTGTTTTTAAAGTCTTTGCTGGGTTTCGCTTCTGCTCAACCCAGTCTGTGGTTCATTTTGATAAACCTGTCGCATTAGTAATTAGCTTGCTGGAATGTAACCTATCCGCACACTTACCTGGAATTGGAGCACCCCATTATCAAAACCGCCTCTAGTTTCTGCCAGCTCAATCCATTCTAATACTGCTCCTGGAAGAGAAGATTTAGCCGCCAATACTGCACTGTTAATAGCTTCAGAAACAGACAGAGGAGATTGGCCCCAAAATATCTCCATTGGACCACCGAAACTTTTATTACCTTGGGCATTTTTTATATGCATTTTTAACTCCACTAAAAATTTGATTTACCTACTCTGTTCAGGGCTTTTCGGTTACGCCCCCTGTTATTATGTGGAACAGGTCCTAAGGCCTACAGCCTGTAAACATATTAACCTAATTTTGTATTCCAGAATATAGAATAATTTTACTTCTCATATTCTATGTTTAATATATGAATATTCATAACTATTACATTTTATTGTAAAAAATAAAATGGCAATATTTTACAATAAAATAATAATAAAAAACAATTAACCATATCTAGATTAACACTAATGTATTTTTTATATAATTATATCTTATTAGCAAGTTACATTATTATTTAGCGATATTATGGAGTATTAGCGCCAGTGAAATTGGATTTGCATATAACAGAGTCGTGAAATGTATCTGGATAATTGATGTCGACAGGTTTTATCAAACGATTTCATGTAGTGTGACAACCCTGTCACACTCATTTTTGCTAGAGTGGTAGCAACCGTTCTCAAAATCCCACAGCTTGCTGGCTTTGATTAAAAGTTTCCAAAATTCAGCTTCTATATCCAAACTTGTATTTCATTGATTTATTGTAGTGTCATAAATATATGTGCTATAAAATTCCATCCAAAAAAGCGGAAAGCCCGAACTTTCAAGACAGCATAAATCAAGAATTGGAGATGATCGCCATCCATTTTAAGTAGTTGTTAGGTGGGATTTAGGAGCCAATTCCTAAGCAGGACTTAGGATCAAGCAACAACAATAAATTTTTACTTGTCCCCCATACCCAATAAGGTTTATAGTCGCCCTAAGGCAGCAGCCTTAAGCAAAATAATAACTACAAAACAACACGTTGCAGGAGGAAATCATGGGTGGAATAATCGAACTCGCATTCATAATGCTGATAATAGCTGCTCTAGCGTTTTTACCGCTAGGCTACTTTATTTATATGTACACGAATAAAGGCGGCGAGCCGTTTGGCGACATAGAACCGCACGGCGACAGCGAATCGCCGGTTTTAAAAGGCGTGGAAAAACTGATACATCTGGTAAAAGGTAAAATAAAAAAATAGCTCAACACATATAAAAAAGCCGGGTCACCCCGGCTTTTTTGTGCCGAATCTAACCAACTTCCCCACATGTCGGACACTGCGGATTTTTCTTAAACCGCATGGTCTGCCATTCCATCGTCAACCCGTCCAGTAGCAACAGTCTGCCAACTAAAAGCTCCCCGGTCTCGACAATCAACTTCATCGCCTCCAAAGCCTGTATGCTGCCAACAATCCCGGTAAGCGGCGCTATAACGCCATTACGTGCACAGTTTTGCAACTCCTCGCCATCACTTTGATACAAACAATTGTAGCAAGGGCTGTTATTCATCCCCGGCGTAAACACGCTGATCTGCCCTTCAAACCGGATAGCCGCCCCGGAAACCAGCGGCGTTTTCGCCGTCACGCAAGCCTCATTTACGGCAAAACGGGTAGTAAAATTATCGCTGCAATCCAACACCACATCAACAGCGCATACTTCATTTAATAAGGCTTCGCCCTGCAAACGCGCCTTATTAGCCAACACCTTAACTTCAGGATTGATTTTTTTCAGCGTGTTAAGGGTTGAAATGACTTTATCCATCCCTATATCAGGAGTGTGGTGAGCAATCTGGCGCTGCAAATTGGTTAAATCGACTTGATCATCATCGTAAATGCTGAGCTGGCCGATGCCGGCTGCAGCCAAATACATGGCTGCAGGTGAGCCTAGCCCACCCGCGCCGACGATTAAGACTTTGGCATTCAGCAATTTTTGCTGTCCGGCAATATCGATTTGCGGCAGCATGATTTGCCGGCTGTATCTAAGCAATTGTTGATCGTTCATAGTTAGAAAGTGCGGATAAGTCGACAAATAATGCCAAAATGCTTGACAGAGTGCAAAACCTGGATATTATTAGCACTCATTGGTATAGAGTGCTAATAACAATTTTTAACCATTACTTTACATCTAATCTTAAGGAGACATTGATGAATATTCGTCCGCTACATGACCGCGTGGTCGTTAAACGCGTTGAAGAAGAAACCAAAACCGCCGGCGGCATCGTACTGCCTGGTTCGGCTGCAGAAAAACCAAGCGAAGGCGTAGTGCTGGCAGTAGGTGCAGGTAAACCTTTGGATAATGGCCAAATCCGCGCACTGGAAGTTAAAGTCGGCGACAAAGTTTTGTTCGGCAAATACTCCGGCAGCGAAGTTAAAGTTGATGGCGAACAATACATCGTCATGCGCGAAGAAGACATCATAGGCGTTTTGGGTTAATCCTAATCTAAATCCAAAATTATCTTTTTCAAAATCAAAATTTCAGGAAATAAGAAATGGCAGCAAAAGACGTAAAATTTGGCGGCGACGCCCGTGCTTTAATGGCGCAAGGCGTTAATGTTCTAGCTAACGCAGTAAAAGTAACTTTAGGCCCTAAAGGCCGCAACGCCGTGCTGGATAAAAGCTTCGGCGCCCCAACCATCACTAAAGACGGTGTATCGGTGGCGAAAGAAATCGAATTGAAAGACAAATTCGAAAATATGGGTGCGCAAATGGTGAAAGAAGTTGCTTCAAAAACTTCTGATGTCGCGGGTGACGGTACCACTACTGCTACCGTTCTGGCGCAATCCATCGTTAACGAAGGTTTGAAGTCAGTTGCTGCTGGCATGAACCCTATGGACCTGAAACGCGGCATTGACTTGGCGGTCAGCGTTGCAGTAGCAGCCATTGAAAAAGCCTCTACCCCTTGCATAGACACCAATGCGATTGCCCAAGTTGGCGCCATTTCAGCTAACTCAGACGTTTCTGTCGGCGCGATCATCGCCGAAGCAATGGAAAAAGTCGGTAAAGAAGGCGTAATTACTGTTGAAGAAGGCACTGGTTTAGACAACACTCTGGACGTAGTAGAAGGCATGCAGTTTGATCGCGGTTACCTTTCTCCGTACTTCATCAACAAACAAGAAAGCATGAGCGTGGAATTGGATGATCCGTTCATGCTGCTGTATGACAAAAAAATCTCGAATATCCGTGAATTGTTACCTGTTCTGGAAGGCGTCGCTAAATCCGGCCGTCCTTGCTGATTATTGCCGAAGACGTTGAAGGCGAAGCCTTGGCAACTTTGGTGGTTAACAATATGCGCGGCATCGTTAAAGTATGCTGCTGTAAAAGCCCCTGGCTTTGGCGATCGTCGTAAAGCAATGTTGCAAGATATTGCTATCCTAACTGGTGGCGAGGTCATTTCTGAAGAAGTGGGCTTGTCTCTGGAAAAAGCCGAAATCGACCAGATTTGGGTACTGCAAAACGCGTCCAAATCAACAAAGAAAACACCACTATCATTGACGGCGCCGGCGACGAAGCGCAAATCAAAGCCCGCGTTGCGCAAATCCGCGCTCAAGCCGAAGACACAACTTCCGACTACGACCGTGAAAAACTGCAAGAACGCCTGGCTAAATTAGCTGGCGGCGTTGCAGTGATTAAAGTCGGCGCAGCGACTGAAGTTGAAATGAAAGAGAAAAAAGCCCGCGTTGAAGATGCCCTGCATGCGACTCGCGCAGCGGTTGAAGAAGGCGTGGTTGCCGGCGGCGGTGTTGCCTTGATTCGTGCGTTGTCCGCCTTGGATGGCTTGCAAGGCGCTAACCATGATCAAACCGTGGGTATCAACATCCTACGTCGTGCGATGGAAGAACCTTTGCGTCAAATCGTTTCCAATGCCGGTGATGAAGCTTCTGTAGTTTTGAATGAAGTGAAAAAAGGCACTGGTAATTTTGGTTACAATGCAGCAACTGGAGAATACGGCGACATGATTGCTATGGGTATTCTGGATCCTACCAAAGTAACTCGTTCCGCATTGCAAAATGCGGCTTCTGTTGCCGGCTTGATGATCACTACCGAAGTTATGGTAGCTGATATGCCAGCCGATAGCAAAGGCGGCCCGGCAATGCCTGATATGGGCGGTATGGGTGGTATGGGTGGCATGATGTAAGCGCTGCTTTTAAGCTCTTTCGCTTAAAACCAAAAAAGCCCCGGTGTCCGAGTAAGGACCACCGGGGCTTTTTTTATTGCTCAAACAATTCGAAGACCAAACCCGTGTAGGATGTGCCAACCAACGGGCGGCGCATCATTCGCGACCGATGCGCCTCCTAACGTCGGCACATCCTACAAAACCCACATTTCGATGAATAGTTAACTTTATAAACTTGATGAAACCAAGCAGATTAGAAGTTTTGTGCCTCGTTTACACTACCCATCATCAAAGATACAGTGAATAATTATCTCAATTCGTCCAACAGTGCCTGCGCAGCCAATTTTTGATCGCGAGTTCCCTTACCTAAGACTTCTTCGGCAATGACCTTGGCAGCGGATGCATCGCCCATATCAACATAAGCTTTCGCTAAATCAATTTTAGTTTCAAATTCATCCATATCGGTCAAATCGGAAACGTTTAGATCGAAAAATTCGCTGTCTTTGCTGAATTCACTGTCTTTATTTTCTAATGGGGTATCAAAATCGAAACTAAAATCGAACTCGCTAAAGCTATCTTCCTCCAAAGCCTCCGGCTTCATAGCATGTAACGCTGAAATATCCGGCTCGAAAGTGCTGTTGACTGACAAATTATGATTTTCGGCAATTTCAAGATTATGCGTTTCCGGGGTCGCAATAATTTCAGACACTTCCTGGTTGCTTGATTTCCCAATTTCATCAATATCGAAATTAAAATTAAATGTTCCCAGTTCAAGATCATGATCTGCATCTTTCGCATGATCTGCACGCGAGTCGAATGAAAAACTGCTTAGATCAAAATCTATAGCCTCATTATTAGCCGTCGGCTCTATAGCTGCTGATTTTCGATTTTCAGAGTCGTTGGTTTTAAAGCCTTGGTCATTATCAGAGGTTGCTTCTTGAATAGAGTCGAATTTATAATCCGCATAATCGACCAGCATATCCTCAGGCATCTCCGAATCCGCCGAAAATTTCAAAGTCATTTCATCCAGATCAGCATCTGCTATGCCAAACTTGGCTTCAGAGGAACTAAAATCAAAATCCAATTGATCAATTTGCTGATTGCTCCCTTTTGAAAAAGCCTGTTTCAAGTCTGAAAACTCATGGCTGAGATCTTCGGGGATAGCTGTGTCCAAGGCCAATGATGAGTCCAGCGCTGCCAGATAATCATTATCCAGCATTGATTCGATGCTGGTACTTGCGCTTGGAGTCTTCGACTTTACTAAATCTAGGTTGCCGGTCTTAGCTACATTGACTGCTTTTGCTGTTGTGATTGGCGCAGTCGCCGGCACTCCGCCGAACAAAGCTATTTCGGGTACCAGTTCTTTGCCCATCTCACTGACTTTATTCCAGAATCCACGGTCGCTTTCCTTGCCGTCCTTTGCCAGCACTTCCGAATACTTAATAAAAGCGTCTTTATTTTCAGCCGCGTAATAAATTTCCAACAGTTTTAATTTGTAGGTGTCTCTTCCCGGCTCATGATTAAGTGCATTGCGAATTAATTCTTCGGCTTGCTGATAGCGACCATAAGCCAAATATACGTCGGCTTCGGAAAGGGGATCGATTTCATTTTGATCAGTATCAAACGCATCAAAATCGCTAGGGGTAAAATCACTTATAAATGAACTTTCTCCAACAGTCCCCACATCATAAGTAACAGGGCTTTCCAATTCCATCACCGGCACCGTGAGTGTGCTTTCCGATTCAGGCATAGTGATTTGGCTGGCGGAAGCAAACATGCTTTCGGTATAGGTTTGCTCATCAATTCGGCGTTTACGCCATAGCAGCCAGCCTAAAACCCCTAAGACACTGGCGCCAAAAGTTGCGACAGATATATAGTAAGATTCGGATGAAATAAAGCTTTCTTCAGCTGCTACTTGGCTAGCTGGAGTCTGCTTGGGAATAACTGCTACCACAGGCGGCGGGGCCGGGGTTGGCGCTACAGGTTTAATTTCAGGAGCTGCAGGTATAACCACTGGCGGCTGCGCTATGGATTCGACACTCGCAGGCGGCGTCGGAACCGGAGCTTGTGGCGCAACCGGCTGCACGGGCGGCTGAGTAACCGGTGGAGCAACATTGACCGGTTGCTGAGGAGCAACCGGAACAGGTGCGGGGGAATTCGGCTGGACTTTACTGCTTTGCAATTGGCTAAGTTGTTGGTCTTTAAGCGCCAACAATTGCTGCATCATGTTTAATTGCCGCTCGAGATTTTCCACACGCGATTGCAATTCCAAGCTATTGGCGTCAGCAGTTTTTCCATTATCCCCTAAGGCCGCCTGATCATTTGCCTTACCCGCTTTTGCCTGGCCGCCTGCACCGTATACTTCACCGTTATCAGCAACTCTTGCCTCTCCAGGGGCGATCAGCTTTAAGGGTTTCTCGGTTCCAGTAGATTCCTGAGAATTATTTTTTTGTTCGCTAACCGTACTTGCCCGATGCTGACCAGGAATGCCGACAGGTATCTTTAAGATAACACCTGCCTTTAACGCATTGGGGTCATTATGGTAAAACGCTTCCGGATTTGCATTATACAGCTCCGACATCATCTGACCTGACGAAATACCGCGCTCCTTACTCAACTTAGCAGCAATTTTCCATAAATTTTCATTTTTTTGCACCGGTCCAAATTCGCCGCTAGTCACTATCTGCGGCTTGCTTTGATTTGTTGCTGCCGGCCGATTGACGCGCTCCACCGCAGGACGGGCTTTTCTTTCCGGTCTGGCGACTGAATAGACGGGCTCTGAACGGTAAGCCATATTTTCAGCAAGAGGCAGATTAGCTGATGTGTATTCTGCAGGCGGATCGATAAGTAAAGTAAATTCCCGGTACTGACTTCCTTGCGACCAGGAAACTTCCAACAAAAAGTCTAGGAAAGGCTCAGTCAAACTTTCTCTGGAGGAGAGCTTAACATTAACAGCCCCATCACTGAGCACAACCAACTCAAACTTTATTTTGGTGAGAAAATAACTCCAAGGGATGCCTGCTTTATCGAATTTTTCCGGGGATGCCATGCGTACTGCAACATCAGAAGGACTTTCTCCCCCATCTAGTTGGAGTCTGATTTCGGCGTTAAGCCTTTGGTTAAGGGCCGAATGTAATTGAATATCGCCAATACTTAAGGGCAAACCAGGAACCGGCGCCAATAAAGTGACGACCGCCAAGGCTTTTGATATTTTGCTTACATTACTTTCTTTCACTTTTAGCACCTAGGAAGTTTCTCGCCAATGCATCGAACTATAGTTCTAAGTTTAGTCTAGAAGTAGTTTTTTGCCAGAACCTCTGCAATTTGTACGCTGTTTAAAGCAGCGCCCTTACGCACATTATCAGCAACCACCCAAAGATTAATGCCTTGCTCACAGGAAATATCTTCGCGTATGCGTCCTACATAGACATCGTCCTGACCCGCAGATTCCGTTACAGCAGTCGGATAGCCACCGTTGACCCGTTCATCCAAAACGGTAATACCAGGAGCTGACGCTAACAAGCGCCGTACTTGTTCGGCGGAAATCTTACGCTTGGTCTCAATATGTACCGCTTCCGAATGACCGAAGAAAACCGGCACCCGCACAGCAGTCGGATTAACTAAAATTGTATCATCTCCCAAGATTTTCCGAGTTTCCCAGACCATTTTCATTTCTTCCTTGGTGTACCCATTATCCATGAATACATCAATCTGCGGCAAAACATTAAAAGCAATTTGCTTTGGATAAACAGCGGGGGTTATCGGCTTGGCATTCAATAAATTTGCCGTTTGCGCCGCTAATTCCTCAATGGCCTCCTTTCCGGTGCCGGAAACCGCCTGATAGGTAGCCACATTGATCCGGGTAATGCCAACCGCATCATAAATTGGCTTTAAGGCTACCAACATTTGAATGGTTGAACAATTCGGGTTGGCAATAATGCCGCGATTTTTAAAATCGGCCACTTTTTCCGGATTTACTTCCGGGACAACCAAGGGAATATCATCATCATAGCGAAATTGCGAGGTATTATCGATCACCACGCAACCCAAAGCTGCGGCTTTCGGCGCATATTCAGCTGAAACCGCTGCACCTGGCGAAAACAGGCCGATTTGCACCTTAGAAAAATCAAAACCGGCTAAATCCTCAACCAGTATAGACTTGCCTTTAAAAGGAATACGCTTGCCAACCGAACGCTCACTGGCTAAAGCATACAATTTACCCACCGGAAAATTGCGTTCTTCCAGAATAGCGATCATGGTTTCGCCGACCGCGCCGGTTGCGCCAACGACGGCAACATCATAAGTTTTTGACATATTAAACACCTTTTAACGCAGCAAGCACGGCTTCACCCATCTCTGAAGTACTGACCTGCTTCATGCCCTCCGAGAAAATATCGGCTGTTCTGATATTCGCGTCCAATGCGCTATTTACGGCAAGTTCGATACGCTCTGCAGCTGTAGTTTCGTTGAAAGTATAGCGCAACATCATCGCAATCGATAATATCGTCGCCAACGGGTTAGCAATGGCTAGGCCGGCAGTATCAGGAGCCGATCCGTGGATAGGTTCGTACATACCCTTGGCATTAGCGTCCAATGATGCAAACGGCAACATGCCGATCGAACCGGTCAACATAGCTGCGGTATCGGAAAGAATATCCCCGAACATATTACTTGTGACGATGACATCAAACTGTTTCGGCGCCCGCACCAACTGCATGGCGGCATTGTCTACATACATATGACTAAGCTGCACATCGGGATATTCCTTACCGACTTCTGTGACGACTTGGCGCCACAATTCCGTTGACTCCAGCACATTAGCCTTATCTACAGAACAAAGTTTATTATGCCGTTTCTGCGCAATTTTGAATGCAGAATGGGCGATACGGCGAATTTCCGATTCATTATAAATCTTGGTATTAAAACCTTGGCGTTCGCCATTTTCTTGGATCCGCACACCACGCGGCTGACCGAAATAAATACCGCCGGTCAATTCGCGAACCAGCATTAAATCCAAACCAGACACGACTTCCGGTTTCAAGGTGGATGCTGCGATGAGTTGCGGAAACAAAATGGCAGGCCGCAAATTAGAGAATAGGCCAAGTTCTGAACGTATGCCCAGCAAACCTCGCTCAGGCCGCACGGCATGCGGCAAATCTTCCCATTTTTGGCCACCGACCGCGCCAAGCAAGACTGCATCGGCATTTTTACACAAATTCAAAGTTTGCTGAGGGAGTGGCGTGCCGAAAGCATCATAGGCAGCGCCTCCAACCAGCGCATTGTCAAATACCAAACCGAGATTCATATCGGTATTAACAAATTTCAGGACTTTGACTGCCTCGGCAACGATCTCGGGACCGATGCCGTCACCCGCCAAAACTGCAATTTTTTTGGTCGCTAATTTACTTTTCAATGTCTCTATGCCTCGTTAAACAACCAAGGCGCACGTTTACTGCGCTCAAGTTCGTAGGCCTTGATTTTGTCGCCATGCTGTAAGGACAAGGCAATGTCATCTAAACCGTTCAGCAAACGATAGCGGCGGTTTTCATCAATTCTAAAGGGGATTTTTTGCCAACTTGGCGTAGTAATGGTTTGGGTTTGCAAGTCTATGCTCAGCTGATAGCCTTCTTTGATTTCCTTGAATAACTGATCGGTCAACTCGGCTGCAAGCACGATAGGCAAGATACCGTTTTTGAAGCAGTTGTTAAAAAAAATGTCGGCAAAACTCGGAGCGATAACTACTCGAAAACCATAATCGTCCAAAGCCCAAGGCGCATGCTCTCTTGATGAGCCACAGCCGAAGTTTTCTCGGGCCAATAGAATTTGCGCCCCTTGATATTGCGGCTGATTTAAGACGAAATCCGGATTCAAAGGCCGATGAGTGCAATCCATTTCCGGCTCGCCTCTGTCCAGATAGCGCCATTCATCGAATAGAAACGGACCGAAGCCAGTGCGGCGAATCGATTTTAGAAATTGCTTAGGAATGATCGCATCGGTATCAATATTGGCTCGATCCAGCGGCGCTACTAAGGCCGTCAATTGAGTAAACGCTTTCATGACGCGGCTCCAGTGGCAGTTTCGGCAATATTGACAAAGTGGCCGGCAATCGCGGCGGCGGCAGCCATTGATGGACTCACTAAATGCGTCCGCCCACCAAAACCCTGGCGACCTTCAAAGTTACGGTTAGAAGTGGAAGCGCAATGTTCGCCCGCCTCCAGACGGTCGGCATTCATCGCCAAACACATGGAACAACCGGGTTCGCGCCATTCAAAACCGGCGGCGATGAAAATCTTGTCCAAGCCTTCCGCTTCCGCCTGTTGTTTTACCAGACCGGAACCGGGCACCACTAACACTTGTTTCACGCTTTCAGCTTTATGGCGACCGGCAATGGTAGCCGCCGCCAAACGCAAATCTTCAATACGTGAATTGGTGCAGGAGCCGATAAACACCCGATCAACGTAAATCTCGGTGATTTTTTGCCCAGCCCGCAAGCCCATATATTTTAAGGCGCGCAAGATGCCTTCGCGTTTAACCGGATCGCATTCCTGGTCGGGATCAGGCACAGAACCATCCACCTCTGTCACCATTTCCGGCGAAGTGCCCCAGGTTACCTGCGGTTTGATATCGGCGGCCACAAGTTCTAGTACTTTGTCGAAAACCGCATCCGCATCGGAATGCAGATTCTGCCAATGACGAACTGCGGCATGCCAATCGTCACCTTTTGGTGAATAAGGGCGGCCTTGGTAATAATCGATGGTAATGTCATCGGCGGCGATCAAACCGGCGCGAGCGCCGGCTTCTATCGCCATATTACAAATGGTCATACGGCCTTCCATCGATAACGCTTGGATAGCTTCACCTGCGAATTCGATGGTATAACCATTACCACCAGCGGTGCCGAGCTTACCGATGATAGCCAGCACGATATCCTTAGCAGTAACGCCGGGCGCAGTCTGGCCTTTAACGTTAATCAGAAAGTTTTTGGCTTTCTTCTGGACCAGGCATTGGGTAGCGAGTGCGTGCTCAACTTCCGAAGTGCCAATACCAAACGCTAAAGCCGCAGAGGCGCCATGCGTTGAGGTGTGTGAGTCGCCGCAGACCACGGTCATACCCGGCAAAGTGGCGCCTTGTTCAGGGCCTACCACATGCACGATACCTTGGCGGATGTCGCTCATATCGAATTCGGTAATGCCAAACTCAGCGCAATTATTCTCCAAGGTCTGAACTTGCAGTCTGGAAATTGGGTCGGCGATACCCAGGTTGCGATCCGTGGTCGGAACATTATGGTCGGCAACCGCTAGATTTCTGGCTGTACGCCACGGCTGGCGCTGTGCCAGACGCAAGCCTTCGAATGCTTGCGGGGAAGTGACTTCATGCAGCAAATGCCGATCTATATAAATGAGGCATGAGCCGTCGTTTTCGGTATGCACCACATGGTCGTCCCAAAGCTTATCGTATAAAGTTTTACCTGTCATTACTGGTTTCCACTGTAGAAAATTTAAACAAGGTTCTTTAGGCCAGCACAGCAAGCACTTTTGCTGTTATATCGCTAACCGAGCCGACGCCTGGAATCGAGGCAAATTTTGCCGATTGGTTCGTAGCGGAATAATAGCCGACCAGAGGTTTGGTTTGTTCGTGATAGACGCTTAGACGTTTGCGCACGGTTTCTTCCTGGTCATCGTCGCGTTGAATTAAGGCTTCGCCGGTCACATCGTCACTACCTTCCTGTTTAGGCGGATTATATAAAATGTGATAGGTTCGGCCTGAATTTTGATGAACGCGTCTGCCGCTCAAGCGTTTAATGATTTCCTCATCTTCAACGGCGATTTCCAGTACATAATCCAATTCCACACCCATATTGGCCAAGCCTTCCGCCTGGACAATGGTACGAGGGAAACCGTCCAGCAAAAAGCCTTTTTTACAGTCATCTTGAGCGATACGTTCTTTGATTAAGCCAAGAATGATGTCGTCGGACACCAGTCCGCCGGCGGTCATAATTTTTTTGGCCTCAACGCCTAAGGGCGTACCTTCGCGAACAGCGGCGCGCAACATATCGCCGGTAGAAATCTGCACTATGCCAAATTTCTCAGTAATAAATTGTGCTTGGGTGCCTTTGCCCGAACCGGGACTGCCTAACAGGATAATGCGCATATCAAAAAACTCCAGATCACTAAGGCGAATTGCCTCAAGAAAAACCGCCAAGGCAGCCCTGTTGCTGACCTTAACCACAGCCGGCTATTGTAACGCAAAACCGGTCTGATTCGCATGGGCAGATTGAAATCTGTAAAGCATGCTAACTTGACTAATTGTGAAATAAAGCGCTTAAATTTTGCTTAAGGTCTGACTCGTTTCAAATGGACAAAACCCCGTTGAGGCCAATTAAGTTGATGGTAACCCACGGTTTTGGGATCGGGGAGGGCTTCAGAGGATGAGGCGAACCAATTTTGCTTTTTCACATGTCTGAGGCATTTTGGCCGGAGCCGCCCTCAATGAAGATCTTCATAGCTTTGCCCTAAACCAAGCAACTTGCCAAAAAACTCTCTGGTGGCAGTGTTATTGCGCATGGTGGCTTGATGAATTTCTTAGAAACTTTAGTTCTTAAAGATTTATCTTATAATTACATTTATACCCCAAGCAATTGTCTGCCAACCGAAGCCCTAAAGGGGGGTGGGTACAAATCAATTGTCCATTTTTACTTCTTTTCAACAAATTTTTATCCACAATGAAAATCTTAATCGTAGGCAGCGGCGGTCGTGAGCATGCACTCGCCTGGAAAGCCAAACAATCCCTGAAAGTCCAAACCGTATTTGTTGCTCCCGGCAATGCCGGCACCGCCTTGGAACCTGGTATTGATAACATCGACATCCAGGCTGACGATATTGCCGGCTTGCTGAATTTTGCTCAAGCCCGAGATATAGACCTGACTATCGTCGGCCCTGAAGTTCCATTGGTGAAAGGCATCGTCGATCAATTCAGCGCTGCCGGTCTTGCCTGCTTCGGTCCTTCCGCGCAAGCTGCGCAACTGGAGGGTTCTAAGGCTTTTTGTAAAGACTTCATGGCTCGACACGGCATCCCTAGCGCTGCTTACCAAACCTTTACCGACATTTCTGAGGCGATTGCCTACATCCGACGAAAAGGCGCACCTATTGTCGTTAAAGCCGACGGTTTAGCAGCCGGCAAAGGCGTAATTGTTGCGCAAACCGAGCAAGAAGCCATAGCCGCAGTGACGGATATGCTGGACGGAAATAGTTTCGGAGCAGCAGGCCACCGAGTAGTGATCGAAGAATTTCTGCTTGGCGAGGAAGCCAGCTTTATTGTGATTGCTGATGGCGTGCATGCCTTGGCGATGGCGACTTCGCAAGATCACAAGGCCCGGGATAATGGAGATACCGGCCCAAATACCGGCGGCATGGGTGCTTATTCACCGGCCCCGGTGGTAACACCGGAAATTCACCAACGCGTGATGGACGAAGTCATCCATCCCACACTGAAGGGGATGCGCGAGGACGGCGTGGAATACACCGGCTTCCTGTATGCCGGTTTAATGATAGACAAGCAGGGCGGCCTCAAGGTGTTGGAATACAATTGCCGATTCGGAGATCCGGAAACACAACCGATTATGCTACGTTTACAGAGTGACCTGATTGAACTGATCGAGGCCGCCTTAAACAAAACCCTGGACCAGGTTGCAACGAGATGGGACCCACGCCCAGCCTTAGGTGTTGTGCTGGCAGCAGGCGGCTATCCGGACGACTATACTAAAGGTCATGTTATCCACGGCTTACCGATTAGTGAAACAAACGATTGCAAAATTTTTCATGCCGGCACGCTACAGAAAAATGGAGAAATCGTGACTAATGGCGGCCGGGTGTTATGCGCCTGCGCATTAGGAGAAGATGTTGCAGATGCGCAAATCAAAGCTTATCAGCTATGCAAACAGATAAACTGGCAAGATGTTTATTACCGGACCGATATTGGTTTTAAAGCCATAGGTCGTTAAAAAGCTCTGCTGCCCTTTCTGTCTTTAGAGAGGGCTAAATTTGTTATAAAAGCCAAATTCACTATGGACTAGTGCGCAATTTTTGCTGCAAACTCAACAAACCTTTATGTTTAGGATAGGCTTCCAGACCTTCCTGTACTTTTTTCAGGGCCGTGGCCCGATCATTTTTTTCGTAAGCCTCCCAGGCTTGTTGCTCCAGCGTATCGGCAATTTTGAGCATACCGTCTATAGCTTGCTGGTTATAAGGGTCGATTTTCAGTACTTCCTGATAGGCCCATAAAGCATTGCTGCCCGTAGGAGCAGTAAGGTAACCGACATCGGCATGGATATTGGCTAATTCCAGAAAATCCTTGATTTTCTGCTGCTGCTCAGGAGTCAGCTCTAAGGCAATTTTGTGCGCCTCCAACACAGTCGGTGGCGCGATCACACTTAAATAGACATTGCCTGCCATTAGCCCTAGCCCAAGGATACCCGCTCCCCATATTCCGTAAAAAATTGCGGTGCGCGGACCCAGACCGGCTAAAAATTCTTCGACACTGCTGACACGCTGCTCTTTTTCAAATGCCAGCGCTTTTTGTAAACATTTCCACTGTCGCCGCGACAATTGACTGATAGGCTTGACTTGCACATTAAGCTCTCGGGCTTTCTCGGCAGACAATTTTCCAAACGGGTGCTTGCCGGCCAGTAATTCGTAACTGACACAAGCCAAGGCATAAATATCATCACGCTTATCCGGCAGACTGTGCCGCAATTGCTCCAGGCTCGCGTAGGCCGGGGTCATTGCACCTAAATTTCGGGCATTAAACACAGTGGCATCCTGCTGATCTGTATCGCCACGGCCTATTGCACAGGCTATACCAAAATCCAACACACGCACCTCGCCGCCTTCGGCAATGAACACATTGCCTGGCTTAAAGTCGGAATGTACGATATTGTTTTTATGGGCATGCGCCAAAGCCTCGGCCATTGCATGCATAATCGGCCAGGCCTGCTTATAGGACAATCCACTCTCAGCATGTTCTTTGATCAACTGACTGAGCGGACGGCCTTGCAGATATTCCATGGTCATATAGACATGACCACCGTCTCGATCAAAATCGTAGACCTTGATGATATTCGGATGCGACAGGGTTTGAGCGCGCTTGGTTTCACGTTGCAAGCCCACCAAGGCCTGCGGATCGCACTGAAAATCCTGATTCAAAACTTTCAGGGCGACAAAGGGCTCTTTGTCGGCCGCCTCTATTTTTCTTAAATCGGTGGCCTTATATACCATGCCCATGCCGCCAACTCCCAGCAACTCTTGCAACACGAAGCGATTATTTAGTATTGAGCCGACTTTGAGCTCTTTAATACTTGCTGCCTGCAAACCGTTTAACAAGGATTCCGTTGTCATAGTTACATTTAGCGCCGCATTAGGCTCAGCTTCTTTCGGAATAGCTTCTAAACAGGTGGCATCGGGGTCTGGTTGGTCAATAAGGAGTTGCGTTTTATCGATATTATTGTTTATAAGCGTAGCGTAGTTAAATTCTAAACTTAACTCTGAACGATAATGCGCATAGGTTTGAGCCGACAATTTGCCTGCTGTATATTCTATAGTCAGTAAATCACTCAATACCCGCATATCACTTGCCGTTAAGGCTTGCGACTTCATCCGAACCATTAATTCGTTAAAACTAATTTGTGATTGCTGAAATGCTTTTAATGCTGCCTCAAATGAATTCATAATGCCAACCAATGTTAAATTGCTCACTGATTTTAGCTGAAAGTCGAAACCTCAAATACTCTTTCGGCTTAATCATGAAGAGCTAATTGTAGCTTTGCGCATTTTCTGCTATTTTTCAAGGACGGATATCATCTCAGCGACTAGGCGGCTTCTTATGTCTGTAACACTTTTCCAAGCTCCTCGTTTTGCAATTTGCTTTTCTGCAATTTTGCTCAGCGCTTGCGCTCATGACGTCGGCAAGGCGGAAATGGATAAAGCTACTGAAGGCTTCGCAATACAGGATACTAACAAATTATTTGTCGTGGATTGCCTATTGCCAGGTCAAGTGCGCAAATTAGGCGCGGAAGTAACTTATCTCACCCAACGCCGGCCAATACGCACCACAGCCGCGGATTGCGAGGTGCGCGGCGGCGAATATGTCGCCTATGATCGTGCTAACTACGCCAGCGCCTTGAAAATTTGGTTGCCCAAAGCACAAGAAGGCGATGCCGCCGCTCAATTATATGTTGGAGAAATTTTCGAGAAGGGCTTTGGGGCGCAAGCCGATTATCAAGCCGCCGCACAATGGTACGAAAAATCCGCAAACCAAGGGAATTTTCAGGCGCAGTTAAATCTCGGCCATCTCTATGAAAAAGGTTTAGGCGTTACGCAAAATCAAGAAACGGCTCTCCGCTGGTATCGTAAGTCTGCCGGTCTAGACGAAGCAGGATTGCAATTTACCCCCGCTGTAAATGCCAACGCCATTAATAACCAGGAACTGACTACTTTACGCGAGGAAGTGGTGCAATCACGGCAAGAAACCGAGCAACTGCGCGAACAATTAAAGAATACGCGCAACGAGGCTCTACAACAGCAAGAAAGCCTGCGCCGGGCTCAGGACGAATTGGAAACGCTACGAAATAAACTGCAGCAACAAAAATCGGCTGCGCCGGCGGGAAACAGCGAAATTCAGGCTTTGGAACAACAACTCCAAGAAAAAGAAAGCCTATTGAAAAACCAACAGGCGAAACTTGGCTCTTTGACCCAAACCCTGGGCGCCGAACGCCAACACATGAAACAAGAATTGGCAGTTGCGCATAAACAGAAAGTAACCGACAAACCTGCTGACAATACTAAACAGGATCTGGAAAATAGGCTGAATGAAAAAATTGTTACTTATCAAAACCAATCGGCGGAACTCACCGCCTGGCTAACCTCCGGCCAAACGCCGGACCGCGTTCGGATAGAAGACCGCAAACAGGTTCTCCGGCAACAGGCCCGTGACATTGCAGGTCTCAAGGAAAAACTCGAACAACAAAGCTCAACCCAAATTGCCAGCAGTGATGGTCCTAACATTGAGCTTCTTGAACCACCGGTAACGGTAACTCGCGGCATGTCCAGCATTCAATTCGCCACTAGCGAAACGAGTAAACATTTAGTCGGCCGGATTGATACTAAAACAGGCTTGCGCAAATTGCTCTTCAATGATGAACCTCTTACTGTGGACAGCAATGGCCGCTTTGAAACCGATTTGGTAATGCAAGGCGCAGAAACGGAAGTGCGCTTCATCGCAACCGATAAAAGCAATCAAAGCAGCAAGTTGACCCTGCGTTTGCTGGCGCCTGAAACAACTAATCAGGCAAATTTTCCTAACGCCGACAACAAGTCTGGCAACAATAAAATAGGAGACATACAATTCGGAAAATTTTATGCATTGATTATTGGCAATAACGATTATTCGGCCTACCCGAATTTAAAAACACCAATAAGCGACTCGAAAAGCCTGGAACTGCTGCTGCGGGAACGCTACGGTTTTAAAACCAAATTATTACTCAATGCTAATCGTCACGCTATTATGTCTGCGCTGAATGAGTTAAGCCATTCGCTCACCGATCAGGATAATTTGCTGATTTATTACGCTGGTCACGGTGAAATTGACCAAAAATCGCAAACTGCTTATTGGTTGCCGGTCGACTCGGAGGCCGGAAATAGCGCCAACTGGATTTCAAGCGAGAATATCACAGAATATTTAAGCATCATGTCAGCAAGACATATTATGGTAGTGGCCGATTCCTGCTATTCGGGCGCGTTAACCGGCTCCGCAGTCGCCAAATTGCCGGATGGTATGGACGATGCCAAACGCGAACGCTGGCTTAAAGCAATGAATAATCGTAAAGCTCGCACTGTATTGACTTCAGGCGGAGTTAAACCAGTCATGGATCTAGGCGGCGGCGATCATTCAGTGTTTGCTAATGCCTTCTTGAAAGTGTTACGCAGCAATAAACGCGTGCTTGAAGATTATGACGTGTTCCGCGATGTTTCCAATCAAGTCCGAGCATATGCATCCCGCGCCGGTTTCGAACAATCACCTCAGTACGCGCCCCTGCAACATGCAGGTCATGAAGGCAGTCCGTTCTTTTTTGTACCTGAAGCTTAATTGAGGATAATTCTAAATTTCGATTCCGATCCGATCCTGCCTTAATTTACTATAAGTAAGAACTTTCTATATGCTCTATCAAAATCTGAAGGCAATATCAAAAAAAAGGGGGGCTAAGCCCCCCTTTCATTTCTTAGTAACGGTAATGATCCGCTTTGTAAGGCCCTTCAACCGGCACATTGATATAGGCCGCTTGTTCAGGCGTCAATTCGGTGAGTTTCACACCAAGTTGCGCCAAATGTGAGCGCGCCACTTTTTCGTCGAGTTTTTTTGGCAGAATATAAACTTGCTTTTCATAGCTCGCTGCATTATTCCACAATTCGATTTGCGCTAGTACTTGATTGCAAAAAGAATTAGACATCACAAAACTTGGATGACCCGTTCCGCAACCAAGATTAACCAAACGTCCTTCGGCTAACACAATGATACGCTTACCGTCTGGGAAAATCACATGATCTACCTGTGGCTTGATATTTTCCCAAGTATAATGCCGCAATGATGCAATTTCGATTTCAGCATCAAAGTGACCGATGTTGCAGACGATAGCTTGATTACGCATGGCTTTCATATGCTCGTGCGTGATGATACTAAAGTTGCCGGTTGCAGTGACAAAGATATTGGCAATCGGTGCGGCTTCTTCCATAGTGACCACGCGATAACCTTCCATAGCCGCTTGCAACGCACAGATTGGATCAATTTCGGTAATCCAGACAGTGGCGCCTAATCCACGCAATGATTGCGCGCAGCCTTTGCCGACATCACCATAACCACAGACTACTGCAATTTTACCTGCCACCATAACATCGGTAGCACGCTTAATGCCATCGACTAAGGATTCCCGACAGCCATACAAATTATCGAATTTGGATTTGGTAACCGAATCGTTGACATTGAAGGCAGGCACTTTAAGTGTACCTTTTTTCACCATGTCATACAGGCGCAACACACCGGTAGTGGTTTCTTCGGACAAACCCTTGACACCATCCATCAATTCCGGGAATTTATCATGCATCATGACAGTCAGGTCGCCACCGTCATCCAAAATCATGTTAGGACGCCAACCGTTCGGGCCAATAATAGTTTGTTCGATACACCATTCTGCTTCCTCTTCAGTTTCGCCTTTCCAGGCAAATACTGGAATACCAACCGCAGCAATTGCTGCAGCCGCATGATCCTGAGTAGAGAAAATATTACATGATGACCAGCGAACTTCCGCACCCAAAGCCGTCAACGTTTCTATCAAGACTGCGGTTTGGATAGTCATGTGTAAACAACCAGCGATAAGCGCGCCTTTCAAGGGCTGTTCGGCGCCAAACTCAGCGCGTAAAGCCATCAGACCCGGCATTTCGGTTTCTGCGATAAAAATTTCCTTACGACCCCACTCTGCTAAAGACAGATCGGCAACTTTATAATCGGTTTGACTCATGATGATTTCCTGTTAATCTTAAAGGCCGGCTGCATCTTGCAATGCTGCGACTTTGTCGGTTTTTTCCCAACTGAAACTAGCTTCATTTCTACCAAAGTGGCCATAAGCAGCGGTTGGACGATAAATGGGTTTCAATAATCCAAGTTGTGCAATCAGCCCTTTTGGCCGCAAATCAAAATGATCACGAACAAGCTTAACCAAACGATCTTCCGCAATTTTACCTGTGCCAAAGGTCTCAACACTTATCGAAGTAGGTTCGGCAACGCCAATCGCATAAGAAACTTGGATTTCGCAACGTTCGGCCAATCCGGCCGCAACAATGTTTTTCGCTACATAGCGACACATATACGCTGCAGATCTGTCGACTTTAGATGGATCCTTGCCGGAAAACGCGCCGCCGCCATGCCGGGCCATACCGCCGTAGGTATCGACAATAATTTTGCGCCCAGTCAAGCCACAATCGCCAACCGGCCCACCAATGATAAACTGCCCGGTAGGATTGATGAAATATTTGGTATCTTTATGCAACCATTCTTTAGGCAAGGTATGCAGGATGATTTCATCCATTACCGCTTCGGTCAGTTCTTTACCACCGATTTCCGGGGAGTGTTGGGTAGACAATACCACGGCGTCAATGGCGACCGGCTTACTGTTTTCGTAGCGGAAAGTCACCTGACTTTTTGCATCCGGGCGCAACCAGGTTAGCGTTTTATTCTTACGGACTTCGGCTTGTCTTTCCACTAAGCGATGCGCATAAGTAATCGGCGCAGGCATAAAGACATCGGTTTCATTACTGGCGTAACCGAACATTAAACCTTGGTCGCCAGCGCCTTGTTCGTGATTTTCTGATTCATCAACGCCCATGGCAATATCGGCCGATTGCTTACCGATGGCATTTAACACTGCGCAAGATTTGCCGTCGAAACCAATGGCGCCGTCATCGTAGCCAATTTCGCAAACCACGCGTCTAACCAACTCCTCCATATCAACCCAGGCATCCGTTGTAATTTCACCGGCCAAAACAACCATGCCGGTTTTTACCAAGGTTTCACAAGCGACTCTAGAGCGTGGATCTTGTTCTAACAGCGCATCAACTACTGCATCTGAAATCTGGTCTGCAACCTTATCAGGATGACCTTCGGATACAGATTCAGAGGTAAAAAGATAATTTTTATTCACGAGCGGGACCTCATTCCATAGAAAAAATAGCAGATATAAAAAAGGCCGTATTGCAACAGCCTAAACAGTGGTGGGCCCTGTAGGACTTGAACCTACGACCTGCCGATTATGAGTCGGAAGCTCTAACCAACTGAGCTAAGGGCCCGCTATCTTAAGCATGCAGAGACATGCCATTTACTCTCCATCAAGAAAACATCTTAATTGCTCGGATCTGGATGGATGTCTTAATTTTCTAAGTGCCTTGGCCTCAATCTGACGTATTCTTTCGCGGGTAACATCAAACTGCTTGCCAACTTCTTCCAGCGTGTGATCAGTATTCATATTAATACCAAATCGCATACGCAGCACTTTTGCTTCTCTAGCCGTCAATCCTGCAAGTACATTTTGCGTTGATTCACGAAGCCCGGCGATTGTAGCAGATTCCACTGGAGATAGCATCTTTGAATCTTCGATAAAATCACCTAAGTGCGAATCTTCGTCGTCGCCAATTGGCGTTTCCATGGAAATTGGCTCTTTAGCGATTTTTAAAACCTTGCGGATTTTATCTTCAGGCATCTCCATACGTTCCGCCAATTCTTCCGGCGTTGCTTCACGTCCCAACTCCTGCAATATCTGTCTAGAAACACGATTGAGCTTATTGATTGTTTCTATCATATGCACCGGGATACGGATAGTCCGGGCTTGATCTGCAATAGAACGAGTAATCGCCTGACGTATCCACCAAGTTGCATATGTCGAAAATTTATACCCACGGCGATATTCAAACTTATCCACCGCCTTCATTAAACCAATATTCCCTTCTTGTATCAAATCTAAAAATTGCAAGCCACGATTAGTGTATTTTTTTGCAATGGAAATGACCAAACGCAAATTCGCCTCTATCATCTCTTTTTTGGCGCGCCTGGCTTTGGCTTCACCCAAGGAAATACTACGGCAAATACCTTTCAGATCAGCAATTTTTAAATTATGCTGACTCTCGATTTCCGCCAACTTCTGTTGCGCTGCTTTGATTTGCTCCTGATGGGTAAGCAATATCTCGGCATATTGCGGATGCGACTCCACATAACGCGGAAACCATTCGTGGCTAGCCTCGTTCTCAGTAAAAGCGCTAACAAATTCCTTGCGAGGAATTTTGGCTTTTTTTACAAAAACATCCAGCACCTGTTTTTCCTGCTCACGAATAGCAAGCACTAAATCCTCTGAAATCGTCACCATTTTTTTCAAGTACTGCGGAGTCCATTTGAACTCGGAAAAAACTTCGGTCAATGCATCAAAGGCCTTTTCAGCCTTCTCATGCCCATAACCATGCTTTTTCAGCGCCGTAGTGACAGACTTCAAGGATTTTTTAACCAGATCAACCTTTTGCTTGACCTCTTCGTAATCTATGGCTCTAGACTCTTCTTCCTCAGCCTCTTCAGTCGGCGCTTCATCCAATTCAACGCTAACCTCCAGATCTACCTCGCTAAAATCGACAAAGCCCAACACCAAATCATTCAGGCGCAGACCAGACTCTTCATTCTGCAGTGACTCGAAGGCATGTACAAATGAATCGACGATAAAACCTGAACGCGCAATCGCGCTAACGACCTGACGCTGCCCTTCTTCAATGCGCTTGGCGATTTTTAACTCTTCTTCACGCGTTAACAGCTCTACCGAACCCATTTCCCGCATATACAGCCGTACCGGATCGGTCGTCCGACCGAATTCGCTATCCACAGAAGCCAGAGCAGCAACCTCGGCAACTTCTTCATCATCATCGGCGGTAACCACCGTATCCGAAGTAATCAGGGAATCATCATCATCCGGAGCAACCTCATAAACCTGGATGCCCATATCATTGATCATACTAATGATGTCATCAATTTGCTCAGGATCAATGATATCACTGGGCAAATGATCATTGACTTCAGCGTAGGTCAGATAGCCTTGCGCCTTGCCTTTTGCGATAAGTTGTTTAAGTTGGGATTGCTGTTGCTCTTGATTCATTCTTTACTCACAATACGTTCAGCACCAAGCTCGGCATAACCGATCATTATATATGGATAAGACAAGGTTGTCATCTTGGATTACGTTTTACCACCGGTTTTCAGCATATGCCTTTTGATCGCTTCGTCTATATCTCTATTCTCTTTAATTTTTTTTGCCCGCCTCAATAGCTCGGACAGACTGCCACAAAACTCTGCCTCCGGATCAACACCAGGCGCAAATTCGATTTTGGACAAGGCAATTATGGCTTTGTAATGGGGAGATTCACGGTAAATTTCAAGTAGAACCGCGCTGCTCTCAGGCTTTTCGTCAAAAATAACCCGCAGAATATCCTGTAACAAATCAGCACCAGCAAATTCTATCTCTTCAATAATCACTTCGGACTGATCGAATTTCTTAGCTAGATGTGGGTACTGAACCAAAAGCGACATTACCGTGCGCATTGAACTTGATCTTTGGACTTGACGTAGCGGCTGTCGATTATCGTCAGGATAGACTTTAAGTTTAGCCTGATTTTCCAATTTATCCACCAGCCTCGTACGCGATAATTCGCTTAACCGCGCAAACATCATCTCCCGGAAAAATCCCAATGGAATTTTTTCAAGCTGAGGCTTGGCCGCCACCAATAACTGCGTACGCCCCTCCATGACATTTAAATTCAAATTACCGCTGACTTGCTCGAAAAAATAATCGGACAATACCTGTGAAGCTGAGACGCGCTCGTTAAAGCCAGCTAAACCCAATTCCCTAACCAAGGTATCGGGATCATGCCCCTGAGGCAGCAGCATAATTTTCACCTGCCTGCCATCACGCAAACACGGCAAAGCCGCTTCTGTAGCTTTCCAGGCAGCCTGTCGACCGGCATTATCTCCATCAAAACAAAACACCAATTCAGGCGCAAAGCGAAACAGCAAATCCAAATGCGCCTTGGAAGTTGCCGTGCCCAAAGTAGCAACAGCATTGCCTATACCGAATTGCGCCAAGGCAATGACATCCATATAACCTTCAACCACCAAAATTTGCGTAGGTTTGGAATTATTTTCCAGCAACTCACAAAGACCGTAAAGCTCCTTCCCCTTGGAAAACACCACTGTTTCGGGAGAATTCAAGTACTTTGGCAAAGAATCGTCCAGTACGCGCCCGCCAAAACCGATCACTCGCTTACGCTTATCGCGAATCGGAAACATTAATCTGCTCCGAAATCGGTCATATACTTTTCCGTCATCCTTGACCACTAGCATACCGGCGGCTACCAGGCTTTTTTGCTCGAAACGCGCCAGCAAAGCGTCCCAACTATTAGGCGCATAACCTAAACCAAAGTTCCTGGCAATTTCGCCGGAAACTCCACGACCCTTCAAATATTCAACAGCTTTTTTTCCTTCTTCAGACCGTAATTGCTCAGCATAAAAGCCCGCCACACCTTCAAGAACAGCATAAACTTGGGCTGTTTCTTGCTTGGAGACATAGTCGGTTTTATCAATTGCCTCCCTAGGAACTTCAACTCCAACAAAAGCCGCTAAATCTTCGACGGCCTCAACAAAGTCAAGATGGCTATAGTCCATTAAAAAGCTAATGGCGTTGCCGCTAGCGCCGCAACCGAAGCAATGAAAAATCTGTCGATTGCGGTTTACATTAAAGCTGGGGGTTCTTTCAGTGTGAAACGGGCAACGGGCAACATAATTGCTTCCCGTTTTTTTGAGCGGCACATGCGTATCAATCAGATCAACAATATCAACCCGAACCAGGAGATCATCTATAAACTGCCGTGGAATTCTGCCGGACATTATACCGACAAGGCCTCAGCTAAAATCCAGCCTTAATCCTTGAGCTAACCACCGCCATATCTGCACGTCCCTGCATTTGCGGCTTAAGCAAGGCCATAACAGCGCCCATGTCTTTTATCGACGTAGCGCCAGCCTCAGCAATGGCGCTAGCGACCATGGCGTCAATTTCCGCCTCTGTCAGCGCTTGCGGCAAAAAATCCTGAATCACTAAAACTTCGGCTTCCTCGATTTCAGCCAGATCTACACGATACGCCTCGCGGTATATTTTGATCGATTCACGGCGCTGCTTAAGCATTTTATCCAGCACTACCAGCACTCTAGCGTCGTCCAACTCTATCCGCTCATCAACCTCGATCTGTTTGATGGCAGCCAGAATCAAGCGAATAACGCCAAGCCGGGCTTTATCGCCACTTTTCATCGAGGCCTTCATATCATCCATGATACGTTCCTTCAATACACTCATGAGCCGACCTTAAATTTGCGGACGGCCACGACGTAGATTTTTCAACGCATAACGTTCACGCGCTAATTTTTTCAAATGGCGTTTTACCGCAGCAGCGCCTTTACGTTTGCGTTCGGTAGTTGGTTTTTCGTAAAACTCGCGACGGCGAACTTCCGCCAATACACCGGCTTTTTCACAAGCGCGCTTAAAGCGACGAATCGCTACGTCAAAATGTTCGTTTTCTTTAACTTTAATTGATGGCATTATCAATGATCCAAGTTGTGTTAATCAAGTTGTGTTAGTATTTTGTCGATGCATCAGGCCTTAAAGCCTGCTGAAACGATCAATTATACCCGTAATTTATTTTTTTCAAAAACTTAATGTACGTTTTAGGCATAGAAACCTCTTGCGACGAGACCGCAGTCGCTATTTATCATGCTGAAAAAGGCTTGTTAAGCCATATTCTCCATAGTCAAATCGACATCCACAATGTTTATGGCGGCGTCGTGCCGGAACTGGCGTCGCGTGATCATATTCGCAAACTGACGCCGCTCATTAAGCAAACTTTGCTCGCCGGAGGAATAGCTTCAACTGATATAAACGGCATTGCTTACACAGCCGGCCCTGGTTTGATGGGCGCCTTATTGGTAGGCGCTGCCACTGCCCGCAGCTTGGCCTGGACATGGGGAGTCCCGGCGATTGCCGTACACCATATGGAAGGCCATTTACTGGCGCCCATGCTGGAAGATAATCCACCAAAATTCCCGTTTGTAGCCTTACTGATTTCCGGGGGGCATACATTGTTGATAGAAGTTCACGGCATCGGCCAATATCGACTGCTGGGCGAATCATTAGATGACGCCGCCGGCGAAGCCTTCGATAAAACTGCAAAAATGCTGGGCCTACCTTATCCAGGAGGACCAAAATTAGCGGAATTGGCAGAATTGGGCCAAGAACACTACAAATTCCCCCGGCCGATGACCGAAAGACCTGGACTTGACTTCAGTTTTAGCGGTTTAAAAACTTTTGCACTGAATACCCTGCATAACAGCGGACAAACACAACAGAACAAAGCTGATGTGGCGTATGCTTTTCAGCGTGCGATGGCAGAAACCCTGAGCATTAAATGTCAGCGCGCACTAAAACAAACCGGACTCAAAACACTGGTCATCGCCGGCGGCGTTAGCGCCAACCTAACCATTCGAGCCGAGTTGTTGAAAATGGCCAAAACTTGCACTACGGAAGTTTTCTTTCCTCGTCCGGAGTTTTGCACAGACAATGGCGCAATGATAGCCTATGCCGGCTGCCAACGCTTAATGGCCGGACAGACGCAAAACCTAGAAATATCAGCCCGTCCGCGCTGGCCGATTGATGAATTAATTACAATTTAACCGGCTTTAGCTTTCTTGCCCTGCCAACAGGCGCTGAATATTGCTTTTATGCCGCCACAATAAAATCAGCGAAATTAGCACAAACGTGACAACCAAATCGACATCGCCGACGATCAACCAGACATAAACGGGCGTCAGTAAAGCAGCCACCAGCGCCGCCAAAGAAGAAATTTTGCCGATTTTATACACGGCAAACCAAGTAGCGGCAACCACTAAGCCCAACAACCAAGCAACCCCTAAAGTGACACCCAATGACGTTGCCACACCTTTTCCGCCCTTAAATCCAAAAAAAACCGGAAACAAATGCCCTAAAAACGCCGCAAAAACCACCAACGATAAAATCAGGCTGTCTACTGCCAGCGCCTTAGCCAACAATACCGGCAACAAACCTTTCAGCGCATCGCCAAATAAGGTAATCGCCGCCGCTTTTTTACCGCCAATTCGCATGACGTTGGTCGCCCCTGGATTTCCGGAACCATTTTCTCTAGGATCAGCCAAACCCATTACTTTGCAAACAATAACCGCACTTGACACTGACCCGGTCAAATAAGCCAAAGGCACCAGCAACCATTCCACCATGAATAAACCCTCAAAAATTTCAGACTTGAACAGTCGAGATAATTACTCGATACTGACAGCTATAAACAAAATATAATAACCGGAAAGCAATAATGGACATCATCTTTTTAGGTGGACTTGAGATCGACACCGTCATAGGCATTTACGAATGGGAAAGAACCATTAAACAAAAGATTATACTGGATATCGAAATGGGGTTTGACATCAAAAAAGCCGCCGCCAGTGACGATATCGTTTATACCTTGGACTACAAAACAGTTTCGGATCGTCTGGTTGACTTTGTTGAACATAGTCAATACTTGTTAGTCGAAACTTTAATAGAAGAAATCGCCGGCATACTACTTAACGAATTTACCATTCCTTGGGTAAAAGTTACTCTGAACAAAAAAGGCGCAATCAGCCGAGCACGCGATGTCGGCATTATCATTGAACGCGGACAAAAAACATGACCACCGGTTATATCAGTATCGGCAGCAATATAAACAAAGAAACAAATATTCCTTCCAGCTTGAAATGCCTGAAGACGCTGTTCGGCGAAGTGCTGGTTTCCAGTATCTACGAGTCTGAGGCAGAGGGCTTTATCGGCGACAAGTTCCACAACCTCATCGTAGGCTTTGAGTCCACGCTCAGCGCCAAAGAAGTAGCAAAGCTTTTGCGGCAAATTGAGCTGGACCATGGCCGCAACCGCGATGCGCCAAAATTCTCCCCCAGAACGCTGGATCTCGATTTGATTTTATACGGCGACCAAGTGATCAGCGATGGCCGCTTGTGTATCCCCAGAGACGAAATTGAGCGCTACGCCTTTGTATTGGAACCTTTGGCGGAAATCGCTCCAGATGAAAAACATCCCATCAGCAAACAAACTTACCGGCAACTATGGGAGAATTTTGACAAGCAAAACTTGCAACAACATAAGTTATTCGCAGTGAATTTAAATGAATAAAGTTCTGCCGCCATCCACTGTCAGCGTATGACCGGTAATATAATCAGCCTCAAAAATTAAAAAGGCGATAGCTTTGGCAATATCAGTGGTTGTTCCGCATCGTTGTAAGGCCACTCTCTGTAATATTTCATTTTTTCGCGCATCATCCAAACCAGCTTCCGGCCAAAGAATCGCCCCGGGAGCCACGGCATTCACCCGCACATTAGGCGCCAACTCTTTCGCCAAGCACTTAGTCATAGCGATTAAGCCGGCTTTAGCAATACTAAAAACCGGATAACCAGGCAAACCTTTTTCGGCATAAATATCCACGAGATTGACTATACAGCCTCGGCGTTGCGTCAACGACGGCGCTAATGCCTGAGACAAAAAAAATGGAGCCTTTAGATTACTGTTCAGCAAAGTATCCCAATCCCAACCAGTAATCTCGCCCAGCCCACCCGGAGTAAACTGCGAGGCATTGTTAACCAGCACATCTACTCCGCCCCAAGCGTTTAGCGTAAACTCAGCCAAGCTGTTCAATTCAGCCTCAACCATTAAATCAGCTTTAAGCAAGGTTGCAGAATGGCTTCGCGCCGCATTTAATTCATCGCACAATTGTAATGCCTGCTTGGTCGAGGCATGGCAATGCAAAATAATATTGCACCCCCGCTCATGCAACAAGCGTGCGCAGGCAGCGCCAATCCGCTTTGCTGCTCCGGTGATCAGTACATTTTTGATCATTTTATTCTGGACTCGTGGCGATGCTGGCGATCAGTTTTTTTCGGATCAAAAAACAAACAGCCAAGGCGCAAACTACCGGAAATTGCGTCAGCAAAAATTCAATGACCGAATGTTTTGGCACTTTCTCAGCCAGCGGCACCAAAATCAGCATCTTCGCCAACCACCAACTCAGCCAGTAGCCAACTACGCCGATAATAGACCAGTTTATTAATGGCCCCTTATGGTTTTTAGCTGTCATATAAAACCAAACCAACGTCAAAATACCGCATAATTTAGCCAGAAACATCATAGTTGCCACCCCTCTAGTTATTGTTTTTATGAAATCGCCGCCTCAGCAACGAAGTTTCAATGTAATCAAATTAGCGGAAAACATCAACAGTAACGGCCAGACAATTTTTCCACCTAGCGAAATGCGACCTATCGCTACGCACCGAAGTCGCTAAATACTGGGTATGCCCGACATTTGCAAAGAGACGAGTTGATAAACCTTATATTCGGTAAGCTCCAACTGCTGGACAACAGAGACATGCGTTTGCTCAGCAACGCTTTCTACATGCAGTAAATCAATAGCGAAATCCTTCGCAAACAGGGCATTGATTTCCGCATCTATGCTGAAAGCAGCAGATACATTTTCTGCCTCCTCAACATCCTCAGCCGTCAGCAGAAATACCTTACAATGAATTGGCAACAGCAAATGCAAATGCGCAACATAAAGCTTACGAATATCTTCCGGCAGAGCGGTCAGCGCGGCTCTATCATATACCGAATCGATAACGCCCAGATCTGCGCTCACCAGGGAAAAAAAATCTCCGCACAGAATACTAATGCGCCCGGCTTTCCACAGCATGAAGTCGCCAATGCGCCGTTTACTGGGTTTTAAGTGATTTTCCCGAAAAAAAGCCTTCACTGCAACCGGACTTAACTCGACTCCGATTACGTCATGGCCTTGCTCCGCCAACCAGATCATGTCCAAGCTTTTGCCGCACAAAGGTACAAACACTCGACTGCCGACAACTGGTTCTAAAGTCGGCCAAAATCGGGTTAATAACTGATTCACTGTTTGCTGATGAAAATCTGTGCGCTGATCCCGCCAAAATTGCAACCAAAGCGGGTTATCCCGGCCAATGTCCATAATTCAGCCTAGGCTAAACGATTAAACGTGAGAAAACAGCTCTTATACGCATCGCCGTTTTCCATAAAACTTTCGGCACACCGCGAGCTAAAGCAATAACCCAGGTTGGTCATTTCCCGGCAAAAAGCCACTCGATTGCCACGATCCGGATCAATGATAATCACAGTAGCTCCAGCAGCTGAATGCTGATCGATAAAAGCTGCCTGCTGTTTTGGCTGCTGTCTTTCATAAAGAATATCGCTACCTATGAGCAAATCAAACCGCCCCAGCTCCGGATTTTTAGTCTCCCAATTACCGGTTTGATATTTAAACAGCCTCATCTGATTTAACAACACATTTTCATGCAGAAAACTCTCGTTCAAAGGATGCCAATCGCTCACGGTCATATCGCCCGCCCGGTTATGAATCATCAGACTGGATAAAGCCAAATCGGCGCCAATTTCCAGAATGCGTTTCCCTGTTAAGTCATAGCGGTGCATGGAGAGCGCCAACACTCTGGCAGAGGGCCATAAATGTCCAAACAAGGACCAGCTTGCCGGCAGTATTCCGGCTTGTTCCGCATCACCTGTTGGATCAGAATATTGTTGAAGATCCAGCAAAGACCGAATCTGAAAGTCGAAACCACCGACATTCACGGTCTCTAACTTGACTTGATAATTGAGCATGAAAAAGTCTTCTCATAAGAGGAAATTGTGCGTAAATAAAAGGTTCAAGTCGAACGGGCACAAAACTTCCGGAGAAGAAAGATGCAGGCCGAAAAGGCACTCGCGGAGTTGCCAAAAACTGCCAATAAATCAGCAGGGGCGCTACAGAGTAGCATGTCGACTGACTTAAATGTCGAAGTCAGAACCTCCGGCAAAGCCGGAGGCTTGAAAATGAGAACCGCTCAAAGCGGGTTAATTTTTGTACCACCTAAAGGTGGTGGTGCCTTAAAATAAATCCAACTGATCTATTCTTTTATCCTCATCTTCTTGATGCTTTATGTAGTTCCGTACTGTTGCCTCGTCCCTACCAACAGTTGAAACAAAGTACCCTCTAGCCCAAAAACTCTGGCCTGTGAAGTTCTTTCTTCGACCACTATAGGTTCGTGCTATCGATATAGCACTTTTACCTTTTATAAACCCAATAACCTGCGACACCGAATATTTTGGTGGAATCGAGATCAAAATATGTACATGATCCGCCATCAAATGCCCTTCCTCAATCCTACATTCCTTTTGCGCTGCCAAATCCTTCAGCAATGCCCCCAAATATTGTCGCAACTCCTTATATATGCTTTTCTTCCTATATTTTGGAATCCAGACTATGTGGTACTTACATTCCCACTTCGTATGTTTTAAACTTTCAGGTGAATTCATCGTTTGTTTCCTTATCTTTCGAACTTTAGGCGGTTCTCAGGTAAGGAGACTCTCGATGATTCCCGGAATTGTCAAACTTTGTGAGTCCCCCAGCAGAGCTGGGGGTTTACTTATGATTAATTATCCAGCAGTAAAAATTTGCGTGCCGTTGAGCGTGGGAAACTGAGTTTTTATCGAGCAAATACTGCATTTGAGCCGCCGGCTATTGCATAAGCTGGGATTTTTGTTAACCATAGCCCGACTATTCAGGAGTTTACTATGTCTATCCAGCATACGCCGCCAGCCGGCAACCGGCAAACACTCTATATCGCTATTGCTCTGCTGCTTGGGGTGGTGTTAGGCGAGATACTGAATCTGAGTTTGGCTAAGGAGAGCCCTGAATTAGCGACCTTTATCGATGTGTTTAATGTCTTGACCGATGTTTTCCTGCGGCTGGTAAAAATGATCATCGCGCCGTTGGTATTTGCTACGCTGGTCGTGGGTATGGCCAAAATGGGCGATGTGCAGACCGTAGGCCGGATTGGCATTAAAGCCATATTGTGGTTCTTTTCCGCCTCTTTATTCAGTTTGTTGCTGGGAATGCTATTGGTGAACATTCTCCAGCCGGGCAGTTCCTTGCATATTGCTTTGCCGGCGTTGGACGCCACAAATAGCTTGCCCAGCGTCAAGCCAACCCTGGCCGGCTTTACCGCGCATATGTTTCCGAAAAGCATCATCGAAGCGATGGCTACGAATGAGATTTTACAAATCGTGGTGTTTTCCATATTTTTTGGCATCGCTTGCGCCTCGCTGGGTGAACTAGCGCACCCAATGGTAAAATTGCTGGACTCCCTGAGTCACATCATGCTGAAAATCACCAGTTTTGTGATGCATTACGCGCCGGTGGCGGTGTTTTCCGCAATGGCGGCGGTGATAGCTCAAAATGGGATAGGCGTGTTGTTGACTTACGGCCAATTCATCGGTGAGTTTTATTTTGCGCTTATCCTGCTGTGCAGCCTCTTAGCAGCTTTCGCCACCCTGTTTTTAGGCCGGCGCATTTTGTCTTTGCTACGGCACATCCGTGAACCAATGTTGCTGGCTTTTGGCACCGCCAGCAGCGAAAGCGCTTATCCAAAACTGTTGCAGCAGTTGGAACGTTTCGGCTGCGACGAAAAAGTCTGTGGCTTGGTATTGCCGCTGGGCTATTCGTTTAATCTGGACGGCAGTATGATGTATATGACTTTCGCCGTGTTGTTTATCGCTCAGGCCTATGGCATAGACATGCCATTGACCGACCAGTTGACGATGTTGCTGGTGTTGCTGTTCACCAGCAAAGGCGTGGCAGGCGTACCCAGAGCTTCGTTGATTGTAATTTCGGCTACGTTGGGTATGTTTCATATACCGGAAGCTGGATTGCTGCTGTTATTGGGCATAGATCAGATTTTGGATATGGGACGTAGCGCGACGAATGTGTTTGGGAATAGTATTGCGGCGGCTTTGGTTAGTCGGTGGCAGCGGGTGTTGAAATAAAATCGCAGATATTACGCTGCCTCACGAAAAGTGGGAATGGAAAGAGTTCCAACTAAAATTTTTGGGCAGAAGGATTAATCAGACTAGTTCTGACCCATCTGCCCCTGCTTATGCCCAGCATTCGGCGTATAGCCATTCAGCCAAAGTCCTTCCTGCGCGTCAATCGGCTTATTATGCACATCGGCGAATTTAAACGGCGTCGCCACCAACTCCATGCCTCTATTGATCTGTACGGCAAAATGCAGATGCGGGCCGGTGCTGAAGCCGGTGTTGCCGGAATAGGCGATGAGTTGCCCGACTTCTACTTTTACACCCGGCGCAACCAGGGCTTTTTCTAATGCCAGATGCGCATACACCGCCATAGAACCATCGGCGTGCAAAATGCGTATGCTATTGGCTTTGGAGGCTAAAGATTGCTCTGCGCCGCTCTGGAAATAATCTTCCTCGACTTCCAGCACAATGCCGCCGCGCGCGGCATATACTCCGGTATCGACCGGCATGCTGATATCTACCGCATAGCGGTTTTGCGCATCGGTATGGCTGTATTGACCGCCGAAGCCCTGCGTGATTTGAAATTGCGTGTTGGCCGGTATCGGCGGCACATATAACACTTCGGAGGCGTAGTTAAGCAGTGGCGGCCCAATCACATAACGCTGCTGCAAACCAAAGCTGGCAGCCAGCCCCCGAGCGGCCTGCCGTATCTTAAACAAAGGCGGGGATTGACCGGCGCCCAAGACAAAGCGTTTAGGCAAATCCGGAATCGCCTGCACATTCTCCTGTTTACTCCAGCTTACCTCCATTTCTATCGGTCCCGGATACTTATTGATGACAAAAAAATCCTGGCTTTCATTGTCGCCGGTTTTTTCCAACCACACCCGCTGCTGCGTGGCTGGCGTCAAACGCCGGGTTTCCACTAATTGCCGCGCTTCCAGCTTTTCTCCAGCAAGGGGCTGCTTATCCGTATAGTGCCAGTTTCCCTGCGCATCCTGGTATTTATACAAAGTCTTTGCCATGCCCGTTATTGCGAATAGGCAAAGCGCTATGAATACTACGTTGCGCCGCCTCATAACCGCCCCCCTCCAAAATGCTTATTTTCGCGTTGAACTAAAGGTGTAAGAACGCACCAACCCCTGATTATCGAAACGAATCAGCAAATCCTGGGTATCGGCGGAACTGAACAAAGAATATTTGTAGATGCCGTAAGTCCAGGTAGGATGACCGTCTTCTAAGCCGGTACGCCAAGGGACGCCGAACATATCGGAAATATCCTGTTTGCGGGTTTGGCCGATTTTTATATCGGCGGCGCGGCTGGCGGCAAATTCTTGACCGATGGTGACACAGCCGGTCAACTGCATCGCAGCAAGGCTGCCGATTAATAGCAATACGGGAAATTTTACAGCCTTAAACAACCTATTAGGAGTGTGTATTTGCATAAATTTTTGCCTAATTTAAGAAAGTGATTTTATAAAACGCCCTTATCTGGGGTATCTTAGCCGCTTAAACCCCTAACTGAAACACATTTAACTACACCTAGCGCCGTTCAACAACGGCTAATGGCGGAAAAGTTTGATTCCCAAGGAGCATAAATAGCATGTCATCCCCTACTAAAATCTACGCTTTAGACGCCTTAAAATTCGATAACCGTTTCATTAAAGAATTATCAGCCGATCCTGAGCCGGACAATTATCGCCGCCAAGTCTACGAGTCCTGTTATTCCTTGGTTCGGCCTACTTCTGTAAAACAACCTAAGTTGGTGGCCTATTCCAGTGAAGTAGCCGCACAACTTGATTTGACCCCTGCCATCTGCGAATCGGACGATTTCAGCCAAGTGTTTGCCGGCAACCGTTTAACGCCCGGCATGCAGCCTTACGCCTGCTGTTATGGCGGGCACCAATTTGGGCAATGGGCCGGGCAATTGGGTGATGGCCGAGCAATAAATCTCGGCGAGACCGTTAATCGTCAAGGGCAATATCTGACCTTACAACTTAAAGGTTCTGGCTTAACCCCTTATTCCCGTAGCGCCGACGGTTTAGCGGTATTACGCTCGTCGATCCGGGAATTTTTATGCAGCGAAGCCATGCATCATCTGGGCGTACCCACCACCCGGGCTTTAAGCGTGATTCTTACCGGCGAACAGGTGCGCCGGGATATGTTTTATGACGGCAATCCGCAACTCGAACCCGGTGCGGTCGTCTGCCGGGTTGCGCCTTCCTTTACCCGCTTTGGCAGTTTCCAGATTTTTACGGCTCGCGATGATCTAACACGGCTAAAAGCACTCTGCGATTACACGATACGCCGCGATTTTCCGCATTTAGGTGAACCTGGCGACACAGCGGTCTATCTGCAATGGTTTGCCGAAGTTTGTAAATTGACTGCCGAAATGATAGTGCACTGGCAACGGGTTGGCTTTGTACATGGCGTGATGAATACCGACAATATGTCCATCCTGGGCTTAACTATCGACTACGGTCCTTATGGCTGGCTGGAAAACTACGATCCCGGTTGGACGCCGAACACCACCGACGCCCAAGGCCGCCGCTATCGTTTTGGAAATCAACCCAAGATTGCATATTGGAATCTGGTGCAGTTGGCGAATGCGCTCTATCCCTTAATCAAGCGCGCCGAGCCTTTGGAACAGGCCATAAAAACCTATACTGCAACTTTTGAACAAGGCTGGCAGGCGATGTTGGCCGGCAAATTGGGCTTGCTCAGCTTTGACATCGCCAGCGATGAAACGCTGACCGCCGATTTGTTTAAGCTTTTGGAAACGGCGGAAACAGATATGACTTGGTTTTTTCGCGGCTTGGCGGATTTTGGCCTAGACCAGACTGTTGCGGAATTCCATACTTTCCTGGAAGAATGCAGCTATACCCCACTCACAGAAGCTAGCAAAGACTTAGCTCAAACCTGGTTTACTGCTTACCAGGCGCGTATCGCGCTGGACGCCAGACCGCATGCCAAACGTCGAACGGCTATGGAGGCGACTAATCCGCGTTATGTGCTACGGAATTATTTGGCGCAACAAGCCATAGATCAGGCCGAACAAGGTGATTTTGGCTTAGTGCGGGAATTACTGGACGTACTGCGGAATCCCTATACCGAGCAGCCTGGAAAAAGCCAATTTGCCGCAAAACGCCCAGATTGGGCAAAGCAACGGGCCGGTTGTTCCATGCTGTCCTGTAGTTCGTAATCGGCTAGGCAATCAGCTTTTTTCCAGCCATTTAAGGTTTAAGCGTTTGTATATAGACAAATGCTTAAGCTCCCAGTCACCGGCTTAGATTCCTTAGTCTAAGAAAGGCTGAAAAAAACATGCTGAAACCAGCCTTTTCGGGTATCCTTTTTACAAATTGTCCCTCGATTTTTACCAGGCAACCTAATGACAAACAGCTTAAACACAGACCATAACGGCATACCAGACATCGATCCTGACGAAACCAGAGAATGGATGGAATCGCTGGAATCCGTCATAGAAAAAGAAGGTAGCGACCGCGCCAGTTTTTTAATCGAAAAATTGGTCAGTACCGCCAGACAATCAGGTTCGGACATTCCTTTTTCGGCGAACACCGCCTATATCAATACCATTCCGGTCGATAAACAACCAAAGTTTCCCGGCAATACCGATATTGAACGCACCGTGCGTTCTTATGTGCGCTGGAATGCCATGATGATGGTGCTGCGGGCAAACAAATATACCAATGTCGGTGGCCATATCGCCAGTTTCGCCTCGGCGGTGACGCTATACGATGTTGGTAATAATCATTTCTGGCGTGCACCTTCCGACAAGCAGGGCGGCGACTTAATCTTTTCGCAAGGCCATTCCGCCCCAGGCACTTATGCCCATGCCTTTTTGCTGGGCAGACTCAGTGAAGCGCAAATGGACAATTTCCGCCAAGAAGTCGGCGGCAATGGTTTGTCATCCTATCCACATCCCTGGTTGATGCCGGACTTCTGGCAATTCCCTACCGTATCCATGGGCTTGGGTCCCATCATGGCGATTTATCAAGCCCGCTTCATGCGTTATATGCAGGATCGTGGTTTTGCGCAGACAGATGGCCGCAAAGTCTGGGCTTTCCTCGGCGACGGTGAAACCGACGAACCGGAAACCTTAGGTGCGATAGGCATGGCCGGCCGCGAAAAACTCGACAACCTGATTTTCGTTGTTAACTGCAATCTACAGCGGCTGGACGGCCCGGTGCGAGGTAACGGCAAAATTATTCAAGAATTGGAAAGTAATTTCCGCGGCGCCAACTGGAATGTGATTAAAGTCATTTGGGGGCGGCGCTGGGATCCGATTTTAGCCCGGGATAAAAACGGCTTGATCGTCAAACGCATGATGGAATGCGTAGATGGCGATTATCAAACCTTTAAATCCAAAGATGGCGCGTATGTACGGGAACGTTTTTTTAATACGCCCGAATTGCAGGAACTGGTGAAAGACTATACCGACCGGGATATTTGGGAACTGAATCGCGGCGGCCACGACCCAATTAAAGTCTTCACCGCCTATCAAGCCGCTGTCAATCACAACGGCCAACCCACCGTCATTTTGGCCAAAACAATCAAAGGCTATGGCATGGGCGATTCCGGCCAAGCACAAAACACCAGCCATCAGCAAAAAAAGATGAGCATGGGATCTATCAAATATATCCGCGACCGCTATCAATTACCGGTCACTGATGATGAACTGGTGAATTTGCCTTATCTGCGTTTTGCTGAAGATTCCGATGAATTAAAATATCTGCGCCAACGCCGCGTTGATCTCGAGGGTTATCTACCGGCGCGCCGCACGAAATCCTATCCATTGGAAGTTCCGGCCTTGGCTACTTTCAAATCCTTACTGGAGGGGAGCAGCGAAGGCCACGAAATATCCACTACGATGGCTTTTGTACGCATTCTGAATATCCTGGTAAAAGACAAACAAATCGGCAAACGCATCGTACCCATCGTTCCCGACGAGTCGCGTACCTTCGGCATGGAAGGCATGTTCCGGCAATTGGGCATATGGTCGCAAGTCGGCCAGTTGTATACGCCGCAAGACGCCGAACAACTGATGTTCTACAAGGAAGACAAACACGGCCAAGTATTGCAGGAAGGCATAAACGAGGCGGGCGGCTTGTGCGACTGGATTGCCGCCGGCACGGCTTACTCCACGCATGGCGTGCCGATGATCCCGTTCTTCATTTATTACTCGATGTTTGGTTTTCAAAGGGTAGGGGATCTGATCTGGGCGGCAGCCGACCAACGCACCCGTGGCTTTTTGCTGGGCGGCACCGCCGGCAGAACCACGCTAAACGGCGAAGGCCTGCAGCATGAGGATGGACACAGCCATTTGATGTCGGCGACCGTACCCAACTGCTATTCTTACGACCCAACTTTCGCTTGCGAATTAGCAGTGATCATTCAGGATGGCTTACACCGCATGTATGTAGAACAGGAAGATATTTTCTACTACATCACGCTGATGAATGAAAATTATGAACAAGCCGCCTTACCTGAGGGAGCTGAAAGCGATATTCTTAAGGGTATGTATCTGTTCAAAAAAGGCCCGGGCAGCAAAAAACCGCGCGTACAATTACTGGGTTCCGGCACTATCTTTATAGAAGTCATCGCCGCCGCTAAGCTTCTGTCCGAGGATTGGGGCGTGGACGCAGATCTTTGGAGTTGTCCAAGCTTTACCGAACTTGCCCGCGACGGGCAAAGCTGCGAACGTTGGAGCCGGCTGCATCCGACCGAAACACCCCGCGTTCCGCACGTTTCTCGCCGCTTGGCGGAAACCCAAGGCCCGGTTGTCGCGGCTACCGACTATGTCCGGGCTTTTGCCGAGCAAATCCGGCCTTTTATCAAAAAGCCTTACACTGTGTTGGGTACCGACGGTTTTGGGCGCTCCGACACCCGCGCCAAACTGCGCAGTTTTTTTGAGGTAGACCGTTTCCATATCACCGTGACGGCTCTGTATAGCCTGGTGCAAAGCGGCGAATTCGAAGCAACCAAGGTTGATGTGGCAATTGCAAAATATGGCATCAACCCCGAAGCCACCTCACCCTGGTTGATTTAACGGAAACTATCACATGAGTTTAATCGAAATTAAAGTGCCTGATCTCGGCAATGTTACCGACATCGACATCATAGATGTACTGATAAAACCCGGCGACGAGGTGGTAACGGAGCAAACCCTGGCGGTGATGGAAACCGATAAAGCGACGATGGATTTACCTTCCAGTGCCAGCGGAAAAATCCAGCAAGTCCATATTAAAGTCGGCGACAAAGTTAAAGAAGGGACACTAATAGCTACCCTGGAAGTAAGCGAGGCAGCCACCGCCAGCAATGCGGTCACAAAAGCGGCTGTTGTTGCTACAGCGCCTACCGTAACTTCACCGGAAGCGCCGAAAGTTGCCGCCGTAACACCGGAACCTACACCTGTCGCTCAACCTGAACCAGCAGTAGCCGGCAGCAATAGCGCCAGAGCCCATGCTACGCCCAGCGTACGCTTATACGCTCGCGAACTCGGCGTAGATTTGAGTAAAATCCCTAACGGCAGCGGCCGTAAAGGCCGGATCCTGAAAGAGGATATCCAAGCCTATGTAAAAAAAGCCTTAAGCTCAAGCGCTCCAGCTGCCGGCACGGTGGGCATTCCATCCATACCCGCCGTTGATTTTTCGCAATTCGGCAGCATAGAGGAGAAACCGCTCAGCAAAATCAAACGCCTTACCGGCCAGAATCTAACCCGAGTCTGGTTGAACCTGCCTTTGGTCACCTACCATGACGAAGTGGCTATCGGCGAAATGGAAGATTTCCGCAAAGCCGTTAACGCCGGTTTACCTAAAGACGCAGTGAAATTGACCGGCCTGGTGTTCATCATGAAAGCCTTGGTGGCGGCCATGCAGAAATATCCGGCGTTCAATAGTTCTTTATCGGCTGACGGCGACAAACAAATCTTTAAACATTACTTCCATATCGGCATCGCCGTGGATACCCCCAACGGTTTGGTCGTGCCGGTAATTCGCGATGTCGATAAAAAAGGCATTTTGCAATTAACGGCAGAGCTGGCCGAAAAAAGCGAGTTGGCCAGACAAGGTAAACTCAAGCCCGCCGACATGCAGGGCGGTTGCATGACCATTTCCAGCCTCGGCGGTATCGGCGGCACTGCGTTTACGCCTATCGTTAACGCCCCGGAAGTGGCCATTTTGGGCGTCACCCGCGCGAAAATGCAACCGGTGTGGAACGGCTCCAGCTTTGAACCAAAACTGATGCTGCCGCTGGATATTACTTACGATCATCGGGTCATTGACGGCGCGGAAGGCGCACGTTTCATGGAAGCTTTGAAAAATTATCTTGGCGACGTTCGCCGTTTATTACTGTAGGAGCAGACGCATGGATACAAATTCCGTAGTACACGCTGAGGTGCTGGTGTTAGGCGGCGGCCCAGGCGGCTATACAGCCGCATTTCGTGCTGCTGACCTGGGTAAACAAGTCGTGTTGGTGGAAAAATTTCCGGTGTTGGGCGGTGTGTGTCTGAATGTCGGCTGCATACCCTCCAAAGCCCTGCTACATGTCGCGCAAATCATCCATGAAGCAGACGCCCTCGCCGAACATGGCGTAAGCTTCGGCAAACCGGCCTTGGATTTGGATAAAATCAGAAACTGGAAAGCTAGCGTTACCCAAGGCCTGAATCAAGGCTTGGCGAGACTGGTCAAACAGCGCAAAATCACCTTACTGACCGGCGAGGGTAAATTCGTATCAGCTAACAGCCTGGTGGTGACCGGTGCTGAAGGTGAGCAAACCGTTACTTTCGATAACGCCATTATCGCCGCCGGCTCGCATCCGACTAAAATCCCGGTATTCCCAAACGATGACGAACGCTTGTGGAACTCCACCAGTGCGCTGGAATTAAAAAACATTCCTAACAAGCTGTTGATCGTCGGCGGCGGCATTATCGGCTTGGAAATGGCGACCGTTTATCACGCCCTGGGCTCGAAAATCAGCGTGGTGGAATTGATGAATCAAATCATCCCCGGCTGTGACAAAGACCTGGTGACGCCTCTAGATCGGCGGATTAAAAAACAGTATGACAATGTGTGGCTGGAAACCCGCGTACAAGCCATAAAAGCAACGCCTGAAGGCTTGAAAGTCAGCTTTGAGGGCAATAAAGCGCCGGAATCGGAAGTATTCGATGCGGTGTTAATCGCGGTAGGCCGCCGGCCAAATGGTAAGTTGATAGATGCCGACAAAGCCGGCGTGACTGTGGATGAAGCCGGCTTTATAGCCGTCGATAAACAACAGCGCACCAATGTTAGCCATATTTATGCTATCGGCGATATTGTCGGCAATCCAATGCTGGCGCATAAAGCCTCCTACGAAGGAAAAATTGCCGCAGAAGTAATCAGCGGGCACAAAGCCGGATTCGATGCGTTGACCATTCCTGCTGTCGCCTATACCGATCCGGAAGTGGCTTGGATGGGTTTGACCGAGATCCAGGCGCAACAACAAGGCGTCGAATACGAAAAAGCGGTATTCCCTTGGGCCGCCAGCGGTCGCTCTTTGGCTTTAGGACGTAATGAAGGTTTAACCAAACTCATCACCGACAAAGCCAGTGGCCGCGTACTCGGCGCCGGCATCGTGGGTCCGGGCGCCGGCGAATTGATCGCCGAAGCTGTGCTGGCTCTGGAAATGGGCGCAGATGCCGAAGACCTCAGCCTGACTATCCACGCTCACCCCACCTTATCGGAAACCCTGGCCTTTGCCGCGGAGATGATAGAAGGGACGATTACGGATTTGTATATCAAAAAATAAAACCAAAGCCGTGCTGACTGGGTTGAAGCGAAAGCTGAAACCCAGCTTAAGGGCTGATTCAAACATCAAGCCAACACGGATTTGATCATGAATGATCCATAAAATCCGCTCGTTGCGCGCATATCGTCGACACCATTACCAATTCTTCGTTCTTAACAAGTGCCAATGGTGACGGTAGACCGTCGTCTCCCGTCGGTTGAGTTCCGGCAACAGGTTCTATACAAACATATTGATGTTTTTTATCACTCCAGATTCCAAACACAATACAAGGGGTTGCAGATATGGGGGATATGTTGCAATTAACTGATACGGTGTAATGGGCTGTTGTGAGTTTAACTGCTTGGGAGGACGCTGCTGTATATTTTTGCAAACTATCATCAGGCAATGAGGCTAGGTCTAGCCGAGTTGCACCAATATCAATAAAACTGTTTTGCGTTACTGAAAAAAACGGATGAAATCCTGGCCGTACCCAAGCCACATCAGATATTGCCCGGATAGTTACAGTGACTTTAAGTGTTTTTTTATTTGCTTCCTCAATTTCTTCCCAATTCGTAACAACATCGACACTGCCCCAATTATTTTCCGTGGCAGATGAAAGTTGTTTTTGGTGAGGCAGCTTATAATCGCAAGTCGTTGTCCGATATTCGCCGTGTTTAATGCTAAAAGGAGGAGATAACGCCTCAAAATTGGGAATACAAAGAAATACTCCACCGCGAGAACGGCCATCTTCTTTATCATGCAATGGCTCGACAATATTTATATCATCTAATTGCCAATTTATTAGGGTGCCTGTATTGTTGAATTTCATTATAAAATTTATGTGCAAATGCGCATGGCATATTATTTCTGATGAGAAACACTAAGCAGTCAGTTAAGCAAGCGCACAATGAGTTGCCTGATGGTCGCTGGTTCAAAAGGTTTGTCCAATAGAGCGGAAACGCCGGCCTTTTCAACTGCAGCCAAGCGATTTTGGTTTTGCTCGCTAGTGACCATTAAAATCGGCACGGATTGTTGATCGTCACTAGCGCGGATTTTCTTGATAAGTTGCAAACCGTCCATTTTCGGCATATTGAAATCGGTGACAATTAAATCGAAATATTGCCGTTCAAATAAGCCTAAAGCTTGTTTCCCATCCTCTGCTTCGACAATATTATCTATGCCGATATCGTTTAGCATGCGCATAATAAACGTGCGTGAAAAAGAGCTATCATCCACTACCAACACCCGCAAATCGGCAACATCATAATGATCAAGGTGAGCTAGTTGTGGATGTAAATAATCAACAGTCGCGCTGAGCGCCGCATTTAACTCCGTTTGATTAAACGGCTTAGGCAATATCCCAATAGCGCCAGCCTGCCGGATAGGTTCAAGGTATTTTATATTGGTTTCACTAGAAATCAATAAAAAAGCCATTTCATACGATGCGCTGTCCTTGCGGATGGTATGCACTAAATCTACGCCGGTCATATCCGGCAAATACATGGCGCTGATGATCAAATCCGGCATGCCTTGGCTTAATTCGGCGAGCGCCTCTGCTCCCGAAGCCAAATATTTAATATCGTGTATTCCGGCGTTCGCCAAATACTGGCCGATGATGAGTTGTTGAGTATGCGAAGGCTCTACGAGAAAAACATGCAGCGTGGTTAATTGTTGATCAAGCATGGTTAATGTTTTTTGATAGTGTAGAGGGTTAAACCGATATTGGCCTGTCTGGCAAAATGTTTGGCGGCAGTAAAGTCATCTTGATTCAGCGGTGCGTTATTGATACCCCGGTCCGTGTAAATTAGGCCTATGGGCTTATGTTCTACATAAACAGGGAAAATAAAGCACTTGTGGCTGCCTATGGTATGCATAATTTGCGCGGTAAACAAGGCTTGGTAATGTTGTGGGTCGATCCACAAGCCTTCTTCGTGGTGCAGGGCGTAAAAACACAAATTGCTAGTGACTTCGTTGTTGTGAATATGGATTTTTTGTTCACCCAATTGCTTATGCCAACCCAAGGAAATTTTTTCATTTAGCGTACGTTTGTCGGGGCTGAGCAGCAGAAACAGCGTTCTATCCATTTCCACGCCCCGATGTATCCCTTCCAAGACCATTTCAAATAGTTGATTTAGGTCTATATCCCCGCTGACATGATTACTAATATCCTGCAAAATTTGCAACAGAATCTGTTTTTTATCCGGCTTTTGACTGTCGATTTCCTCCTCCACAGTGACGGAAATATCGCTGCTAATGAATTTAGAAGCGTCATGCGCACCGAATTTCCGGGCAATTTTTATCGCATTCGCGGTATTTTTTTTAATTTTAGCGATGATTGCAGAACTAGACTCGCCGGTAAATTTTTCCAGCTTTCGCAAGCAACTGTTCATTTCCGGTGATTCCCAGCCAAATTTCAATGCATGGCTGATTTCGCAACCCATGAGTACAATGTGGCAGCGTTGGTTTGCTGCTTGTGGCTGACAAATGCTATCCTCGATCAAGCCGCCAAGATGCCAGGATTTGCTGAGTTTTTTAGTCATATCTTGCAAGGTAAAACCCAGCACTTGTTTTTCCGCCTCTTGAGCAGACATATTATTAGCGATCAGTTCATTTATCTGGCTATTTTGTTTGGTGTTCGAACACCAAAAAGCGATCTGGCCAATGTTATGCAGCAGCGAGGCGACAAAGACCTCCTCAGGCATGCTGTCCTGCATGGCAATGGCCAACTCCCGGGCTTGAACGGCGGCATGGATGGCCAGGGCTATCTCTTGATTTGCCCGCTCCTTATTTCCCGGCGCTAAGATGGATTCAAAAAACGAACAGGCCAGCGTCAGCTCTCTAATAACTTCCGCGCCCAGCACGATAATGGCCCGCGAGACTGTACCCAGTTTTTGCCTGGAGGGATTGTAATAAGAGCTATTGCCGACTTTTAGTAATTTCGCCGTTAAATTAGGGTCTTGCAAAATAATGGCTGCAAGTTCTATAGCGCCTTTGCGTTCGTCGTCCAGGGATTTGTAAATACTCTGCGCCGTATTGGAAAAAATCGGCAATTCCTGGGCTTGCAGCATCTCGACCCAGTCATCAATGGACTTAGGCAATTTCTGGGAAATCGGGAGCTTATTCATTTTCGTGTAGCATGTTTTCTCAACAAAATTTCTTAATCATTCAGCTTATGCTAAGAATGAAAATTACTAACAAAGTTTAGTGGAAAACTTGAATGTTGTTTTTCTTGTTGGGATATTGTTGTTTTGCTTTGCCGCGTAGCGTAACCCGCCGTAGCTTTGCGCCACTCAGGCGAATTACAATGCAAAGTTGATTTTTCTTATCTAGTGCCCGAAAGAAAACTCGCTTTTTTCAGAAAACCGGGGCGGAGATCGTTCACGTCCCCCGCGATTTTTCTGTCTAGCTCGTATATTTCGCTTGCTGAATCACTATAGTTGAGAATGCTTCTCATTTGCTGTGCTTTCAGCACACACTTATCCTGGCAACACTTAAATTCGTTGCCCATTAGCCTGAATTTAGGCTGCTTTTTTATATGGCCCGCGTCGTCGCTCCTCTTGTTGCTTTTCTTGCTCGCGCAGCACCGCGCCTAAGCGCTGGACATTGCGGGCCACTATGGCAAGGCTAACATAACGCTTGAAACCATCAATGCCATGATCGGGGCATTTATCCAAACCATGAACTTCCAAAGCATTGATGGCGGATTCCACCGCTGAGTGTTGACGGCGCAGGCGAACAAATTCTGAGTCGGCTTCGCGTGTTTTATCCGCATTGGACAATCGGCCTTTCTTCGGTAACACAACCCGTTCCAGTATCTCTTTGAGTTGGGTCTGATTGCTTGGACTGTGAAAACCCTTATCCATGCTGACAGCATTTAATGATGGAAATCGCTTTTGGGCTTGCTTGACAATGGAAACAGCTATTTGATCGTCCGTTGTTTTTTCCATGACCTGATGGTGCAGGATGAAGCGGTATTGATCTTCAATGACACAAACCCGCAGTCCTAACTCCACCGGCACACCGGCTTTGCCCTTGCTTATCCACTCGGTATGAGGCTGAAAAATAGAAAAGACTTTCTCTTCATGCGGAATGATTTCGCCTTGAAGTACCCGGCGTCGAATCTGATCGATTTGTCGTTCGGCATGGATTAGATAACCGTCAAGCTCAGCCAATAGTATGGATGGAACACCGTAATCATTGTTCAGTAGACGATGGGTAGCGCGTGCCCGTTGCACAAAGAATTCGGCCTGGTCGATATAAACCCGATGGGCTTCATTGATCTGTTCTTGCTTGGCCTCGCGCTTGGCTTCATCTTTTGAGGTGGAATGTTTGAGCTTTTGGATGTGGCGATAATTTTTCTTGAACGTACGCAGCAGATAGGCGCTCTGGCGCCATTCGGTTAAGTCATGGGCATCGCAAAGCTGGGCGCTGGTTTGGATGGTTTTGCGGATGGCGTCCCACAAAAGATTAATATCGGTCGGGAAATGCACATTCGTCTCGGCCACAAATGAATCACAACGCACTTTTAGGCTTTCTTCGGAATTTTTTTTTAATGTTTGATGCCCGGCGCGTACCACTTCCTGGTTGATCCGATCCAGAATTTCGGGTGTGAACAAGCTGATATTGTCCTTGATCGTTTGCAGTTCATAGCGATTCTCGTCCATCCAATCGCTATGACCCAACATCTGCCTAATTGTATTGTGTTGGTTGGCTAATTCCTGGATACGGTCATAATCGGCATTCAGTCCTAACCGCAGCACCCCAAGCACCAGTATTTTCCATTGCTCCATACCAGGGCGACCGGTCTTTGTACTCGCTTTGCCCTCAGCGCCTATCCGCTTGGGCAACACTTCTTCGAGAATGACGAAAACCTTTTCGCGTAAAGCGACCTCAGTATAAATGTACTGAAGCCCACGGAGTAACTGAGGAATATCATCACGGGATTTTGGATCAAGAAAGATAGCGGCTATATCCGTTTCGCCGAGCTTCATTTGGGGTTGGATGATTGTGCGCATGCTTTTTCAAATGACGAAGATTTTTAGATTTCATTTGTTCATTGGTTGCTTTCAAGCTATTTGTAAGTAACAAGTGCTCTAAATAAACAACAAATCAACAGGTTAGCGATGTCAACTAATTGTGCATGCAAACATCTTCTTTTAACTGAAATAATTATAACACATTGAATTATATGACGTTAATTAATTTCCTTTCAGGCACTAAGTACAGAATTGCACTTAATACAATACAAGCAACGTTGATGCGCAGGCCGGAATAAAGTATCTTATTACCACAAGTACATGATTTACAGGAGCTAAATGTTATGTTGTCAGATAAACTTGAAGAATGGGCGCTTGCTTACGAAGCTAAGGGTGTTCAGAAAGGAGAAATACTATCTTTGCAAAAATTGCTAACTAAGCGTTTTGGCCCTACTCCAACGGAAATTACTGCACAAATCGCAAATGCGACACTACAAGAAATTGAACGCTGGTTTGATCGTGCAATTGACACCAATCAGCTTTCAGATGTTTTTGATTTCTGAAGTTTACGCATTGTTGACGCCGGTGTAAATCCGCCTAAATATGACGGAGAAAATCGCCGCTTTTACAACCTTAGGGCGCTGCCCCAAACCCCGCACTCGCCGTGAGGCAGGGGTTCGCTTCGCCGAACCACAAAAAATAGACGCCATTTTGATTTTTAATTGAGTCGATTTTTTGCTGCTCGCCCTTGACTCAAAAAAAACGAAAAGTCAATACCCAGATACTGACTCCGGCATTTTTAAGCGGATTTTGACCGGTATCCACAGTTGTCCGAATATTTACCTTTTTTTCAAGACTTGACTGAAATTAGTAAGGTATAGTTCGTAAATCATTAACCTAAACCCCTTTTTTGTCATAAATTTCATTAACCAATTCAGTTACAGGTGAAAACAATTTATTGAATTACTATATCTATAAGAGATTTGACAGCACTTATAGCATTTTCTATTGATGATATTGACTTTGCACCCGCACTAATTCCCTCTAATATAGAAGTCATAACAAATTTATTTGGTTTTTCTTTTTCGGCCTCCTGCTTAACTACTGCTATAGCGCCTTCAGTATCTGAATCCAAAATATTTTTGTTATCTTTAATTAACTCCATGAGGTTTGATATTTGCTCAATTAAGTCATCAATTGATTTTGTGGAGTCTAATTGTTGTGATTGATCAATAATTTTCTGAGCTTTTGCATTAGAACCAACTGCAATTTGATCAGCGTTAATTGTACCACCACTCATTATAATGCCCTGATTAGCTTTTTTCATAATTACTCATATCTTAGCTATAAAAAGTTAGTATTAAAACCTATTTTTTAATTTTAACCCTTGATGAGGCTCCAGTGCCAGCTGCAATACTTTCTGCATTTACATTGCCGCCAGTAACAATTATTCCCTCATTAAAAATTCTTGTTGATGCTTGTTTAAAATCATCTATGGATATATTTCGCTTTTCAAGAGACTCTAAAAGGCTACTTAATAACGTCTCTTTAATCATTTTCACATAGAAGTCTTTGTCAATCATTTGGAAATAGCGTTCATAATTACTACCGAGGGACCAATCTTCTCGTAATGAAGTCGGTATACCATAATTATAGAACTTATTATCTCTTATTTCTTTTTTATTTGTTTTAATATTGGCTTTTTGTTTGTTACTGAAAATTTCTTGAAAAGACTCAAACCCTTTCCATAAAATTGGTATCCAGATAAATAAAGATTTAACGCAAGAGGAAATAGCTTCAGCTAAAAACAGGGCTACAGGGGGATTTTGAGGTAAGGATTCATGTGTTAAGTACTCTTGTCGGAGAGGTGGGATCATAAAAATTCTAGTTTCTACAAACAAAGTATCTGCCTTCCTTACAAACCTTATAAATATAGTTAAAACTATTTGACTATCCCATAGAAATACACGTAAGACTTTATAGTGACGTGCTTTATTACTATTATTTTCTATCATATTTTGGACTACTAAATCCGGTATTTGTAAATTAGGCTTGCTAAATTCACCACTTGGTAATATTTCGGGAATTTCTTTAGCTACGTCCCTGACATCTCTCCCATCAATAAAAATTTCATCTTTAATGATAATATTTTCAATTTTGAGATTTTTTATACTAGTTACAGTCTCAGAGTATAAATCCATTGTACGAATCTCATCAACTTCCTTTGATTCATCACCTGCTCTCTTTGTATTGACAGTAAAAGACCATCCTGTTACTTCAAAACCAGAACCAACAAATGGTGAATAGCCTCCAGATATAACAATATTATTTGTTTCATCAATATCGGGAGTAACTTGATCTAATTCTTGATCATCAGCATATAAGACATTTCTTGCCCTAGCTTTTGTTTTGATTTGATACAAGAAATCAACAAAAGAAATTGCCAGAAAAGGAAAAAGAATGTACCCAAATCCTTGTTCGCTAAAATCAGAATTAGGGTAGTCATTACTGAAATAAATAACTAACTGATCCCAAGCTTGAAATATAAATATTATACCTATTATAGAAAAGAAAAAAATAAATATATCTCTTGTAATAAGTCTTGATCTAGCCTGATTTACTTCAGTTTGAATTTTTTTTATATTTAAACCATACTCTACGGTATTGGCTTTGTATGGATGACTTTTTCTCAACTCAAATATATCGTATATTTTTTTATAGTCAAGATTTGCCGCGGCCAACATAACTCTAGTTGTTCTATTACTTGACATATTTATATCCATGATAAAATCTTGCAAAAAGTAACATAATTTTATTTATTTTTTTCAATGTGCTTTTTAAGCAATTTGGTGAATTATGTCAATGACGCATTAGTACCAGTACGAACGTACTGGGTTTACGCATTAAGTTTGTGCTATAGAAGTAGCTGATAAGTGGGATCGTGCAACTTTGTTGCTGGGCTTCTCAGGCGCATTTGAGATTTAAGGTTAGAAAGGCTTGAAAGTAACTGCCGACAGTCTACGAGCAACCATACTCAAATTTAAGATAGATTAAGAGGGAACTCTCAAGTCAATAATTCAACAGGCGTGCTATTGATGGCTTTGGAGGCATCTATAGCCTTCAGTTCTATCGATCCCTCTGGCTATTATCATTTTGGCAATCGAGTTTAGCCTGAATTCGCTTTCCTGTTCTTGAGTAGTCCTATTGTAGTCTTGAAGCAGTTGCTCTCTAGGCATTGGAGGCAAATCGGGATTCCATAGTAGTTTTTTACCGGTGCTCATAAGGTGTCATGTTCCGCATCGAGATATTTTGGGCGTGAAGTTGCCAAAATAAAGATTCACGTTTTCCGGCTAAGCATCATAACCGAGTTGTGTTGATTTGTATTTCCCAAATCTGCTTACTATTTGCTTACTGAAAAGCAACAAGCAATAAAAAAGGCCTAGGTCGTTAAACCTAAGCCTTTGAAATATCTGGTAGCGGGGGCATCTACAGTAAAAGGCTCTACAAGTATTGAATAATAAGACTTAATGATTTTTTAAAGCAACACGTTACTGCGATTGTTACTGCATAAATGCCGTGCAGTGAAATCGTTAACTTTTGACCTTAATTGCCATGAAAATTTGCCATATTTTTAAGGTCTTCAAGTGCTGTTCAAATCCATGATCTGGAATTGGATTTCTGAAATATGGATTAGCGGCGCTACTTTCTTGCTAACTATTTAACAACGCCTCTGGAGTTTCGGCCTGAAAGATTTGCTTAGTCCATTTCTCAATTTCTTCGGGACTAGCCTGACGTATCTTTGCCTGTAGCTCTTGACTTACTGAGCCAAACTTTGAGTCAAGCAACAACAAAAACAGTTTGGCAGCTTCCTGTTGGCGACCTTTCTCAATACCATGAAGTTCTCCTTCTTGACGACCTTTTTCAATGCCTTGAATTTCGCCTTCTTTTTTCCAGCCCTTTACGGTTTCAGCCAACATTGTATCCACCTCTTGAATATCTTTAAATTCAAAAAAATCAGTATCGGGAAATTTTTTGGGTAACAGTACCCGGTTAATCCAAACGTTAAATGCCCGCCTTAAACTGTTTTGCTCCTTAGCCTTAAACCAGTCCAGCAAATGATAAAATACATCACGAACATCTTGATGTGATTGGCTATTACCCAGTTGAAACAAAGCGGCTACCAAGTTTCTTAGATTGTTTAGGTCTGACTTTTCAATACGCCCTTGATCCAACAACAAAAAGCAAAGCTGTGGTCTAAATCTTTCAAGGCCAACAGGCGCAGGGTAAATTAACTGATCTAATTCTACCGGCGCTTGCCAGCGTCGTTCACCATTATAAAGCACTAATGGCAATACTGGCGGCAACAAATCGCGGCTACCCAGTTTTTGGGTGCGGATCAGGTCTTGGTATAATAATGCTATATACCCAAAAATTCGTACCGCCATAAAATGATCAACGGTAGATTGAAATTCCAGTAGCAAATACACGTAAAGAAATTCATCGCCACAACGAACACGCCAAATCAAGTCATCTTCTCTATCGCGGAGGTCGTCAGTGACATAGCTGCCACCCACTTTCTCTAGCGTAGAAAAGTCACATTGCTTAGCAAATTCTGCATCAACAAAGGCCATGAGCAAGTCCTTAACCATTTCAGGGTGCGAAAAAAGCAGCTTGTAACTGTTATCGTGCGACATAGGGCATGAACGGTAATCTATTGAAATTTTTACAGATTATACCTCGTAACACGGTAATACCTTGAAATGATTACCTGCGCTTTCAATTCCTACACACATTATTGCGCAAATCGCAAATGCGACACTGCAAGATATTGAACGATGGTTTGACCGTGCAATGTGCAGTTCATGCCAGTCAACTTACAGGTGATTTTGATTGCTGAATTTGGTTAAATCGCACCTGTATAGGCTGGCGTTGATTTGCGGTGCAACAAAATCAGTGGGCATAAAACGCCGATGCTTAAACCATATTCAGCCATCAACTACCCGACACACCTCATGACCACAAGCCTTGCATTTTCCCCGCAGAATCAAATCGTGTTGTTGAATTTCAACTGATTCCAGAATCATCGTACTCGTAGCAGAGCAACCGCCGCACCACACATTTTCTAAAATCCGAGTCTGGCCCGCTTTGGTATTTCGTTCCATCGCCGATAAGCAGCATCAAAAGGTATTACATTGGTTTTTTTCATCTAACTGCACCAGCAACCCGATTTTGCTGATGCTTTAATTGTGTAATCTTTGAACACTTGACGTGGTTGCCAATACCTCGCCTTTTGCCGCACACAGGGCAAGCCCAACTATTACGTAATGAATCCCATTCTTGCTGAATATTCGTATTTTCTGTTTTCATTGCCTAGAACCCATTAGCTTTTCTCACCACTATTGCCTTCTTCAGCCTCTTGTCCGATTTCAAGCTCTACGTCACGATTACCAATCTTTATGCTGATTTTACGTTGCATTTTCAAAGAACTATCGGGCCTCTGAAGGTTTAGCCGCTTAAGTTGTGCAAGAAAGTATGTGTCGTAATGCCAATTTGGTATTGCTGCTACTGGTTGTGGTTTAGTGCTTGTGATGTCGGTCATTTTTTTGCTGGTGTGAATTGAACTACCTTGACATAAAAACATCTACAGACGGAAAGTTCTCTGTAGTCCAGCTTCAACGTGTTATGACTAAATGGTCACTGCATAACTATTGCTACAAAAGGTGGATTCTAACCCAAAAATAAGTATGACTTTTCAGTTGTTAACAAATCAAGCATTGACGCTGCTAATAAAGTTGGGAAAATTAGTTGATGAAGATTTCGCCGTCGTTACGTCACAAGAACGGCGGAAGCGCCTATGGCGCATTTATAAACGTGCGCATTTGCGTTTCATTCGCAGAATGAACGTTGAATGGTATTGAAGTAATTACGGGTAAATCAACGAAACCGGGTAACACCGGTTTTTTTGTGCCTGCTGCTCAGCACAGGCGGTAACAGTGCTCACGAAACGCAATCTATGTAACACAATAGCTTTCTGTTACTTACTAACTAATTGTTTTGCTTGACAATAACAGATTAGATCAGTATCCTATGTAACACAATATTCAATTATGAATAAGGAGTTACATACAATGAACGCAGTTGACGCAGCTAGCAAGAACGAAGTTGACATGATTCACTCCGTTCTGACAAAGAAATTCGGGCAAATCTACGCAGACATCTGGAAGATAGGCGTCAATTTGTCGTTGCGTATCTCTGACTTGCTGGCTCTGAAGTACGATGACTTACATATAAATGATAGATCCCTAATTTTGACTGAACAGAAGACCGGCAAAGCAAAGAGCATCAGACTCAACAGCGCAGCAATTGCCGTTATCGTCCGCCGTCGTAAAGAACAACCATGCGATACCTATCTGTTCCAAGTAGACTGCAATCGTGCACGTAACAGGCCAATATCACGCGTTTCTGTCAGTCGCGTTTTCAAGGAGGTTGGCGATATGTTAGGATTAACTATAAACACTCACAGTATGCGCAAGTCTAGGGGTATGGCAATGTACGCAGATGGTGTGCCGATTGAAAAGATTGCCAAGGTGCTCAACCACAGCAATACCACTAGCACATTGCGCTATCTCGGTATCACTAAAGAAGAAGTACTAAAAACTTACGATGATTATGAGTTGTGAGTGCAAACTTACGTTCGCCGCTTAGCTTACTTTTGCTTATGCCGGTTTTTTTCGGTTAATGTTTACGTTACTTGCAACTGATATTCCTACAAACAATACGCTTGAAATTATAAACTCGCCACTCATGAAGCCGATTATGCCGGTGATGAAGGCAAGGCCATTCAGAACGTCTTTTTGAAAGTCAGTCATCTGATTTTGTAAAAATTGAACATGATTTCAATATAGGCATCATTTTTTTTCGGTTTAAACCTATTGGACGCTAATGATGCCGGTAGCCACCATAATGTCCGCCACGCCCCCAGCCGCCTCCATATCCATAACCCCCATATCCACCGTACCCATATCCGCCATACATTGGCGCAGCATAGCCATAACCACCGTAACCATAGCCACCGTAAGCTGGATAAACCGCGCAACCACTGACAAAAACACTAAAAACGATGACGATTACAATTTTGATTTTCATGGCACTCTACCGATATTGTCCATACATTGGCGCTTGTTGACCATAGCCATAGTAGTTTGATTGTGGCGCATAATACGGTTGTGGTGGGTAATATATTGGTGCAGGCGCATAACTTTACGTCAATCAAGGCAGTCATCAAATTTATTGCCAATTCATGGACGTATCTTTGATAACCTCTACCTGATGACCACGCCTTCGGTCAGCAACGCGTTTGTTTAAATTTTCGGCAGACACACCATCAAAATTTAACCTTCTGTCGTTGTGCCAATCACGTTTAGCATACTCTTTAACAATAACAAGTTTGTTTTGGAATCGCTTTCCGTTGAGTTTTTGAACTACACTAAAATCAGCCTCTTCAGGCTCAACAAGCACTAAACAGTGATACTCAAGCTTTTGGGCGCACTTATCAAGAATCGTAAGAATTTCAGTTTTAGCGACATGACCAGACTTGAAGGGAAAATGCCTCTTCAAAGCCGGTGCAACAAAATGGTAAATGTCACTATAGTGTGAGTCTTTGGGAATGTTTTTTATGAAAATTGCCATAAATGCCGACCTAATAGATGAACACCCTTTTTTGACAAGTTGCTCAAACTAAAATTCAACTACCTATAAGCATCGCCTATCTACGAAACCCACCAGGTCCCTAGCCAAAGCCAAACACCGGTACCGGTACGAATGGAGCATCTGACTAATGGTTGCTACCTTTGTTATCAGTATTTTTCGGTGTCCATTCATTTCGGCGAACATATTCGGCAATGGCTTTTGCGGCAATTTGCGACTGTGAGCATTGGGTTAAATGGCTAATGACCGCAAGGCTTTCTCTATATTCGTCCGGTAACCAAATAGAAAATGGCGCATTTTTCATATTTCACTCCCCAAAACAAAATGGTGAACTTATTTAATTCTTTCCTTAAACTTATCTACTGTTGCAGTAAAAGCCAGCTATCTACGAAATCCACCACGACCCCAGCCGCCAAAGCCAAACACCGGCATTGGTACGACTGGCGCAACGGCATAACCATAAGGCGTTGGCGCATAGACCGCACAACCACAGGCTAAAACACTAATCACGATTACAACTGCAATTTTGATTTTCATGACACTCTACCGGTATTGGCCGTACATCGGTTGTTGACCATAGCCATAATATGGTTGTGGCGCATAATACGGTTGTGGTGGGTAATATATTGGTGCTGGCGCATAACCACCATAATATGGTCTATAGCCTCCGCCATACCCATAGCCACCGTATCCACCGCCATGACCATAATAGCCACCATGACCGCCGTAACCACCACCTCCACCGTGACCATGTGCAAATGCTGATGTTGAAACGAACATTGCGAAGCATATTGCTGCAATTTTAATGAACCTGAACATAAGTCCTCCTAATCGGTTGATGTTTCAGTTGCAATAAATTGTGCGCCAAATTACTTAAACCATGCTTAATGCTGTACCGAAATCTAATTTTGCATGGCGAAGCACTCTTAAAAATCAGGTATCAAAACTGCATTTAGGCCAAGGTTATAGCGTTCATGAGATTTTGTTATTATTCCCATCGCCACAAAACTGAGATTACGACAAGGTAGTCAGTGCCGCAGAAACCAAAGCGATCAGGTAACCATCGCAGAACCCAACACTCACCTTGTGTCTACATACTAAAAATTGAACTGATAAGCCTAAATTATCGTAGATCGTAACTGCCACTATCATGTATGCCACCCCCGCAATCGCATCCATATCCCCAGCCATCAACATCACCGACATATTTTGGTGTTCCATAGGCATAGCCACAATACCCATAGCCACCATAACCATAGCGATTGTAAAGTGGATAGGCTGCACAACCACTTATCAAAAGACTAATCATGATTACGACTGTAATTTTGATTTTCATGAATCACCTGTATTGTCCGTACATTGGTGCTTGCTGCGCATATAATATGACGTCTCAGTTTCAATAAATTGTGCGCCACATTGCTTAAACGATGCTTAATGCTGTGCCGGAATTTTTTGACCGAATCTTGCTAAAATGCAGGTACACTGCAACGCATGCCCGGTACTTAAATATTACCTATGATCTTATTCTCATTGTTTGCAGTCCTATTGTTTTCCCTGGTAAACGGCGCTTGGCTTTTGCATCGGATAAAAAATTCACATCTCGTTGTCTGGAAAGAACTTGGTCAACCTACGTTTGCATTAAGCACCGGACTTCGTCCACGCCTAGCATTAGTCTGGTATATTTGGTCTCTGCGATTTCGCGACCTAAATGATTCTGCATTGTCATTTGCTTGTTGGGCGGCAATTGCAGCGGAATTTCTACTGGTTGTTTCATTTCTGATTTTTGCGTTTATTCTTGGTTTCACCTACTAAAAATTGCTTATGACCGATAAACCAAAGCGATCAGGTAAACATCGCTACACCCAAAAGTCATCTTGCGTCTACACCTTAAAAATTGAACTGATGCCCGACATTAAGCCGGTAATCTGGCGGCGACTTGATGTGGATGGCCGCGTAAGTCTTGGCAAACTCCATCATTTTATACAGGCTGCGTTTGGTTGGTCGGATGCGCATCTGCACGAATACAAACTTCGTGGAAGAACTTTTGGTATACCCATCCCCGAAGATAAGGAGAATGGGCGGGAATTTGAAGACGAACGTAAAGTATTTTTAAACCAACTAATTGCTGAAGAAGAAGTGCTTACCTACATCTACGATTTTGGCGACAACTGGGAACATGCCATCACAGTTGAACATGTAATAGCTGATGGTGAATATAATCTGCATGGAGGTGCGCACATCACTGACGGACAAAGGGCTTGTCCACCCGAAGATGTTGGTGGCCCCTTTGGTTATCATGAATTTCTGGAAACGTTGTTGGTCGCACCGCATACCGAAGAAGCTCAACAGATGCGCGACTGGGTTGGCGGCGATTTTGATCCGCTAGCCTTTGATAAGCGACTAGCAAATGCTGCAATTTATCGGATGATGTATAACGGATGGGGTGGGAAATGAAAGGTTATGCTTTAGTCACGCGGCATGGCCCTAAAGTCACGGTAGAAAAATTGCAAAGGTCTTTAATCACAGCAACGCTACGGTATTAGGGCATCACGAAAGCAGAAATTTTAGATAAATATGACTAGTACGAATTATAAGTTTAAATCGCAATAAAAAAGCCACCTCTGAATAGATGGCTTTAATAATGGTCAATACGATTAGCGTTGGCAGTAAATTACAGTCTATATAAAGTTACGCGTGTTTTGCTTTTTTACGTGAAACACCAAAACCGAGAAGGCCAGAAGCCAGCAGTGCAATAGAGGCTGGTTCCGGTACACTGGAGTTAAAGGCGACTTCCGTGATTGAGCCAGAAACAATTGGAATGTTATAGTCTCCAACTGTATTGCCTGGAGAAGAACCGACACCAAGACTGGTGCTGTCAAGTGTTGGTGTGCTTGTTCCAATGCCGGCGATGAGTACCTGAACCCAATCGGTCCAGTAGGAAGTAGTTCCATTCATGAAAAAGTCCAAGAACTCATTTGTAGGGTAGCCGTCATTTGCTGATATGTAAAAACCGGTATTTATAGCCCCGTATTGTGCGGCGTATGCTGTGTCGTAATCCCAGGTGGTTTGTGAAGTACCAAATGGCGTATCGGTAAGGGTGCCCGAAACGGAGGTAATTTGTTCGGTTGTGGCATCGTATTGGAAGGTGCCGCTGTAAGTTCCAGTGTCGCCAGCACCATCGTCGTAACTCGTGTTTATGTCGTAAGTGTAGACTGTATCCGCCACTGAATTTGTGGAAAACAGAAATGCTGTCAGAAGTAGGGTTATGGCTCTCATTTAAGTTTCCTATGGATAGGGTTAATGGTTAAATAGCTCAATCCAGCAAATATTGTGCCACGTATCATGAAAGTTTGGGGCGCAATTGGACTTGAATGGTGGATGACAATCAGACTGATATATTAATCACAAAAATATAAAATATATTTGATTTATATCAAATGTGTCGAAATTTATTTTATGTATGATCTTGGCTGCTCACCAAGAACAATAGTTTTTAATTGTTGTCTCTCCTCCTCGCCCCAATACCTAACGAGGTTAATTTATGTTAAACAAAACACTAAAACCACTTTCATTTGCGTTAATGCTGGCATCAGTCACGCTATCCACGGCTCAAGCCTTACCGATAGGTCCTGGGCCAGCAGGTCCTCAAGGTCCGGCAGGTCCTCAAGGGCCAGTTGGCCCACAAGGCCCGGCAGGTCCAGTAGGAGCAACCGGCGCAGTTGGTCCAGCAGGTGCAGGGGTCACCATTCATAATATAGGTGACTCTTATCAGGGTGGAATAATATTTTACGTTTCCGCAGATGGTCAACACGGGTTAATTGCAGCTAGGGCCGACCAAAGTGCTGGAGTACAATGGTTTAATGGTACAAATAGAGTAACCAATGGAACGGGCGATGGACTGTATGCAGGTGCGATGAATACCACCATAGAAGTAGCTATACAAACCAACGATAACCAAAACGGTAATTTTGCCGCACTAGTTGCCGCAAATTACAGCATTCAGGAAGATGGGCTAACGCCGTGTACCGGTTCAACAACGGAAACCTGTTATGGCGATTGGTACTTGCCATCAAAAGAAGAGTTGAACTATTTATATCAGGAAAGAAACGTTGTGGGTGGTTTTGCGGATAACAGCTACTGGAGCTCTACGGAGGACGGCAGCAACGGCGCGTGGGTCCAGTTCTTTGGCAATGGCTTCCAGTTCGACAGCTTTAAGCTCAACCCTCTTGCAGTGCGTGCTGTTCGGGCTTTTTAACTATTTAACCCTTTAACTATTTTTTTCCGCCGCAGGCGGAGGCGATTTTTTTGAGCTATGGCGCTGTATTACGACTTGCCGGTTTATCGGGATACCTATAAACTGATCTTGAAAATTTTTGAGGTCACCAAAGAGTTTCCGAAAGAGTATAAATATACCCTTGGTCAGGATATGAAGCGTGACGCCATGCAATTGGTCAGAAGTATTTACCGTGCCAATAAGTCAGCCCAGAAAAAGGATTATTTGGACGCTTTCTTAGATGAGTTTGAATTGCTAAAATTAGAAATACGCCTATGTGTGGATATGAAGATTTTATCTTATAAAAAACAGGCTGAATTAACAGTCTTAATGGATAGCATAGGCAAACAGGTTACCGGTTGGCGTAATGCCAGCCAGTAAAACGCCGGAATTACCGTGGCTAAGGTGTCGGTAAGTGAGCATGCTTTTTTTAAAAGCGATAAAGGGACTGTTCTTAGAGCAGTTAAGTAACCTAGCTACGGGATGCCTCGTGGTTATTAAAACGCCTTTATAAAACGTTGTGGGTGGTTTTGCTAATAACAACTACTGGAGCTCTACGGAGAACGACAGCAACAACGCATGGAACCAGAACTTTGACAATGGCAACCAGAACGACAACAATAAGAACAACACTCTTGCAGTGCGTGCTGTTCGGGGTTTTAAACAAAGCTAATGTTAGGCACGAGGGTAGCGATTTACTTCGCTACCCTCGTCTTATTTAGTAGTAGAAGAAGAAGGTTATGCGGCAACTAACCCTGTTTGATTTGCTGCAAGACTTAAAGCCAACCATAGAACTTTCAGAATTGTTTGAAGCGTATTTTGATTGTCGTCGCAATAAGCTTTAAGCCCGGCACCGACATGAAGCATCGTGTTGATTGTTCAAGGCACAGTTACCCCAGTAATTAAAGACTAATAAAATGGACAAGTGCCATAAATTTTGGTACGCTTGCGTTCAAGCGTAATTTCAATTTACCCAAACTGCCTTTAATTTAGGCAAAAAAAATCCGGTCACTGTTGTTTAGCAGTGCCGGATTTGAGTATATTCGTTTGCTAATAACTCACTGACAAAAGATTACAACCGGCCAATTTTGACATGATAGTTTTGCAACTCTTTTCTGAGCATGTCAATTATTAAATTTGTCGCATCTTTTACCATCACATTTTCTCCTGTCGTGGTATCCAGCATTGTTGCATCGGGTAGATTGTAGCGCAACAAAGCACGATCAAGTGCTAGCCCCAAAGAATCATTATATAGAAAATTTAGTTGTTTATTGCTGACCTGTCTTTGCTTGAAACCACTGCACTTGATGATATTTGGGGAATTTCAAGTCGTTTGTCAAAGCGGCTACAGGCATTAGGTATCCATAACGCATTGGAACTCAGTCAATCAGAACCAACGAATATGCGGCAACAATTCGGCGTCGTCATGGAACGCATTGTATCCGAACTACGCGGCATATCTTGCATACCGCTAGAAGAAATGCCAAGCCCCAAAAAGCAGATTATGACTTCACGTAGCTTTGGAACCCGATTAACCGGCTATGATGATTTACGCGCAGCAGTTACTCATTTCGCTACAAGAGCGGCAGAAAAATTACGCGGCCAGCAATTGGCAACAATGGCGCTAACTGTTTTTATTGAAACCAGTCGCTTTGACACCCAAACACAATATGCCAATAGCGCCACCATTACCTTTGATTTGCCGACATCTGATTCTGCGCAATTGGTACATGCGGCAAACAGTGGGCTACGACGAATCTTTAAAACCGGTTTTAGTTATCAACGTGCCGGTATTTTGTTGCCAGATTTGTTACCGGTGGGAGTCGCGCAGTTGTCGCTATTTGCTGATGATTGTTCTGGAAGGTCAGAACAACTAATGAATGCCCTAGATCGCATAAACAAAAAGCATGGCAAAAATGCCGTGTGTTATGGATCAGAATTAGTTAGCGACCGTTGGCACATGCGGCAGCAGTTCAAGTCACCTTCGTACACCACAAAGTGGGGGGAGTTGTTGACGATTCAAATCTAATAAATTTTAATCAGCACTGTTCCAATTCAGGTGTTGGTCATAACGGTCATTCGGTTACACTAAGCAACAGAAATTATTCAGGTGGAATGTCTTTGCTGAATTTCATCTATGGTGCAAACATGCGATTAACAGGATTCTTTAAATGTCTTTAAGCCAACAAATTACCGGTCTCTCACATATCGGCATACGCGTACACAGTTTGGATACATCACGCGCATTTTATGAACTACTTGGCTTTGAGTTCGTTGTTGGCCCTATAGGTCCAGAACCGGTAGCAATCATGTCACACCCATCGGGCATTGAAATTAACTTTATCCTTAATGCCGCCAATACCTCTACTGAAAATGTGCTAATGGACGTAGATGAAAAACACGCAGGCTATACGCACATTGCACTAGCTGTCCAGAATGTTTCCAAAGTCCAATCAGATTTGGAAAAGGCAGGTGTAACGATTACCGGTGGCCCAATTACTTTTCCAGGCGGTTCAACTTCAATTTTTATCAGAGACCCAGATCGTAATGTAATTGAGTTTAATCAGCGGGTGTAGTTAAATAAACATCCGGTGCGTGGTCAATCTTACTTGACGCGTACTAGCAAAAGAATAAATTTAAAAAACACACCAACTACATATACCAAAATTTTGAAATGAAGTTATGTGTTTCACATCCTAATAAATTTTGCTCTTGCATTGTTTGACGAATTACTCTACTGTTACATTTACAACTTAATTTAACAGGAAATGATCATGTCAGAAAGAAAAGCGCGGCCTACCTATACTGATGAACAAAAAGCGGAAGTCAAAAAGCTTTTACAAGAAGGTAAAACTCATAACGAAATTGTAGACATCACTAATGTAGGTAAAGGCACGGTAGTA
>CAVPMI010000070.1:0-3144 GCA_963705975.1 uncultured Pseudomonadota bacterium
TCGCAATATATTGTTTTTAAATGATTATTAAATGGGCTTGTTAAATATGGGTTAGGTTCAGACAAACGGATGGCCGAGATTGGTACGGTTAAGGGTGTTCCAATTGTTGGTATCGCAGGGATCAAGGGCTGGTCGAGACTGGGACCATTTGGCGCAGAGCTTAATGACGGTGTGGTTTCCATTTCGGAAGTTAGCGCAGATTGGCTTGATGAACAAATCGAGATACCTGTTGTTCATACGCTATTACCGTCTAGTCAGCAGGTAGCACAAATAATTATTGAGCGGGTGGCAGGGTAAAATAGTTTACCTATATAATCCTAATTGGCGGCAAACAAGCATATGGATACCGTTAAATTCAGACGCTTTATTAGACTAGACGGGGATCGTTGGTTCAGCGTTTCACGGTCCAAATCGACATATCGTACTGACCAACAAAACTCAATGGCGTATCATTGCAGTGATGGCAAAATAGCAAATATCGACAATCACTTAGATCACTACGGAAATGAATATTTGCTTTTTGAAATTGTGATTTCCGTTATCGATCCCTTCCTGACGATCACTTTTTCCAACAGCGGACACTCGACTACTTCTCACCGAATACGAAAAAAGTGGTCTGTCATCCAAATAAATGCGGAACTACAAAAAATATAATCAAAACTGTTTGGCGCAAACCTTAGAGCCTCTCCGTCTCCAAGCTCAAACTGAACACTGAGCATTTCAGAGAAATCTACTTTCGTCATTGCCTTTTTGAGCATAGCTTCTGAAATATCTATTCCGATCACAGATCCTAGTGGACCAACTTTTGATGCCGCATAGAGTGCAGCCATTCCTGTTCCTGTTGCAATATCCAACACCTGAGAACCGATAGTAATATTTGAATAGTCGACAAGCTTACGTGCCATTTGATCATGCCAGGTACTACTGTCGTAGGCTTGGCTTCGCATTGAATAGAGGCCAGCAACTTCTTTTTTATACTCGCGTGCTTGATCAATATTCATTGTCATTGAATCCTACGTCAAAAACTAAGCAGGCCTGAAATTGTACTTTAAATCATGAATGTCTGGTTGTGGCCGGCTCCTGCCTATCATTGGCACCTCGATATGATGTATTTGAATCACTTAAACAAACTGGGTTGCTCGGTATTATTAACGGACTTGAGTTTCTGTAACCGCTGCAACAGGGTTCGTAGCGCCAAAAAACAGCACTAAAAAACCGACAAGCAAGTATTTTTTTAATCTAACGTTCATGTTCTTACCTTTTTCTGTGTTGTTTTCATACTTAGAAATAACGAGTATAAAGTCAAGCATAAGGAGCCGGTCTTGCAGGGCAATCATGCTTAATTTTGGTTGAAAAGGATATCTCAGCTGGTGTGTAAGGAGTTATATTTTTACCCATCAAAGATGAATTCACCAAGCGCATCCATTCTCCATCATAAAGATCGCCATCATTTATAGCAATAATAGCAATAAAGGTGCTCGGTATTAGGCCGGCACCCAGATAAGAGTGTATTTTTTCGATGTGCTTTTCAATGCTGCCGCCAGGATTAAGGTATGACCATTCGTTATGGTGCCATTCGGCGAATTGAGGAATATGGTGCGGCTCGTATTTGATGTCCAGAATTTGGTATATCATTTTTCCACTTTGATACTACATTCTGGTTTGGACATCATAAAAAGGGATTATTCCTGTTTGGGTCTTTTTTCTTCTGCGAATCTAGAGAGTCTGTTGTGTGAAACGTACCGACAATACTCTCGGCAATTTTGAATTTGCCTTTTGTAGCTTCGAGTAGCTCGTTATATCCAGTTTCATCTTGATTGGATAATGGAAAGTATTTGCCAACTAACACTTCCATCTGGTGAATGATTATCGATTCAAGGTCACGAGGGGGAGAGCGACGGGTAACAATACAATAGCCCATTATCTGAGTAAATAGTACATTAGATGTTGCAATTTCTTTCATATAGCTTCGATTCACTCCACATTTAAGAGCAAATTGGTCTACGTTAACATAACGTAAATTTGTCGTGTTTATGATGTACATGTATACATCATCGGCTGTAGGCGGAAAGAAACATGCCACCTTCGGATTCCAAGTCAAACTCACCGAGAGTTCGGGATCTGCGTCGCCGGTACCGCCTAGTTTCAAAGATGGATTTCCTCGAAGTACGGGGCCGACATATGAAAAAATCTGGGTCTGTAGATTTTCGGGTAAGGTAGTAGCAATCATATTTGATAATTCCGGCTTTTGCCATCCGACTCGTGGAAGAATACCACCCAGGGCTTGTAGTTCATTAGGAGTGGCTTTAGATCCGTGGAATGCAATGTTGTTTTCAACGCTCCCGCACCGCGCGAGGGGCCCACTAGTTCGTCTTTGCTTTTCACCGTGACCGCCATATGCGCAACCCACTTTCAGTCTACGGCATTCCTGCGCCGCGTCTTGGACGCGCGCCGCGGCCGCGAGATAATCAGCCCGGAGCCACCAACAGGTTAAGATATGGCGTGCCGACTCAGTCGTTAGAGGCTCCGGCCTCAAAGTGCCGGTGTTGTGTTTCGGCACGGGCACCTTCGGCGAAGCGGAATGAATTTTTAGCGCGTGGGGAGCCTCGGATGTGGCGGAGGCGACGCGGCTGGTCGACATCTGCCTTGAAGCGGGCGTCAACTGTTCGACAGCGCGGACATTTACTCGAACGGCATTGTCGGAGGAGATTCTCGGCAAGGCAATCGCCGGGCGCAGGGACAAGGTGTCTCATCTCCACGAAAGGCTCGTTCCGCTCGGGACGGGGCCGAACGATCCGGGTAGTTCCCGGCATCACCTGATCGAGGCGGTCGAGGGCAGCCTCAAGCGGCTGGGCACGGATTATATCGACGTCTATCAAATGCACGGCTTCGAGTGGCGACGCCGGTGGAGGAGACGCTGTCGACGCTGGACGGATGGTGCGCGGGGGCAAGATCCGCTACATCGGTTGCTCGAATTTTTCGGGATGGCAGTTGATGAAGTCGCTGGCGGTTTCGGACCGGTATGGCTGGGCCCCATACGTCGCGCATCAGGCGTATTATTCGCTGGTCGGCCGGGATTACGAATGGGAGCTGATGCCGCTGGGGGTGGACCAGAAGGTGGGGCTGCTGGTGTGGAGTCCTTTG
>CAVPMI010000071.1:0-54999 GCA_963705975.1 uncultured Pseudomonadota bacterium
GTTATGGTTACACCAAGAATTTTATCGTGGCGCAAGCGATGATATTCTGACCATTAAAAACGGTAACCGCAGTATGATTATGGAGCCTGGAAGATTTAGGTCAACCAAAGATCATAATGTGATTGTTGGGCGGCATAGGCCGCCAAGTGGATTGGCTGTCGAATCTTTTATGCGTTATTTTGAAAAGCGCTACTGTTTTGATCAATTAGGGAGAAGCAGTCAAATAACGGCAATTGCTGCCGCCCACCATAGGCTTTCATATATTCATCCATTTCTTGACGGCAATGGTCGAGTAGGGCGGCTAATGAGTCACGCCATGTGTTTACAGGCAGGTATCGGCGTTTCTGGATTGTGGTCTATTTCAAGAGGTTTGGCACGAGGCTTGGATAGCCCGAAAGATTATAAGACCATGATGGACCTGGGGGATACGCCAAGACAAGGTGATCTTGATGGCAGAGGGAATCTATCCCTAAAAGCCCTTATTGGTTTCACCAATTGGTTTTTAAAGGTGAGTATCGATCAGGTCTCGTTTATGTCTAGCTTATTTGATATTGCGAATCTTAAAAAGCGCTTGGAAAACTATGTCAAGATCAAAGAACTTAAACCAGAGGCTATTTACATTCTACATGCCGCTTTGCGTGATGGTGAGATACAGCGAGGTGATGCGGAAAGGCTGACTGGGCTTAAAGAGCGCAGTGCTAGATCGCTGTTATCAAGCTTGACAGAAGATGGTATTTTAAGTTCTGTTACACCTAAGGGTCCTGTTTCGCTTCGATTTAATGTAGGATCTTCTCGAATATTATTTCCAAAATTATTCGATGATATTCCGGTCGATCCAGAGCAAACAGAAGATGATGATGAAACGGTTCGGCCAACATAAACATTTAAAACATAGTTGAGTATCCTTTAATCAAATGCTTCCAGGTCGAGATTGACCAATATTTTCTAAATTCCCAAGGAATTTACCGCAATAGGCGGCAACCAGTTATAAACAAATTTCTGCTCACCGCCATCCTTTTTACCGATCCAATAACCATGCCAATGGCCACGTCGAATATGGGCGCGCACTGATCTACCTGACGAATCTAACTGATCTTCAAGTAGTGCAGCCCGCAGTGAATCACCAATCGATTTGCCGACTTCGATGATTTTCGGTTTATCAGGCGGAAACATTCTCAAGCCATGCTTTTTCGTATTTTTAGGTTGCGGTCTACTCGGTATCCCACCCGAATACTCCGGCTTTTCACTACAAATATACAAAATCAAGGACAGGAGCTGCCTGATTTCCAGTACCGGTTGCTTAGTTTGTCCCAACTCTGGATTTAAGTGAACGGGCATATTTGATGCGGCTAATTGTTTGGATGCCTCAACTGTGACACGGTCTAGCGCTTCAATGACGGTCCAATTGCCCATGTGAAGGATGACAGGCAAAAAACCGGATGCCGTGTCCGGCAAAAGCCTCAATTCGCTCCGCCCAGTGTTGACATCCCATTCTAGATGCGCAAAAAATCCGTTTAAAAGCTTGCCGGAATATTCGATATGATGAGTTTCGACATACACGCACCATTCCGGCAATCGATAAAGTACATCAACCGGCAAACTTCCCGTAATCGGCGATGCGATCAGCGCTTTTTCAAAATCTTCGTCAAATCGATAAATACCCTGCGAAATCCGCCATGTGCCTAGCGCAGCAAGGTTTGCCACATCACCGATAAGATGGATAGGTAGCCTGTTTACCCCCGTGTCGGCGCTGACAATCGAATAAAATCCTGACATCGGCATATAACACCAATTGGGCCAACTTGGCAAACCTTTGCCCATATCTTGCCTGAGCTGGTCAACCGTGCGCCATGCGTTTGGATAGAGCTTGCCGGCATCGGCGAGGTGTTGATTTGGGCGTTGCATGGCTTATAAGGCTAACATATTGAGTAAACCCATATTTTACAGCTACCTAAAATATTTGGTTAATTGTCTACCGATTTTTCTACTTTTCTCGCCCAGTCTTCATCAGTAGGGTCATCAAGCATCCCTAATCGATAGAAAATCTGAAGTTGAAAATCCCTGGCGCCACGGCACAGATGTATTTCTTTTTTGCCTTTAAGCCTTGGATGGTGACAAATTTGTGAGGCGGTTGTTAGACAACCTGTTCTGACCCGCGCAGCGATATCCGGCGCTTGTTCTCGGCCATTTTCGGTCATCCGAAATGGACAGGTTGGACAGTTTGTCGCCATTACCGGCCAGTTTGTAATGTTGGTCAATTTGGTCATTTCTGCTTAGCTGCGGATGGGCCTCAGGCTGTTATTACAAATTGGTTGCTATGTCGTTTAAGGTATGGATTATATACATTGATTAAACTATCGGTAGTGACGACCGCATCCACTGGAAATGAAACCCAAAATTACTTCTGACAATCAAGATGCAATGATTCAACAGGTACTCGATCTTCATCAAGCCGGAAAATTGGCTGAAGCGGTTGAACAATACAACAAATTACTGAATATTTTTCCGAACCATCCCTTGCTTTTGGCGGGACTAGGAACCCTTGCCATACAAAAAAATGATTTTGAACAAGCGATACAATTGCTTGAAAAATCTTTGAAAGCAAACCCAAATCAGCCATCCATATTCTCAAATCTGGGCCTCGCCTTATCACGCTTAAATCGTCTGGATGCCGCTGTGGCAAGTTACGACCAAGCAATTATTTTAAAACCGGACTATGCCGATGCCTACACTAATCGCGGCGCCGCACTCCAAGGTTTAAATCGGTTCGAGGAAGCACTGGACAGTTTCGAAAGGGCGATAGCTTTAAAACCAAGTTCTGCCGAAGTCTATTTCAATTATGGCGGCGCATTGAAAAATCTAAAGAGGTTGTTGGATGAAGCGCTCGTGAGCTATGATAGGGCAATCGAACTAAAACCGGATTTTGCCGTTGCCTACAACAATCGCGGTATTGTGTTTCAAGAATTGAAGAAATTCGCTGAAGCCCTTGCCGATTTCGATCAGGCGATTGGCCTAAGGCCGTATTATGTTGAGGCACATAATAATCGTGGAATTGCCCTTCAAAATCTAAACCAATCTGAAAAAGCTATTGCCAGTTTCGATCAAGCAATTTCGTTAAAACCCGATTATGCCGAAGCCTACAATAACCGTGGGCAAGCATTACAAGAACAACATGATTTTGAGAGCGCCTTAGCCAATTACGATCAGGCGATTAGCTTAAAACCGGATTATGCCGGAGCACATTGGAATAAAGCGACGCTTAAACTGCTTACCGGCGATTTTCAAGAAGGATGGCGGCTTTATGAATGGCGATGGCGTGATCAGCAAAAACAGCAGCTCAGAAACTTTTCGCAGCCGCTCTGGCTGGGTGAACAATCAGTCGCTGATAAAACCGTATTAATTTACCCAGAACAAGGTTTCGGGGATGTCATTCAGTTTTGCCGTTATGCGACAATGCTGGGAGCATTGGATGCCAAAGTCGTGATTGAAGCGCCAGCGTCCTTAATGACACTGTTATCGACACTTAAAGGTGACTTAACGCTCATTGAGAAAGGTAAATCATTGCCTGCTTTCGATATGCATTGCCCTATTATGAGCTTACCCTTAGCCTTCAAGACTACTATTGATACGATTCCTGCCGTTGTACCCTATCTGTATGCAGATCCAAAAAAGCAGCAATTTTGGCATGACCGGTTGGGGAGTAAAACCAATCCGAGGGTGGGTTTGGCTTGGTCGGGATCATCCACTCACCAGAATGATCATAACCGCAGTATTCCATTAAAACTGCTGGAGCCTCTATTATCGTTACCGTTTGAGTTTCATTCCCTGCAAAAAGATATTCGACTGGATGACGCAGTTCATCTTAAGCAGTGCGACCAAGTGCAGTTGCATCATGATTATCTATACGATTTCTCGGATACAGCGGCTCTCATCAGTGAAATGGATATTGTGATTTCAGTTGATACGTCCGTAGCCCATCTTGCCGGTGCCTTAGCTAAACCCATTTGGATATTGCTGCCATTTTCAGCCGATTATCGTTGGCTGCTGAATAGATCGGATTCGCCTTGGTATCCAACAGCAACATTATTTCGGCAACCCAAGATCAGTGATTGGTCTACGGTGATAGCGGAAGTTTTTGAAATGATGAAAGGGGTGGTGCTGGCTTTCAAACCTTAAATCGGTATTCATCGCTATATAATGCGTTTGTGTCGATTTTACTAACGAACTGGATAAATCTATCGTTATATCGCGCGCCAGGTGCACCGCAGATTTCACACGTTGCCTTAGAAATTAACTCAGCAATCATCGTTACGCCGGATTCATAGTCGTCGCCACCCTCATAATGGTAGCTCAAACCACCGAGTTTTTCTTTAACTTGTTGAACTTTAATGGTTTTGTCATGGCTTAGCAGTTTAGAAATAGTATTGATAATGGTGAACCAGCCTTGTCCGCACGCGAATCCATAATTTTCAAAGGCTTGATTGCGATACAGGGACGGATAATCGTTTATTAGTTTATTATCGAGATCGTCTTGCATATATTAATCGGATGCCGGGGGCTTAATTTATGTGGGGTGAAAAAAGGGCAATATAAATATGCCCGATATCCACCTAGCTATGTTTGAAAGTCAACCACTATAGGCGGATTGACGGGCCGGTACTTACCATCACAAATACATGCGTTGACAAACGTTATGCCATCTTTTTCAAGTTTGCCGGCACTTTCATGAATGTGGCCAAATATGTGTAATTTGGGTTGTACCCGATCCAGCGCTTCGAGTAAGTCTAAGCATCCAACATGTTGTCCTATGTCATTTTGATCAAGAATTCCGTAGGGCGGTCCGTGCGTTATTAGCACATCAATATCATCAGGAATAAGAGACCAGACCTCTGCAAGTAATTTGCCTCGTGGTAAATTGAAGGCCCAGTCACAAAATTCTGGCTGCCACGGCGATCCCCAAAATTTAATGCCTTCAAGTTCAATGCCTGAATCTTGTAGATATACCGCATTGGTGATCAGAGTTTTTATTTCTTCAGGCGTGGCATAAGCGAGAGCCCAATCATGATTTCCGGCGATCATGATTTTGTGCTTATGAGGAAGGGTAGCTAAATATGCGTCGAATTTTTGAATTTCATGTTCATAGCCCTTATTGAATACATCGCCTGCAATAATTAGGATGTCGCCGTCTGGCACATTGAGAGTTTTGCTGGTGTTGTGCGTGTCGGACAGACATACGATGCGGATGCCTTTGGTTGGTTGTCGTGTTGTGTCGATTAATAGTTGGTCATTTTCTTGCGTGGTCATGGCATCTTTCAGGCATTGATAAGCAAGCGGTTTTGCTTGCCGGTATATTGAGGTGGCAAAGGCTATTGGTGAATAGCCCTAGTTATAATTTTTTCAAAGGTCTATGAATTCCATAGCTTCCCGCCACCACGGGCACCAAGGTTCTATCGGAATGCTGTTGTGACCCGCGTTTTCAAAACGCCAGATTTTTTTTCGTTCCGGCAAACTCCTTTTGGGGGTCTAAAACTCCATCGGCATAAGCAATTCTCCAAAGTGACTCAATCAACTGAATTTTCTGTTCAAGGCTACATTTTTTATTAATCAGCGAAGTAAATTCATAATCATCTGTCGCCTGCTTTCTTGTTTCTTCGGCAGATGCAATCAAAGTCTCAGCTTGCTCTGAAGTTAAGGAAAAACAGTTTTGAACCAGGGACAAAATCAAGGCGCGTTCATTAGGCTGATAATTATCATCTATAGCCATCATTTCCATAAATAAAGCAACGCTTGCAAGTTGAAGTTGCTCTTCAGTTGGATTTTCCGATAATGGAAGAGCAAGATGTTGTTCAAAAAAAAGTTTGATTTGATTGAGCATTTATAAGGGGCTATAAGTTTCGGAATACCTTTTTCAAGGTCTTGGGTGTCCATTATATGAGGGCATCCAATTTTTACTACGGTAAGTGTCTATTTTACAAATCAAAATTACCTATAAAGGTATGTAAGCTAATGATTTATATATGAAATAATTGGCGCTATTAGTTGGTGAACTTTGAAAAGCTTTATCAGGATTTGTTCGGCCAGTAAAAACAATGAGGGTCACACCGTGCTCAATTTTTCGTAAGCCAAATTATGAGTTATTGCAGGCAGCGTATTGGGTTATAAATACATTACATCATAGTAAATTAAGGGTGATCAATAGGTCGTCCGGTGATCTCATTAATCCGCCTAGCATAATTGTTTACAAAATCGACCATCCCCGAAGTCAAATCGTTGCCGCCCGAAAATTCAACATGTAATCGTTTATTAATTTATTTTCGAGATCTTCTTGCATATATTCAATAATCGGATGCTGGGGGAGTAATTTATGAGGGGAGCAAATAGCTAGTCATTACACTAAAGTGTTGTTGATTCGGCTGACTATGGTGGATACGGCAGCGGTGATTTTTTAGAAGCAATCAATCTGATTGATACGTAGTTTTTACCGAATATGAAGAGCCCTATGACGGAGTTGTTGCTAAGGATAATGTTGATGACTAGAGTTGCATCGATCACGTTCATCGCAATCACCGCCATGGAGCTGACGACTTGGTTGCCGGCTTGGGTCTGGATGTAAATCCCAAGGACTTGGCAAAATACCATTGTAGCTAAGTTGCAATCGAATTAAAAACAACTTTTCGCGCGAAAACTTAGCCATCTTTTACAAATCAATAGATATTGACAATACAATGCATCTAATGATGTAATAGCTGAATATCCACCTATTTTTGATGTTTTTATATGATTAGGGGTGCAAAATCATCTGTTATGAATTTATACCCAATGACCGACTTGGCTATCGCTGAAGAAATCGGCTCGCGTTTTCGAGCTATTCGTCTCAAAAAAAACATCACTATTGAGGAATTGGCTAGTCGTTCAATGCTATCAGAAAGCACTATTAAATCTCTAGAGAAAGGTCAAGCAAAACTTTCCACCATGATTGCCGTTTTGCGCGAATTACATGAACTCAATAATCTCAATTTTTTTATCGAAGAGCAATCGATAGAGCCGATGTTGTTGTTGAAACTGAAAGGCAAGCAGCGGGTTAGGGCATCTAAAGCAAAACTATTTAAAAAAGATAAGAAAAAACCATCATGGTAACAGCAGAAGTCAAATTATGGGGCGAAACTATAGGAGCGGTAACTTGGATTGAAAAAAGCAATCGGGCTTCATTTCAGTTTAATAGAAAATTCCTGCTAATGGATATTGATATATCCCCTATTCACATGAATATTGAGGATGCAAAACGATCAAATCAGTCATTTGAATTTGCCGGATTGTCGTTTGACACATATAAAGGATTACCAGGATTATTAGCTGATTCTCTACCAGATAGCTTTGGTAATAAATTGATCGATGTTTGGCTCGCTCAAAAAGGATTAAACGCAAATTATTTCAATCCTGTTGACAGGCTTTGTTATTTGGGTACGCGCTGCATGGGCGCTTTAGAATTCTATCCAATAAATAACGCTGCCCTTGAAAAATCTGAAGTTCTTAGTATGGGTCATTTGATTGAAATCACTCAAATGATCATGAGCGATAAAGAGCAATTTAATACATCTACAGGCCAAACAGACAAGGACAAAGAGCATGCAATGCTTAATATTTTAAGCGTCAGCACGTCAGCCGGTGGCGCAAGACCTAAAGCCATTATAGCTCTAAATGACTTTGGGGAAGTAAGGTCTGGACAAGTAAGGGCGCCAGTAGGATTTGATTATTGGCTTTTAAAATTTGATGGCGTGAAAGACGGAGAATTAGGCGAGCCTCAAGAATATGGAAAAATCGAGTACGCCTATCACTTAATGGCAAAAGACTGTTTGATTGACATGTCCGAATGCAGGTTATTGGAAGAAAACGGCAGAAGCCATTTCATGACAAAACGGTTTGACCGCGTTAATCATGAAAAAATACACATGCAAACCTTGTGTGGCTTGCAGCATTTCGATTACAGGCAACCAGGGGCATATGGTTATGAGCAGGCTTTCTCAACAATGCGGCAGCTCTTATTGCCAGCGAATCAAGCTGAGCAACTATTTAGACGCATGGTTTTCAATGTTATTGCTCGAAACCAAGATGATCATACAAAAAACATTTCATTCTTAATGGATCAAAGTGGTACTTGGCGCTTATCACCTGCATATGATGTAACTTACTCTCACAATCCTGGCGGCAAATGGACTGGCCTGCATCAAATGAGCATTAATGGAAAAAGAGATAACTTTACGCTAAGCGATTTTTCTGCCGTTGCTCGTTCAATTAACTTGAAAAATGAAAAGAATATTATTCAACAGATTTTAGATGTGGTGAGTAACTGGTCGAAATATGCCAAAGAAGCAGGTTTAAGCCAAGAAAGAATTGAAAAAATCAGAAATGGTCATAGGATAAATGATTTTTTAACGGCATCTATTGCCGCTTTCACGCCATCAATAAAACCTAAATAAAGCAACTTTAAAAGATTATTGCGTTTTTAATAATGATCTCTATTTTGTACTCGTTTGAACCTATCCAGCTTATTAAACCACCAAAAGCCTATTATAAGCCGCTATAAGTAGACGATTAAAAGCTTTTTTAAACACTCCATGCCGGAATGACTGCTTACAATAGTGTTCTGTTGATCTGATTATGTAAATGCTCGCTAAACTCGGTTGCAACGTAGACATAAGTCATTGCTAAACTCAGCGTAATTTTTTAATTATTAGACTGTCGGACACAATAGATGCCAGACAGTCTTCGGGTGTAGCCATTGCAACGGCTTAGATTGCTGAAATGTTGAGGGGTCGAGGGCACCCAGGTTATCATTCTCTCAATGGTCTATAAACTTAATCGCTTCACGCCAGTACGGACAGAATGCTTGTTTTAGCGACAGGGCATTGTTACTCTGGTTATAATCCGACATCGTTCAATTTCACATTTTTTTCGAGAAACCTATGACCAAGTCCTTTATAAAACGCGGTAGCCGCTTGCTTTGCTGCTTACTGTTAACGGTTATCTACCGGCGCGGCGTTGGCAGATGAAGTCGGTTGTGTGACGACTTCATGGAAACTGATCGGCGCCAATCACAAAGTCTGTGTTGATGCCTTTGAAGACCCAAAAATTCCCAATGTGGTTTGCCATATCAGTCAGGCCAGAACCGGCGGGATTTCCGGTGCCGTGGGATTAGCTGAAGACCCATTTCAGTTTGCGCTGGCTTGCCGGCAAATTGGCCCAATTAATCTGCCGTCCAAGTTGCCAGACGAAGAAACCGTGTTTTCGGAAAGTACCTCGTTGCTATTCAAATCCACAAATATCACTCGTTTGTGGGATGCAAAACATAATACCTTGGTCTACTTGGCGATCAGTCGCAAGGTGATTGAAGGGGCTCCGGCTAACAGCATATCCACGGTTCCGGTAATGCCTTGGGGGAAATAGCTCCAAGTTCGAAGCCGGTTTTGCGACAGCCTGTCCAACAAATTTAGGCTGTGGGTTACGCAAAGCATATAGACACTATTTTCGCTGAGAAGAATGCGCTTTTGAGTATGCGTCCACTCTTCGGCGTCACAAAAATTGACACCATGATTGAGTGTATACCGGCGAGACACGCGGCAAAAAATTGGTGGTTGTGATTGCCGTAAAAAAAGCCTTGTCAATGGCGGTCAAGAATCAGCGGTCGCAACGGCGGATTACAAATTTAGTATCTCTGTTAAATCAAGGCTAACCATTAAAAAACTATTTTAGAAGGACAGATACTAAAGTCAACGCAAATACCTAATTCCCATATCTTTTATTTTTTTGCAGTCCTGGATAAATGAAATCATTCGTTCAGGTCCATCACTTAGCAGCCCAATAAATTCTTCTGATGGCTCTATTACCATTTCCTTGGCTTGTTTAGCATAGAATGATGAGACGCATTTAACGCGCTCTTCCAGAATATCCAGCTTGGATGAAAATACGTCTAGCTCATTAAAAAGCACATCCGGTTCTCGCTTCAAAATACAGGCAGTATCGAATATATCCCGAACCTGAAAATCAATGGCCCTAAAAAATAACTTCTTAGTTACGATTTCAGCCGGTGTTTCCATTAATATTGATCGCCCCAACAATTCGACATTCACCACGGGTGACTGGGTCAATCTTGCCGCAATGATGAAATCTATTTCGCCCTCTTTAGTGTAAATCTTGACATAATTTGACTGCTCGTCATAGCTTTCAGACACATCTTCTGCGGCATCACTTAATCTTGGCGAAAACATGGATAGGAACTGAACATCGCGCAAAAAAATGTCAATATCCTTGCTTTTGCGATGATGGTATTCTTGCATCATGGCCGTACCGCCGCCAAACGACCACTCCAAAGTAGCTTGTCCAGCCATTTTTTCAGCGTAATCAATACACGAAAAAGCTTTATTTAATAACTTTTCCCAGTCCATCATAAGGCCGCGCCCATTTCAGTAATCCAATTCTCAAAAGCTTTTGATGCAGACCCAATCAGCTTGGCTTTTTTATAGCAATCAGCCAATCTTTGCCAAGATATACCGTATTTCAAGCAAAATCGGCATAATTGTTCCAGGGACACGGAATTAAACAACATCCCCATCTGAGGCTCAAAACCAGAAAAATCACGTTCTCCTTTTAAGATGGCAACTAAACATTCATCCGAAATCTGATTTTTCCAGCAAGCATTCAATGTGGTAATCATTTTCTATATTTTAAATTTACTTATCGGGACAAAAATCGTCGAGCATTGAAAATTTCGCTGTGATCACACTATGAGTGTATCGCAGTTAAGTTTTTCTCAAATCTTACCTCAAACTTGTTCTACGCTGAAGGTTAATGAAAAATATCTAGAAATTCAATTAGATATAACGTAAGCGCGCAACGCCGACACGTTGATTATTCAAACCAGTTTCTGATTTTTTTTAAATTCAAAATACTCAGCCGAAAACGGCAGCAATTCATCGATCCGGCTATTCGGCCAGACCGGCAGTTTTTCCAGCGTGTCTTTCAACCAAGCGGCCGGGTCCAAGCCGTTGAGCTTGGCGGTGCCCAGCAAGGTTTGGATGGCCGCCGCCCGTTGTCCGGCGCGCTCGGAACCGGCGAACAACCAATTACGCCGGCCAATCGATATTGGGCGTATGCAATTCTCCGTCGGATTATTATCAATGGGTAGATGGCCGGTTTCGGCATAGCGGATCAGCGCCGGCCAGCGTCTCAGCGTGTAGTCCAAGGCTTTGGCGGTCGAACCCCCATCCGCCGTGGTAACCCGTATTTGAATCAACCAGTGATGAAGCGTTTTCAAGTGCGGTAGGCTCTTTTCCGCGCGGAGTTGCTTTCGGCCTGCAATGTTCATCTTTGCTCCTTCGGTTTCAATGGTATAGAGCACGGCGATGCGCTGCAGGACTTCCCAGGCCATAGGACTTTGGTTTGCCTGATGCAGGTCGAAGAATTTACGGCGCACATGCGCCCAACAAGCCAACTCGGTACAGAGCTGTCCGAGGCCATTGTCGACGAACAGCGCTTTATAGCCGGTATAATCGTCCACCATCAGATGGCCTTTCCAGTCCCCCAAAAACTGACGAGCATGTTCGCCGTCCCGTCCCTTGCAGTAGTCGAAGACAATGATGCGTGGCGTCTGCCCGCCCGCCAAGTCGTTGCTGCGATAAGCCCATAAATAGGCTTTTCGGGTTTTTCCCTTCCCGGGGTCGAGTTGCGCCACGGGCGTCTCATCCGCCAACAAGGTCTTACCTTGCTGCAGATGCCAAATCAATCGATCTACCAAGGGTTGTAAGGCCACGCCGACGCGCCCCACCCATTCGGCCAGTGTCGAACGGGCCAGAGTGACTTTGTCGCGTGCCGCGATTTGTTCCAACCGATAGAGCGGCAGATGATCCAAATACTTACAGATCACCACCCAGGTCAACAAACTCTCGGTGGCCATGCCGCCATCAATCACGGCAGCCGGAATCGGTTCGGCGATGACCGTCTCGCACGGGCGGCAGGCATATTGGGGGCGAATGTGCCGAATGACGGAAAGCTGGGCGGGTTCGACATGCAGTTGTTCGGTGATGTCTTCACCGATTTTAACCAAGGCGGTGTTACCGCATTTTCCGCAAATGCAGTGTTCGGGCTGGTGGCGAATTTCAATGCGCGGCAAGTGATCCGGCAGCGGTTGACGGCCAGCGCGCGGGCGTTTCGGTTTGGCAACGGTCTCGCCCGGTTGCGGGTCGGCCAGTTGTTCGATTTCCGCTTCGATGGCCGCCAAATCGCTCGCCCAGGTTTCGGCGAACAGATCCTGTTGGAGTTTTGACAACATTTCGCTTTTCACACCATAACGCATCCGGCGGATATGGGCCAACTCATGCGTCAGCGCTTCGATTTTGAAGTCCTTGGCTTTGATGACGGAATCTTTAGCCAAGATATCGGCGTTTTTGGCTTGGATTTCGCCGCCCATGCGTTCAATATCCTGGGGGGAAAGTTGCAGCAACTCTTTTTTGCTAAGTGCGTTAATGGCTTCTAGCCGGGATTGGTTGCGGACTGCAAACCGGTCGACGCCTAATTGCTTGAATAATTCTTCGCCGCCCATGCTTTCGACGTCGCCGGTAGACAGCGCCATCAATTGCGCCTGATCCATAGCAGGAATGGTTTTAATGCTAAATTCAATTTTATCCGCCCATGCTTCGGCAAGGGGCAGGGTAGGGAAGGTTTTATTTTTGACAATGCCCTTCATGCGGACATCTGCGCGGAAGTTGCCGTTTGCTAAAGGTCTGATGTAAGCCATCATGCACCTCCGGCAATTGCGAAAAACGCAAAACAGGAAAAGAGCAAAGTTTGCTCAGAAAATATATTTTTTGGGTTTGGAAATTTAATCCAGGACTGGACTAAAAAAGACTGTTTTTGCTGGTTCATTACGCTACCTCATTAAGCAAATAATGCAGCAGTGCGCCTAAATTTGCGCCTTACTGCGTTTATGTTGCTTCAACTCGACGGGCAATCTAGCTGATTTGCTTTGAAATTCAAAGCCTTAAATTGGTGGGTCGTGTGCGATTCGAACGCACGACCATCGCATTAAAAGTGCTCAAGATGTATTGTAACTAATTGTTCTTATTCAACTAATAAAGGCGCCCGTTGCGGGTTGTTGCAGTACGAAGCATAATGAATCAGAAGGGAAAAACGCAAAATTCACACATACAACTTAACGCCAACTTAAATCGGTTTGCAGCAAGGGCAATTGCCGCACCCTGACCCCGGTGGCGGCAAATATGGCGTTACACACCGCCGGGGCCAAAGGCGGTAGCGCCGGTTCACCGAGGCCGGTGACCGGATTACTGGTTTTAAGAAAATGCACATCCACTTGGGTCGGCGCATCATTGATACGTAGCATCGGATAATCGTGAAAATTGCTTTGCACTATGCGGCCTTGCTCTATATTTAATTGCTGAAACATCAACGCGCCTAGACCGTCGATCACGGAGCCTTGCACCTGGTTCTCCGCACCGCTGAGATTAATGATTTGCGCGCCGATATCGGTGGCTACTACTACTCGGTCAACTTTGAGTTTGCCGTCTTTAGATACCGTGACTTCCGCGACTTGGGCAATGTAACCCAGGTGGCTGAAATGAAAGGCGATGCCCTGGCCTTGGCCGCGCGGCCAAGTTTTCTTACCCCATTCGGCCTTTTCCGCCACAAATTGCAGCACATGCTTCATCCGATTGACATCGTAAGGTATGCCTTGCTGGCCGGTGCCGGGGATAAAACCTTTATCGCCGAGAATTTCCAGCCGAAATTCCAGCGGATCGCGACCGGCGGCATGCGCAAGTTCGTCTATAAAACTGTGAAACACCCAGGCCAAGACATTGCTGCGCGGCGCGCGCCATGGCCCCATTGGTATATTGCATTCCAAGGGTGTTTGTTCCAGCAGGCAGTTTTCCACCCAGCGTCCGGGAAATTCGTCGCCGGACAGGTTGGCGCCGCTGCCCAGTTTCAGCGTAGGTTTACCATCCTTCAGGACGTTGTGGGCAAAAGTGATGAAATGGTTGTGCCAAGCGATTAACTTGCCTTGCTCATTCAGGCCGCCATTGAGGAAATGGAAACCGCCGGCGCGAAATTGATCGTGTTGCAGGTCGTCTTCGCGGCTCCATGTCAACTTGACAGGGACCGGCACTTGCTTGGCGATGGCTGCCGCTTCGGCTATATAGTCCGGTATCAGCCGGCGACCGAAACCGCCGCCGCTACGGGTTATGTGTAAGATGATTTTGTCTTTCGGGATGCCCAGGGTTTCCGTGACGATTTTTTGCCCGGCTTCGGGGTTTTGCGTAGGCGCCCAGATTTCAATGCCGCCGTCTTTATACCAAGCAGTGCAATTTTGCGGTTCTATGCTGGCGTGGGAGATAAAGGGATAACTATAAGCCGCTGCCACGGTTTTAGCCGCTTGTTGCAGCACTGCCTTAGCGTCTCCGTCGTTACGCAAGGTCTCAGTGCCTGCTTGGGTGGATAACTCTTTGGCTTTGGCCGCGAAACCCGCCCAACTTTGTTCAGGAATCCGACCGGCGTCCCATTCCACTTCCAATTGTTTGCGGGCGCTGAAAGCTGCCCAAGTCGAGTCGGCGACGATAGCGACGCCGGGCAATAAACCCTTTAGACTTGTACCGCCCTCGACCACAAACGCAAACTTTACGCCCGGAAGCGACTTGACTTTATCCAGATTGGCGCTGATGACCTTGCCGCCAAAAGCCGGCGATTTTTGGTATACGGCATACAGCATGTTTGGCAATTTTACGTCTATGCCGAACAAAGGCTTACCGGTGACAATGGCAGGGTTGTCTACTCCGCCGATACGCGTACCCAACAGTTTATAGTTTTTGGCGTCTTTCAATTTCACCGTATCAGCAGCGGGCACCGGCAAGGCTGCGGCTTTTTCCGCCAGTTCGCCATAACCGAGTTTCCGATTACCGGCTGGATCATGCACTGCGCTGTCTTGGGCAAACAGACCGGCAACCGGCACTTGCCAAAGCTCTGCGGCGGCAGCAATCAGCATGCTGCGCGCGGTTGCGCCCAGTCTATGGAATTCCTCATAGTTGGTCGGTGTTGAGCGCGAGCCGCCGGCGCTTTGGCTGCCGTAAATCGGGTCCAGGTCGCCTTGGATAATTTTTACGTCCTGCCATTTGACTTCCAGTTCTTCGGCAATCACCATAGGCAGCGCGGTTTTTATGCCTTGACCGATCTCGGGTTGCTTGCTGATTAGGGTCACCGAGCCATTAGTCGCAATGCGGATAAAGGCATTAGGCTTGAACTCAGTGCTATTGGCCAGGCTGTCCGGTTTTGCGACGTGTTTACTGGCGCTATCCGCAACATTGAAATACATGCCAAGCACCAAGCCGCTGCCGGCGATGGCCGAGGTACGTAAAAAACTGCGGCGAGCGGGGTTTTTTAATTCCGGAGCGTTCATGCTGTCTCCTTGGCGGCAAGTTCTGCTGCGCGGTGGATGCCGGCGCGGATGCGTAAATAAGTGCCGCAACGGCACAAGTTGCCTTCCAAAGCGGCGTCAATATCCGCATCCGTTGGCCGAGGATTTCTTTTCAGCAGTGCAGCGGCGGTCATGATTTGCCCGGCTTGGCAGTAGCCGCATTGCGGCACATCCAGTTCTTGCCAAACGACTTGTAAAGGGTGTTCGCCTTTGGGGTGTAGGCCTTCAATCGTGGTGACTTTGCTATTGCCGACTTTGGAAATGGGCGTCTGGCAGGCGCGAGTGGGTTGTCCATCCAGATGCACTGTACACGCGCCACATTGGCCGATGCCGCAGCCGAATTTTACGCCAAGTAGATTGAGGTTGTCGCGCAGCACCCATAATAAAGGGGTGTCGGAGGCAACTTCGACGGATTTCTTTGCGCCGTTGATAAGGAGTGTGTATTTGCTCATAGTTTAAATAGCTTATAGTTGTTGTTATATGTAAAATCTCTGGGTGTAGCCTTCGAAAGATCCGTTGGGCTGTCGCCAGGAAGCCCAACATTTCGAAGCTAACAGCACTAGTTACACCACCAGTTTGCAAATGTCTATTCAAAATCAAAAGTTGTGACTTCGATTGTTGGGCTTCCTGGCGTCAGCCCAACCTACAGCCCTAGCCACCAAAACAATTTGCAGCAATAAAATCGACAAGTTTTTGTTCAGTCACCTCTTGTTCAATAGGACTGATTTTAAAATACCCAAGCATATCGTCGTTACAGACCAATACCTTTGAACTATTTTTGTTTTTAGAATAAATACAAGAACCGCCTATTGAATGGTTGCCGCGTCCAGATTCGATAGGAAGATCAATCAATGACTTGCATTTGCTAATTTTGCCTTCTAGTCCTTTAAATTTAAGGCTGGCATTAAATGAGTCGAGTCTTGATGCTGAATTTTTGATAAGAATCGCGGTATGGTAAGGGGTGTTTACAGTTAAGCTACTGAGAATGGTATAGGGATTCAGTTCTTCAATCCTAGATAAATAAGCATGGTTTAAGCACTCTTGGTTCTTGCATTTGTTCCGGCTACTTAACCAATTTTTTTGTTCTACGGTGATTTGTTTGACCCCGGGAACATCACGGTTGCTCAAAGCGTTTTTGTAGGCAGCGTTTAAAGTGGAATCTAAGACGGATAATTCTTCATTAGCGCAAATTAATTTTTCTTGTTGGCTAGCCGCGTTCAGACAGTCGAAACTTGCGGCCTGAGCATTTGTAAAAATGATTAGCCAGCCAAAATAAAACAATACAACACATCGCATTAGTAATACCTTTAATGTCTATTTTTTAAATTGATTCGGATACCAGAAGGTTTTATGACAGCCTTCGCAGGTTTCGTCAAGCCGCCCGCCAACTTCCAGTAATACATTGGTATCCTTAGCGTCAATTGCCGCTATGGCGTCGTCGGTTCTGGCTTCTAATTGCTGCGCAAAGCCGGTAAACACTAGCGTATTTTGCGCAATTAATTTCTGTATGTCTTCCGGGTTTTCCTCTACGCCTGGGCTGTCGGATTTAACGCCTGCTGCGGCAACCGGTCGGCCGACTTCAGCCAAGAGTCTGGCAGCGTTCTTTAGGTCTACGGCGTGGGCGCGAACCGCCGCCCATTCTGCATCATTGTGCGGTTGGATTTCCTCTATGCCTTGTTCGGTGATGATGCTGCTGACAGCGTTCCAGACTCCGTCCGCAGACGGATCTATAGCCGATTTCATCAGCTCTTGTATCGTCACGACGGGTTTGGGTGTGGACAACTGTTCCGGTGTTTCCGCTTGGTTTGAGCAGGCGCTGAGCAGGAGCAGGGTGCTGAAAATGAGGCTGTATTTGCTGTTTAATGGCATTTGCTTCTAAGGTGATAGTTTGAGATTTAGACGAAGCCTATGGCGCGTCCAGCCAAGCCGACCGCAAGCCAAAGGCTAAAGCTGAACAGTGCGGCGACCTTGATGATGGCCTGCGGAATAGTTTGACTATTAAAGCCTTTCGTAAACAGAATGATTTGGATCAGCGAGGCCAGGGCGAATAAATTCATTTTGTATTGAAAGGCCGGATTGCCAAAGTAAATCACGGCATTACCGATAAACATTAACAAGCCGGAACTGACGGTTAAGCCATAGCCCAGCCAGAATATCGGCACGGTTGCCTGGGTAAGCTCCAGTACAGACTGCCGACGCAGGCCGAAACCAAAAAGTCTTAAGGTGAGTACTAGCACGACGGTCAGCAGCAAGATTAAGCCGACAATATGAAATACTTGAATGGCTGCGCCGACCAAATGATCCGATTTACGCACGAACAAGCCTAGCGAGGTATCTTGAAACCAGTGTAAGAGCTGATTAGTTGTCATGATTTTCCATCTATTTTCCTGGTGTAGCCTTTTTTAGACTGGGGCTTGCACCATATAAGGTATAAAACGTGAGCCGATGATAACGATCGTCCACAGCGAAAGCGAAGCCCAGCCGGCAAATCGCACTGCTGGCGGCAGGACTTCCTGTTCGCCCCATTCGTGAACTCTTCGTCCCCATTTCAGTTCAAACCACAGTGCGTTGCAACAGCCAAGCAGTACGAAGAGAATCTTGATCAGAAACGCCGGATTGTCTATCATGGTGGCGGCTTCCGCCCAAAACAGCAGACCGCCGCTGACAAAAGTGCCGATAAAACCCAACACCACCCAGACCCGCAACTGATGCAACATATCTGCAACCGGTACATGTTTCAGGAACACGCCCAGTAAACGCAGATCCGTCAGGACTATAAGTCCTGACGATACGGCCAGTCCCAGCAAGTGACTGCCTTCAATCAACGGATAGAGGTATTGCGATTCGCGAATACTCACCCCTGTTTCCGAGTCGTAAAGGAGTTGTGCTAACTCAATGAATATTGACATAAACTATTAATTGGAACCGAGTGGTTAACAAAGACCTAATAAGGTTTCGATTTATCGCCGTGGTATAAATTCGGGATATCCCGTTCGCCTTCCTGACATTCGTTCAACCATAATTCATAGTTAGGGTCATCGGTATGGTCGCGACGAAATTTGGAGGCTAAAGTCCAGGCTTGGGTATAGACACTAGGGTCGTCGTAACGCTGTTCCAACTCGAAATTATTCGCATCCATCCATTTATAGCGCTCGACGATATGCACTTTGTCACTGGAAAAATCGCCCTCATTACTTAAACGATGTTTGGCGTTGTCGTTGGTCACATCCACCACTAAGGTGTTACCTTCCCAATGTCCACGGGAATCGCCCATCCAGAGCTTGATATTGTCGTGTATATGCGGCTGGCCGCCGAGCGGAATAGAGCGGGAGGTGTGATTTTGATCGTCGACAAATACGACGTAGCCGGGGTATTGGCGAATTTCGAAATTTTGCGTCCAAAACAGGGTGCGTGTTACGCCGCCGGGTACGCAACGCGCCTGTGGATCTATATGCCGGGGTAATACCCAGTTATACATATTGTCTTCAATTTCCTTTTGTTTGGCGCGCGCCCAAGGCTGATAAGGAACCAAACGATCCGGCGGGTCAATCACTCGGGATTTGCTGACATCATGATCGGCTTTCAGTTTCTCCCATTTGGCTTGATCTTCGACACCTACGCCGCGCCGCGGTCTAATCAGTGAATAAGTGCCGGCAGTTTCAGGTTTGTAAAAGCCTCTAACATCGGGTTGGCCGTCCGCAAGTATTTTCGGGCTCCATGCTGCGGGCGGAGGCGTTGCAGGTGTGACCGCCGTTGTCGGGGCTGCGGATTGTGGTTCTTGGGCGCTAAGCGAAGCAGAATAAAAGCCGGTTAGAATAGCTGGGATTAGGGTCAAGCCAAAAAGACAAACTTTTTTTAGCGATTGCGGGTGGTTAGGGCGCACTGGAATGCAAGTCGATACGTTCATAAATATTCTCGGAGTAGGTTTGTAGTCAGTCTCTATGGATAGAATTGCTCGTAATCGAAGGTGTAGCATTCGTATTCAAGTAATTGAAAACCTTTTTCCTTATGTTTATATAACGTGACTTCGATATTCCAGGGTTTGGTGAACACTTTGGGGTCTTCTATGGTGGCCTGATACTGGATATGGTCGGTGTCTTGCAGCGTGTAACGTTCTATGACATGCAGTTCATCGCTATGAAAGTTTCCGGCGCGGTCAAACCAGGTTAGATCGTTGAAGTCGTTAATATCGACCACCAAGGTGTCGCCTTCCCAGTGGCCGCGAGAGTCGCCTTGATACCAGTCGATATGTCCGGGGGGATGTTGCGTGCCGTTGGTGTAAATGGTGCGCAGCGTATGCGCGTATTCGTAACGCAGCGTCAACTCATTTTCAGACTGTAATATCTGGAAGGGAAACGGCGTGTATGTCACGCGTGGTACGCCGGGTTGATAACATTTGGTTTGCGGATCTTCGGTGGCGCGTTTTTCAAAGTTCTCTTTCTTTTTCGCCAGCGCCCAGTCTTGGTAAGGTATGGGGCCGTCTGTCACTACACCCAGGCCGGCAGGTGCATCTTTACGCGCATTATGCGCTTCCAAATCCCATTCTGCGGTGCTTAAGGTTTGCCAGAAGCCGTTTAAATCCGGTTTGCCGTCTGCTGTTCTGGGGATGCCAGGGGTTGCAGTCGCTTGGCTGCCGGGCGCGGCGTTGCCGGCATTAGAGCTAGGGGCGGGCGGTTGACAGCCTACCAGCAAGCCGGCGGCGATCAGTCCCATAGTGAACAGTGGCGCAGGTCGGTTTAGCCTTCCGGTCAGTTTGGCCTGGCCTGCATACACGGATTTAATCATTTTATATTCCTTCAGATTGAGCGAAGTGTTAGCTATAGCGTGGTCGTACCCGCTTAATTGTTTGGCCTGTTACCGCTTGGGTCGCCGGGAGCGCCGGTGCCTTCCGAGCCGGCATAGAAGCTGCGGCCATCAGGCAGGGTGACTGTAGATGCCGCGCCGACATTCGCGCCGTTTTTTGCTTGATAACCTTTGACCGTTACATCCGCGCCGACTGGAAAATCGGTTTTACGAAAACCTTTGCGTAATAAGGAATTAGGCGCGCCGAACTCGATTAGCCAATCGTTGGCTTTGCCGCTGGCGTCCTTGACGTCTACATGCACATAACCATGCGGATTAATCCATTCAATCTTGGTTAGTTTACCTGTTAAGGTGATTGGCTTATCGGCATCGTATTCAGCCGCAAACGCATGGTGGGCTTGCACTGCGCCCGGCGTGGCCAATAAGCCGCTTAAGCCTAAGCAGGCAATGAGTTTATGTTTACCAAGCATGTAGATTCTCCTATTTAATATTTGTTTTATTAGGTATAGCTTTGTTAATGCTGCGTTTGACTAATTAGCACGCTGTGCTGATTTTTGGGTGTGGCATAAACAATGCGGTTTTTTCAAATATTGCATTTTTCATACCATGTAAATTAAATATGCTTTGAAACTTGGCTTATTAATCGGTCTACAAGTTTAGGGAATTGTTTAAAAAGGCATTTTTCTCTGTGATACCGTGGCTGGCGATAAGTAGTAACGGCTACTTCAGCAAAAATTAGTTTTAAGATGTTGATTGACAGGCAGTCATTCAGCAGAAAGTAATGCTTAAACAACAAGGCTGTTTCTGCTTCTATTGGTTACGCGGATTCCCAAGCTCTGGCTTGGGAATCCGTGAAAATAACGATGACTTCGCCGCCCTTAGCTCCGGGAAAGGAATTAGTTTTTCGGTGTACGAATAGCGTCTGTTATTGCCAGATCCACAAAGCACCAAAAGTGCTTTTGGGCAATAAAGCCATGGCTGGGGAAAATGCTATTGTCGGTTTGCACGACCCAATAGGGGTCGAAGGCTGTGGAATTTTGCTCATGGCTGAATTGCAGCTTGGCAGTATCCGCCAGCAGGGAGGGGATGGTCTTACCGTCGCCAGTATTCCAGCCTTCACCTGTGGTTGCTATGTGCGCTAAAATTTGTTCACGTTTGCGCCTGTCCACTGCGGATTTTTGCCAATCCGGGGTTGCGGAACAACTATAGTCTTTGGTTAAAATATCGTTGGCGTGCAAGTGGTGAGTGATGTATTGCTGAAAATGACCCAAAGCCGTGGTGTCCAGCGCCCATTCGGAAAGTTCTGCATCGCTATTGTCGCTGTCAGCTGGAATAGTTCGATGTGCTTCGAATAGCGTACTAAAAACTCTGCTCCAGGAGAAGTCGCGCTTGGTGACGTTGTCAGCTGCAGATGTGGCGATTATCAGCAAAGGTTTTTGGTGTTCGCTAAATTGAAACTCTCGGGCGTAGCGTTGCGCGGCGTCTCTAAGGGTTGCGTAACGCATGGCTTCGAAGGCTGGATTTATCAGCACGACTAAATCGCCGTAAGAGTGGCGTAAGCTGTTGTTTTCCGGCTGTGTCAAGCGTTGCAATAAGACTGGATGCAACGCGTTAAAAATCACCGATGCGCCAAGGCTGTGACCCACTGTCAATAAAGTATTATCTGGGTGACCTTGGTCCTTGACGGCGGTTTCCACCTGTAAGAGAAAATCCAATAAGGCATTGCGTCCAACTTCTTCGGTGACGGCTTTTCTATCCCAAAAGCTTAGGAGTCTAAGAATAGGCAATGTCAGGGTTTCGCCCCGCCAGCCTATATAGATGCCGGTGACTTGCTGTCTTGGATGATTGCTTTTGGCCTCCTTTAGCATTCCTTTGAAGCGCTGCAAGCCAAAATCGCTCTCCACGGCGTTATGATGCCAACCGTGCGCATACACCATCACATACTGGGCTTGCTGCTGATTTTTTAAGGTTTTGACCAAGAAATCGGCTTGACGCCTGTCGTAAAATTGCCCTTGATCATCAATTTCAACAAAGCCCAGTTGGTAATTATCTGCGTTATTTACGATCAGGTGCGCAGCTTTGCATGTTTGAGTTTGCCCGGTTATGCAGGGTGTTTCGCTAATGTCGGTACGAAAATAGTCGTTTGTGGCGCAAGCCGGGAATAAAATAATAAGAAATAAGACAATTACGTACCGGTTGTTACGCTTAAGTTTTGGTGGAATCACAAAGGAGTGGTTGAATCTGCTAAACAAGATTTTTGTGGCGATTCGCTTAAGTAAGTTATCGAGTGATTTTGGAAATTTGTTTTAGTTTGCGGCTTAATAAGGACAAACGCAATCATTGAGCCAAATAAAAAATGGCGGGAAAGTTTCCCGCCACCTGTACATCCTTGTCGGTGCTTGTCCCTCTGCACCTAGCCACTTTATCGAGGTAAACACAGGGCTCAATGAACCCAAAGCCACTATACAGTTAAATTATTCTTTGATAAAACGAAAAATTTAGAATTAAATATCTAAATATTAGATTTATATTGCTATTTGTTATTACAACTTTAAATTGCTATAGTTGAGTTATAGTCAGACTCAATAAGATCGATTTACTGATGCCAGTATCGATCTTAACCGAGTATTTATAGAGTTTCGATCGATTTTAAACTATTAACCTAAGTTGGCTTCGCTCGTAATAACAATAACTTGTCCAAAATAAACCCTAAGTCTTTATTTCTACGCTAAAACAAAGCAGATTATCTATAATGTTCAATCCCACTGTTACTCGGATGACCTCCGCCCGTATTCCCACAGCCTACGGCGACTTTCAACTGTGTTACTACACCAATACCGAGGATGCCAAGGAACACCTGGCATTTTGCCTGGGTGCTGTGTCCGAAAAAAACGATGTTTTACTGCGGATACACTCCGAGTGTTTTACCGGCGATGTGCTGGGTTCCACGCGTTGCGATTGCGGCGAACAACTTGATAATTCCTTGCGTTTGATTGCCGAGCGCGGTGCAGGGGTGCTGATTTATCTGCGACAAGAAGGCCGGGGTATAGGCTTGTTGGAAAAATTGAAAGCTTATAATCTGCAAGATCAGGGCTATGATACTGTCGATGCAAACTTGCTGCTTGGTCATGGCGCGGACGAGCGTAATTATTCTTTGGCGGCGCGAATTCTGGAGGATCTGGGCGTCAAATCCGTGCAGCTGATGACTAACAATCCGCTAAAAATCAGCGCCTTGGTGTCGGAAGGTATTACTGTGAATGCGCGTGTGCCTTTGGAAGTTTTAGTAAATGCCGATAATAAAAGTTATCTGCATACCAAAGCCCGGCGCATGGATCATTTGTTGCAATTAAAGCCGGTTTCTTATGCGGCAAACCAGAGAGGACGTTATGTCTGTCAGTCTGCAGATTGAGCGCTGGCTGACGCACCACAAAAACGCCTTAGCCTCTGCCAGCCGACCCTTTGTTACGCTCTGTTATGCGCAAAGCTGGGACGGCAGCATCACCACCCGCGCCGGCGAAAGCCTAGCCTTAAGCGGCGCGGCATCCAAGCGGCTAACGCATCAGCTGCGCAGTCTACATGACGGCATTCTGGTTGGCGTCGGCACAGTCCTGACCGACGATCCGCTATTGACGGTACGGGAATGGACTGGCGCTAATCCGCAACCCATCGTGCTGGATAGCCGCTTACGCATGCCGCCCACCGCCCGTTTGTGCCTGGATGCCGCTAAACAATGCTGGGTGTTTAGCAGCTTGACGGCTGATGACGGTATGAATCCACAGGTAAAAGTAATCACGCTGGCCGGTGATGCGCAAGGTCGCGTCAATTTGTCCGACGTGTTGGCCTTGCTCTGGCAAAAAGGCATTCGCATGTTAATGGTGGAAGGCGGCAGTACGGTGATTACGGCGTTTTTGCAAGCGCAATTGGCCGATGCCTTGGTGTTGACGATTGCCCCGACCTTGGTTGGTGGTTATAAGGGCGTCGGTAATTTGGGTATTAGCAACAAATGCCGGTTACCGCAAATTCGCCCGCTGCATACGCAAATGTTAGGCGATGATCTGATCATGTGGGGGAATTTAAATTACCAGGCACAGTGCTTCGCATGAAAGCCCGGCAACTTTGGTTTACCCAGCCGCGCCAAATAGAAATTCGTGAGACGGCATTGCCGCCGCTAATGGCTGGGCAAGTGCGGGTGAAAACACTGTGTTCAGCGATCAGCGCCGGCACGGAAATGCTTGTCTACCGGGGGCAATTGCTTAGCGGCATGGCCGTAGACGCCACGCTGGCCGCCTTGCAACAGCAGTCGACTTATCCTCTGCAATATGGCTATGCCAGCGTCGGCCGGGTTGAAAGTTTAGGCGCGGATGTGCCTAGCGCCTGGCAGGATAAACAGGTGTTTGCATTTCAACCGCACGCCAGTCATTTTATCGCCAGGCCGGAAGAGCTGATTCCATTGCCGGAGGATATTACGCCGGAGGCTGCGGTGTTTCTGGCGAATATGGAAACTGCGGTGAATTTGGTGCTGGACGGTGCACCGGCCTTAGGCGAACGGGTTGTAGTATTGGGGCAGGGCGTGGTCGGCTTGTTGCTATCTAGTCTGCTGGCGCAGTTTCCGCTAGCGGAGTTGCTTGCCGTGGACGGTATCGCCGAGCGGCGCGCTAGTGCTTTGCGCTTGGGCGTCACCCAGGTTTTCGATTCGAGCTCAACTTCGCAGTTGGCAGACCTAAAACAAAGTTTGCAGTTGCCGGTAAAAATTCCCGCTACCCCTGGAACTGGAGCCGATTTGCTGTATGAAGTCAGCGGCGTGCCGGAGGCATTGAACTTGGCGATTGAGTTATGCAGTTTTAGCGGGCGCATCGTCATCGGTAGTTGGTATGGCGACAAGTCCGCCAATATCCACTTGGGCGGCGCGGCGCACCGAAATCGGCTTAAGCTGATCAGTAGCCAGGTCAGCACCATCGCCCCAGAGTTGCTGGGACGCTGGGACAAGGCGCGGCGTTTCCAAACCGCTTGGGACATGATACGGCGGGTGCGGCCACAAGAGCTGATCAGCCACCGGGCGCCTTTTGAGCAGGCCGGGGCGATCTACAATGAATTGGATAAGACGCCGGAAAAAGTTCTGCAAGCCATTTTTATTTATTGAAACCAAAGGAAAAGACAAGTGTATAGCGTAGCCGTAAGCCGGGAATTCATCGCCAACCATTTTTTGATCGGCGGCGATTGGGGCAGCGAAAACCTGCCGCACGCCCATCATTATGTAGCGGAAGTGGAGATTGAGGGTAGTCAGTTAGATCAACACGGTTATCTAGTGGATATTGTCGCTATCGAAGCGGCCTTGGATGCGGTGGTAGCCAACTACCGGGACGCCTTGCTGAACGACAGACCTGAATTTGCCGGGCTTAACCCCAGCATAGAACATTTTAGCCGGATTATTTGCGAACATATTCTGGAAGTCATACAGCCGCCTGGTTCCGGTTCGCTACGCGTGAAGCTGTGGGAAAATGCGACCTGTTGGGCGGCGTATCGGCAGGCGTTCTGAGCAGGCGTTAAGCCATGCGCGTAGGTCTGTTGGTTTACGGCGATATGGATACCGTAAGCGGCGGTTATCTTTACAATCGGCAATTGGTTGCTTATTTGCGCGAGAGAGGCGAGCAGGTGGAGATCATCAGCTTACCCTTGCGCAGCTATTGGCGGCATTTGGGCGATAATTTTCGATCGGCTTGTGTAGAGCAGATTCTGGCCGCCAAACTGGATATTCTGATTCAGGATGAAATGGCGCATCCTTCGCTGGTTTGGATGAATTGGCGCTTAGGCGGTTTGCCGGTGGTGACGCTGGTGCATTTGTTCACGGCTTTTGATCAGCATCCTTGGTATAGCGCCTGGTTTTACCGGGCCATCGAACGGCGTTACTTAACATCTGTACAGGGCTTGATTGCGAATAGCCAAACGACCTTGGCGCAGGCGCGTGAGCTGTTATATGACAAGCTGCCGGCTTATTGTGTCGCGGTGCCGGCGGGCGATCATTTTTCTAAGGTTGATATAAACTTTGCCGCTATTGAGCGGCGGGCGCAGTCGCCGGGACCGTTGCAGATTCTGGTGGTAGGGAATGTGATTCGGCGTAAAGGCTTGCATGTGCTGATCAAGGCTTTGAGCTTGTTACCGGCTGGGGATTTTCAGGTGACGGTGGCAGGGCGCTTGGATATGGAGCCGGCTTATGTGCGGCAGATTTTGGACTTAATTCAGGTTGTGGGCTTGGCTGATCGCGTTAAGTTGTTGGGGGAAGTGCAGGGTGCTGATCTGGTAGAGTTATACCGGCGGCATCAGCTGATGGTGTTGCCTTCGGCCTTTGAAAGCTATGGCATTGTGTATCTGGAAGCTCAGCAGTTTGGTTTGCCGGTGATTGGCGCCATGGCGGGGGCGGCTTGGGAAATTATCACGGAGGGTGAAAACGGTTATTTGATTAAGCCGGAAGATGCGCGGGGGTTGGCTGAGGTGTTGTTGAAACTTCATCAGGGACGTGAGTTCTTAGTGGCATTGAGTCGCAATGCTTTGGCGGCGTTTGCTGGGCATGCGGGGTGGGAGAATAGTTGTAAGGTTATTTGGCAGTTTTTGTATGGGAGGCTTTAATTTTCCCGAAAATTCTTGCAGAAAGGTTTCAGTAGTGCCTGAGTAAAGGCTTGGCCGTGTCACTAAATTTGTGGAAAGCTTCTAAAGTACCTTGTCACAAAAGGCCGAGGCTGTGACAATTTGAGTTTGACCTATAGAAATAAGTGATAAAATCCCGGCGCGTTTATCTCCTGTGACCAGATAATTGGCTTGCGATTTGTCTGCTAAGGCCAAAAGAAAAGCGTCGTTAGGGTCGGCAGTTTCAAACCCAGTGGATAAATTGTTAATAACGATTGCGCTCTGCATATTGTTGAGCATAAGTCCAACACGATGAGGTTGCAGGATGTGCTTGAGCTTTGGGTAACGGCTGGCGCGACGAATTTCCTCTAATTGTTCTTCACAGGTTACCAAATCAAAAACACCCTGCCGCCACGCCTGATAAATATGGTGCGGTGGAGAATGAGGAGATATGAGCGCACTGAATAGAATATTGCTATCCAAAATAACCCGCATTTATTGCCTTGCCCATGTCAACGCTTCATCAATAGCATCTCCAATATCGGCTTGAGAATGGGCGGCGTTTTCTTTCTTTGCGGAACTTGCGGCTAAATCCAGTATGTGGGCGCGTACAGCTTCTTCCACAAAACGCGATAAATCGCCTTTGTGTCCGCCGCCTTGACTGGCGAGGAATTGACGCAGGGCAGCATCCGTATCACTGGATACAACAAGATTCCAACGAGCATTGGCATTTACATTCGACATAAGAAAACCTCCGCATAAACATATATGTGTTTATGTGTAAGATGTCAAGCAAAAAAATAAGACTCAAAGTTTTATCGCCTTCGTAGTAGGGCGCCCGGGTGGGAGCAGATTTGTGAACTTATTCGGCAGTTTTTGTATGCAGGGCGTTAATCTTCCCAGAAAGTCTTGTAAGTAAAACCCTATAATTGTTTTGAAAACCATAGCTGTAATAAAAGCTAACGTTAACCGACGATTTTGGAATCGAGGTTCGAATCTTAGCAATCAAAAACAACTGAAAGCTGATTAGCATCAATTGCCCGATCAAACCAGCTTTCAATTTATTCCAGTGTAGCGATAGAAATTTTTTCAGTAATTTCCGAAGCTATTGGGCCAAAACGTTTAGATAGCAGCTTTTGCAAAGCAAGCATCTCACCCTTTTCTATGCCTTTTTCCATTCATTCAGCATTGTATTCAAGCGCCCATTCTTCTAATTTATCTGCCAATATAACTTTAAGCTACTGTAAATCATGTGCTTGTGGTAGTTAGATACTGTATTCCGGCCTGCGCATCAACGTTGCTCTCACCCAAAGCCCAAACATGCGACGTAAATCCGGCCTGTCGGTTAGCCAATCTTCTAAGCTTGTCAGTAATTCCTGCATGGCTTTAGGGCTGGAAGGATGTTCAATTTTAAAGACAGCAGCGACAAAGTTATCATTTCCGCCTTTGCAAAACCCGCAAACAGCTCATCCCAGTCAGTAGCACCACGACATCCCGCAACCGCATCAAAGCAATCAAGCCCATAGCCGCAACAGAACGGGTATGGCTTTAATAAACATAAATATCAGGCGCCGTCATAGCGTTTGACCCACTCGTCTCCCCATTGCCACAGGCTGTAACGACCTGTGCCTAGCAATAACAGCCAGACAGCGCTAAAGATAAAGGTATAGCCCATAATGGTATTTACAAGCTCAGGCCAGTTCCAACCCAACAGCACAAGCAACAGTAGCGCACCCAAGCGTCCGGCCAGGCCTAACAGCATTAACCCGGCGCAGAACAACAAAGCCAGAGTCAGTAATCTATCCAGGTCGGCTTCGGGCAAGTGAAATGCTCCGGTATTCTGAAATCCAGTCAGCAACGTCGCTACCAGCAGTAAGCGCAAGCCAGGTTGAAAAAAGTTGACGCTAAATTTTTCCAAGCTCATCGCAGCCAGTAACGTGAGTTTGCCGCAAACCTGCAACCAATCCACGACAAAGCCGAACAGAACAGGCAGCATAAAAGCCACGCTGGCGATGCGTGTCATTTCCGGATTAAGCAGCGGCAAGAGCGCCACTGCGATAAAACCCATCTGAAAGCCAGCCAAGGTTCGGCGTAATGGATTCTCCGCCAAGGGGTAAATCGGCAAACCTTGGTTGTGCCGGCGTTGCAAGCCCCATTGATACAGATAATAAGCCATGCTCAATAACAGATAGGCGTAATGGATTTTACCTGAGCTGATCGCCAACAGCGGTGCAACCACCAAGCCTAACGCGTCAAACGTGATATCCAGTTCATTGCCGAGTAAACTCGCATGGTGAGTGCGGCGGGCCGCGTAGCCATCCAAGCGATCGAGTAAGGCTGCCAGCGTATAAAATAGCGCCGGTAGCCAGAGAGCATAGGCAGTTTCGGGTTGCCGGAATAGAAAACCACCGGTCAACGCGATCATACCGCCGCGTAACAATGTCAAACGATTGCCCCATCCCAAGTCGTTATATAGACTGGATTCAGCGGTCAAGCGATTAAGATTCAAGCGTCGCCAGGTAAAGTGACAAACAAAGCCCCAGAGCAGTCCAGCCTGCAATAGCCACTGACCGGCAGCTAACCAGCTTTGTGCAAAACCAGAAATAACAAAGCTGCTCAGCAGCAGGCCGCAGCCGAGCAGTATGATTACTCGCAGTTCGTGTTTCATAAAATCAATAGCAAATTCATAGTTTGGTATTATGCCGCCTCCGTCAGAAACCCCTGAAGCGATAATCGACAAAGCCATTTAAACTATCATGCCAGTGTTTTTGGGCAGAATAATATTTCACTTAAATATGCAGCACGAGAATAAATGCATGGCGAGTTATACACTAAGGGCGGCAAACTTTCTGAGTCTAGGCAAAAGAAATCCGCTAAAAATTTCAGCATTGGTGTTTATTTTTCTAGCGCTGCTAAGCCCAAACCGCTTAAGTTCCATCACGCCCTTGGCTTTTGCCTCTATACCGCTGGAGGCACTGCTACTTGGGCTGCTCTTGTTGGCTCCTGGATTTACTGGGCGGGTGTTTCGCTGTCTCGCAGCCTGCCTGTTGGCAACCGGCATAGTCTTTAAACTGGCCGACCTGGGCACTTATCAAGCCTTTGACCGGCCCTTCAATCCAGTGCTGGATGGAAACTTTCTACCGAATGGTATGAATTTGCTACAGGGCGCAATTGGGCCGATTGGCGCATATAGTGTGGCGATACTGCTAGTTGTGTTGCTAGTGGGCATTTTCGTACTGGTCTATGCGGCGCTTGGCTGTGTGCAAACGCTGCTGCGGGTGTCGCCAAAAGCCAGTGGCTTTGGATTGCTGACCGGTTTGCTGGTCTGGGCGGCGATTTCAATTGGCGGTTGGCAAAAAACTACCACTCCCTTTTATGACTTGCTGTCCATGCATGTCGCCAACACTCTGTCTAGTTTTGTCGATCTGAAAACCTTTAACACTGTTGTCGATAGCGATCCTTATGCCGCTGTTCCGGATGACAGCTTGTTTGCCAAGCTCAAGGGAAAAGATGTAATGGTCGTGTTCATCGAATCTTATGGCCGAACCGTGCTCGACAAAGCGGATTTTGCTGAGCATATCCGCCCGCTACTAGCGGAAAGCACTGCAAAACTGGCGGCTAACGGCCTGCAATCTCGCAGCGCTTACCTGACTTCACCAACATACGGCGGCCTAAGCTGGCTGGCGCATGGTACGTTGCTTTCCGGTCTATGGGTGAATAGCCAGGTGCGTTACGACCGGTTGGTGATGGGCGAACGCCCCTCGCTCAATCGACTCTTCAAGCGTGCCGGCTGGCGGACCGTGGCGGTCCAGCCCGCGCATACTATGGATCGGCCGCAAGGAAAATACTTTGGTTACGACCGGATTTACGCGGCGCAAGACCTAGGCTATCAAGGTCTGCCGTTCAACTGGATTACCATGCCGGATCAATACACGCTGGCGGCATTTCAGTCCAGAGAGCGAACAGCAGGCCCACGCTCCCCGGTGATGGCTGAGCTTGCCTTGATCTCCTCCCATGCGCCCTGGACACCGTTACCGCTATTGGTAGACTGGCAGCAAGTGGGCGACGGCGCTGTCTTTAGTCAACAGGCCAGGGAAGGGGATACTCCAGAGGCGGTATGGCAAAATACCGAACGGATACGCGAGCAATATCGCAAGTCCATCGGCTATGCGCTGGCCACTATTGTGTCCTATGCCGTTAAGTATGGCGACGAAAATCTGGTGCTGCTGGTATTGGGTGATCATCAGCCCGCGCCGTTTGTCACCGACGAGTCGGAAAGTCATGATGTGCTGGTGCATCTAATCAGCCATGATCCCAAAGTGATGGCGGCGGTGCAAGATTGGCAGTGGACGGAAGGCATGCTTCCGGCGATCAACGCACCGGCTTGGGGAATGGATAGCGTTCGAGATCGTTTGGTTACGGCCTTTTCGAAACCTTTAGAGAAGTAGCCTGCTGGAATACAAGCAGGCAATCAACAGCTTTTGTGGGCAGATATACAATTTATCAGACTGGCTTTAAAATTAAATATTGTTTATCAATGGGTTATGTTGTTGGCACTTAACGTGCATTAGTGTAAATGAAACTGAAGGGAATGCGTCTTTGTCTGGCTGGAAAAGACCTGGTTTAACGCATAACCTTCAAGATTTTTTACGCTATTGATTAATAACTACTGAGGTTAGCAAATGAAAAATTTAAGGCCAACAACATCGTATCGCCAGACTAAGCTGGCTTTGTCTGTAGCTGTGCCTTGCGTCACCCGTGGCGTTTGCAGACGAAGTAACTAACTGGAACTATTACAGCATTCTGGCAACGAAAGCCGTCACCTCTCTCACCACTGGCAATGCCGGAAACGCCCTCAATTCCAATGTCGCTACCCGCATTGAAGCCATCGAAGCCAGAGCGGTTTTCGACGCAGTGAATGCTATCAATAAATTTAGTGCTGGTAGTTATTATTATGCAAACAACGGAACGCTGAGTGGATTAACATCTGTTTCGGCGTCGGTAGCCGCAGCACAAGCGGCTCATGATGTGTTAAAAGGCGCGTTACCCAGTACCGGAACCTGGCCGGCGACCCTGACTTGGCTGGATAATCAATTAGCTGCCGATCTAGCCGCACTGGGGGCTGGCGGCAACGATCCCGGTATCGCCGTCGGTCATGCCGCAGCTGCCGCTGCGTTGGCTGCCAGGGCGGCCGATTATTCGCAAATAAGAACCACTTACATTCCATCCAGTAATATCTCGGCTACAGGTACGGCCTCTGCTACCGGCAATCCCGGTATAGGCTTATGGCGTCCCAGCAATGGCGCAGTTGCCAGCGGGGCAAACCTGCATAAGCTATTAGTCAACGATAGCGCTAATTCCGGCTTTTTCGGCCTTTAATAAAACCATTAAAGTACGTAATTATTCAGCGTGGCCTTGACGCTCCTTGATTCCGCTTTACTGCATCGAGACTAAAGAAACTACTTATATTTATTTGTTTAGAGTACAAATTACATCGTTATGGAGATTTTATGACAATATTTCATCCCACCCGACTTAAACTATTTGGCTCGCTGGCAATGGTATTTGCTTCCTTATCGACGGCTAGCGCCGATTCGATCGATGTCTTTGCCGGGTATGACTTCGGCAGGAATAATTCGTATTTTGAAATTCAGGATAACACGGCCTACGATCTTACCAACATCGAATTATCCGCCACAGGCGTTTCGGACCCGACTAGCGTCGTCTACGGTTGGAACAACCAATGGTCGATAGCGGATGTAGCGGCGGGCCAACAAGCGCAGGATTATTTCAACGGCGCCCAAGCTTTTCAAGCAGATTTTCCTGCTACTTATGCTTATTCAGGATTCTCGCCTAGTGATTTGACCTATCAAGCAAGCGGTGTACTGAATGGGCAAATCATCCAGCTATCCTTTAGCGGTGGCGATGGCTTAAACGGTCCGGCGTTTTTAGGCCTGGATCAATATGGTAACGCCACCAACGCCAGCGATTTTGGACAAGTCGCCACTTATGCGGTTGCCGCAGTCCCCTTGCCGAGTGCGCTCTGGCTGTTCCTTAGCGCACTCGGTGGTTTGACTGCGCTGAGACGGAAGACTAGACTACCGACAAAACGGTTTTCGTGGTGAAACAGCTCGGGCACGCTCAGCAACGGCGGACTGTTGCAGCATTTACCGCAAACTGTGCACTGGAATGACACGGTGCCGATTTCTGGATTTTTGCTCTGAAGATTTGCTACCACGCATTGATACTCGGTAATGGGTTTTCAGGCTCATCTCGGTTTACGGTACGAAATCCGATATGCGCAATGGGTAAATTTGCTTCATGCGCCTCTCGGGCCGAAGGCCGGTAGCGTACACAGAAATCCCGACCACAAAGGTGTGAACCGCCCTTAACCACCAGCGCCATATCGGGTCGGGAGCTGTTGGCCGGAAATGCCGGTCTGGCTTGCGGTTCGTGCGAGGGTGTGTAAATATCCTTGGTTTGTTCCCAGGCATTGCCAACCATATCGTAAAGATTATAGGCGTTGGCGGCAAAACAACCCACTGGCGCCAGACCTGTATAGCCGTCTTCCTGCGTATTCAAGGCCGGAAAATGGCCTTGCCAAAAGTTTGCCGCGGGTTTACCTTGTTTATTCAGAGGTTCTTTTTCCAAGTCCGCGCCTTGCTGTCCGGCCTTGGCGGCATACTCCCATTCCGCCTCTGTGGGCAAATCCCGGCCCAGCCACTTTGCATAGGCCATGGCGTCGTTAAAAGTGACCAAGGTGACCGGTTGATTGTCCAATGGCGCAGAACCGTCCACTTGTGGATGCCGCCAATCGGCGCCGGCCTGAAAAGTCCACCAGGCATAAGGTCGTTGCTGAAGTTCTTCGGGAGTGGGATTATGGAACACGACTCCGCCGCCTTGCTGTTCCGCCTCGGTGACATAGCCGGTCGCTTTCACGAATGTCGCGAATTGCGCCACGCTGACTTCGGTTTGATCGATCCAAAAGCCTTGCACCTGAGTCTGGACTTCTTGCCGCTCTTCTGCATAGCCCAAAGTTGTGCCAAGGGTGAATTCCCCCTTCGGAAGATAAACCATGCCGGCATGAGGAGTATCTCCCCAATGGGCGGGTAAGCCGGAATATTGGCTGCATAATTGCGGGGATCCCAATAAAATGGGTACGCTAGTTGACGATAGAGAGGCTGACATATAATACAGCGCGATAAAACCTGCACCGAGTAATGCAACGCGGGCTAAGCCCGCATTGCTCAAGGTTTTTTGTCCTAAGACCATGCGCTTAGTAATAGCCCAACGGTCTTAGCGGTTCAACGCCGCCGGTATTGTGCAAATAGGTTGTCCAGTCCAGATACAGGCTGTTCACAACATCCGGGTAAAGGGCGGAAACATCGTTGGTTTCCGCCCGATCAGTCACGATGTTGAACAGTTGCCAATGACCGTCCAATGGGCCGGCAAAACCGGGTTCTATCCATAATGCCTTCCACGGACCGCTACGCAGGTAGGCGCGGCCATAGGTTTCCTCTCCAACTGGTTCGGTATGCAAGGGACCTGCACTTTCTCCTTCCAATTCGCTCAGAAAGGATTTTCCGGTAATGGGATAAACGTTCCGACCGTTATAAACCACTTGCGCCACGCCGTTGACGCCGGTGACGGATGCTGGCGTAGACGGCTCAGCGATACCCGCCAGTTCCAGCAAGGTTGGCGCCGCATCCCTGATATGAATAAAGTCACGCAACGTTGGGTATTGCTGAGTTTGCCCCGGTAAATGCACGATAGTGGGGGAGGAAGTCCCGCCCTCGGCCGTATAGCCCTTAACCAAACGGAAAGGCGTAGCGCTGACTTCAGCCCAACGCAAGCCATATTGAATATCGGTATTGGGAGTTCCAGGCGGATTAAGCGTTTGGTCTTTACCTAAATACTGGAAGTTATTAGCATTAGTTGTATCTTGCGCGGCGGAAAGCGGCCAGCCTTCAGCGCCGTTATCGGAATGGAAGACAATATAGGTATTGTCATACTGACCTATATCTTTTAAATGCTGGATTAGCAAGCCGACATTGTAATCTAGATTGGATACCATTCCGGCATAGATTTCCATATATCTGGCTTCGGTTTTCTGCTGGGCAGGCGTCAGACTGGACCATACAGGATCGACATAACCGGGGCCGTAATCGACATTTGGCTCACCATCAAACTCGGTATTGGCGTTGATATAACTGGCGTTTGGAGTGCCATTATTTGGGGTGCCGGCAGAAGGGGTTAAGGCATTCGGCAAAGGCTGACTGGCGACGGTGTAATCGTTCGGCACTATACCCAACAGTTTTTGCAGCAGCAAGCGCCGGTTGCGTGTCACTGTATACCCTCCGTTATACCAGCCAGAGTACTGGCTCAACCAAGGTTCCGGCACCTGTAACGGCCAATGCGGCGAGGTAAAGGTGGCAAACGCCGCGAACGGTTTACCGTCTGCGATGTTGGTATCGATATAGCTGATCAGTTTTTGCGCATACACATTTTGGTCGTACCAAGGCTGACCGTTGGCATCGGTAGCAGGTAGCGAGATATATTGGCCGTTTTCAGTATAGGTCTTTTGGGCGGCGGTATCATGACCGAAATGATTGCTGGCGGCTCCGCCTAACATGGTGAACGATTTCTCGAATCCCCATTGATCTGGCGTCTTGTTTACCGGAGAGTTAATTAGGGAACCCAGGTGCCACTTGCCGGCTATATAAGTGTGATAACCGCCGTCGTTTAATAACTGGGCAATGCTCAGCGATGAATTGTTCAAATAGCCTTCATAACCCGGTAGACCTTTGCGTTCGTCAGTAGGCGCACCCATGGTTCCTTCGCCAACCAGATGGTGATCGGTGCCGGAATACAACATGGAACGGGTAATGGCGCACACCGTCGACACATGATGATTAGAAAGGATACGACCGGTTTTTACCAGGCTATCGATATTGGGTGTGCGGATTTCACCGCCGAAGGCGCTGAGATCCGAGTAACCGAGATCGTCGGCGATGATATAGAGAATGTTGGGTCTTGATCCGGACAGTGCACCGGCATTTGCAATACTGGGACTCGCGGACAAGGTCAGGGTGGCAAGCGCTAAACCAACTGACATCAAAGTCTTGCTAAATGGCGGATGGCTACCACTCGCTTGAGCAGATAAAACAGGCATTATTGAATTCCTCTGTAAATAATAAAACAAAGCGGCATAAAATGTCAGCCGCAGCCACATACGCTAAAACGCCACAGATCAATGTTTATCTTTAATTCGGCTGGGACGGGAAACACAGCCCAATCCTGCTATGGCGGCAGTAAACAGCCAGACTGCGCCAGGAAGAGGGACTGCGCTGAAACCGGACACCACTGTTACTGATGAGCCGTTGTAACCATCAAAAGTATTGGCATCAAAACCAAACACATCGCCGGCATTGACTGTAAACAGCGCGCTACCCGATTGGCTTGGAATAGTTGGGTCTTGCAGGGGATTAATCAGCGTCGTCACAACCCCGTTAAGCACATAGCCGAAAGAGTCGAAAGCGGATATACCAGTTATATCGTTGGTGGTATAAGACCAATCAAACGAAATGGTTTCCGCGCTCGGGGCAGTAATGGTAAAAAAGGTGTCACCCGGTACTTGGTTATTGCCACTGGTCAGGGTAATTGCAGCAGGCGCATTGCTGGTATCGACCGATCCACCTGCATTATCGCTTAGCGTCCAGTTTGCTACCGCATAATAGCCGCTGAAATCCGCAGCAGCCGTCGCAGAGAAACCAAAAGCCATAATAGCCACTGCTGCGCATAGTTTAGTATTCATGTTTGTACATTTCCTCTAGTTAATTTGCTTGCGATTCCTGGTCAGCTTAGTGCTGGTTTAAACCTATGCACTAAACTACCAAGACTAAACACACGGTTATGCAAAACAGTCTATATGCCTAAAAAATATTAAAACTGTGAAGCATATCTAAAATACAGCAGCTTTTATGCCATTTATTATTGTTAGGGATTAAACGGTTCTTATAGTTTATTAGTTAAAATGACTGTTGAAATATAAGCAGGCGTTGTTGAATTGGTGACTGAAAAACAACAGTGGCAATAAATTAGGCGTTACCGGCAGGTTTTGTTTTGAAAAAAGACGCGATGATGCTATGTTTAATTAATACTGCTCGCATAATAGTTTACTGTTAACATAACTCAACAGACATTTAGCTATGAAGACTCATTTAGACATAATTCTGACGGCCATCCTACTGGCTTCTGCTACTATTACCGGAGCGTTTGCGGCGGAAGTTAATCTGCTCAACGTATCCTACGATCCTACCCGAGAACTTTATAAAGAATACAACGAGGCCTTCAGTAACTATTGGTCTGCCAAGACCGGCGATACCGTTAAAATAAATCAGTCGCACGGTGGAGGCGGTAAGCAGGCGAGGGCGGTGCTTGACGGCCTGGAAGCCGATGTCGTGACACTGGCGCTAGCTTATGATATTGACCTGCTGGCGAAAAATGCATTGCTTCCGGAAAATTGGCAAAACTTGTTGCCTAACGACAGCTCGCCTTATACCTCGACCATCGTATTTGTAGTGCGCAAGGGAAATCCGAAAAATATTAAGGACTGGAGCGATTTAATCAAAACCGGTGTCGGCGTGGTGACGCCCAATCCGAAAACCGGCGGCGGTTCGCGTTGGGTTTACATGGCGGCCTGGGCATATGCTTTGAAACAAAATAACAATAGCGAAGCAGCGGCCAAGGATTTTGTCGGTAAACTTTATAGAAACGTCCCCGTTCTCGATAGTGGCGCACGAGGCTCGACCACCACCTTTGCCGCGCGAGAAATTGGTGACGTGTTGCTAACCTGGGAAAACGAAGCCTATCTGGCGTTGAAAGAGTTCGGAGCAGATAAGTTCGAGTTGGTGACCCCTTCATTTAGTATTTTAGCGGAGCCGCCTGTGGCAGTTGTTGAAAAAGTCACCAGCAAACACGGTACAACCGAAGTCGCCACCGAATACTTGAAATACCTGTACAGCAATGCAGGTCAGGAAATCATCGCCAAAAATTTTTATCGACCCAGCAATAAAGACATTGCGGCCAAATACAGCAAGCAGTTCCCGGAGTTGGAATTGGTTACTATCGAGCAATTTGGCGGCTGGGCAGTGGTGCAAAAAAAGCATTTTGACGATGGCGGCTTATTTGACAAGATTTACGACAAATGAAACCGCCGGACGGAGCGCAATGACTGAAAATTTTGGGAATAACAATACTTGCTGAAATACAAACATAGCTAAAAAATACCTGTGCTGACTTAGCGCAAATATAGTTTATATATAATAAATAGATATTGTTTTCAAATTATATCGTTTTTATAGTAGGCATGGATATATTACATTACACCTCCCAATGTGATATTTTCTAAATGAGGCGGCTATGTTTGAAATTGATCGAATTTATTCTGTTAGAAGTGAAAAAAGTGGTTTAACCGAATGGTATTTTCTGATTAGGGATGGTCGCAGAGGGCCTTATTCATCAATTACCAACGCCAGAATCGCACTGGATGAATACATCATAAATTGCATTAAAAATGGCATTACAAACCGACAGCTTTCCAGAAGATTAGCCAACAGGATAAAGCCATCTGATGGTGCTAAATATTTAGCATAGCAAAAAGTTGGTGATGTTAAGACGGGTGCAGCGCACTAATAAAGAGCTTCTGGTTTTATATGGATTGCCATAGCTCAGCATGATTTTCACTAAATGAATTTGTTGACAAAATGTTGTTGATAAAGGTGCAGTTAAGCAGCAGTTTCTGTTCAAAAATCAATAAATAGACAATGTACTACTCTTTAAGTTGTTAAATAAAAGGTGCTTTTACTTTGGTGTGGTATTTGCTTGTCTTTACCGGTTGCCGTATGACCGGCGTTGCTCTTCATTTATAACCTCAGGCATTACTTTGATGCTACGAAAAGCCGGACGCCCGCTATATCAACGCCGATAGCGTGCAACAAGGTCGTCTGACTGACGTAGATTACGGACCAGGACAAGTTAATCCAACTTGGGAAAACTTAACCCCGGAACAAAAAAAGACCCAGACTCGCTACATGGAAATCTATGCCGGGATGGTTTCTAATCTTGATTACAACATCGGTTTGTTGGTCCAGCATTTAAAAGACATCGGTGAATATGACAACACTTTCATCATTTTTCATTCCGACAATGGCGCCGAAGGCAGCCCTATTTCAGCTGAACAAGAAAAAATTAATGTCGCGAATATAGCTTATCTTGGCAAGGATCAAAGTCTTAATCCGCCGGGCGTCGGCAACACCTATGTGCAATACGGTAAGCGTTGGGGGGAGGTAAGCGCCGCACCGTTTCGTTTGGTCAAAGGTTATGCCACTGAAGGTGGGGTTTCGGTTCCCACGGTTGTGCATTTACCGGGACAAAACACGCAATACCCGACTTTGGGGGTATTTGCGCATGTTAAGGACATCGCTCCAACCTTGCTGGAACTGGCAGGTATTCCGCAACCAAGCGTACCTTCCGCAAATAAAGGTATTAATGGTACACCTTTAGTCAGCTACAAAGATCGCCAGGTCTATCCTATTAGCGGTCATTCGTTTCTAAATTTACTCAAGGGCGGCAACGCATCGTCTTTGCATACCGAAGCGGTAGGTGAAGAGTATAACGGCCAAGCGTATTTACGCAGTGGGCCGTGGAAAATAGTATGGACAGTGCCGCCGGTCGGCCCGGTTGATAGTCGTTGGCAGCTCTATAACATTGATACAGATCGCGGCGAAACCCAGGATGTTTCAGCTCAATATCCCGATGTTGTGAAAAGACTTTATCTGGAATGGCAAGCCTATCTGCGTAACAATTGCGGCGTCTTGGCAAAAAAACCGGGTAGCCGCATTGTGCGCCGTTAGGCTTTGCCGAATTTAGCGGTAGATGCCGTAAGGCAGTGCCCCAAAGCAGGGGCACTGGTAAGAAAACAGCATTAGCCCGCGTATTTAATTGAACAACCATAGGGTTTGGTGACGGCTTTGCTGATCGGCTTGCCGGCTGCCAATTCATTCAAGGCAGAACTGATGTAATTCTTGGCCTGGAGCTGCAAAATCTGTTGCAAGTGGTGGAGAGTTGGAAAACCCGTTTAAGTCGAGTTTTGTCTTGCTTTGTTTATAGGAAGACAGCTAAGCAGCAGACCATGTCTGTTTAGCAACATCTTCAGCTTCGGCCATCGTATTCAAGCTCAATATTCCTTGACGAGTGCATTCGGCACAATTAATGCTCTGTCTCCAGATTGGAGCAACCATTGTCATAACGTTTTATTGATCTTGTTAAGGAAAGAAAATAAATGAAAAAATGTAAAGTACTTGCCGGCCTATTTGTCTTGAGCGCCAACGCCGCTTTGGCGCAACAGCCGCCCAGCGATGTGCCTAAGCCGCCGCTAGGCTTTTTTGTCACTAGCACCGGTGTCGGCAAAGGCGCCGACCTGGGTGGACTGTCCGGCGCTGATGCACATTGTCAAAAATTGGCTGGCGAGGTCGGTGCGGGGAAACGTAATTGGCGAGCCTACCTGAGCGCTCAGGCTGAAGGCGACCAACCTGCCGTAAACGCCAGGGACCGCATCGGCAAAGGTCCGTGGGCTAATGCCAACGGGGCTATCATAGCCAATGATATAGCTCATCTTCATGGCGATACCGTAGAGCTCGGTCAGCTCGGTAACAACGTGCATAGGCTAACGACGCTTACCGAAAAGGGCGCTCCTGTCAAAGGCGTAGGTGAAACACCTAACGAGCACGACATTATTACGGGCTCTAAGCCAGACGGCACAGCTTATACTGACGCTGCAGACCATACCTGTAAGAACTTTACGAGCGGTGCCGAGGGTAGCGTTCAGCTAGGCCATTCCGACCGGACCGATCGTGGGGTTACCGGTGGCAACGTGTCCTGGAATTCTACCCATGCTAGCCGTGGTTGCAGTCAGGCTAATTTGGTCAGCACCGGCGGAGCCGGCTATTTTTATTGCTTTGCGGCAGACTGAGTAAATTTAAAAATCCAAACGCGGATGGTTTAGCCGATTTGGATGTTCAAAATTCGACCGGAGCTAAACGCACCTTGTCTGATGTTGGCAGGAACCGATAATCTAACAGGGTGCGCCTGGACAATTTCTGTAGGAACCATAACGGAACGATACTTACCAAAATTGCCCAGACGAAAGCTTATTTTTTCGGCTGACTCGCCAATACTAAATGTTTGAGTGCTTCTTTGGCGTGAGCGGTACCGCCTTTAGCATCCCCTTTATTTCCTACTTCAATGGCGGCTTTAAGATGCGTAATACCTTCTTCAGTATGCAGATTCGCTTCGGCTTTTTCGGAGGCTTCCGCGTGCGTCAGTGCGGTCGAGGCGTGTTCCACCAAGATCGGGGCATGACCGGCATCGCCATGGGTGATGGCGACCTTAGTACTGCTCTACAGCCTGCGGGAGGTGGACTGATTCTGCTAAAGCAAATGCCCCACTTAACAGCAAGGCGGTGCTAAGGCGATAGTTTTGATCTTCATAACTGACATCTCCATTAATTTATGACTACCCTTTTGGTTTTGGGTAGGAATTATCTGCCCGAACAATACGCTTGGTTCTACGGCCAAAGCACGCGCTAACGCGATCCTTTGCCGTTGACCACCTGATAATTGGTCGGGAAATCGTTCTGCCAGCCAATCGAGTTACACCAATTTCAGTAGGTAATGTACTTTATTAGTGATATAGGCTTCAGTTAGCCTTTCCTTGCGGGGTTTAACCCGTAAGCCGAAGGCAATATTATCGAATACCGTCATATGCCTAAACAACGCGTAATGCTGAAACACAAAACCGATACCCCGGCGACTGACATTTCGATCGGTAATGTCTTCTCCGTTGACAGTCACCCGACCTTGATCAGGAGTTTCCAGTCCGGCAATAATCCGCAGCAAGGTGGTTTTCCCACATCCTGATGGACCTAGCAAGGCAACCAACTCACCTGTTGGAGTTTCTAGGTTAATGTTATCCAATGCCGAGAATGTCACGAAGCGTTTGCTAATATTAGATAAAGAGATAACCATCATTTTTTTCTCACTCGATTTACGCCTAGATGGTAAAAAATGAACAATATAGGCAACATTGAAAACGCTTAAGCTTAAGCACCACAAAATACACAAAAATATATAACAATATTTATATATAACAATATTTAATTTGCATCGAAAATGATATATACGGATAAACTTATCTAATTATGTTATATAAGTTTAATTACACCGCTTTTGACCGATAATTTGTTTGATGGTATTGCTTCCTTGAAAAAAGTAGAGAGGCCTTCCTGTTACGATAGGCGGTGCGCAGAAATGATCAAGGTCGAACAGCAAGTTACTCAGCAGCCAACGGGTCATCATAGGTGGTCAGGGTCACTACTTTGCAGGATTGAACTCATGCAATTGATCAAGAAAAGGCAGTTAGTGATTTCTGCCGATAGCTAAAATCTGTCCGTTTGTAGAAAATATGAACTAACCAGCGCTAGATCATGGTTATCACATAAAACGATATTTAATTCTGATTAATTTGTTTTATTAGTTTTACTCAACCGGATAAACTGACCTCAAGTCCTGGACGACTCGTCTGCCAACTTTATAGTTCCCGGGAATGGATGATTATGGAAAATTGCTGGCAAGGATGCAACTATGGCGGAATTTATCCCGCTATTCTTTTGTAACCGAGTTGGAACTTCAAGCGCCAATCTAGCAAAGCAAGGGTTGTTTAAGTATGGGCTACAATTTTATGACTAAATTTATATGGTTTGATGAATATAGAATTGGCGACGATACTATTGATCAGCAACATAAGTATTTGTTTGATATGGCGAATCAAATAGTCGATCCATTCATATTTTTCTGGAAAATCATTTAAATAGCAATTTCCCAAGGCCTTAACTGACTAACTGTTTCAGGTAATCCTTGTTGCAGAAGGGTATCAAGATATTCCTTGCCGGATTTTGGCGGATTTTTCAGAGATCGACGATGCCTGGCAACCGCTTCCAAAACCTTTGCCGGATTGAGATCAATCAGATCCGAGATAAACTCGTCGGGATGCAAGGCTTCGACATCATATTTTTCAAGCTCTCTTGCCGGAAAATCCTTTAAATTGAAGGTCAAAATGACACTCGCCTGACTGCGAATAGCGGCTGCTAGGACATGCCGATCATTTTCATCAGGCAGTTGCAGCGTCGGAATCAGAAATTCGTGCCCAGTAACCAAGCAGTCACGGACACTGCTATCCATGAAATGGCGGGTTCTCTCCAGTTGTTCCCGCGTCAAATCGGGGCGTACTTCCAGAAGATTTCTAATCCATTCTTCGTGAATTTGTGCTGTCCATTTTGCACGGAATAGATCAGTAAGCGCTAGATGCATCAATAAATCGCGCAAGGGCGCCGGATACAGCACGCATGCGTCATAGACTACAGAAAAGCTGGTCATTTAATAACCCATGTTTAATTCTTGGGCCTGTGCTGACAATGCTTCTAGGGCTGAAAACCGATCCGTATCGATCTTATTTTTGTAATCAACCAATTTTTGATAACGGACACGACGATGAGTCCCAACCTTATGGTAAGGGATGACGCCACTATCCAGCAGTTTGATTAGATGCGGACGGGAAACATTGAGCATGTCAGCCGCTTCTTGTGTCGTTAGCTCCGCGTGAACAGGAATCATGCTGACTGCATTGCCTTGGGCCATTTCGGACAAAACGTCAATCAAAAGCCGGAAAGCAGCGGTCGGAATTCTAACTGCGTCATGCTCACCAGCTTGGTCAATCACTCGAATTGATTGACTTTCTTCCTTACTGCTTAAGTACAAGGAGAGCAAGCGGCTGCTTTCCTTGGCCAGCGTAACTTCGGCCTCAGTAGGGAGGTCGGGGCTTTCTTTTGTGTTCATCGGATTCTCTATCTTTTGAGGTTTACTAATTTGCACTGATGTTGAATTGCCCTTTCATTAAAGGGATTGATTCGTTGTGCGATTTTCCAAAGTTCGTTACCAATGTATATTTTCAGTAAAATAGGGTAAATTGGACTTCGAAATCAAGTTCACTGCATACTATACTTAATCGAAATAAACGAAACAAGCGAAATAAATGAAAAATTTTAGTGTGCACAATAAAGCATAAACTAAGCTCAAAATAAGACTAAAAAGGCTAAGAATAAAGTGCCCAAGGCAAACACTAAACATCATGCAGGACGGCTTTACTACTCAGAAGCAACTTCAGCAGTAATGTTGGGAATCACTAAGCCCGCCTTAAAGCAGATAATTATTTCAGAAGGCTTGGAATGGTGTAACTTTAAAGAAAATGGGCCGCTATGGATCTCAGCAGAGAGTATTAATCTTTATCGTAAGAGACAATTACAAAATAAATGATGCTTTTAATCACAGGGAATGATCAGAAATCGCCGCTAAATATTCTTTAAACCGGAAAACCTTCCTCTGGCTAACCCTAAGTTAAATCCGAATATAAGTCTGTCACCGGAGAGGCGCTCTCCAGCCACGAGATTATTGCTGCTGCTCAGCAAGGCGATGCCAAAGCCGTGGCGGCGCTGAATCGTTATATGGATCGTATGGCGCGGGCACTGGCTTATGTGATTAATATTCTCGACCCTGACGTTATTGTACTTGGTGGCGGCATGAGCAATGTACAGGCTTTATATGAGGAAGTCCCAAAACTGTGGAAAAAGTATTTATTCACAGATACGGTGGATACCGTGCTACTGCCGCCTCGGTATGGAGATTCTTCCGGGGTGCGAGGTGCTGCTTGGTTGTGGAGTTAATTAGCGCTTTAGTCAGTTGTGAATGGTTGCAGCAGAATCTGACTCAATCACAGCAAGTTATTCTGGATGCCACTTTCTTTTTGCCCAGACAGCAACGAAATGCCCAGGACGAGTTTAACGCGGCGCATATTCCTGGCGCTCAATTTTTCGACATTGATGTCATTGCAGATACCAGCAGCCCCTTATCACATACTCTCCCTAGTGCAAAGCAATTTGCTCAGCAAGCAGGGGAATTCGGCATTGATCGCGATACCTGGGTTTATATTTACGACAACAACCACTTTTTTGCCGCCGCCCGTGCTTGGTGGATGTTTCGCTTATTTGGGCACCAGAAAGTAAAAGTCGTGGATGGAGGCCTGAGCCGCTGGCAACAACTGTCGTTTCCGTTGACAGCCGCTAAGAAAGTACCGGTTTCGAAAGAATTTGTTGCTGCATTTCAATCGGAACTTTATGTAGACTTGAAACAAATGCAGGTGATTCAAGCGCAAGCTACCCGACAAATTTTGGATGCGCGGTCAGAAGACAGTTTTAATGGGCAGCGTCTGCTCAGCGAAATCGGTCTGCTTCCGAGTCATATGCCAGGCAGTTTCAATATTCCCTATCAAAACTTAGTCACCGTGGATCAGTCCGGCCTAGTATCTATCCATGAGATTAGTCGGTTGTTGTCAGCGGCGGGCGTAGATTTAGCCAAACCTATTGTGACGAGTTGCGGCTCCGGGGTTTCTGCAGCATTATTACTTTTAGCACTTTATGAAATGGGCGTCCATGACGTAGCGATGTATGACGGTTCTTGGGCGGAGTGGGGCAGGCACGCAGAGTTACCTCGACAAACTAAGCCTCCAACAACTCTGTGATGCTAACAGTAAATTTACGCGCGCTTTAATCCCGGCAAAACCTCCAGCATTTTTTTAAACTACAAGAGCCATTTCATACGCCGCAACCAGCGCCGTTTTATCAAGGTGTTAGCAAAAATCGACCTCGCCGAGTCACTCGATCAAAACTGAATACATGCTCTCTTGGGCTTTCATAACAGCGACCCACCAAACGTCTTCGGAAATCAGGCGCTCCATCCTTAAGATAAATAGTGGCGCCACAAATGGGACAGGACGCGGTATAGCGTACCAGACGAATAATTCTTAAATCGCCATCTCGCAGTAATTCCAATTGCGCGGATTTTTCTTTGATATTTGTTAACGGTTCATAAGCCAGCACAATACGATCGTCAAACAGGCGAACCCAAGGTCTGGCCACAGCTATCCAGAGCATATAGGGAAAACCAAACGTGCTTAATAACAGGGTAATGTCTTGGGTGGTCACCGGCTTAGGCATTGAAAGCGTGATCCATGTGACATAAGAAAAGAGTGCGGCAATTAGCAATGAAAAGCAAAGCCAGCCGATAATGATCCATACATGCCATTGTTTTAGTTCTAACTGTCCCTTGTGGAACAGGGCCTTAGCAAACCAGCTGGGTGTTACCTCGCCATTCTCAGCAATCTCATACTGGACTTGAACTTTAGCTGAATCTGTTACGCCACTTGCAATGGCTAATTGATGCTCAGCCTTATCGTTTCCGTTTACTTCCGGCAATTCCATTGCTTTGAGAAAAAATGTCGCGTAGTTTCCTGGCCCACCTTTAGGACTGTATCTATCCGTTTTGGGATAAAACTCCAGACCTTTATTTCGGGCAAACTGAATTAATTGCGGCTCCCTGATTTCCCAGTATTTGGAAAAGGAATTGTTCCAATCGAGCCACTTTTTGGCGTCGGTGTTTTTTGGAAAACCCTCGACACTCGCCACGATTTCTTCCGCCGTAAAGCGCCGCTTACTTTCTTCGAGATCAGCATGAATTAACGTTATATCGGCAAGCGAGCGGAGGGTAGCAATATGGCAGGTCACGCAAAAGTCACGCAAGGAAATTTTGGACATAAAAAAACCAGTCGACCGTGAAATCTAACTGGTTGATTTTTCAATCTAAAATTGGTGGGTCGTGTGCGATTCGAACGCACGACCATCGCATTAAAAGAGCTGTCTTTCAATATTAAGTTATTGAAATTATTGTAATTTAACAAATAGCCTTCACGTTGCTTTGTCTATTTGTGCATATCCGTGTTTATACGATTTACCCAGATTTTACCCAGTATCGGAAAGGGAGGTTTGAACCCAGAAGGGAACAATACGTATACATCAAGCATTGATGTTACGGTTCCTTTATGTCGGTTATTATTGACAATTACCGGCATATTGGAACAGAATCACAACATGGAAAGTAACAACCAACAAATTCTTGAACTCGCTCGTACTCATGTCCTGATCCGGCCTTGCGATCTGACTGCCAAGGGGCTACCCAGGGTTGCCCTCACAAGACTGGTGCGACAAGGACTACTCAACCGAATTGGACGCGGGCTTTATGCCATACCAGACCGGTCAATATCTGAACATAGTTCGCTTGCCGAAGTGGCGAAAAAGCATCCACAGGTTATTGTCTGCCTTCTCTCGGCGCTACGCTTTCATGATCTCACTACCCAATCGCCATTTGAAGTCTGGCTGGCGATTCCTAATAAAGCACGCATACCCCGGTTGGACTACCCACTACTGCGAATCGTCCGGTTTTCAGGCGCTGCACTATCGGAAGGCGTGGAGGAACATCTGGTAAATGGCGTGCCAGTGCGGGTTACCAGTGTTGCCAGAACTGTAGCTGACTGCTTTAAATTCCGTAACAAGATCGGTTTGGACGTGGCTCTCGAAGCACTGCAAGAATCATGGCGTGAAAAACGGGTTAGTATGGATGATCTTTGGCGTTTTGCCTCCCTCTGTCGGGTTAGCAATGTGATGCGTCCCTACATGGAAAGTCTGCCATGAGTAAAACAAACCTTGCTGCCTCGGTGCGCGGCAGATTACTCAATTACGCCCATGAGAAAAAGCAAGATTTCAATCTGGTTCTAACCCGTTACGCGATTGAGCGTTTGCTCTACCGAATCAGCAGTTCTAGACATGCCGGCCAGTTTCTGCTAAAGGGGGCTCTGCTATTCGATCTCTGGTTTGACATTCCTCATCGAGTGACACGAGATGCTGATTTCCTGGGCTTTGGATCGGACGCACTGCCGGACATCGAAAATATCTTCAAGGAAATCTGTGCGATTGAGACGCCAGATGGCGTTGCGTTTCAATCCGATACAGTGCGAGCTGTCAATATTCGCAAGGAAGCAAATTATGCCGGTGTGCGCATAACCCTCCTCGGGCTCATTGATGGTGCTCGCTGCCAGATACAGGTCGATATCGGCTTTGGGGATGCCGTCACACCTGGCCCTGAAGATGCCGAATATCCTGTTATTCTTCAAGGGTTCGCATCGCCGAAGCTAAGGGTTTATCCCCGATACACCGTTGTTGCCGAGAAGTTCGAAGCACTCTCGTCACTGGGTATCGCAAACAGCCGGATGAAAGACTACTTCGATCTCTGGGTGCTTGCATCTCACACTGAGTTCGACGGCGACATCCTTCGTCAAGCCGTTCGAGCAACTTTTGATCGCCGAAAGACGACATTATCGAACCAAGTTCCTTTCGGTCTCACCGACGCGTTTGCGCAAGACAAGCAAAAGCAGGTGCAGTGGCAGGGGTTCCTTAGAAAAAACAAACTGGATGCGCTGTCGTTAGAAGATGTTATCTCTACTTTAGCGGCATTCATTTTGCCGGTAGTGAATTCTGTCAACATAAATATGGCATTTCCGTTTTGGTGGCAAGCTGGCGGACCCTGGATGTCGGTAACCTGAAGATGCTTAGGAATATTTGGCTAATCGATGATTCGGTATGAGATTGTCGGACCCACGTAAAAATACATCTGCAAATTGACCACAATCTATCTGGAATAGTTAACTTTTGTATTGTCATTGCTACCTAGTTTAAATCCTCAATCACTTTCGAAGATTAGGATTTTGTAAATTATGCATCCAAGTCACAGTCAAGATTTGCACACACTGCAGACATAATACTGCTGTTCGTTAATAAGTAATTTCGCACTGCGACAATACTTACACCTAACTAATTTTAGAGTTCCAGATGTCAGCCATTTTGAAATAACCCATGCTTCCGAGAATTCAAGAACTGGTTTAGAGCCTGAAACTGATTGAATATATGAAGAATAGCGCCGATATGAATTAATTGATCGACTACAACAGTCGTCAATATTTTCAATACGGAAATAAAAAGCATATAACGTAGCCTCTTTCGTCCGCATATAATTTTTGTAGATAAAATGCGGTGAGGTTTTTAATGAACCAGAGGACGGTGAACGATGGTGCATTTCTACGTAGGCCTTTCGGAGAATAGCTGATGATAATCCAGTTTCCAAGGCTATGATTGATATCCTAGCATCAAGTGATAACAACTCCATTGCTAATGCATATTTATTAAGAGTTTTGAGACTCATATATCTTCGAGATTTTAATAGGTAAAAAGTGAAATTAATATTTAAATTGTATTTTGACTGGTCGATGCTTATTATGAGGTGTCAGTCATAATGATTTTTAGTGATTTATTAAATTATTATCTTGAATTTATTTATGCTTACCTGATTCAATAGTATGATTAAATAACGAACTAGAATCTTGTTCTCCCAAATGCTCACACAACTGCTTCAGCATGCCTTGCGCAAACAGCTTGTCTTCGGGACTAAGACGGGATAGCCACGATGAGATGGCGATTGCGTCATCGTCTGCAACTATTAGCTCTTCTGATAGCAGTTCACCGACTGTCGTAAATAACACGCCAGCTAAACGCTCAAGTGTTAAAAGAGACGGTAGATGTTTGCCACGTTCAAATCTGGACAGTGTTTCGGTATCAACACCAAGTCGCTCTGCAAGTTGAGCCTGAGTCAAACCAAGGGCTTGTCTTTGCTTGGATATGTTCCTGGGCAACCGGACGGCCAAGGGCTCCGCAGTAGGTGCTTGAGAGATATTTTCGTGGATGTTTTTGGCAATCATATTTGTTGGCTTCGCTATCAACACATATGGTTGTCTTACTAAAGTTTTTTTAACAGAATCTAATCTGCCTAGTTTGTTATCGACAAATAACGCCGATACAGGGGGGGTGAGGTATGTCAATTCAGGTCTTAGTCGTTGATAAACTAAGGTTTAAGATTATTTGATTATTATTCTTGAGTGAAATTGATTGAGTTTTATTTAAATGTCTTTAAGTACAATGAATATATTTTTGTGACAAAGTTTGAAAAAAATAGTATTGATATCGTTATTATTTTGTTTATTTCGTCAAATTCTGTTTAAGATTATTACGAATGATGTTTATTAATTCGCTTGGATTGTTGACTATCTTTTCATCAATACTTTGGATGGTCTTGGTGTCGACCTCGATCGTCTTAACCTTCCGGGTTTCCTGGTATTCCTCGGTTGTCAGCCATCCTTGTTCATGAGCCAGGGTAATGGCCCGATTGACAATTTCATCGCTAGACAACAGGCCCTGGCCCAGTTGAATGGCGGTTCCACCCGGTTTAACCAGAAATAATGCCGGCGTGGTTTCAACCCCTAATTTTTTTGCCTGACCTTGATCTATCGTAAAATTCGGGAATGCTCCGTTTGGTAATGGGAGCCCGTCAAGCGCGACAGGCAATACCTTGAAACCGTAGGCATTCATCAGTCCCTTGAGTACGCCGGCTTCCTTCAGGCAAAACGTGCAGTTGCTCAGGTAAAAAAACCACAGTCCGGCTTTTTCTGCTAATTTCTTGGCGGCTTTTTGGGTGCCAATGGTTGCCATTTCGTCTTTGGCAAAAGCGCCGAATGTGGCGATAGGCCGCCTGGCATTCTCGTCCAGAACCGGATCTTTCATGGTCATCAGTTGGGATGCCTGGGCATACTTTTCGGCCTTATCCAGCATCACGCGTTGTAAATACATATAAGCGGCTACATTATCCGGCGAAGGATCGTCAATAGCCTTATCTCGGTACTTTTCCATGTTTTTCCGAAACCATTCCGCCGATAACGGTTTGGCTGTCGATGGATTAGCCGACTGTGAAGGCGTAGGTGATTGATTCTGGAGAGGCGATTTAGAGGGTATTGGTTTTGATGCAGGTGGAGGCTGGTTTTCATCTTCAAGCACTGCAGGATCTTCATACCAAAACCACCCGCGCTCTTTATCTTGGTAATAAGGTGAGTATTCACGATTATAGGACTGCTCATGGCGTTCATCCGATACTCCAAAAAACAAAGCGTCGCTATTTCTGGCCTCCTGGGCATGCGTTGGTCCAATGCCAAAAAAACATATCGATGCCAGAAGTGGCAAAAAGCGTTTATTCACGCAGTTGATTTTTCGGTGATCGCGTTTTCGGAAACTACATGCGCTTGCCCGTCATTCTGTTCAGTAGCATGGGTATCGAGATCCTGAACATCCAGTTCCGTGGATTGTTTTGATTTTCTTGATTTGTCAGGAATTGGTTCCTGGTTATCGATGACAGCGAGATCGCTGCCATCGATCTCATTGAGTTCGTCCTGCCCATTTTTGGCTTCAAGCCTGGATTGCTGCCTGGCTAGGTTTTGCTCTTGAACCCGTGTTCTGACCCCTACGAAAAGTGCTCGGGTCTTCATCTGGATGCTGCGTAAATCCTTATCGATTTCTGAGAATGCGTTACTTTTTTGTTCGTCATTAATCGCGCACGCCAACCACAGTGCACTGAGTTTTTCGTCCAGGGATTGCGCAACGATCAGGGTTTTCAAAAATTGGTTGGCAATAGGATCGATTATTGTGGCATTAATCGTTTCGAATTGCGGACTGGTGGTTCTAATCCCTTCCTTTTTCAGCATCTTGTCAGCCACTTCGATTTTTTTCTGTACGTTGGCGTTTACTTGCTCAATTAACGAAGCAATTTCGCTAGTCAATTCCCGCGCAACGTTTTCTCCCGGTCCGATCCGGCAATAAAACCGCAACAAATAGGCAGCACGAGAAACCCCATCAAAGTGTCGGCGATAGATTCTCAACATATTGGGAGAGAACTTTGCCTGCACCACAATCCGGCTATCTCGGCACTCGCTGATGAAATGCTTTCTGACTGGATTGTCTCTGGATGATCGACCTTGATTGGTTTCTGCCATGGTTTTGCCTCTTTCGTCGTTAAGTTATTTAAAGTTAAGCGGATGTCAAAAGAATGTCTTCGATAGCCTCGGCGGTGGTCATACCCAGCCGGGTTCGTTCCGTAATTTTCTTAATGTCGTCCGGGTGGGTTGAGTAGAGCAATTGGGTGTATTTATCCACCATGAGCCGGCCAATACCCAGACCATAACTGGTCACGAAAAAAATCTCCGAATAATGACCGGTGACGGTATGCACGGATTTCAAAAAGGTATAACCGCCGTCTCCGATCATTAGCCGGTCCTGGCGCTTGATGGATTCGATGGTCTCGGGTTTCTGGTAGAGCAGGTAAAGATTGGCGGAGTTTTCGGCGATGGCGACTCCCGATGCGCTTCCGTATAGATCATTCAAGGACTGAGTAATGGTAATAGCGGCGCCGTTGTACTTTCGAAAGCGCCGGTACGCCGGCGTCGCAACTTGATGCGGCGCGACTGAATTCGGCAAATCGATCAGCCGAGCAGCGTCGCTGCTTCGGTCGCCATGATGCTGGCCTCGTCGACCGGAACGACCCAGACCGGGGCACGACTCGCCTGCGCCGAGATTCTGGCATCGACGCCGACGCCGGCCTCATTCAGCTGCGGCTGCAACGTGATGCCGGCCCATGCCAAGGACCCGATGATGCGCCGGCGAATCTCGGGACTGTTCTCGCCGATGCCGCCGCCGAACACGATCGCATCGACGCCGCCGAGCTCCGCGATATAGGCCGCCACGATAGTGACGCGCACGCCGGCAAAAAACTTCGACCGCGAGCGCCGCGCCCGCATCGCCGCTGCGCTCGAGCGTGAGCAGCTCATGCATGTCGGCGGTTTTGCCCGAAAGTCCCAGCAGGCCGCTTTCCTCGTTGAGCGCCCGGCTCGCATCGGCCGGGGACAGGCCGGCTGCGCTCCATGACATACAGAAGCGCTCCCGGATCGAGATCGCCGGATCTTGTGCCCATGACGAGCCCTTCGAGCGGCGTGAATCCCATGCTGGTCGCGATGGCGGCTCCCGCGAGTGTCGCGGTCACGGAGCAGCCCTGACCGAGCTGCAGCGCTGACGATCCGGGCCGTCGCGCTTGATGCCGGCAGTCGGTCGCGCAGCCGACTCGAGACAGATAGCGATGGGCCATGCCATGGAATCCGTAGCGACGGATTCCGTACTCGCTGCGCCACCGAGCGGCGGACCGCGTAGTGGATCGCGGCCTCCGGCAGATCGGCGTAAAAGGCGGTGTCGAACACGCCGACGAGCGGCAGCTTCGCGCCTAGGGTGCGGCGAACGGCGGTGATCACCGCGAGCGCCGGCGGATTGTGCAAGGGCGCAAGCGAGCCGAGATCGGCGAGCGCGCTCGAGATCCGCATCACTCGAGCACGGTCGTCGCGCGGAAGCGCTCACCGCCGTGAACGATCCGATGCACGCTCGCCGCGACGCCCGACATCAGATCGCGGCCGTGGACGCTGCGGTCGGAGAGCCAGCGCAGAGCGCCTCGGCGGCTTGCGCCAAGGAGGCGACCGGCGGCGGCGCGCCTGCAAGTGTGCCGCATTCGGCGGCGGCGCCGGCAGGCGCGGCACGAAACGGCCGGTGCCGTCGGCGGCATCGACGAACGGCGCCCGCGGCGAGGCGGTGCGGGGCGGCGCCGGCGCCCAACTCCAGCAGGTCGAACTTCAGCGACGAACTTCCCGCGTTGAAGATCGAGCAGCTGCATGGGCCGAAGCTCCGCCGCGAGCGGGTCAGACGTAGGCCTTGTACTTCTCCAGCCATCGCACCGGCTTCGACAGCGCGTCGCGCCGGAACGGATCGCCCAACTCCTGCGTGACCATGACCTCGAGCACCGTGGTGCGGCCCTCGCTCTGCGCACGCGCCGCCGCCTCGAGAGCGGGCCCGACATCGGCAAGCCGTTCGACGGTCACGCCCTCGCAGCCGAAGGCGCGTGCCACGCCCGCCCAGCTCGGGTTCTCGAGGTTCACGCCTTGATAGCGGCGCGAGTAGAAATCGACATGATTTTTCTTTTCGGCGCCCCATTGCCCGTTGTTGAACACCACGACGGTCACGCCGATCTTCTCGCGCGCACAGGTCAGCAATTCGTTGAAGCTGATGCCCCACGCACCGTCGCCGACATAGGCGAACGCCGGCCGGTCGGGATTCGCCATCTTCGCGCCGCAGATCACCGGGAACGCGTAGCCGCAGTTGCCGAAACTCATGGCGGCGAACATGGAGCGCGGCGCGTCGAAGCGCAGATAGGAATTGGCGACCGAACAGATATTGCCGATGTCGGTCGAGACCATCGCGTTGGCCGGCATGGCCTTCTCGAGCGCCCGCAGCATCTGGCGCGGATGCATGTAGCCGGAGTCGCGCGCGACCTCGAGCGAGTAGGGATCACGCTCGTGCGTCCAGGCATCGAGCTCGCTCTCCCAGGGTTGTTTCTCGGCGGCGATCCGGGCGGCGCGCTCGGCACGATTCGCTGCCGCGGCCAGCGTGCGGCCCTTGAGGCGCTCGAGCAACGCTGCCGCCGCGGCGCGCGCGTCGCCATGGATGCCGACCGAGATCGGCTTGACCAGGCCGAGCATGCGCGGGTCCGTGTCGATCTGAATGATCTTGGCCTGCTTCGGCCAGTAGTCGAGCCCGTGCTGCGGCAACGTGCCGAAGGGCCCAAGCCGCGTGCCGAGCGCCAGGACCACGTCCGCCTGCGCGATGAGCTGCATCGCCGCCTTCGATCCTTGATAGCCGAGCGGGCCTACGCCAGGGCATGCGATGCGGGGAACGAATCGTTGTGCAGGTAGCTGTTGCAGACCGGGGCGCCGAGCAATTCCGCGAGCGCGATCGCCTCGGCGGTCGCGCCTGACATGATGACGCCGCCGCCGGCGAGGATCACCGGAAAGCGTGCGGCGGCGAGCGTGGCGGCGGCTGCATCGAGCGCCGCGGAATCGCCGGGCCCGTGGGCGATACGCATCGGCGGCGAGATCGTCGCTTCGATCTCGCCGTAGAAAAAATCGCGCGGAATGTTCAGCTGCGTCGGGCCCATCTCGAGCATGGCGCGATCGAAGCAGCGCGCCCCCGCCGTCGCGAAGCGGTCCGCCGGGTCCTTCGCCAGGAGACGCCGCACGACGGCCTCGAGGGCGGGCGGCACTGCCGCGTCCGGCGCGCGCTCGGCCATCGA
>CAVPMI010000072.1:0-32737 GCA_963705975.1 uncultured Pseudomonadota bacterium
ATGTCCCGCCTAAATTAAGGGAACCCGTACCACCCTATTTGAGGGTTAAAAGCACGGATTGACCCACGCTATCCCCAGCGGCATTCAGTTCCTAAGATAGCGCGAGACAAAATGTAGGGCTTCAGCCTGTTTTTCTCCTATTCCAGGGTTGTCTGGGATCAAACAAGTCGAGCTGTTGTCCCTTGTAATATATCGCTTCAGTTGGTGATAGTGTTTATTTTCCCACTGTATGGCGATATTCAAGGAGAACATCATTAATGGCGTTTATGGCTTCGTCGGAAAGTCCATCCGGGAAGAGTGTTTTTCTGTGTTGTATCAGATGATCATCGCAATGCCTCAATCGCTTGTTGCAGTAAGTCATCGGGCGGATGGTTGAGTCCTTTGGGTACGGCCATGTGCATAGCGGTTTTCAGAATTCGTCCTGCCTGCCTGGGTAAGCCTTGGGACGCGATGCGTAACAACTCCATGCCGGAGTCGGCCAGCAAGGTATGCTGGCAACCGACGACTTTGAGCGCATGCGTTATCAAAGCGGTAAACCGTTCGCGTTCGGAGATGGGCATGAGTTGCAATCGCACCTGGATGCGTCCAGCCAGAGCGGCATATGGCCCCGATTGAGAGTTTGAGCCAGACTTCGGTAACCGACTAGCCGACGGTAATAAAGTCACGCGAGTCGAAGGCGAAATCAGAAAGGCCGGGAAGTCCCGAAAGAACTCTGGCGGTAGATTTCGGGCTTCGTCAATGACCAATACCAGTAACAGTTGTTTACCGGGGCCAAATCCTGAATACGGGTTTTGAGATCACGCCAGAGTTGAGCCCGCCGGTAAGCCGGTTCAATGCCGAGTTCTGCCGCCATGCTCCGGTAAAGATCGGTGCGGCCAAAATCCGTTTCAGCCAAATAAATGACCTGATAGCGATTAGGATTTAAGCCATGCGATGCCGTAATGTCGCCGTTTACCGACGCCGCCTGGCCGGTGAGAAGCCCCAGCCCTGGACTTTGCAATAGCCACTGGAAGCGTTCGTTCAAAGCAGCCAGTGTGCCATCATCCCAGAGTTCAATTTGCGCCTTACCCAAGAATTCCGCTTTAATACCAAAGTGTTGACGATACAACAGCCCTTCTCCTCTGTCGTGTGAGCATAATGCTGTTCAAAGGCCAGTTCCACGAGATTAGGCCCTTTTTGGGGCATTGTGCTAGTGGATGGCGGCGTGACGGCTTCCGGTTTTCGCCGGCGGCGATGCGCATTTGCCAGGGCGTGAAGAGGTGTGGCTGCCCCCAAGCTTTTGCCCTCATCATTTTCAATACCCATGACCTGTCCGGCATGAGGATCGACCACCAAACGCACGTTTTTACCGGACAGTTCATAAGGCACCTCAAAATCACGGCCCTGGTAGGATACCGTGCCGTCTTTACGCACCCGGCGCAGCACCCGATAATAAAAAATGGCATCCAAATTCGCCGCCTTCTGACCCAGTTGCCGGATCTTGAGCAAATCCTGCTGATAGCGTTCCAGCGGCGTTTTATCATCAAGGCCACCGTGGGGTTTACGGTGATAGACCTGCTCTAGCCAAGCCCAGAGTCTGGCGTTAAGATCCTCTAGATCATGGATGCCCGAGAAATCCAGCTCACTCAGAAACTGATCACGGAAGGTGCGATGCCAGCGTTCCAGTTTACCCTTGCCTTCCGGCGCATAAGGTCGGCAATAAATCAGCCGGATATCCAGACGCGCACAAATACCTTGCAAGGTGGCGGCGCGATAGGCCGGGCCGTTATCCACTACCAGTTTTTTCGGCAGGCCGCGCTTGAGCACAGCTTGCTTTAAAACGCCTTCGATATCCAAAGCCGTTTCGCTGGTGCAAAAAGCGCTATGGCGAATAAACGCGAGGCGTCATCCATGAGGGAAACCAAAAGCACTTTACAGCGTCCGGTCTTTAACATCACCGTGGGGCCATGCATAACATCGCCATACCAGATGGAATTAGCCCACTCAGCGACAAACCGGCGATGTTCTTCCGGAACTGACGAGGAATCCGCCGGACGCGAAAGGTTCTGTTGCTTTAACAAACGATGGATGGCTGACCGTGATACAGTGCCGCGCGACACCATCCCATTTTCCAGCAACTGTTTGAGTTGCCAAATAGAGCGGCGTGGATTTTTCGCTTGGCGGCTATCAGCGCTACCTGAACCGCTGTCAACAAATTTAGATGCGCCTCTATCTATACGCTGCTGGGGCACTAAGCCATCAATGCCTTTACGTCGCCAAGCATAATACCAAGACTCAATAGTTTATGCATAGTTCTCTCCATGCCTGAGGCAAATTAAAAATTAAAATCAGCTAGCAAAAGTCTAAATGACGTCATTTTCTAAGGCGGAAATTTTCAGAGTAGTTGTCGCCTCGACGGTTAAATCTTAAGCGGCTTTTTTGTTTTGAGTTGCCTTCTCAATACTAGGTTTACTATTAGCCTCAGGCTTGTCAGGATTAAGGTGGACTGCTTGAATGCTTTCCCAATTCCGCGTGTCACCAGTCCATCGCTTCGGGTTTCGATCACGAGCAGCCTCATAGACAGCTTTACGCTTAACCAGCAAGTCCTTGTCCAAGCCTTCATGGCGTTGTGTAGGCGTAACGAACTGGATGGCGCTATGGCGATGCTCGTTGTTGTACCAATCCACCAGGCCCGATACCCAATCACGCGCATCCGTTACCTTGGCAAATGGCTTTAGCGGATATTTTGGTCGATATTTTAAGGTCTTAAAGAGCGATTCTGAGTAAGGATTGTCGTTGCTTACCGAAGGTCTACTCAACGAGGGCATCACGCCGAGTTGTTGCAATGTAGACAGCATCGTAGCTCCTTTCATTGGGCTACCGTTGTCAGAGTGCAGTATAAGCTGGTTTGACTGTATACCTTCACGATAGCACAGATCGCGTAACAGCTCGCCTGCCAAGGCGCTGCTTTCCTCTGCATACACCTGCCAACCCACAATTTTTCGGCTAAAAATATCCATAAACAGGTAAAGATAGAAAAACTGCCCACAGATTGCCGATGGCAGATACGTGATATCCCAGCTATAGAGTTGATTAGGCGCTGTGGTGCAGATCGCGCGAGGTTTAGTACGGGGCTGAGATGGCCGCTCACTGCGACGGTGCGCCAGTTGGTTTTCTGCTTCCAGTATGCGATAAAAAGTCGATTCAGAGGCCAAATAGCTACCTTGATCCGCAAGTCGAGGCACGATCTGACTCGGCGGCAGATGCCCAAATTCGTCTGAATTGGCTACAGCCAATACCTTGGTTCGCTCAATTTCCGTGAGCTTATGCGGCGGCTGGTAGTCGCGTAAGGGGCGTTGATCGCAATGGATAGTCTCGCCCGTCTGCCAGCGTTGTAAGGTGCGTTCGCTCAAACCCAATACTTCACAGGCTTGTGCTTGTCGTGCGCCGGCTGTTTTTGATTCATTGAGTAAAAAAATCACTTGCTCGCGCTCTTCAAGGGACGTCATTCGACCTCTCCCCCCAAGAGCGCTCGGAACTTTTTTTGCAGAACCAACAGCGCGGCGGCTTCTGCTAAGGCTTTGTCTTTGCGTAATATTTGGCGCTCTAAGCTATGAACTTCTGTTTTGAGAATCGCTACCTCACGCTTATCAGATGTACCGCTCTGGGAACAGAAATCGGCTTTCCATTGCTCCAGTTGATGGACAAATACTCCTTGCTCTCGGCACCAGGCGTTTAAAGCCTCACCGCTCAATCCATACGCTTGATTTAAGGCATCAAGACGCTCTTCAGGACGCCAATCTTCTGGGCGTTTCGATTTCAACGGTAGAACAGGATTTTTGCCCAATTTGCTTCTTCTCATCCATGTTTTTAAGGTTTGTAAACTGATGTTCAAGTCGTCCGCGACGCCCTGAATCGATTGCTCATTTCCACGATTGTATACTTTTGCCAGCGCTTGCTCTTTAAAGTCTTCTGAATGCCTTGTATAGGTTTTCATTTCTAATCTCAAATTTAATTTTATTTAAAAATTTGAGACGACAACTATTCTGACGCGGGGGGAAGGGAAATCAAACGAGTTAGGATATTTCAGCGAATTGAACCTGCAATACAACCAACAGAATCTGTTAGCCTAACTTAATTATTGTTAGCGACAAATATTGCCCGCACCGGCGCTGGCAAACCTTCGCAAGTCAAATTCTCATCTAGCGGATCCAGAAAATCCCGTAAAGAATTAAACCGCATCCAGTCCGTGCTGCGCTGTTCTGCCGACGTGGTTTTCGTTACATTCAACAACCGGATGTTTTGGTACCCGCAACGCCGCAACCACAGCATTAATGCGGCACAACTAGGCAAAAACCAGACATTCCGCATTTGCGCATAGCGCCCCTCAGGCACGAGCATTCTATCCGCCCCGCCTTCGACAACCAAAGTCTCCAGAACCAATTCGCCGCCAGGACGCAAACAGCCTTTCAGTTCCAATAAATGATCGATAGGCGAACGGCGGTGATAAAGCACACCCATAGAAAATACCGTATCAAAGCAACCGATCTCAGCTGGTACTGCTTCAATACCCAGCGGTAGAACAAATATGCCCGTCTCGCCGTATAGCTTGTTGACGGCCTGAAACTGCATCACACTCAACAAAGTGGGGTCAATACCGAGTACAAGTTTCGCCCCTGCCCCCAACATACGCCAACAGTGATAACCATTTCCGCAACCAACATCCAACACATGCCTATTCGCCAATGGTGCTATCTGCTCTTTTAGCCTATCCCACTTCCAATCTGATCGCCATTCGGTATCAAGGTTGATTCCAAACAATTGATAAGGGCCTTTTCGCCAAGGGTGCAGTTTTTGTAATGCGCTAGCCAATAATTGACGATTCGCCACTGTCACATCGGTTTCACAACCAATACGCACGCCACTCACCAAATCAATCTCGGACGACGATAACTTAGGTAGTTCTTCTACGGCTTTGCGCCAACGCAATAAATCTCCATGCACCTCATGAGCAAAGGCTTTCGCCAACTGTTCAGGCAACTTGCTTACCCAGTCGTCTGCGCCAAGCTCTTTTAACACCTTCAATAAAGGCAAATATTCGCTCATATCCATCTGGACGCTACAACAACCGTTTCAGCAATGGCAAAAGCAAATATTGCGCCAAGCTGATTGGCACAAAGAGCATCCTTGGAGAATAGCATAAGAGAACTGTTCCCGGCCTATTGCTGTAACCGGGAACATAGCATAAGAAAATATTAAGATTTATCGGAATTATTATTGCTCAATGCATCCGTATTCTTTTTGGCTAATTGATTAATTACTTCTTGCAATGAACCTGAACGCTCAACATCGTTTTTAAAGCCGGTCCGATAATTAGTCACCAAACTGACCCCCTCAATGATGAAATCATATACCCGCCAGCCGCTATTGGTATTCAGCATCCGATAATTAATAGCCAAGGGCTGCAGCCCAGGCTGCAAAATTTCGGTTTTAACCACTGCTTTCTTAGGATCTTCTTCGGGATTAATCGGCAAAAACCTGACCGACCAGTCTTTCAATTCAAATAACGCCCGCGAATAGGTTCTAATCAACAAGGTTTGAAACTCTTTTTTAAAACTATCTCTCTCCGCCGGCGTAGCTTCTTTCCACAACTTGCCCAGCACCAGCGAGGAAATTAAGTCGAAATCTACATGCGGATAAATCACTTCGTTGACGAAACCGGTGATTTTATTAAAATCATGCACAAAGCTTGGGTCTTGTAGGCGATCTTTTAATTTATTGGATGCATCTTCAATAATGGCTTGCGGCTCGGCCAAATCTGCAGCCATGGCGGGCGCTGATGAAAAAACACCAACACACAAACTTAAAATCACTAACTGTATAAAAGACATATAAGGTTTAATATTCATAAATTTATCTCAAAAAACATTTCCAGTGATCCTGAAAATCCCGAGTTTCGAAACACCCAAACCTTCACCCTGTTCAATTACTTAAAAGGGTTTGGGAGCTCATCCAACCCCTCACTTACCCAATTCATTATACATGACTATCAAAACTCATCGAATCGATTCACTGCCGGCCTGAGCTCATTCTGTACGCAAAATTGCTGCTTACCAAGAGATCTAATCTATGGACCAGCTAAACTTTTTACCCAATCACCAGGATGTATGCTTAAGATTTGACCCTCTGCGTTTAGGCTGCCTTGGGCAGTATTGCTGCTGACATCGCTAATAGTCAACACTCCTTGGCTTTCGGCTATCGATTCCTCCGCGCCATCCCCCGAATATAGCTTAAAGCGGTCTCCAGGCTTAACTTTATCTTGCGCGCCGGCACCAATGACAATCCGATTGCCGACCACTCTCGTCACGCGAGTAGCAAAGGGATAACAAGCGAATATACGATGAATATCATCACTGGCCTGATGGATAATGCCATCGATTTTATGCCCAGCCGGACTTGAATTAAAGCGCTCACTACCGACTGTATAACCAGCCGGCAAAGAAACATCACCAACAATCGAGTCGGTATAACGATGTTGAAACAATAAGGTACCGGTAAATCCGTCGTAGACATAAACGTCAATTCCTATGCTCCGCCGCCCCACCATATCCCGAAACAAGGCTTTGATCTCGGACAAAACTCCGGAACCACGGAGATATTCGCTGGATTCGATTTTAAAATCCCTTATAACGCCTGACAGCACAAACTGGACATCCTGTTTGCGGGCGATAGCCACTATGGGTGAACCGGAATATCCCGGAATAGGTAAAAGCTCGGGGGCCATATCCGGCCTGCTATACAGTACGGTATTAGTCAGATTACGGCCAATAAAGTCGCCACTTTCCATTAATCTATTATTAATCTCTCTGGGAATGCCGCTATATAAATCCTGACTTTCGCTACTGCTGAGTTGATCGGCGGTCATTATAGGAAACCCAGTCGCCACGATTTTCTTACGGTAGTTGGATTCGCAAAGCTGCTTGTCAGACAACACGGCCAGAATCTGCACATGATAAACCGCATCATCCTGCCACTCGTCGACAACTTTAATCTCACTGACCAACGAAGCGCCGGGATTTTTGGCGCGTAATTGCTCGGAAGCCTGCTCAACAGCATTGTCTATCGCCTCTTGACGCGCCTGCTCCTTATTACCAGATCCTAGCAAGGCGCTGCCTTCCGTACTGATCTGGCGGGCGCTAATTTCAGAGGCATTGAGTGGCGGCTTCGTATTGCTACATCCTGACAACAGCATAGTGATGAACATTAATGCGATCAGGCGGGAACAAACATGCATAACCAAATTCAGCACCCCATCAATATAATAGATTTCTGAAGAGAAACACCCGAGAAAATATTCCGGCGCTGGTAGACACGGACCATTCCGCATCATACAAACCGGCATTTAACAACACTTCATCCACCGGATTACGCTGAGTTGCGAAACCTTGCACAGACAACTGATCGCTGCAATCACGCGCTCCGCAGGCTAAATTGGCCACTATGGTCTTTGCCGGGTTTAGGCCTAAGCGTGTCATTGCCGACTTATTATCTGCCTGCAAACAAAGCCTAACAATTTCCTTATTTCCAGACATACAGCGATAAAATCGCGGCGTAAGCTTTAATTCCAGCGTGGTCTTTAGTGCGTCTTTAAGGTTGCGAGAGTCAACGGCGCGGGCTTCACGTAAAAAAGTATCCACATAAACGCGATAAGCCTCATCGCTCATCACCTGCGAACCCACAGTCTTATCACCCTCCAGCGCCTCCAAATAAAGACTCTCGGCCAAACTCCGATAAGCGGAAAGCTTGGCAGCCTGTTGCGCCTTTAACCACATCTGATCGAACGGCGTCTGCGTATCGGCTTCGAGACGGCTATAACCGCTCGCCCGCAAACTTTTTGCTTTTGCAGTATTATCAGTATTTCCGCCAGAACTTGCACAGCCGCCCAATCCGGTCAGCATCAAGCTGACAAAAACCCACAGTACACTATGCTTCATAATTCTACCTCGCCTACTGCATATCATCGGCGGCAAACTCGATTACTTGAGCGAATCAGGAAAATTTTGGCGCTTAGCGCCTCAATATAGCTATGCGGCTGAAACTGACCACAACTTTTCTAATTGATACAATTCGCGCGCCTGCCCAGCCATTACATGCACCACGACATCACCCAAATCCAGCAAGACCCAATCCGATCCGTCTTGACCTTCCATACCTATGGGCTGTACACCGTTTTCCTTTACTTTAACCGACACATAATCGCACAAGGATTTAGCATGCCTAGGCGAAGTTGCGGAGACGACGACCATAAAATCGGTAATCGTGGTTTTATCCCGCACATCCAGTATAGTTATGCGCAAACCTTTGCGCTGATCAAGTTCGGATTCAACTAATTTGACTAATTCGGTACTTTGCATTCAATGTCCTGTCGTGATTAAGCGGCTTGATAAAGCTGATGTTGTTGGATAAAAGCCAGCACGTTGTCCGGCAATAAAAATTGTGGATTGCCACCGAAGGCAAGCAATTGCCGGATATACGTAGCGGAAATATCCAGCAGCGTCACTTCCTGAAAATACAGCCCGCCGGACGGGCTAGCAGCTAACTGCTCCCGATGAACAAGCAAGCGCTGCTCCAGAAACCACGGTAGCTGTCGGCGATGAAATCCAGGCCGGGTCATCACCACCAAATGGGCGTAATCAAACAGTCGCCGCCACTGCCGCCAGCTTTCCAATCCGGCAAATGCATCAGCACCAACAAACAGCAGTAGACTTTGTTCACCCAGTTCCTCGCGTAAGGACTGCAAAGTATCGACCATATAAGACGGCCCGTCTCTATCTAATTCGCGTCTATCGACTTGAAATCCCTGGGCATTAGCGACAGCCAAAGTCAACATTTTATAACGCATTTCACCGGAAACATCCGGCTCTTGCTTATGCGCCGGTAAACGGCAAGGAATCAAACGTAACTGATCGAGCTTAAACAGCTCCTTAACTTCCAGTGCGGTACGCAAATGCCCATAATGGACAGGATTAAATGTCCCGCCGTAAATACCGATCATTATTGTCTGATCTGCCCGTCGCCCAGCACTACAAATTTAAGCGAGGTCAAACCATGCAGACCAACCGGCCCCCGAGCATGCAATTTATCGGTACTGATACCAATCTCCGCGCCCAAACCGTATTCAAATCCATCGGCAAAGCGCGTTGAGGCATTCACCATCACTGAACTGGAATCTACTTCGCGCAGAAAACGCCGCGCCAAGGAGTAATCTTCAGTGACGATGGCTTCGGTATGCGCGGAACTATATAAATTGATATGTTCGATGGCCTCGTCAATACCAGAAACGATTTTAATAGACAATATCGGCGCCAGATATTCGGTACGCCAATCCTCTTCGCTGGCGCGACTACAATTGTTGATCAAGGTACAGGTTTTTAAGCAACCGCGTAGTTCCACATTTTTTTCAGCATACTTTGCGCCCAAAATAGGCAGCACTAGCGGTGCGATATTTTCCGCCACCAGCAAGGTTTCCATGGCGTTACAAACCCCATAGCGATGGGTTTTGGCATTCAGCGCAATCGCTACAGCCTTATCCAAATTAGCCTTGCCGTCAATATAGACATGACAGATACCATCCAGATGTTTGATCACCGGAATACTGGCCTCACTACTGATACGTTCTATCAAGCTTTTGCCGCCGCGCGGCACGATGACGTCAACATAGTCTTTCAGGGTAATCAACTCGCCGACCACTGCTCTATCTGTGGTTTCGACTACCTGAACGGCTTGTTCCGGTAAACCAGCTGCTAACAGACCCTGCGCAATACAAGCGGCAATGGCCCGATTGGAATGAATAGACTCGGAACCGCCGCGCAAAATACAGGCATTGCCGGCTTTTAAACACAAGGCGGCGGCATCGACAGTCACATTGGGACGAGACTCGTAAATAATGCCAATTACGCCCAAAGGCACCCGCATTCTGCCGACCTGAATGCCGCTTGGTCTATAACTTAAATCACTGATTTCCCCAACCGGATCGGGCAGGGCCGCAACTTGTTTCAAGCCTTCTATCATTGCCACAATGCGGCTGGGCGTCAATTCCAAGCGATCCAAGGCTGCAGCATCCAAGCCGCTCTCCCTCCCAGCCTGCAAATCTTTGCGGTTTTCCGTAACCAATTCGGCACTATTTTTGCCAATTGCCTCGGCAATTTGCAACAGAGCCAGATTTTTTCGACCGCAATCAGCTTTACTGATTTCTCGGCCAGCTTGTCTGGCTTGCCGCCCTAATTGCTGCATGTATTGTTTAACGTCCACAATTAACAACCTGATAATTGAAAAAACCGGGCATTATAACCTGTGAGGCGAGAATGCATAGGTTTTAGAAATCATCACCGTCCTAAATGATCGGTTTAGAATCGGCCACACAAAGTCAACAAGCCCTGTAATAGCATAAGTGGCGTTGGTGGACAACCCGGAATAGTCAAATCCACCGGTATGACATTACTCACTGCACCGCAACTGGCATAAGATACGCCAAATTCACCGCCGCACACCCCGCAATCTCCAACCGCCACCACCCATTTTGGATCGGCTGTCGCTTCATAAGTTCGTCTTAAAGCCGCTTCCATATGCCGGGATACGGGACCTGTGACCAGCAGTATATCGGCGTGCCGCGGTGAAGCGACGAAATGCACGCCGAAACGCTCAACATCGTAAAACACATTGTTCAACGCATGAATTTCCAGTTCGCAGCCATTACAAGAACCGGCGTCTACCTGGCGTATCGCCAAACTCCCCTGAAAACGCTTATCGACCACCGCTTTCAGCGAACGCCCCATAGCTTCAAGAGTCTCATCGACTTCGCGGGGTTTTTTCGGCGCTTTTTCAGTCAGTACACCGGTTTTAAATATCTTGCCATACAGTTGCAGCATGAATACCTCTTTAGAGATCGTGACCGGAATAGGAGCAGTTAACCGATTTGTTACAAACCGGAAAGTCGGGAACGATATTGCCTAATACCAGCTTTTCCAGCGCTGGCCAGTTAATGACGCTAGCATCGCGTGGCCAGTAACGGCTGATGCTATTGTCAGCGGCGAAACGCACAAAACACAGAATTTCACCGCGCCAGCTTTCCACCGCCGCAAAGCCGACCGCATCCTGTGGCGGAACGCGCCAAGTTGTCAAAAGCTCTCCGTTCGGCAAACCATCCAACATCTCCTCCAGCAAACGCAAACTGGTACGTAACTCTTTATAACGCACCCAAAGCCTGGAAGACACATCGCCCTGCTCTTCGTGCGCGACTTTCATCTGCAAGGACTGATAAGGCGGATAGGGTGCGTCTTGCCGCACATCAAAACTCTGGCCGCTGGCGCGACCGACAAAGCCTAAGGCGCCAAGCGCCGCCGCCAGTTCGGTCGATAAATGCCCGGCGGCCAGAAAACGATCTTCCAACGAGGAATTGTTATCCAGGATAGGCATCAGTTCGTCCAACTCTTTACGCAAAGCCGCAATGCTGAGCTTTATATGCTGCACCGCTGCTGCATCTACATTAATAATGACGCCACCCGGGACAATTCGATCCATCAATAGCCGATGACCAAACAGAGTTTGATTTTCCCGCAACCATAATTCCCGCAATCGGCCAAACTGATAAAAGCCAAAGCCGAAACCGACATCATTACACAGTGCGCCTATATCCCAGAGATGGTTGATAACCCGCTCGCGCTCCGCCAGTATGCCGCGCAGAAAGGCCGCACGCGGGGGCGCTTCCAGACCGGCGGCCCGCTCCATCGCCAGGCAGGCGACCCAGGTATGGCTGACGGTAGTATCACCGGACACCCGGCCGGCCAGCCGCGCCAAGCCTTGCGGATCGCGGCCTTCGGCAATTTTTTCGACACCCTTGTGGACATAGCCTAACCGCTCTTCCAGATGCAACACTGTTTCACCAATAGCCAAAAAGCGGAAATGCCCTGGCTCTATGATGCCGGCATGCACCGGACCTACCGGAATTTCATAAACGCTGGCCCCCTGCGCCTTCAGGAAAGGGTAACCATTATCCGGCGGGGTTTGCTGAGTCGTCAGTCCGGCAACAGGAAAATCCCGACGCAAGGGATATTGGCTTTCATCCCAAGCCTGATGCCGGGTCCAGCGCCGCGAATCTGGATGATCATCAAAACGGATACCGAACATGTCTTGCAGATGCCTTTCCGGTCTAGCCGCCACCCAAAAATACGGCGCTTGGGACGGCAGGTGCGGATACTCGGCTGTCAGTAGAGCGCGAAAAATCAGATAGACGCCATGCTGTTCCAGACAGGCATAAACACAAATCTCGCTAAGTAAATCCTCCGCCCAAACACCAGCCCAACGCCATTTTTCGGCATGGGCGATCTCAGCCGCCCTACCCCAACCCGCCGCGTCGATTTCCAGTACATGCGCAGGCGGCAAAGGACTGGGATCAAGTAATTCGGTTCTTACCCCGTGGGTTTCAAGTTTTTGGCAAAGCATGCTGATGCTATTGACATCCTGTTTACTCATTGCGGCAGGCCTCCGGAAATCAATTGCGTGGCCTGATTAAACCAATTACCGAGAAAACCGGGGATAGACAATCCGAGCCAAAGGACTAGCGCCAGATGCAGGAATACCGGCCAGAGATTAGCTTGGATAGCTTTTTGACCCTCGGGCGCTTCGCCATAAACCATACTCTGCATATGCCGAAACAAACCGGCAAAAGCCAAGCCGATGCCTATCAACAACAACGGGGTGAGCCAAGGATAGTCGTGCATGGTGGCAACCAGCACCAAAAATTCGCTGGCGAAAACGCCGAAGGGTGGAAACCCTGCTATCGCCACCGTGCCTATCATCAGCCCCCAGCCGATCTTGGGCTGTGTAAAGATCAGCCCACGAATTTTCTCCATGCGCTGGGTACCGGCCAATTGCGCAGCATGACCAACGGTAACGAAAATCGCCGATTTAGTTAAAGAATGCGTCGTCATATGAAATAAGGCGGCGAAAGTTGCCCAAGGACTGCCCACACCAAAGGCGAAGGTCATCAGCCCCATGTGCTCAATGGACGAATAACTGAAAAGACGCTTAATGTCGGTTTGCCGATGCAGCAGCAAGGCCGCCACCAAAAAGGACAAAAGACCGAAACCCATCATTAAGAACCCGGCTAAGTGGGTACCCAGGGAACCATCTACCAACATTTTGCAGCGCACGACGGCATATAAGGCATCGTTGAGCAATAAACCGGAGAGTATCGCCGACATAGGCGTAGGACCTTCCGAATGCGCATCCGGCAACCAGTTGTGTAACGGAACTAGACCGATTTTGGTACCGTAACCCACTAGTAGAAAGACAAAGGCCAAACTGAGAATAGCCGGATCCAGGCCACTGGCGTTATCGTGCAGCACGGTCCACAGCAACGCATCTCCACCGACTCCAAGTTTTTGTTCGGCAGCGAAATACAGCAGCACGGTGCCAAATAAAGCCTGAGCAATACCGACGCCGCAGAGAATGAAATATTTCCAGGCCGCTTCCACTGATTCCGGTGTGCGATATAAACTAACCAACAGCACAGTAGCCAGCGTAGCCCCTTCCATAGCCACCCACATCACACCCATATTATTCGTGGTCAATACTAAATACATGGCAAGCATAAAGCCTTGATACATAGAGTAATACAGCTTTAAACGCTTGCCTGTCAGCCTGCCGATTTCCTTTTCGTGCTGCATATAAGGTCCGGAGAAAATCGAAGTCGTCAGCCCAACGAAGGCAGTTAGCGCCACCAAATAGACATTAAACGAATCAATATAAATCATTTTCCCAGCAAACAATTGCGGGCCGTTCCACAGAATATCCACTGCCAACCAAACTGCAGCCGCCAGCGCAAAAGCATTACAGCGGATATTGATGGCTCCGGCTTTTGGACTGTCTCCATACCAAGCCAATACGGTCATGCCAGTTAATGGAATCAGCAGTATAAACAAAACCGCAATCATTTTTCTACCTCATTGAGTTTACTCATCTGATCGACATTCAAAGTATCGATGCTGGCGCTGATCTGGAAGAAAAACACCCCAAAAACAACAGCGGCCACCAGAACGTCGAAGGCGATACCTAGTTCAACCACCATCGGCATACCGTAAGTTGACACCACGGCCGCGAAAAACAGACCATTCTCAATCGACATGAAACCCACCACATGCGCCACAGCCTGCCGGCGCGTAATCATCAGCAACATGCCCAGCAACACCACGGCCAGACTGACGGCGATAGCGTTCAGCGTGACCAGCGGCGAATGCGCCACAACTGGTAAACTAACATAATAACTAAACACCACCAGTGTAGCGCCGCCCATCATTACTCGCGCCGGGTGATCAATGGTGTCCATCACTCGATGCAAGCCTAATTTATGTATCATTCGATGCAGCAGCATGGGAATAATGATACCTTTCAATAGCAAAGTCAGTGCTGCGGAAATATACAGATGCGAATAATCCAACACGCCGGCGGCAATCGCGGTAGCTGCCGCCAGCAGACAGCCTTGTAGGGCAAAAACCCGCACTAATCGGTCAAGTCGCGATTGTCCCAGCATCAAAAATGAAGTTAAAGCGATTAAGCCGGCCAATAGCAGGATGGCTTGTTGATAGAGATTCAGATCAGTGATGGACACGCGCGGCCTCCAGAATAATATGGCTCAGCATGCCCAATACGCTGAGGAGATAGGCAAAACTTAAATAATCCTGGACCCGGAAAATCCGCATCTTAGCGAACAAAACTTCGGATAACACCAGTATCATGCCAAGTACCGCCAATTTCAAGGCTATCATCGCGACCCCCAAACCCAAGGCGGTTAAGGACAATTCTTGCGCAATGCCCCACGGGAAGAATATATTAGCAATCAACACCCCGTACAACATCAGCTTAATCTGGCTGGCCCACTCGATCAGCGCCAGCCAACGGCCACTGTATTCCAGGATCATAGCTTCGTGGATCATAGTCAATTCCAGATGCGTAGCCGGATTATCGACCGGTATCCTGCCGGTTTCCGCCACCGTCACCAGCATTAGCCCACCCAGAGCAAACACGAAGGACGGACGCAAGACCAGACCGGTATTCAACACATAATTAATTGCTTGCGAAAGATCGGTAGTATGTGCACTCATAGCCAGCGTAAAAACCGCCATCAGCATGGCCGGCTCCGCCAATGACGAGATAGTCATTTCCCGCGAGGACCCCATGCCGCCAAAAGCCGTGCCTATGTCCATGCCGGCCAAGACCAGAAAGGTGCGAGCCAGCGCAAAGAAACCTACCAGCACAATAACATCGGCAATCCGCGATGTCGGCAGATTCACCGCCACCAAGGGTACAAAGGCCGCCGCCAGCACTGTGGCGGAAAACACAATATAAGGCGCGTAGCGGAAAATCCACGAGGCTGAATGCGGGATAATAGGCTGCTTCACATACAACTTGCGTAAATCCCAATAGGGTTGTAACACAGAAGGCGCTTTGCGGTTTTGCAGCCGGCATTTAACCAGCTTAATCCACCCGGCCAATAGCGGCGCAGCAGCGATGAATAATAAAGTTTCCAGGATTGCCAGCAGCCAGGCCATTAACTGATCACCCACAATAAGAAGATTAAGGTAAAGAAAGAATAAGCCAGATAGGTACGGATATTCCCGGTCTGTATGCCACCTGCCCAGCGTGCAAAACGCAACACGCTGTATCCGGCAGGTTCGTACAGCAATAATAAAGCCATATCCGGGACATGAAATTGATAACGCAAGGCGGTGACGCGGGTTTGCGCCGGCCCGGATTTATGTTCTTCAAGGGTTTCACGGCTATTGAAAATCGGGCTAAAGATCCGCCGAATCGGCATGCTGAACGATCCGGATGTATATTGCATGCGGGCGTTCAAGCCGCCGAAACCACAATCCCAGGGTTCAGCTTCGCGCGGCTCCATGCCGGCGCGACGATACAACAAATAGTAGCAGAGCCCGCCTACTGCAATTGCGCCAAACAGTACCAGCGGCGGCGCATAGGCGGCGGTATCCGCTGAAATCGGGGTCAGCCACAGCCAACCCAAGGCGGAAATATTCGGTAACGCAAAACCAGTCAATTGTTGCGTCAAGCCAGCCATAGCATTAATCAAAGGGGCCGGAAATACCCCAAACAGGATGCAGCAGCCGGCTAATAGCGCCGGTCCAAACAACATGCCCTGATGATGGACTTCTCTGGCATGCGCGACATGTTGGCTGCGCGGTAGCCCCAGAAAAGCTACCCCATAGAGTTTGACGAAACAAGTGGCCGCCAGCGCCGACGTCAAGGCCAGCATGGCGCTGGCCGTAGGTATCAAGCTGCGCAAAACGCCGCTTTCCAAGCCGCCGGCTTGCAAGGCGGTTTGGAAAATCAGCCATTCGGAAACGAAACCATTGAGTGGCGGCAACGCCGCTATGCTTAACGAACCCACTAAAAAGATGGCGGATAATTTCGGCATGCGGTGAATGAGCCCCCCCATATTTTCCAGACTATGTTCGTGAGTCTGATGCAAGATAGCCCCAGCTCCAAGGAACAAAAGACTTTTGAATAAAGCATGGTTAAGACAATGCAGAAGCGCCGCAATTAAACCCAGAGAACCGAGTTCTTTTTGACCGGTGCTTAAAAAAATCAGTGCTAAGCCTAAAGCCATGAAAATAATGCCGACATTTTCCACCGAAGAATAAGCCAGCAATCGCTTTAGATTGGGCTGTTGCAACGCATAGAGTATGCCGAGCAAGGCGGTCGCCGAACCGATAAGTAATACTACTACCCCCCATTGCCAATGGATTTGATCCAGCAGATCGAAGCTAAAGCGGATGAAGCCGTAGATGGCAATTTTTAACATCACGCCGCTCATCAATGCCGATATGTGCGAAGGCGCTACCGGGTGCGCTTCCGGCAGCCAGGCATGTAACGGAACTAAACCGGCTTTCATGCCGAAGCCAATTAAGGCCAGCACAAAAGCAATACTGGCCCAAGCCGGACTTAACACTGTGTCGCGCATGGCGTCGAAAGTCAGGCCGCCGCCTATGCCGGCGATCACGCCAAAAGCCAGAATAATGGAGATAGCGCCGATCACCGCCATCAGCAGATACAGAAAGCCGGCCTTGCGGTTGGCCGCATGTTCATGTTGGTAAACTACAAGAAAATAACTGGCGACCGACATTAACTCCCAGGCGATCATGAAGAAAAAGGCATCGTCGGCCAGCAACACCAATTCCATGCCGGCGACAAACAGCCCAGTAAACAAACCCAGCGCCGCCATTGAATGCTTACCGTGTTCGAACTCCCTGATATAACCCGGACCGTAAAGGCTGACGGCGATCAACGGTAGGCCGAGTACGCAGAAGAAAAAGCCTGATAACGGGTCGAGGCGGACGTGCCAATGCAGCCAGGGCAAGCCTAACGGCAAGGTGTCGGTGATAGCGGCGGCGCTGACGGTTATCCAAACCCCAGCCAGCAATGCAAATGTACCGGACAATCCTAGCAATAGAAACAGGCTATTTCGATGCTTATCGGCATACTGTTTTTCGGAGAAGACCTCATCCAGTCTGCTTAGCGTTTGCGGCCAACGCTGCAACAATAAATGCGCAAGCTGTTGCATCTCTAAACGCCGATTACCGACTAAAGCCGCCAGTGCAGAAATCAGCGCGGTGGTCACTGCGAGATAGGCGAAAAACAATGCCATTACAACTCCTGAGTAGTTGAGTAATCCACGGGTATAACTGACAGCAAGCTATCAGCTCTTGTTTTAAAATCGCAATAGGGAGACTTATGCTACCTAAAAATCAAGTCATTTGGCTGCAACTGTGGTTAGGAGCTTGGCCGCCAAGAATTTACTCATGATCTATAAGGGAACAATATACAATCCAAATCGAGTTTTGGCGAATTTCGTTTTAGTTAAGTCCATTACATTGACAACTTTCAGCTACATAGCCTGAGCTTAAACATAGGCTTTATAACTAGGGATTATCATGAGAGACGTATGTCATGAATCGCTATTTCGCAACGCCAGCACTCAGCCCATCCCTATTCCGCGCGAAAAACAATTCCTGTTTCATAAACCATCCAGCTGGAGGCATTGTGGAATTTGTTGTCACTATGGGGACTGGATGATTCCAAGTAGCTAAAACTTCTTTATGAAATTGTTTGCAATAACTACAGTCGTCGGCTTCAAAAGAAATCAACTGTTCTTCATTATTGAGTTTAATTTGTTGCCAATTTTCATCTGAGCTTGCCTTTTTTGAAGTCAGTAGGGTTGCATGTGTGCTTGTGCTGTTAGTTGGCATGTTGGGATCAAGATAAGCCACTCCTGTTCCACCCAGTCCGCAATAACCCAAGGGATTTTTCTCTAAGTAATCTTGATGATACTCTTCGGCGGACGCATAATTTTTTAGCTCGGCTATTTCGGTGGTGATAGGTGTAACGATTCCTCCCGCTTTTAAATTTGCTTGGTAGATAACGCGTATCTTTTCGGCTAATTCACGCTCTTGCTGGGTTTGATAGTAGATCGCGCTTCGATAGTTGCCAAATTGCCAGTCTGGTTGTGTTAAAAAAATGATCACCGGATTTGAACCAGCGGGTGGGTGTACAGTACGACTAAATAGCATCACACCGAGTGCAGTTCCGACTGCCAATGCCATATACCACCATTCCGGACCTAGAAACTTAAGAAATCCTAAGCCAATTAATGAAGAAAGTGCATGACCGCCGATGACATTGCGCCGTCGAGAAAAAACAGCATCTGGAAAGCCAAAGAGTAAAACTCACGATGCACCAAATGAACCCAATATCAGAGGTTGGCTTGATAACTGGCTAAGGCAGGCAATCGTTGCAATGGCTAAACTGGCAGCCAATGCCGCGACAATGATTTGGGCTATCGCGGGTCTTGGCGGCAACTTGCTGCTGGTTTTAGTGGATTTTGGTTGTAATGACATCGTGTCGTTTAAGCAACTAGTTTGCAGGGATATGACTTTAAAGCGATACCCCTGCACATGATTCAAATCATGAATTAGGCGTTTTTGAATTTAGCCGCTTCTTCCGAACCACCAGTTGCATTGCCTTTACTATAGGAATGTGCACCCACACCGGCTAATTGACCGTCTTGCACCACTAGATATTCATTGCGGATAGGACGGTTTTCAAAATAGCATTCCAGGATTTCGCGGGTTCCGGCCGCATAACGCGCTTGAGCTGACAAACTGGTTCCGGAAATATGCGGCGTCATAGCGTGGTTTGGAGCAGTACGCCAAGGGTGATCTGCCGCTGGCGGCTGCGGGAACCAAACGTCGCCGGCATAGCCCGCCAATTGGCCGCTTTCCAATGCTGCCGCGATCGCATCACGGTCAGCCAGCTTGCCCCGTGCTGTATTCACCAGGTAAGCGCCGCGTTTAAAAAACTTCAACGTTTCGGCATTGATCATATGCTCCGTTTCAGGATGCAATGGGCAATTCAAAGTCACCACATCCGATACCTTTGCCAAGCTTTCCAGGGTGCTGTGATAGGTAAGATCCAGTTCTTGTTCGACCTCTGCGGGTAAACGATGACGATCCAGGTAATGTAACTTAACGCCAAACGGTTTCAGTAAACGCAGAACACGCAAACCAATCCGGCCCGCCGCCACAGTACCCACATTCATCGCTTCCAGGTCATAAGAACGTGATACGCAGTCGGCGATGTTCCAGCCGCCTTTCAGTACCCAGTTATGAGATGGGATAAAGTTGCGCACCAACGCCAAGATAGACATCACCACATGCTCTGCTACAGCATTGCTGTTGCAATAGGTTACTTCAGCTACAGTGATATTATTTTCAATGGCTGCTTGCAAATCGGTATGGTCAGAACCGATACCCGCAGTGACAATCAGTTTCAGTTTTTTGGCTTTGGCGATACGTTCTGCCGTCATATAGGCTGGCCAGAAGGGTTGTGAAATCACAATTTCCGCATCATGCAATTCGCGATCTAAGACACTGTCTTCGCCATCTTTACTGGACGTCACAATCAATTCATGACCATTTGATTCCAGATATTTGCGTAAACCCAATTCACCTGAAACACTGCCCAGTAACACACCCGGCTTAAAGTCTATGGCCTTAGGGGTAGGCAGGGTTTGTCCATCAGGATAAATTGCCGGTTGCGGCAGGTCATCACGCGCATAAGAAGTAGGATAGCCATCGACTGGATCGTCATACAGTACTAAAACAATTTTTGCCATGTTATGTAAACCTTGATGTTGGTTAGATGATTTCACATATCTGTAAATACGATATGTTTATATAAATATATCCTTGCCAGGAATTTACATTATTCGTGCGATTTAGATCGGTGTCTAATTGTTTTGTCGTATCGGTTGATAACTATCAGTTATCAACGAATCGAAATGCTGTTGCAAATCCAGCCCTTGCGCAGTGAGCCAGGCCGCCTCTTGAATAGGCGTCAGCAGGCCCTGCCGACGCATAATGATACCCACATCACGGGTTAATTCCGGCAGCAACGGAATAGCGGTCACATCCTGGTAAGATTCAAATTGATTTAACAAACTGTGCGGGACGACGCTATACAAACCGGCACTCCGCACATGAGCATACAAGGCAAATATCGAATCGGTTTCCAACATCACGTGCGGAGTTATTTTAGCCTCTCGAAAAGCGGCATCTATTAGGCGGCGATTCTGCATGTTTTGCGTTAACAAGCACAAGGGTAAACCAGCGACTTCAGACCAGCTAAGGCTGCTTTTAAGCAATTTCGGATCAGGATTTCGCGCCAATAACACATGGCGCTCCCGGTATAAAGGCAAGGTTTTGAAACCCTTGAGCGTTGGATCATCCAGATAAGTTAAGCCTAAATCCAGCTCATAATTATCCAACTGCCTAATCAATTCTTCCGCAGAAAGAGAAACTAATTTTATGGCGATACCTGGATATTCATGCTGATAAGGCACCGTCAGTAGCGGAGACACAGCGAGCGTGGTAGGAATAGCACCTATCTGCAAAATCCCAGACAAATGTTGACTATATTGCACCGCCGCTTGGCGCATACCTTCCCAGTTGGCCGCTAAAATTTGCGCCCACTGTAAAACGCGCTCACCTTCCTCAGTAAAACCCTGAAAACGTTGCCCACGTTTGATGATAGTGATGCCCAGCTCTTCTTCAAAATGTTGTATCGCAGTCGATAAGGCCGGCTGAGAGACATGACTGATTTCCGCTGCCTTTCTAAAATGCTTGGTTTTTGCAAGCGCTAATAGATAATGAATCTGCCGGATAAACACTTCTCTAGCCTTATAACCAGTTACTAAAAGGTTGAATCAAGACGCTTTCACCAGGTTCAACGCGGGTTTGCTCGGCAGGCAGCACTATGAAGCAATTCGCATCCGACATGGACGTCAAAACGCCGGAGCTTTGGTTTCCGGTTTTATTCACCGCCAGCGTGCCATCAGGGTTGCTGCTCATCACTCCTCGCTGAAATTCGGTACGACCGGCGCGTTTCTGCAAAATAGAGCTTGAAATTGCTGTCAAGGTTAGTGGCGTTGGGGCAAACTCGCCGACCAGGCGCTTCAGGGCAGGATGAACAAACTGGCAAAAATTGACCATGACACTGACCGGGTTACCCGGTAAACCGAAAAATAGGGCTGCACCCAGATGACCGAACGTCAATGGCCTTCCTGGTTTCATTGCAACTTTCCAGAAATCGATATTACCTAAGCTGCTCAGAACTTGGCGAACACAATCCGCTTCGCCAACTGAAACTCCGCCGCTTGAGATAATGACGTCATAGCCGGAAGCAATTGACAATACATTCCTTAACGCAAAAGGATCATCATTCACAATCCCTAAATCAGTCACTTGGCAATCTAAGTTATCCAGCAAAGCGCATAAAGTGTGGCGATTGCTGTCATAAATTTGTCCCGGTAACAAGCTGTCGCCAAAACTTCGAAGTTCATCGCCAGTTGATAATATCGCCACGCGTAAAGCGCGAATCACAGAAACCTGAGCAATGCCTATGGAGGCAAGCAGTCCCAAATCAGCAGCTTTCAGCCGTGCGCCGCGCCGCAGTAGCATCTGCCCAGTACAAATATCTTCACCGGCAATGCGAACATTTTCTCCTTGCCGTGTGCGCGAATTGATACGAATGGACTCCGTGTCCAACGACTCAATAAGCTCAAAGGGAATAATGGTATCAAGCCCATCAGGTATGACAGCGCCCGTCATGATCTTAATACATTCACCACTCCTGCATTCGCCTGAAAATGGATGTCCAGCAAAACTAGATCCTATGACACGCAAGATGCGAAAGCTATTATCGTTCGGCAAATCACTAGAATTTACGGCATAGCCATCCATAGCCGAATTGTTGTGCGGAGGAACATCCATAGTAGAGATGATGTCATCGGCTAAAACCCGATTAAGCGCTAGCCGTAACGGCAGAATCTCGGCTTCAGATTTACCCAAAGGCTTAATGGCATTAAGAATGCTTTGTCTGGCATCTTCTACAGACAAAGCAGTGGCATCGTGGTCACTACAACTAGTCGTTATTGTTTGATACAAATTGTCAGTCATTTCGATTAATTTTGAGTAAGTTGGAACAGTTGTCATTAGAGTTCGTATATTACAGACCAATACGCCATAAATTGAAAGGTTGCCATATTGTTGAGCACAAAATAATACAACGCACTCATGCGACATGCGTTTAACGCCTATGCCATTGATTAACATACATTCAACATCAAAGAAACAGAGAAAAATTGTCAACACACAATAGAATGCTTTATGTTTTTCGATATATATGAACAAATATATTGTGTTATTATATCCCAATCATTGCTTAAGCCCATTCTGGAAGCAATTTATTAGGTGTCATGCGCTTACTGGTCGCAAATATTAGAATCGAGACACCTGCTCCTCCTGTGCGGCAAGCAGACGCAGTTTATAAACAGCAAATCCTAGATTAAAAGTTTGGAGAGAATTCAATGGCGCACAACTGTGGCAATTGTGGATGTGGTACTGATTTTGGTACACCCGAAAGAGTTTCGGAAACCCAAGTAGAACTGGAAATTGATCGAATCAAGGTTTCCGTGCCGCAAGGCACCTCATTATTACGTGCTGCGGCTGTTGCCGGTATTAAAATCCCAAAATTATGCGCCACAGAATCTTTGGAACCCTTTGGTTCATGCCGCTTATGTATTGTGGAAATCGAGGGCAGACGCGGATACCCGGCCTCCTGCACCACCCCGGTAGAGCCCGGCATGAAAGTGTTCGACCGAAACACCGCAACTGGCAAAAGTCCGGCGCGGCATTATGGAACTCTATATTTCTGATCATCCGCTGGATTGCCTGACCTGTTCCGCCAACGGCAATTGCGAACTACAAACCATGACGGGTCAGGTAGGCCTTCGTGAGGTGCGCTATGGTTATGAAGGTAAAAACCATTTACAGGCGGAGAAAGATCAATCCAACCCCTACTTCAGCTACGATCCCTCTAAATGCATCGTCTGTAACCGCTGTGTCCGAGTTTGTGAGGAAATTCAGGGCACCTTTGCGCTGACTATCGATGGCCGCGGTTTTGACTCACGCGTGTCGCCGGGTCAAAACGAAACCTTTTTCGATTCGGAATGCGTATCCTGCGGTGCCTGTGTCGCCTCCTGCCCCACCGCCACTTTGATGGAAAAATCCATTACCGAACATGGTCAAGGGGTGGAGCATATTGTCACTACTTGCGCATACTGTGGCGTAGGCTGTTCGCTGTTCGCTGGTTGCGGAAATGAAGGGCAGTCAGGTCGTAAATATGTTCCCCAACAAAAACGGTCATGCCAATCATGGCCATGCTTGCGTCAAAGGCCGGTTCGCTTGGGGGTACACTACGCATCCCGACCGCTTAACCAAGCCTATGATCCGCGAAAAAATCACTGATCCGTGGCAGGAAACCACATGGGAACAGGCGATCGATTTTGCCGCAAATAAATTTAAGGCCATTCAAGCCAAGTACGGTAAAGATGCCATTGGCGGCCTTGTATCCTCAAGATGCACCAACGAGGAAGATTATCTGGTGCAAAAACTGGTCAGAGCCGCCTTCGGCAATAACAACGTCGATACCTGCGCGCGGGTCTGCCATTCTTTGTTCGTGCGTTTCTGCTCGGTCTGCTTCGCCGATACCTGCGCGCGGGTCTGCCATTCCCCTACCGGCTATGGTTTAAGCGCCACCTTCGGTACGTCAGCCGGAACGCAGACTTTTGATTCCGTGATGGATGCGGATGTCGTTATGCTTATTGGCGTCAACCCCACCGACGGCCATCCGGTATTTGGCTCGCAACTAAAACGCCGACTCCGGCAAGGCGCGGGTTTGATCGTAGTTGATCCACGGGAAATCAATCTGGTTAGTTCTCCCCACATAAAGGCTGACTATCATCTCAAGCTGCGGCCCGGCACCAATGTGGCGCTTGTCAGCGCACTGGCGCACGCCATTGTCAGCGAGGGCTTGGTTGATGATGAATTTGTAAACGAACGCTGCGATCAACGTGAATTTCAGACCTGGAAAGACTTCATTCTTGAGCCGCGCAACTCGCCAGAAGAGATGGAAAAAATCACCGGAGTACCTGCGCAGGACGTGCGTTCCGCTGCACGTTTATATGCTAAAGCCAAGAATGGCGCGATTTATTACGGCCTAGGCGTTACCGAACATAGCCAAGGTTCAACCACGGTCATTGCGATAGCCAACCTGGCCATGCTCACCGGGAATATTGGTCGGTCAGGCGTCGGCATCAGCCCCTTACGCGGCCAGAATAACGTGCAGGGTTCCTGCGATATGGGGGCATTCCCGCACGAGTTGCCGGGATACAGACATGTGTCAAACGACGCAGTGCGCGGCAAGTTCGAATCTGCCTGGGGCGTCAAGCTGCAAAACGAACCTGGGCTACGCATTCCCAATATGTTCGAAGCCGCGCTGGACGGCACCTTCAAGGGGCTATATTGCCAAGGCGAAGACATCGCACAATCCGATCCCAATACGCAACATGTTGAAGCCGCGTTAAGAGCAATGGAATGCATTGTGGTTCAAGATTTATTCCTTAATGAAACGGCACGGTTTGCGCATGTGCTTTTGCCGGGTGCCTCTTTCCTAGAAAAGGACGGCACCTTCACGAATGCTGAGCGGCGTATTTCTCGGGTGCGGAAAGTGAAGCCTCCACTCGGAGGCTATGGAGATTGGGAAGCCACCATGATGCTGGCTAAGGCGATGGGCTATCCCATGCACTACGACCACCCTTCGCAAATTATGGACGAAATCGCGACATTGACCCCCACTTTCAAAGGGGTAAGTTATCAAAGACTGGAGGAGTTGGGCAGTATTCAGTGGCCTTGTAACGATGAGACACCGGAAGGCACCCCCACCATGCATATCAACGGCTTTGTGCGTGGCAAAGGGCGCTTTATGGCAACCGAATACATCGCCACAGATGAGAAGATAACTAAACGTTTCCCACTCATTCTAACGACCGGCAGGATACTCTCGCAATACAATGTCGGAGCCCAAACCAGACGCACCAAAAACACGGCCTGGCATCCCGAAGATTTCCTGGAAATCCACCCCCATGATGCAGAAGAGCGCGGCATAGTCGAAGGCGATTGGGTCGGCATCCAAAGTCGCGCCGGCGAAACGGTATTACACGCCAAGGTCTCTACGCGTATGCAGCCGGGCGTGGTTTACACCACCTTCCACCATCCGTTTTCCGGCGCCAATGTGATTACCACGGACAATTCAGATTGGGCGACCAACTGCCCGGAATATAAGGTCACAGCAGTCCAGGTCGTAAAAGTTGCGCTGCCTTCGGAATGGCAAAAACGCTATCTGGAATTTAAAGAAATGCAAGACAACTTCCTGAAAAAACCCAAAGTGACAGTCGAAAGCTGATTACCACGCATTTTTTCAGCGTCTTGGCTCAACGAACTCAGCAGCATAACTGGCCACGGCTCCGCCGAGGCTGGTCTGGGAATTTTGCAAAACTTGATGGTTTTAATGCTCAACACAGCAACTATAAATATTTGATGCATTACCAAGAGCGACAGATTTATGTTCATTGATGAGGTTTCAGATCATGCAAAATTTATGTATCAGCACTTTGGTCAATGCCGCCATGCCGTCCAAGGACTTAGAACGCGTGCTCAACAACTTGAATGGAATCGGAAACTTTTATGCATCTTATCCTGAGGAAGAAGCGATCAATGGCTTGGTCGAACACATGCTCACCCACATGGCGCCCAGTGTCCGGCAGAAAATCATCGATCACCATCGGCATGGAGGTGTGGGCATGAAAGTTATTGTGCAATTGGCGGTTGAACGGTTGGTCGATGCTATGAAAACAGGAGGCAAACTTTACAGTAATGTCTAATTAACTAGCTACTTAGTTTCGCAGACTGGCTGACTATTGACAGAAAACATGAAGTTCTGTCATTTTACTGCTGCATCTGCGGCGATGAGTTGACCGCCAGCAGCCGAAAAATAAGAAACTATCTACCTTAGCTTGCTGCTTGCGGCCTTTACCCCATTTTCCGTACAGTCATACCTGTATCCAAAGCCGAGTCTAGTGTTACAATGTGCGGTTTTATCCCGGCTACTGCATTGACCGGGGTGTGTGATTGTATTCTACGGGTAGTCTATGAGTAAACTTAAATGTGCCGTTATTGGCGCAGGTTATTTAGGGAAATTTCATGCTGAAAAATACGCGTCTTTAAAAGACTGTGAGCTGGTTGCCGTGGTCGATATCGACGAAGCGGCCGCTCGAGTGGTCGCAGAAAAATTCGGCGCGACGCCATTAACCGATTACCACTCCATCCTTGGTCAAGTTGACGCCATCAGCGTAGTGGTGCCTACCACGCTGCACCACAAAGTGTCATTGGATTTTCTCAACGCCGGTTCACATGTATTGGTGGAAAAACCGATTACCGCCACTGTCGCAGAAGCCGATGAACTGATTGCGATCGCTAAGGAAAAAAATCTAATTTTGCAGGTTGGTCATCTGGAACGCTTCAATCCGGCGGTCAGAGGCCTGCAAAACCTGGAAGAAAAACCTTTATTTATTGAGTCGCACCGATTAGCCCCGTTTAATCCTCGCGCCAACGATGTTAGTGTAGTATTAGATTTGATGATACATGATATCGATATTATCCTGGCTTTGGTGGATTCCGAAGTCGAGCGTATAGACGCCAGCGGCACGGCGGTGTTGACTAAAGGTACTGACATAGCCAATGCCCGAATTACCTTTAAAAACGGCTGCGTCGCTAATGTCACCGCCAGCCGCATTAGCTTGAAAATGGAGCGTAAAATGCGTATGTTCCGGCCCTGTTCGTATATTTCCGTCGATTTTCAAAATCGGATCTTGGTGAAACATAAAACCGGCGATAAGGAAATGTTTCCCGGCATCCCCGAAATCGTAACAGAAGAAACCACTTTTGATAGCGGCGATGCTTTATACGAAGAAATCAAACATTTTGTAAATTGCATCAGAACCGGCGAAAATCCACTGGTCTCTGGTGAAGCCGGGCGTAAAGCTTTGGCCACTGCAATTGAAATTACTAAATTCTTAACTCACGGATAAAAGGCGGCACTATGATACCCATGGTCAATCTGAAAGCACAGTATGCGGAAATCAAAGACGAAATCGTGCAAGGTTTTGCAGAGACGATAGATAACTGCGCTTTTATCCTGGGTCCAAATGTTCAGGCTTTTGAAAAAGAGACCGCCGAGTATTTGGGGGTTAAACACGCCATCTCCTGCGCTTCCGGCACCGACGCCTTACATCTCGCATTGCTAGCAGCCGGCATAGGTCCGGGCGATGAGGTCATAACCAGCGCTTTTACCTTCATCGCCACCGCCGAAGCAATTAAATACGTAGGGGCGACGCCGGTATTTGTCGACATTGATCCACAGACTTTCAATATTACCCCGGAAGATATTGAAAAAGCTATAAGCCCCAAAACCAAGGCTGTGATGCCGGTACATTTGTTCGGACAGCCAACCGATTTGCCGGCTATGCTGGCAATTTGCGAAGCACACGGACTGAAACTCATTGAAGATTGCGCCCAATCGTTTGGTGCGACGATAGACGGCAAACAAACCGGCAGCTACGGTTATGCCGCAGGCTTTAGTTTTTTTCCCAGCAAAAACCTGGGCTGTTTCGGTGACGGCGGCTTGGTGACAACGAATTGCGATATTGTCGCCGCAAAAATCAAGCAATACCGTAATCACGGTTCTGACGTACGTTATTATCACGATGTGATTGGCTATAACAGCCGGCTGGACGAATTACAGGCCGTAGTGTTGCGGGCAAAGTTAAAGCACATAGATCAATACAATGCCGCGCGCCGGCATACCGCGCATTTATATACAGAACTGCTAGCAGATTTACCCTTGAGCACACCGCATGAAGACGGCTTAGGCAGACACGTTTATCATCAATATACCTTGCTGTGCAAGCGCAGGGATGAGGTGATGAAAGGCTTGCAAAAACGACAGATAGCCTGCGCTATTTACTATCCAGTACCCTTGCATCAGCAAAAGGTCTTCAAAGCCGAATGCGCGGGACTGTCTTTACCGATAACAGAGTCAGTGGCGGCAAATTGTTTATCCTTGCCTATCTGTTCTGCGCTTAGCGACGAGTCAGTAAGGGAAATTGCCAACGCAATTCGCGGTGTCCTGACGGATTAAATTCGCAGACTAGTCACAAGCCGATGTCAGCTCCCCAACCCATCTATACGGTATTATTCAGCGCCGGCGAATCTTCCGGCGATCAACATGCCGCACACATGTTTCAGGAATTGCAAAAGCTGTTGCCGACCGTCCGAGGCATAGGCATGGGCGGCAGCAGTATGCGCGAAGCTGGTATAGACATCCGTTTCGACTCTTCCGGCATCGGCGTGATCGGCTTAGTGGAAATTTTAAAGCATTATGGCGAAATTCGCGCCGCCTTGAAGCTGATGAAACAGATTGTCGCCAGCGAAAAACCGGATTTGCTGGTGTGCGTCGATTACAAGGAATTCAATCTCAAATTGGCGCAATTTGCCAAACGCCAGGGCGTCAAGGTGTTGTTTTATGTCAGTCCGCAGGTTTGGGCTTGGCGGCCTGGACGAGTGAAAACCTACGGCAAAGCCATTGATATGATGGCGGTGATTTTTCCATTCGAAATAGCCTATTACGAAGCCAAAAACGTACCGGTGCGCTATGTCGGCCATCCTTCGGTGGATAAAGTGCATCCGCAATATAGCAAGGCGGAAGACTTCCGGCGTTTCAATTTGGATGCGAATAAGCCTGTAGTCGGCATTCTCCCCGGCAGCCGCAGCAACGAAATCAAACGCATGTTGCCGGTCATGCTACTGGCTGCAAAAAAACTGCAGGCAAAACATCCCGAAGTGCAATTCTTGCTGCCGCAAGCAGATTCAGTCAGCGACAACATACTACACAAGCACCTTCAAAACAGCTTAATTGATATCAAAGTCATAAAGCAACAGGCTTATGATGTAATTCAATGTTGCGACTCCATCATGACAACCTCCGGCACAGCTTCGCTAGAGATTGCCTTATTAGGCGTTCCGATGCTGATTTGCTATCGTTTGTCGCCCTTAAGCTATTGGCTTGGCAAGCAACTGGTAAAAATTCCGTTCATCGGATTACCGAATATCATTGCAGGTCAAGCGATTGTTAAAGAATTAATCCAGGACGCGGCCTGCGCTGATAGCTTGTCTAAAGAAATTGATCGCTTGTTAACTGATCAAGCTTATCGCCAAACTTGTACAGCGGGCTTGCAACAAGTAAAAGTTAAATTGGGCGCAGGCGGCGGATCAAAAAATATGGCTGATTTGGCCTTAGAAATGTTACTTCAAACCTGAATTTGTAACATTTTTATTTTTAGTCAAAAAATTATTTGCATTAGACCTCATCTGACGATTTAAGTGAAGGCACAAAATATTAAATCCTTTAATTTCTTCAACATCAAATGGATTTTTTTCTCTGGTCACTGCAAAATTGTTCAGGCAGGGTGAGCCAGACGATTGATCCGAGCTAGTGACCAACCTTGTACATAAATAAACGACCAATTCATTACAACGTCTTCGAGCCGTAACAAAGTTTTCTGGCTTATCCTGCTTAAGTCCATTAAAAACTTTGTGGCTAAATTTCATAAAATTTTCTTTAGCTCTGCTATCCTCAATAAGATTAATTAATAAAATGATTTGTCAGCAGCAAAGCAATAATTCGAAAGGTGAAAAACAGGCATGCGGTCAAAACCAATCATATCGTCACAAGTCAAGATATTGGTCATAGCGCCTTTAGCGACCATCCTTGCAATAAGCGCGATTTATGCATTGTTGCGAAACATGCTGCCGATGGATTTTTCCGTTGAATCCGTTTTTATCTGCCTAGCACTTATTTTAATGCTGCTAATAAATTATGCCTATGGCAATCAAGTATTAATCAATATTCTCGGCACTGATATTGACAGCACTGCGAAATTCGCAAAATCGATTGCTCAGGGCGCCCCTGTTGGCGACACAATTTCCAAAACACAGAACATGGATTCAGTGGTGTCTTCACTATTAAAACTGGCGGCACAAGTGGAAACAACCGCCACTGGCATAACAGCAAATGTGCATAAGATCAACTCAGAAGTCGAACAGCTCTCCGCCGGCGCCAATGAAATATTATTCACTACCCAGATGCAGGCCGTTTCAATCAATGATACCAAGCAGGTCATGTGTGACATGTCGCAATGCATTCAAGCTGTATCCTCGTTAAGCCGGGATACGGAAGTCATTTCTAATAAAGCAGCTAATCTATCCGCCAGTGGTGAACTCGTTGTCCAGGATGCGATGCAGGTCATGAAGCTGATAGCGGAGGCAATGACCCTGGCTTCACAACAAATTTACGCGCTGACCAGCCATGCGCACGATATAGACAAAGTTGCCACAGTGATTAGAGAAATAGCCGATCAAACCAATCTATTGGCGTTGAATGCGGCCATAGAAGCAGCCCGCGCCGGTGAACAAGGCAGGGGGTTTGCCGTGGTAGCGGAGGAGGTGCGAAATCTGGCGGAAAGAACCGCACAATCGACCAAGGAAATAGCAAAAACCATTGATGTCATGCAGAAACAAACTCAGGATGCTTCCCAAGGCATAGACCAAGCGATGCCCTTGATGGAAAAAGGCGTCGAGAAAGCCTACTTGGCATCCAAGGTACTCAAAAATATCCGAGAAGAATCTGAAAATACCCTGGAAAAAATTTCCCAACTGGCGGTGCAGATGGATGAGCAAGCGCGGTTGGCTAATAATGTTGTAGAAAGTGTCACCCAAATTTTGGACATGACAGCGAATACCGACCATGTTGCGGAAAGGACTTTGCAAACCTCAATTAGTCTTTCTCATACCGCCACGGAACTTTTAAAGCAAGCTAAAGGCAATAGCACTAAGGCTGCATCCTAATTTCAACCATTTAAAGTAAGACCCGTTCCACAAAATTCACTTATCAGTAATTCACAGGAGAATAAAATGGCCCTCATCACTTGGTCAAACATGTTTTCAGTTGGCGTCACCGAAATTGATAATCAACATAAGAAATTAATAGACCTCATCAACCAACTCAACGACGCCATGCAAGCCGGCAAAGGCACCGATATTCTCGGCAAGGTACTGTCGGAACTTATAAACTACACGGTTTATCATTTTGGCTATGAGGAAAGCCAAATGAGTCAACATCATTATGAAGATACCCCAGCTCACAAGCACGAGCATAAGAAATTTGTGGATACCGTCGGAGACTTTAAGAAAAAATTCGATACCGGTAGCGCGGTAATATCGGTGGAGATTATGAACTTCTTACGTGATTGGCTGACAAACCACATCATGAAAACTGATAAAAAACTAGGCCAATCTCTCGCTAAGCAGGGTGTTAAATAGTTTTCAGCAGTCTAGACTGACTTTAAAAGGTCAGTCTATATTTACCGAAAAAATCGAAATTTAATCTCGCATCACCGCGTTTCTGCGATCGGCCTGCTTATACCAGCCGCCAAGTATCCACATTTGATACATAGATACCGTCCACATAAAAGCAAAAGAAATACCCAAACCGCTACCAGCGAAAATCACCAATAGCGCAAAGTGCGGATTAAGCTTGGTCAGCCACCAGGAGGCAATATCGATCAGCAAAAACAAATACGGCATAATAATAGCTGTGTACTTGAATTTACGCGGTACGCCGGTACTGAAGCTAAAAATCATACCGACGAACATAAATATAAAACTGATACCGAAGAGATGGATATGCGACACACGAGTTAGGGATGCAAAGGTAGCACCTTGATTGGATTCAGTGGTTTTTTGCAGGTTTTCATATTTGCTGAAATCAGGGATCGAGCCGCCAGCCGCTTCATTATGACAAAGAACACAATATTTATCGACGATAGGCTTTATTTCCTGCTGATAGCTAACTTCTCCGCCGCCATCCCTGGCCCATTGAATCAGTTTGAAACGTTCTTGCTCCGGAGAATTGCTTTTCATGGAACCGTTTAATTTCGATTCCAATAAGGACCCCGAACGATTACCGTAATAGCTATAAACAATATCATCCAGCGAAAGGCCGAATTTGCCGTCCGCCATGCCGTGCGTAAATAGAATCTGGATTAGCGCCATTAAGTAGCCGGCGGCTACCGTGGCTGAATAACACCAACTGAACCAATAAATAATGACAA
>CAVPMI010000073.1:0-8122 GCA_963705975.1 uncultured Pseudomonadota bacterium
TTAAAGCGATCAATCAAAACTGTTAAACAGCATTCTTAGAAAGCACGCAGCATATCGCTCCACATCATAACAAGGAAGAAATTCAGAGATTGATCATGCTCTTTCACTCAGGCAATTAAGAACTGCAAGCACAACTTAAATTAGTTAAGCAATAATTTTTCACTGTATCAACTCATTCAGGACATTAGTTGCCTGGGAGGCTGGCTAGTGGCATGTAATAGACGTTCTTTATAAAAATGAAACCGATTATCAGCTATTACAGGAATATCCAGTTAGCATTTATTCTGAAATCACTAAATCTATTGGGTGCCTCGAAAAACCAAAATATCTAAGCTAGACAAGGCGCAGACAAAAAATATGATGTGCATGCATATGATATATAAAGAGTATTTTTTGCTAACAATGCAGTATAGCGTCGATAGTAACTAAAGTTATAGTGCTCCACTATAGCTTGTGTTCTGTAACTTGCAGGGCATGATTCGTGTGACACCGCCAGTTTGAAGTTGTCCAAGATAGTTCAAAAACCCGCAAGTCGTAAGGCTTAGCGGGTTTTTATTGTCTAATCTCGTCTAGTGGGGGTTATTGTAATCAGGGAATATATGGGGGTATTATTGGAGGCATGTTCCATACCTCCATAACAATATACTTTCGCCTAAATTACCGCTTTGGCGACAAGGAAAGAGCCCCTTTAGCCTTGGGGTATATTCTGAAACAAGCTTAAAGCTTGCCAGAGAAAAACAAGCGTTCCAAACGCATGCTTGAGCGTAACGTTTTCCCATGGCTTGTTTCATCTCCTAGGTATTCATCCAATCAGGTAAGTCGTCATCGTTCAGTCGCTCATTGCAACCCATCCAACGCCTCCCAACGCAGATAAGCCTGCGCCAATGCCTCGTCAGTGGTTTTCAACTCGGCCAACGCCGCAGCCACCGCATCAGCACTTTGCTTATAGAACTCAGGGCTGTTGATTTTGATGTTTAGCTCGGCTTGCAGATTTTCCAGCCGCTCAATCAAGGCCGGCAGTTGCTCTAATTCTCGGATTTCTTTAAAACTAAGTTTCTTGGTAGAACTATTTTTAGGTTTTTCCTTTTTCCCCGCTTCTTCGGCAACTCTAACGGCTTCGACGCGCTTTGCCTGTTGTGATAGCGCAAACCAATCGGCATAGCCGCCGATATATTCGTTAACCACGCCGTCGCCTTCAAACACCATGACGCTGGTGACGACATTATCCAAAAACGCCCTATCATGGCTGACCAACAACAGCGTGCCTTGATACTCGACTAATTTTTCTTCCAGGATTTCCAGCGTTTCCAAATCCAAATCGTTGGTCGGCTCGTCCATCACGATCAGGTTGGCCGGTTTGGTAAACAAGCGGGCCAGCAATAAGCGGTTTTTCTCGCCACCGGACAAACTTTTCACCGGTGATCGGGCGCGGGCCGGAGCAAACAAAAAATCGCCTAAGTAAGACATCACATGACGTTTACCATCCGGGGTATCCACAAACTCGCCACCATCCACTACCGTGTCGGCTACCGAAACCTCGGGGTCCAACTGCTCGCGCAATTGATCGAAATACGCGATTTGCAGATTAGTCCCCTGCTCAACTTCGCCAGCTGTGGGCTGCAATTGGCCCAGCAACAACTTTAACAAGGTAGACTTGCCGGCGCCGTTCGGACCGATCAGACCGATTTTATCGCCACGCTCTATGCGGGCCGAAAAATCTTTAATAATGACTTTTTCTTCATATTGAAAGCTGACATTGCTGGCCTCAATGACTTTTTTACCCGAGGCTTCGCCCTTGTTCAAGGCCAGTTTCGCCGTACCCTGGGTATTGCGGCGTTCAGCGCGCTCGTCGCGGAGTCTTTTTAAAGCTCTTACTCGGCCTTCATTACGGGTGCGGCGAGCTTTAACGCCTTGCCTAATCCAGACCTCTTCCTTGGCGAGTTTTTTGTCAAATTCAGCATTTTGGTTGGCTTCATCTTCCAAAGCGGCTGCCTTGCGGCGCAGATAATCCTGATAATCGCCGGGCCAGGAAACCAATTGTCCGCGATCCAAATCGATAATCCGCGTCGCCAGCTTTTGCAGAAAGGCCCTATCATGCGTGACAAACAGCACAGCCCCCTGAAACTGCAATAACTGCTCTTCCAGCCAAGCAATACTCTCAAAATCCAAATGGTTGGTGGGCTCATCCAGCAGCAACACTTCCGGCTCGATCACCAACGCCTGCGCCAAAGCGACTCGCCGCTTCCAGCCGCCGGACAGACTGCCGACACTGACATCGGCCGGCAATTGCAACTTGCTGAGCACCGCTTCCACGCGTTGTTGAAAATGCCAGCCGTTTAGGGCTTCCAATTTATGCTGCACATCTCCAAGTTGTTGCAATTCGGCTTCACTGCCAGTCATATGGGTTAACAATTCATGGTATTGAACGATCAATTGTCCCAACTCGCCCAAGCCGCTGGCCACTGCGTCATAGATGCTGGCGTTGGTATCCAAATTTGGGGATTGTTCCAGCCAAGCTATGCGTAATTCCGGCTGCTGCCAGATTTCGCCGTGGTCGGCATGAATATCGCCGGCGATGATTTTCATCAAAGTCGATTTACCCTCGCCATTCCGCCCCAATAAGCCCACCCGCTCACCGGCGTCGAGTTGAAAAGCGGCATTATCCAGCAGTGCATGGACGCCAAAGGCGATAGAGACATTGGTTAAGCGAATTAAAGGCATTTGTTTTGTAAGTAGCGTCTAAGTAAATCCAAGGCCAGCAAAGCAGCCTGGTTTTGTTTGTTTTTAAGCGGCCCGGCCAAAGTATGCCGGCTGGCAATAACACCGAGTTGGGTGCTCAGCGCATTATAAAGGACAATGGGGCAATCTTTATTGCGGTAAGCAGTTATATCGCCACTATAGAGCTGCACCAACGCAAAATCGGTATGGCGTTTTGCCTGCAACTCCACAGCTAAAGTCTGAGCGATAAAACTTAAATCCCCATCACTGATATCGATCCGCCATTGTGTCGAAATTTGCGCTAAATCCAGACATATATCGGCAGCTTTTAACCAAGGTTGGATCACACATTTTGCGGCAAGCAATCCCTGCGTAGCGGTTTCCAGCAGCGCCAAACTTAGATCCTTGGCTAACATTAGTTCACTAATCACCGCGACTAAATCGCCCTGTTCTCCGTGCAAGCCATCAATAGCAAATACATAATCACCAATCAGCGCCGCGACATCATGCGCGCAGTCTTGCATTTGGGAATACGAAAATCCGGCAGGAAACACTAACTTGGTCTGCACTTCGTCCGGTTTGGCGCGAAAACCTAATTGCACCATAGGCGGCAAGATCAGCTTGGACAAGTGTTGCGCAATCGCTGATTCGCCTATGCCGATACTGCGTATGGTAACCAAAGTATCCGCCTGCAAGCTAAAGCGTTGCAACAGAAACTGTCTCACCCAGGTAGCATACATGCCTTGCATTTCCATAGGCACACCGGGTAAAAACACAAACCAGCAGCGCAAAAACTGCAAGGCAAAACCCGGAGCAGTGCCAAAGCCATTATCGATACGCAAGGCAGTTTCCGGTAAAAACGCTTGTTTACGATTAGCCTCCGGCATAGGCCGCTGGCGGCAACTAAAATAATGCCGGATTTGCTCAAAAGCTTCCGGATCAAATTGCAAAGCCAAGCCAGTCGCCTGACTCACTGCCTGCGCCGTTAAATCATCAATGGTAGGACCCAGGCCACCGGTACAAATACAACAATCAGCTCTTGCTGCTATCTCTAGGAACAAGGCAATTAAATCGTCCAGATTATCACCGACGGCGGTGTGTCGCTTAACTTTAAAGCCCAATTCGCTTAGTTGCTCCGCCAGCCAGGCAGCATTGCTATCCACGGTCTGACCACTGACAACCTCTTCACCTTGAGAAAAAATTTCCGCAATTAGCTGCATAATAAGGAATACCAAAAAGGTAGGCTAAATAGACTCAATAGCGTGGTGATGGTTACCGCCGTCGCATACAGAGAACTATCCAGCTTATAGCGATCACACAACACTATCCCCAGAATCATGCTGGGCATGCCGATATCCATCACCGCAACGGCATTATTTTGCAGCGGCAGACTCATATAACCGAGCACAGCCATCGCCGCCATAGGCATTAAAAATAACTTGATCGCCACCACCGGCAAGATATAGGGTAGATTCCCCAAGCGCACGGCCCGCCAACTCAAGGCCATGCCCAAGGAAAAAATCATCAACGGCGCAACAGCCGCCGAACACTTTTGTAACAATCCCGCCAACCACTGCGGTGCAATGACATGATTCAAATTCAATGTCACCGCTAAAAAAGCCGCCCAAAATGGTGGTGCATTAAAAAAAGCCAAACCCGATTTGGGTTTTTCATCGGCATCGGCCTGACCATAATGCCGTGCCAACATAATGCCGATGGTATACACCAAAGGTGCAACAGCAAACAAATCGATCTGAATCACCACCGAACGCGCCATACTGCCAAATATTTGTTCCATTACCGGCAACCCCAGATAAGTCACATTTGGGAACGCCGCCGCCAACAATACCGCCCCGGTCTGCGTTTGGTTAAATCTACACAGACGCACCAACAACCAGCTAAATACCAGGCTAACCAGAACGCTAAAGCCTCCCAATAAAGAATATTGCAAGGACTGCCAACCAATATCGGCTTGCCACAACACTTCCAGCACCATAGCCGGCAGGAAAAAATAATAGACGACACTGGTTAACACCAACCGAGTCTGCTCTGCCGACAAGCGGTTGGGTGTAAACAGTCCCCAACAAGCCCCGCAGAGCATCAGGGCGGACATTTGGATAAGGACTAGATCCACATAATTTCCCTCTACAACTCCCTATGGCTATCAAGCTGAATGTAAATATCGCTGCAATTGTACAGGATACCCGCCAATATATGCACAAAGCGACTAGGCGGGGCTATTTAGTGCTGATGGTGAATATCAGGATAATGCGGATGGATATGAGTGATAACTGCATGACGGTGACTATGCGTATGCGGTTCGCGCCCATCCCAAGCAAAATCGTGCTCATGCTGATGATGCTCGTCATGCACATGAGGATGGCGATGCTTTAAAGCGTCATGGGTATGTACGTGTTCATGCCGCTCAGTCAGATGCAGAAAAACTCCCAGCGCCATTAAGCCTGCCGTCAGCCAAAAGCGGGGATCCGTCGACTCGCCTAATAAAGCCACCGACACTGCTGCGCCAATGAAAGGCGCTGTAGAAAAATAAGCTCCCGTTCGCGCCGTACCCAAGCCTCTTAAAGCCAGTACGAACAAGACTAGGCTGTAACCATAGCCAAACAGACCGACCACAGCCGCTGCCGACACCATCATCGGATCTGGCCAACTCTGCCCAAGCAGCAAAGCCAAAGCACAGTTTACGATACCGGCAACGAGGCCCTTAATACCTGCTATAAATAAGGAGTCCGACGCAGAAACCTTTCTGGTTAGATTATTATCTATCGCCCAACTGCAACAGGCCGCTGCTATGGCGACGGGTCCAATCCAGCTTTTTCCGTTGTCCATAGCAGACGGCCAGGACAAAATTACGCCACCGGCGACAATAGCCAACATCCCCAGCACTACGCGTCGATCCGTGTTTTCCCGAAAGACCAGCCAAGCAATCAAGGCGGTCATTACAGCTTCCAAGTTCAATAATAAAGAAGCCGTTGAACCATTAACCACACTCAAGCCAATTAATAACAGTACCGGCGCCAGCATGCCGCCAAACAATATCGCCCCCAGCAACCAAGCCCAATCTATACGCTGTAGCCCGCTATGCCGCCAACCGCGGTCTCTTACCAGCCTGGTCAGAACTAGGCCAAGGCCACTGCCAAGATACAGCAACCCACCCAGCATTAAAGGCGGAACTTCCCCTAGCAACATTTTGGCAAAGGGAGTACTGGCTCCGAATAACGCGGCGGCCAATAAGGCATAAACAATACTTGGATTCATGGTTATAACTGGAGATTAATCAACTGCAATGATACAAGTTTACTTGGTCAGTGCATTTTGTCTATCCATGACAAGAAAGTTAGGCATTCGGCAATCATCAATGCCTGGCAGATATATGCTTTGATTTAAAATACCCATCAATCGTGATGTGATACTCAAAGAGACATCGGCAGTGATTTTTCATAATATTTTATTAATTATCAATTAGTTATTAACTTACGCCCAGCAAGACATTGGACATATTTAATATTCAGTACTGTATATTACTCATGGAGTTCACATGCATAAATATAGGTAGATGTGCTTAGACCTTAAGCTACGTCGGCATAAATTTTAATGTTTTTTGGAATCAATTCATCCTTGTGAAACTTGCCAATTGTCACAGTTTGGTAATAACTATGAGATAGAGTTCACATAAACTGGGCGCGTAAACGAAACGCTATGCGGACAGCGAGGCTTCAACACTTAAATTTAATCCTTATTCGCGGGAAATTTTTCTAATGAACACCAAACGTAATACAATTTTGAGCCAATCAATACATAAGGCTTTAAGCGCAGGCCTGTTGTTAACCTGTCTGCCTGCAGCCTCGTTTGCACTGGGCCTCAGCACACCTGACACATTGGTCGTAACCAGCAGTCAATATACCGGCACAGTCAATCCGATTCCAGTCTACTTGCCTGGCGCCTCCGGTCCTTACACCAACGCCGCCTCCCCAAAAAACCTTAACTCAGCGCCGGCTGCAACTACTAGCAGCAGCTATCCCAGCGTGTTTTTAAACGCTGTCGCCGACGCCAGCTTCGGCATTACCTCGCCTATGTATTTAAGCCTGGTAAATTCCGAAAACGGCTTTGTAGAAAAAACCATTAATTTGACCGAGCTTGCCGCAGATAATAACCAAGCTTTCGCCACCAGCTTCAGCTCTAAATCGGAAATGGCCATCAATCTGTCTACCGACGGCGTATCCGCCTTAACGGTGGTTGGTTATAGCACAACTCCGGGTTTACTGGACATCTCCAATAGTAATACATTCTATCCGGTTGATACGACCAATCCGACTTACGGTTTTGCGCCACAAACCTACCGTACAGTAATGCAGCTTAATCATGACGGCAGTTGGTTCCTGACTCCCACCAACAGCTATAGCGGCAACAATGGTCGCACCGCCATCCTGGATAGCGTAACCAACCAGTATTTCATGGCCGGTAACGCCGGTAATGCCGGCAAGCCCGCGCCTAGCGCCTCTTTTCTTGCTCTGTTAAGCAGCGACACCGGCGTACAGACTATCGCTGCCGGCAGCACGACGCCTACTAGCTCCGTAATCGGCGCGCTGACCAGCGATGGCCAGCATGGATTTTCAGTTACCTCAATCAATCCGCTGACAAACCAGCCTTATGCATCGGCATCCGATAAAGTCGGCAAAGACGACAACTTCCGTGGCGCCACCGCTTACAATGGCACACTCTATGTCAGCAAAGGCAGCGGCGGCAACGGTATTAATACCGTTTACCAAGTAGGTAACGTGGGCGACTTCGGCGCCGGCGTCTTGGGCGCCAATAGCCCTATCACAGTGCTGCCTGGCTTGCCTACCGAGTTGGCTTCCGGAACACCGATGCATTTCCCATTCGGTATGTGGTTTGCTAACCCAACCACCTTATACGTGGCTGACGAAGGCGGCACGGCCTATCCTTATGCCGCCACCGGACACGCGGGCATCCAAAAATGGGTTTACAATGCCACCGGCGGTCAACCCAATCAATGGACCAATGTTTATACCCTGCAAAACGGTCTGGGCCTAGGCGTACCTTACACTGTTACCGGTACAGCGCTGGATGGCTCAACCGGCAGTTACACCACCACCACAGACGGCGTACGCCACCTGGTTGGTTCATTACATGCTGACGGCACTGTTACCCTGTACGCCACCACCTCAACCGTCAGCGATGCAACCGTCTACGGCGACCAAGGCGCTGATCCAAACAGACTGGTATCAATCAAAGATGTTGTTAGCGCACAAACCCAGCCTAGCAACGAAAATTTCACAGTACTGCAAACTGCTGCTTACGGCCAGGTTTTACGTGGCGTGAATATAATGCCTAAATCTGCTTTCGTTTTACCATAAACAAAGCC
>CAVPMI010000074.1:0-57235 GCA_963705975.1 uncultured Pseudomonadota bacterium
GTAAGCGCCAGCTAAAACCCGCGTAAAGATGCCGGATGAACCAAAAATCTCCTCAGCTAACTCAAATTTTCTAATTTAAAAATCTGTCTTATTCGGATAATCGATTGATGCTTGCCGGTGATCAAGGTGCGCCGAATTAAATTTGGCAAAAGGTTGGAAGATGCGGTAAAAAAGAGGCTGCCAATAAAGACGGCACGACACCGGCCAAACCTGCCAGTTAACCCCGATGCCATGCCCCACACAGTGCATTGCGCCTGTGCAGAGCAAGTATTTCATGAACAGCCTGCTCTGTCTATTTCGTTGGCGAAATTGGATGCCAACTATGGAAGCCACCTGCCGATTATTTCTCTGCGCCCGCTGCCGAAAGCAAGTTCTCATCTGTCCCCACTGTGATCGTGGTCAGATCTATTGCCCGGATGGGTGTGCCAAAATTGCACGTCGTCATTCCTTGCGCGAAGCCGGTCGTCGTTATCAACAAAGTCGGCAAGGCCGTTTCAAACAAGCTGAACGTATCCGCCGTTTTCGTCTTCGCAAACAAAATGTAACGCATCAGGGTTCCGAGTCGGTCGCCGAACATGATCTACTACCAGCGAACTCGGCGAAGGTGGATAAGCGGGTGGTTTTGACTGATCAAACCACTCCTCTGGGCACACTTCGGTGCCATTTTTGCGGTTGTAGTTGCTCTGACTTCGTTCGCAACCACTTTCTACACCGTCGCCGGGTTCCTAAATTCGTCAAAGTTGATCGAAAAGGAACTAAACATGACTATTCCCCCTGAACTCGAAGCGCAGATTCTTAGGTTTTACCATGCCGAAAAGTGGCGTATCGGCACCATCTCCACCCAGTTGCATGTGCATCACAGCGCTGTCTCGCGGGTATTGGCCCAAGCAGGCCTGCCGCCTATCGGCGCAGTGCGCCGGGCATCGGCTATCGATCCTTATTTACCGTTTATCCGCGAGACGTTGGAGAAATATCCAACCTTGACCGCCAGTCGCTTATACACGATGGTGAAAGAACGCGGTTACCCTGGCCGTCCGAGTCAATTCCGGCATCTGATCTCTTTACATCGGCCCCGACGAAAAGCCGAGGCTTTCTTGCGCTTGCGTACCCTACCCGGTGAACAGGCTCAAGTCGACTGGGGGCACTTCGGGCATCTTGAAATCGGTCGCGCCCGTCGTGCCTTAATGGGCTTTGTGATGGTGCTCTCCTGGTCACGGATGATTTATCTACGCTTTTTTCTGGGCGCACACATGGAAAACTTCCTGCGCGGTCATGTCGGTGCATTTATGGCATGGGGCGGTGTGCCTAGAGTCCTGCTTTTCGATAATTTGAAAAGCGCGGTGCTGGAACGCCAAGGGCAAGCTATCCGCTTTAATCCAACGCTATTAAGCTTTGCCGGTCACCATCGCTTCGAACCGCGTCCCGTTGCAGTCGCTAGAGGCAATGAGTATGTCGTGGTCAAAATTATGTGCTGTTAGATAACAATCATCGCCAAGACAGCGTCATTGTGGAAATCGAACAGCACATAATATTCGGCTACAAGGTGCGGAGGAAGGCCATCAAGTCAGGCTGGTCGCGCCAATGCTTTTGTTCTCCCGTATCGTTTTCCACTTCACATGCCGCCAACGCCCGCGCCTTCGTTTCCAGATTGATCTCGGCGTAGATATTGGTCGTTGTTAGCGAAACGTGTCCAAGCCAGCCGCGTATCGTGTTGATGTCGACTCCTGCCTGGAGCAGCAGCGAAGCAGTTGTATGGCGTATGACGTGGGGATGCACGTTCTTACCGACCAAAGACGGCGCCATAGTGCAAGCGCGGGCAGCGCAGCGCTTCACCAGCGCATGGATGCCGGAGCGCGTCATAGCCTGGCGAAACCGGTTGAGGAACACTGGTTCGGTTATAGCCCGTCCTTCGGTTTGCGAGCGCAACTCGTCGAGCGTGGATTGCCAGAGCGGGCAGCGGCGTTGTTTGTTCCCCTTGCCGGTAATGCTGACTGATCGCGTGTGCCAGTCAATGTCGCCGATTTTGAGCTGAGCCGCTTCGCTGGCGCGCGCGCCGGAGTTAAACATGAACAACAGCAACGCATGTTCTCGGCGCCCTTGCGCTGTAGGCACGTCGGATGCGGCGAGGAGAGCGTCCATTTCCGGCTTGGTGATATAGCTGATCTGCGGTTGGCTGGTTCTCTTGATGGGAATCAAGTGGATTTGCGCCCACCACTCGATGTATTCCGGTGCATGTTCGCCGATGAAACGGGCAAAGGCATGAATACCGCCGAGCCGCTGGTTGCGTGTGCTGACCGCGCAGTGCCGTTGTTCTTCCATGTGCGTCAGAAACAGACGCACCATTTCTGGGGAGAGATCGTCCACCGTCAGACGGTCGATCCGCTTGTCGACCTTGATGGCAAGATAGGGCAGCAACAGGATGAGCATGTCGCGGTAGCTTTTCTGGGTATTGATGGCAAGGTTGCGTTCGACCACCAGATGTTCGATCAGGAATCGCCGGATCCAGGGACCCAGCATAGATGATTTATTCATGATGTTTCTCCAATGCGTATGATTCGAAACGCTTGCTCGCTTCGTTTAACAGATCGGGCGTCAGTGTAAGGTAACGCTGGGTGGCCGCTAGATCGATGTGGCCAAGATAGGTGGAGAGTTGCGGCAATAGCAGTTGCAAATCCGCGCCGCTGCGATACCAGGCGATCAGTCGGTGCACCGCCCCCGAATGGCGAAGGTCATGCAATCGAGGCTGGCAGGCTGAGCCACCCTCGCGCCGGACATTTGCCAGGATGCGCTGCCGCTGAAACGCGTGTCGGACAGCCGATTGGTTTAATGGACGACCATCGCGGAAGCAAAAAAATGGCGCGTCGGGCTCATTGCTGAATACCTGATTGCGTTGCCGGGTGTATCGTTCCATCGCGCCGTTCAGGTCTGCTCCTAGCGGGATCAGCCTCGACTTGTAGAATTTGCTCTCCCGGATATGCAGAACGGCGCTGTTGAGGTCAACATCTTGCATGGTCAGCCGTAAGGCTTCGCCATGACGAAGGCACGCGCCGTACAAGATCAGGATGAGTGCGCGCAAAACATAGGCATCCAGCGTGACGCGAGAATTGCAGGCCTCCGGCGCAGCATCGAGCAGGCGCTTCAGTTCTTCCTTCGAATAGATATAAGGCATCAGAGGTGGCGGCAACTTTGGACAGTAGCGCGGAAGTGGAGAAACCGTGATAAATCCACGCGAGAGGGCGAAGCGAAACAAGCAGTCAAGTACCGACTTTCTTTTACTCCAATGGTTGGTCAGCGGTCTATTGCCAGTCAGGAAGTCCTGCACTTGTTCAACTGTGACGGATATCACGTCAACGTTGCCATCAAGGCGCCGGCAGAATGCGGCTAGCGTTGCCGCCTCAGAGTTAAAGCGCATGCCCAGCGCTCGCTTGTGGCTTACGTATTGGGCAACAAGTTGGGAAAGTTTCATAGCAGACTCCCTAAATCGATTTCGGCCACTTGCCGCAGTCCTGTAAGATCAACCTTCGCATAGATTCTCGTCGACGAAGCGCTACGATGACCGAGATGATCGCCGATTTCCTTCAGGACAAAACCCGCTTCGAGCAAATGCCTGGCGTTGGCGTGCCTTAAACAATGAGCGCCGCGCCGAGGGACGTCAATGCCAAGCATCGCGAGACGGTCGCGGACAATGCCGCTCACGCGTCCAGGTGACAGTGGACGCACCGGAGCTTCGACCGATAGGAATAGTTCGCGATGGGCGCTTCGCGGACGCGCTTCCTTTAGGTAGCGCAGGATTGCGGTTCCGACGCTTGCCACCAGCGGGTATTGCTGGGTGCAACGTTGCTTTGGCCGCGTGACATGAAGGATCTCGCCGTTCCAGTCCAAATCCTCCAGACGGAGCCGCGCCACCTCGCCGCGCCGCAGTCCGTAGACAGCCAGCAGCAGGATCACCGCGCGGTCGCGCAGATCAATCGTGCTGTCGCCTGCAAAACTGGCGACGAGTCTTTGCACATCCTCCCAGTTCGGCCCGAGCGGCAAGCTTTCCTCTCTAAACACCATCGGCGCCTCAATGCCGACAGAAATGTTAGTTGCCCAACCTTGTCCTTCGGCGTACCGGAAGAAATTGCGAAGCGTGCTCGCAAGTGCGTGCAACGATGTCCTGGCCCAGCCGTGATTGCCCTGGTACGCAAGATATGCATCAATATCGTGAATGGTGACGGCATCGAGAGTTGTGTCGGGATGCCAGACCCTCGACAGAAATTTGTCGACCTCGCCACTGCAGTTTGAAATCGTGACGGGCGAAAGTCCCCGCTGATCACGCATGAAATCGGCATAGTGCTCAATATAGCGGGTAAACGGTTTCTGCTTGGGAAGATGTTCCTTCAGTAGTCCTAGGAAGCGCAGCCAAGCCGTGGCGATATGAATGAATAGTCGGCGCGAACTCTGGGAATCGTTTGTTCGTCCGCTTTGAGTGAGACGGACCCGATGGTCGACCGCAAAAGCGATTTCCTCGTGCGTTATTGGTCCCGGACGGCACAAATCCATACTCTTTGAAAAAACCAACAGAACCCAAGCGATCTTCCGGATCGACATGCGCGGATAACCCTGCTCCTGACAATACAGGAGGAATCGCTTCCTCGATTCCTGGCAGGGAGCAGAATTGTGGGCGGCAAGAATATGCGGTTGTGTAAAGAGAGTCTCAAACATGATATTCACCAATTGATGATTTGTGGAATACCAATATTGACCTGAAATTATGTCGCGGTAGACATCTCAACTTGAGAGGTTACGCAAGGGCAATTGAGATCACCGCGACATATTTTTGACCACGACATACTCATTGTTATGGGCTTGAGCCCATAACAATGAAAAAGGCCGGGTAGAGCGTGCTATTCGCTATATTCGTGATTCTTTTTTCGCAGGCCGTACCTTTATGGATTTGACTGACCTGAATGACCAAGCCGAAATTTGGATGAACGGGATAGCTGCTGATCGGCAGTGCCCGGAAGATAAGACTCTGACAGTCCGTGAAGCGTTCGCAATGGAAAGCCAGCATCTTCTGGCCTTGCCTGACAATCCCTATGCCACCGATGAGCAGGTTGCGGTGAAAATCGGCAAAACACCGTATGCACGCTTCGACCTGAACGATTATTCGGTACCGCATGACTATGTGCAACGCAACTTGGCGGTATCGGCAGACCTGCAACAGGTTCGAATACTCGATGGTCAAGCGGTTCTGGCTACCCATCCGCGCAGCTTCGATAAAGGCGCGCAAATCGAGAGTCCCCAGCATGTTGAGAAATTGGTCGAATACAAACATCAGGCTAGCCAGCACCGAGGCACTGACCGGCTTGCCCAAGCCGTTCCACAGAGCCGCGACCTGCTCAGACTAGCTGCTGAGCGTGGCGAGCCACTGGAGCGTATCACCAAAGAACTACTGAGTTTTCTGGATCGTTATGGTGTGGCTGAGTTGACCATTGGCATTCAGGAAGCCCTGGCGCGTGGGGTGCCGCACCCTAATGCTGTCCGTTTAACCCTGGAACGCCGCCGCGAAACGCGTAACGAACCGCCGCCGGTTGAGATTGCCTTACCCAGCCACCTAAAAGGGCGCGATAACCCCGTCAAACCGCATGATCTCACCAGTTACGATGTGCTGACAGAGGTGGCCGATGACGCCGATTGAACACTTGCGCCAACGTGCCGAAAAACTGCGACTCTATGGTTTGCTGGCTCACTGGCCTGAACTGACCGACTATGCCTGGGTGGAGTCTTTACTGACTTGGGAAGAAACCGAACGTTCACAACGCAGCTTAGAATTACGATTGAGCAGCGCCCATATTGGACGATTCAAACCGTTGGCCGATTTCGACTGGAACTGGCCCGAACAGTGCGACCAGGCAGCTATTAATGAACTGATGAGCCTGGAGTTCCTAAAGACAGCGGCTAACGCCATTCTATTGGGTCCCAGCGGCTTGGGGAAAACCATGATTGCACAGAACATTGCCCATCACGCCGTCCTGCAAGGTCATACCGTTTTGTTCACCACGGCAGGTAAACTGCTCGGTGATTTGACTGCACTCGATAGCGATTCAGCATTACGGCGCAGGTTACGTCACTATGTGACGCCGGCACTGCTGGTCATTGATGAAGTCGGCTATTTATCCTACTCCAACCGACATGCCGATTTGCTCTTTGAACTGATTAATCGCCGCCATGAGCAAAAGAGCACGTTGATTACCACCAACAAATCCTTCTCGGAGTGGTCCGAGGTCTTCCCTAATGCCGCTTGCGTCGTAGCACTCATTGACCGCCTAGTTCATAACGCGGAGATTATCGCTATCAAGGGGCAGTCTTATCGGCGCAAAGAAGCTCAAGAGCGTGCTGAACAGAACGCACGAAAACGTAAATCAAAAATCAGGAGTCCAGAATGACACAGTTTCCACAACCCTCTGGTATAAGCAGTGGCTTGAACTTTCTAATCGATAGCGAATGGACGCCGGAACAGGCCTATGCCGTTTTTCAATTGCTGGACGATTTACGGGATCGAATCCTAGCGAAATACCAGGTAGTCATTATGGAACGGATGCGCGAAGAGCATGGGGGTGAAGTCGAGCCGTTCGAGTTTGATAGTCCTTATCACTGGATAAGTGACGAAATCCCATTCTGACAAACGGCTATTATCGCAAAACACAAGGGGCTTAACTCAGCCCCTTTTTTGTTGAGTAAAATAGACGGGTATTCTCCGGCGTATTTCTTCGTCAGCTTTCTGCGGGTTTTGGCCGGCATTAACAAAAGAGTTTATCCTACATAATTTCATATATTTTCTGATACTTTTATCAATAGAAACCACCTTAAAAATACTCATAGCGATTTTCAGCGAAAAAATAAAGACAATATGGAATTTACTTAATTTATGAATTTAACAAACAAAATCATGTCAGCAAGTAGTTATTTAAAATTTTTTACTGGGAAAAACTATCATGAAACCCAATGTCAACAACATTAAAGACTTACACTTTGCAAGTTGCCAAGTGCTTATAGATTGGTTTGATAATCCTCCTAAAGATCGTCGAGAAATGGTGGCAATGGAGTTATTATCTGAAGTGAATCAAATGCTTTATGCCATCTGTATTAACCTTGATAACATTAATAACCAAGAGGAACCTCCGTCAAAAAACTTCATTATAGGATGCTAGTTTAATTCCCTTATCCTGAGCTTACCAACTCTGGTTTTCTATAACAATAGTCATTTCAATTTCTATCATGTACCGATTACATTAGCAAACATAGCTCCCCAATGTTACACAAAATTTAGTTATATCTATAATTAACCCATTATCATAGCTTTAAAAAGAGAAAAATTATGTCAATACAAGTAGAAGGAACGGTTAAGTGGTTCAATGATGACAAAGGTTTTGGTTTTATTCAACAAGCAGGAGGTAAAGATGTATTTGTGCATGTTAACTCCATCAAAGGCCAAGGCCGTAAAACATTAAAAGAAGGCCAGCGGGTATCTATGGAAGTTACTATAGGTGCAAAAGGTCCACAAGCAGAAAATGTTACGCCACTATAATCCAGACTCGATACGAATAAGCAATTACTTTTTAATAACAAGTAATTGCTTAACTGCAACCATCGCAATTGAATATTTAATTATATTAAACGCCCATCAAACTTAGAAATACCCAAACTTTTAAAGCATATAAGCCATTGTAAAAAATGACCAACTTCCCCTGACACTGGAACTTGATTCACTCTCCTGATTCTTTTAAGCTGCTTTTTTAGGCAGTGTAATGGTCAATACGCCATTGTGGTATTCAGTTTTCAATTTAGCGGCGTCAGCAGGTCCTGGCAAGGTTAATACGCGATGAAACTCACCTACAAATCGCTCACGATACTGATACTGACCGTTTTTTTCATCGGCTTCATCTTTGCCATGCTCAGTTCTAATCGAAATGTGCAACAACCTGTCATCATTCAATTTTACGTCCATTGTAGATGCATCCGCGCCCGGAACATTGACGGTCACAATATAGCGATCCTGCTTATCCTGTAAATCCACATCCGGCGACTTGCTGAGATTATCTAAGGGATTGTGCATATGAAATCGCGAAAATGATTCGCCAAACAGTTGCTCCATTTCATCCTGCATATGTTGCATTTCTGCATACGGGTCCCAGGACCGATCCTTAAAGAAATCGTCTTCAAGAGCCGGCTTAGGCAAGGTAGGCTTTGATAGTTTTGGTAATTTGATTTGGCTTTCGGTTTGAGTGACCGGCCCAGATATTTGATTGAGCCGATCATTCATTCGAAAAGTCGCATATGTCTGTATGCCCAGCACAGCTACTAATAATGTAGTCAGTACCAGCCAAATATGTTCACTTTTCATGGGTATTCCTGAAATTTTATGGTCAATTTTATCAATATCAAGTGCTTATGGAATTTATATTGCCCCAAAACGACTACACGATTTCTATGGATTTACGTTTACACTTTTCGGTTTTTGGAATACTTATTTTCAATATGCCGTCCTTAAATTCGGCTTTAACGTTTTCACTATCCACATCGGTAGGCAATGAAAATGTGCGTTGAAACTCGCCTCGGGATATTTCGCGGCGAAAATATTTACCTTCTTCCTTTTTCTCTTCTTCTTTAGTGGCCGCTCTGATAGAAATGCTTTGATTATTGATTTCCACGTTCAGATCTTCTTTTTTAACACCCGGCAATGCTGCCTGGACTTCTATTTCATTATCGTGCTCAATAACATCGACTTTTGGAAAACTTTTTTCTACGCTTATTGGGAAATTCCAATCCATTAAACGCGGCCATCTGCGTGACAAAAAGTCGTCAAAAAAATTATCGAAATCATCAAACGACAGCAAACTACTTGTTTCCGATTTTGGTAATATTTCAGAGCCCTTGGTTGCTACTTGCTTTTCTTCAGTTGTCATATTATTTTTCCTAATTAAAATACATTTGGTTGGCTGTTATAATGCTAACCGCTTTAAAAGTGCTGTAAATATTCTTGCTCCGCTTCTAACCAATCATCGAGCTCATAACCCGGCTCAAAATTGCGACTTTCAGCTTTGTAATAGGCAATTTCTGAAATTCTGGCATCATAATCCGGGAGAATGATCGGTTCGCGAGATTCGTCAATTGGCATTTCACTCTTTGTTTCAACAGTTTTAACCATTCTAAACCTCCATTATTAAGTTCATAAAAAACGTATTATGAGTAAAACATTTGTATTTATATACTATATGAGAAAAAAATAAAATTGGTTTAACTACTTACGTACTGATACCATCATCTTTTTTATGACAATAATGTGCAATAATTTGTCTTTAATTTTAAGATAATAAAATATAAATATATTGATAAAAACAGCTATTAACGATTCATAACTATGAAAACCTGTAACGGAAAGATCGCTGAATTTATGAGGATATAATCTTGAAGAACGACCTGGAGAATATGCTGAAAGATATTGAAATGGAGGTGAAACATACATGCCAGTTCATCGGTAAAGATGCACTGAACAGTCGAGTTATGGCGGCCATGCAGCAAGTTCCGAGACATGCGTTTTTACCGGAACCTTTTCGGGAATTCGCCTACCATAACAGCCCGCAGCCCATTGGTTCCGGGCAAACCATTTCACAACCATATATTGTTGCCTTAATGAGCGACTTATTAAATACCAAGTCCACCGACATTATTCTGGAAATCGGCACCGGTTCAGGCTATCAGGCTGCTATCCTTTCAAAATTAGTTGCCCAGGTTTACTCAATTGAAATCGTAGAAAAACTAGCTACAAAAGCGCGCAAGTTATTAAAAGAACTGGGTTACGATAATGTTATTGTCCGCAACGGCAGTGGTTATCTTGGCTGGCTTGAACATGCGCCATATGACGGCATCATCGTCACTGCCGCCGCGCCGCATATCCCTCAGCCATTGATCGATCAACTGCGGACAGGCGCGCGACTGGTAATTCCGGAAGGTATGCCGGGTTGTTATCAAGAACTGAAGGTAATAGAAAAAACAGCCGATGGCGAAATCGATACTCAAACCGTGCTTGGCGTCAGTTTCGTGCCGCTGGTTATTCCACGCGACAGTCCTTGGCTTAGGTAAACTATACTATAGCCAATCAATATTGACTGTATGAAAAGTCGAACTTTCACCAGCCCCGATTACTCAGCGTATGCTTACGTATAGCATCCGCATTTATTCATTGATCCGGCTCAAGTAAGATCGCGCCTCAGAATGACCTTGCTCTGCCGCTTTTCTAAACCAATACAAAGCTTGTTGATAATCCTGAGTCACGCCATCGCCGCTTTTAAACATTAAACCCAGGATATATTGCGCATCAGGTTGCCCTTGTTCGGCAGCTTTATGCATATAGTCCGCTGCTTGTTTGGCGTCCGGCGTGACGCCTTGACCTGTGGCGTACATAGCGCCAAGATTGGCTTGCGCATTTGCACTCCCCTGCGCAGCAGCTTTGCGATACCAATCTAAGGCTTGCTGGTAATCCTGTGCTACGCCATACCCAAATCGATAGATGGTCCCAAGATTATCTTGTGCATAAGCATTCCCATGCTCAGCGGCTTTACGGAACCATTTAATGGCCTGCGGGTAATCCTGCTGTGTTCCTTGACTAGTTAGGTATAGCGTACCTAGAGCGGCTTCCGCCTTTGCTTCTCCTTGATCTGCAGCCTTTTGTAACCATTCCATCGCTTGTTTGTTATCCTTAGCAACACCTTGGCCATTTGCGTACATAAAGCCGATAAATTCTTCTGCGCGGGCATCCCCTTGTTCAGCCGCTTTGCGATACCAATTAAGGGCTTGTTGGTAATCTTGAGAAATCCCCTGACCCAAAAGGTACATCACGCCCAGGTCGATTTGGGCCTGAACATTACCTTGCTCAGCGGCTTTGCGGTACCAGTCCAAGGCTTGTTGATAATTCTGCGTTACGCCATGTCCATTGCGGTACATTTTTCCGAGATTGCATTGCGCATTGGCATCCCCTTGCTCAGTTGCTTTTCGATACCAATTAACGGCTTGCAAGTAATCCTGCTGCACTCCAAAACCGAGACGGTATATTTCTCCGAGATTGTTTTGGGCTATGGCGTTTCCCTGCTCAGCAGCTTTGTAATACCACGTTAACGCCTGATTATAATCCTGCGGCACGCCTAGCCCATTTGCATACATTTCACCGAGGTTATTTTGTGCATGCGCGTTCCCCTGCGCGGCAGCTTTTCGATACCAAACCAAGGCTTGTTGGTAATCCTGTGGAACACCCAGCCCCAGATGATACATAATACCCAGATCGCCTTGCGCTAAAACATTCCCTTGCTCGGCGGCTATGCGGTACCAAGTCAAGGCTTGCTGATAATCCTGAGGTACGCCTTCGCTGCTTACATACATTACCGCGAGGAGGTATTGAGCCTTTACATGGCCTTGCTCGGCAGCTTGGCGCATAAAAACAGCAGCTTGCTTAGGATTAATCGGTACGCCTTTCCCTAGTAAATAGAGCACCCCCAAATTGAATTGTGCCTGAGCATTGCCTTGCTCAGCCGCTTGGCGGTAATGATCGATATCCAGCGTGGTTAGGGGTGTTGCGATTCGTCCAGCCCCGGAGTAGGTTTGAGAATTATCACCCGCTTGTTCAGAAACCGGCGCATTACTCCGTGTAGGCTGATCAAAAAACCCAGCCTCAAGACTTTTCTTATAGAGTGTGGCAATCGCATGTTGGCAGGTAAGAACCAAAATGATAAACAACGCTGCTTTTACCATTTTTAATATCCGAGAGTTGTTGTCCATACAATTGCTATCTAAGCAAAATACATACCGCCATTATCAGTAATAAACAACCTAAAATTTTTCTGTTACCTGCTCAGCAAAGCTGAGAAATTGGCCTAAGAACAAATTTTCAATTTACCTTGAAAATATCATACAAGAGAAAGTAAAATGTTAAAATCCGTAGTGATACGTATGACTATTTAATTTAAATCCTATGCTAAATAGTTACAGTTTGATTTTCAGCATTAAAATACTATTTAATGCTTATTCATTTTTAGAAACCATTCCAAATGTTTTACCTAATTTGTCTAAGTGTTTAATCATTTGATCTTTCAACTGTTCCCGCCCAATGACATGTCTTAAACCGGTAGCTAAACCGGCAACCTGATCCGTGGATGTATTCTCGATATAATAGACCAGCGTACCATCGTGATAAGGCAATATACCGACACACGTATGACTTGAATTATAGGAATGCCCCACATAAAACTGCCGCCCAAGAATGATTGCCCCTGATTTTGTCACTTGCAGAACACTATGCCCTAAAATGGCTGTTGGCCGGTTTTCAACTAGACGATTGATCCAATAAAAACGCTCTTCGATACCTGAAGGCAGAGCAGCAGGATAATTGTTCCAATCGTGGGAAAGTTCCGGAAAATAATGGGTTAACACTTTACAGCTTTCAGCTGAAATTTTAAGTTCAGCTGATGGACTTGCAACCCCGTCATCCCTGGAATAATCCGCAATGCCTTTCAGTCCGCTTTTTCTATACGCCTGCCAACGTTGCTGAAGAATTTCACGATATTTTTGTGTTACCTTTTTAACCAAAGTATGCTTATCTGCATCAACGAGAGTGTTTTGCAGCATTGCAAAACCGGCTATTTCCGGACTCGATAAATTAAAAGCATCGGTATCACCTGTATTTAACAGATTAATCAACTCTTCGATAAGTGATGAGGAAAAAGCAAAACTCTTAAAATCGATAGCATTTACGTTGTTAGGAATCACGCCATAAGCGATAACGTCAGAATCGATAGCAAACAGCTCTACACTTTTAATGTAATCAATTATTTTATCCGGATGAACCGGCAGATAAATTGCGGCGCTCATCGCAAGCTCTTTATCAGTGGCTTCTTGGATAGCATGGGAAATGATTTCACCCTGATCTAGCCGGCCGATTTTGTGTGCGGGAACATCTGCTGAAAGCAGAACTTCCCTTGATGAAGGTGCAGGGGCAGCCGTCGCAAACGAAAAAAACAACAAACCCAATAGGGTGTAGATCAGCATAAAATAGTCAATTGCCGTACTCCGGTCAGCGAATAGCAACTCAGTGACTAGTATTCTATTATAAGCAGGTTTAATTAAATGTCATTCGACAATCTTGCTGCTCTGGTAATACTTACCAATTGCCCACAATACGTACCCAAATCATGCCAATCATCGGGCAATCGCAATCTTGCCAGCGTTGCGGTTGCCAATAATTTTCCATCCTCATCCGCCTCAACCCCGTCCACCAAATCCAAAAGCAAATCTTCCAAACCTGGATTGTGGCCTACCAGCAATACGCGCTGTGCAGAAGCCGGACAATCCGCCAGAGAGTGCTTCAGCGAGTCAATACCCGCCGCGTAGATCTGGTCATCCAGATGAACATCATCCTCTTTAAGCCCCAAACCCTGGCAGAGTTTTTTTGCTGTTTCGTAGGCGCGTTGCGCCGGCGAGCACAAGATCCAATCCGGGCAAAGTTGTTGTTCTAATAACCATTCTCCCATGCGTAACGCATCTTTTTTGCCGCGAGACTTTAAGGGTCTGTCGAAATCGGGGACATCATCCGGCCGATCAGACTTTGCATGCCTTAATAATAATAGTTCTCTCATGTCTTCATCCTGTCGAAGCACAACTCATGCAAATACGTTAACTTTATCATCTTTACGCTGCAGCGATAGCTTGATTTTTTTTCTGACGTAAAAAGTCAACTAACAGTAGATCTTCTCCAAGAATATGGTCGCATACCCAACTATGCTTTATAGTCGTTAAGCTAGATGAAACTGGTCATGCAAAATCTCCAGCAATTATTGAACAGAATTTTAAATTTGCATTCAACAAACTGTCTGACGAGTTTTATCCCGTCAGACAGGCATTATTGAATTAGTGTGGATACCGGTCAAAATCCGCTTAAAAATGCCGGAGTCATTGGTCGGGTATTGACTTTTCGTTTTGTTTATGAGTCAAGGGCGAGATGCAAAAAATCGACTCGATTAAAAATCAAAATGGCGTCTATTTTTTGTGGCTCGGCGAAGCGAACCCTTGACTCATAAACAAAACAAATACGCTATGGGCAGGGGGCAGGAATGTAAACACATTCCTGCCCCCTGCCTCACGGCGAGTGCGGGGTTTGGGGCAGCGCCCCAAGGTTGTAAATCGGCAATTTTCTCCGTCATATTTCGGCGGATTTACACCGGCGTCAACAATTAGAACATTATACTTTGTTACCCGCTTTAATGTGTTCTATAGCTTTTTCCAGATGTTGATCTGCTACAGCACGGTGCCCGGCATTTGCTTGTTTAATCGCATCATGTAAATGGGTGACGCCAGTCTCAATATGAAACTTGGCTGGACCATTTGCTGCCTGAACAGCAAGCTCAGCGTGTTTCACGGCTTGAACCGCATGATCGACAAGTATTTGCACATTCCCTTGTTTCCCTTCAGCTAATGCAGCATTCGCATGTTCCAGCGCAGCATCGGCATGCTGTTCTGCAAGCACAGAAAAACTAAAAAACAATAATGCACTGATTATTAAAATGATTTTTTTCATGTAACACACTCCCCCGAATTTTATTGATATAAGAAGCAATTTATACGACCCTAAATGTTTACTCAGAGAATCATATTTTTTCGAAGTTAAGTTTTAAAATAAACAAGTATTATTTAACGCCGAAAATTTCTGTATAAATCAGTTATTATTCTACCGATGTTGCCGATTATTTCAATTCGTAAAGATACCTATAAAAAAGCCTCCTACTCCGGGCTGGAGTGGAGGCTGTAGAGTAATTTTACTGCTGGGAGATTAAACAGAAAACTAGTATCCCAATTTAGCGTCAGTATCCAGATTAGTTGATAAGGAAGCCAAACCAAACAGCGTAGTGGAAAGTACGAACTCACCGCACATAACACTTAATAATCCGGCAAATGAAAATAGCCAAATAAATAGGTCCTTACACAGTTTTTTTGTCATTTTCTTTCACCTCTGTTTTGTTGGCTAATTACATTATGGATGGAATTATACAACATCCGGATTTTTTTACAATGAGTAGAAATACTGACAGTTTGTTTCATAGCATAAAACAATAAAACCCTTAAACAGCTAGCGCAAACGCTTTATCTACACTATTATTCATGGCTAGCCGCCTGCTCCGAAAAAGCCAATTCCACCTTACCTGCTACTAATTTTAGCTTAGCGGCAAACGCCACGCCTTTACTGGATTTAAATCCAGTCAATACACCTGTCTCACCCTTGCTCAGTAATTTCTTCACCATAGCCACGCTGATTTTTTTATGCGCGATGGTTTTCCAGATCACGAATTTACAGCCGTTGCGCCATTCACTACAACCATAGGCTTTTGAGGTTTCAATAATTTTCCCGTTACATAAGGGACAATCCGCAATCGCCTCAGGAATGGCGGCCTGCAGGCCGGTTTCAAGTTTGCAATAGCCGGTTTCACCCTGCGCATTCAGCGTAAGCTGCGCTTTAAACACCTGCTCATCCAGCTTAAGCGCATAACTGTTCCGAGTGCGGCTGTTTTGCAGTAACTCGCTCGCCATCGCCTGGGTAATGACGACGCCATAAGTTTGCTTCCATAACACAAACTGACAGCCGCTTTTCCAGGCGCTGCAGCCAAAGCCTTTTTTGCCTTCGATCACCGGCTGCCGACAGAAGGGACAATCGCCTAAGCGGCTGGCATCGTGATCCCGCTGTCCTGCTTGGTCTATGATTTGCCGCGTAAATTCGGCAATTTCCGCCATAAACTGCACGGGATCATAGGCATTACGCTCGATTTTTTTTAACTTGGCCTCCCAGTCGCCGGTCAACGCTACGGATTTCAATCTCTCATCGCTGATCAGCGAGATTAAATGCCGTCCGGCTTCAGTACTCACTAAAGCCTTTTTTTGCCGCTGGATGTAATTGCGTTTGATCAAGACTTCAATCATTGCCGCCCGAGTGGCCGGTGTGCCCAAGCCTTTTTCTTTTAAGGCTTCTTTAAGCTCCTCATCGTCACAGGTTTTGCCCGCCGATTCCATCATGCTCAATAAGCTGGCTTCATTGTAAGGCTTAGGCGGCGTGGTTTTGCCTTGGATTAACGCCGGCAGCTGCGGTCCTGACTCACCTACGACAAACTGCGGAAGAATTTTTAGCTCATTCTCTGCCTGGGTTGCCGCTTCGTTTTTGAACAAGGCCTGCCATCCCAGCGCCGCAATAATTGCGCCGCTGGCTTTAAATTCTATAGGCGGCAATTCGGCAACCGGCACTTCACCTAACACAGTGGTTATTTGCTTGACGCAAGGCGGATAAAAAGCAGCAATAAAGCGCTTTGCAACGGCTTGGTAGACTTTTGCTTCTTGATCCGAAAGCCCCCCAGGCAGCATGGTTGTCGGGATAATCGCATGATGATCACTGACTTTTGCATCGTTAAAAATACGGTTGCTTAAGCTGAGTTTTTCCAGATTCAGCGCATGAATATAGTCGGCGTATTTTGCGCCTAATTTCTCCAATAAAGGCCGCATCTGTGCTTGCATGTCTTTAGTTAAATAACGGCTATCCGTGCGCGGATAAGTTAAAACCTTTTTTTCGTATAATTGCTGGGCGCAAGCCAGGGTTTGCTCGGCTGTCAGACCGTAACGAATATGCATATCTTTTTGCAAATCAGTCAGGTCGTATAAGAGTGGCGGATGTTGCAATTCCCGCTTGCCTTTAACGCTGGTAATCTTAAAGTCTTGGCCGATTACTTGCTTTAACAGCTGCTCTGCCGTGGGTTTATGCTCAAAACGGCCGCCGACATACTGAAAATCAGCCTCCCGATAAAGGCTATGCAATTCCCAATAATCCTTGGCAATAAAAGCGCTGATCTCCAAATCTTTCTGTACAAGCAACGCCAGCAACGGCGTTTGCACCCGGCCTAGCGTCCATAACCCGCCTTGCTGACCAAACTTCAGGGTATAGAGCCGGGTGGCGTTTAAGCCGACTATCCAATCCGACTCGCTCCGGCATTTGGCGGCCCGATACAAGCCATCGAAAACCTGTCCCTCCTGCAAGCGCGCAAAGCCCTGCCGGATCGCTTCATCGGTTAAAGAACTGATCCATAGCCGTTTAAAGGGTTTTTGCCCACAGCCGCTCCAAGCTAAAATATACCTAAAAATAAGCTCCCCTTCCCTACCCGCGTCAGTGGCGCAGATGATTTCCGCCGCTGCCCTGAGTAACTGTTTAATCGTATTAAGCTGCTTTTGCGCCGAGGCATCGGCTTTGGCTTTTAAACCGAATTCGGCGGGTAGCATAGGCAGCGCGGCTAAGGTCCAGCGCTTCCAGTTCTTATCATAGTCTTCCGGCTGTTTTAATTCGATCAGATGGCCGAATGCCCAGGTTATTTGATAGCCATTGCCCTGAAAATAGCCATCGTGTTTTTGGGTGATGCGCAGGCATTTAGCAATATCGCGGGCGACTGAGGGCTTTTCAGTCAAGATGACCTTCATGAGGATAGTTTTTTCTGTGCGGCAATAACGGCTGACATTTATACCATAAGCTGTCGCCGTTTGAGATCTAGCAAAATCAAACAATGCCAAAACCGTAACAAGTGGACTATACCCGCTGAAGAATTTACGACAATGCTTATCCAGCCAAGCTATGCTATCTATACTTGTCAAAATTATATTTACATTTCACCAATGAAATTACTGGCTAAATTAGTCGTATTTTTACTTTTAAGCCTATTGCTGGGCTTGGCCGGGGGGTTGTTCCTATGCGTAGACAACCAGCCGCTATTAGTAAACCGGGCGACTATGACAGCCGAGAATATCGAGCGGGCAAAGCAGGTGTTTACGCAAAACGATCCCCGCCGGCTTCGCACCGGCTCAATAGTGAAAGTCAGATTAGAGCAGGATGATTTAACTTTAGCCCTAAATTATTTTGCTAATCAATATGCAAATGCCGTTGCCGGTTTGCAGATTGAAGCGGGACAAATACTGATTAAAAGCACCTTAAACTTACCGGAAAATCCGTTTGGTAAATTTTTGAATGTGCAAGTGGCCTTGCAACAAACCGATAACTTACCGCAAATCAGCTATCTGCAGTTGGGGAAGCTAAAGCTGCCGGCCCTGGTTGCGGAGCTGATATTTAAATCTGGTTTAAGCATTGTGCAGCCTAGTCTGGATTTCCAAACCCTCATCGACCAAGTCCGGCGGGTTAGATTCGAGCATAGACGGCTGATGATTACTTATCAGTGGCAAACGAATTTGCCGGAAAAATTTAGCGGAAATTTCTTGTCCGAGCAAGATCAGGCACGGCTAGCCGGTTACCAACAACGTTTAGCGGAATTGTCGGCAGCCGGGAATGGGAGTTTCAATTTAACGGAGCTGTTGCCGCCGCTGTTCCTATTGGCAAAACAGCGCAGTCAACACGGCGATCCACTGGCTGAAAATCGGGCGGTCATCCTAGCGCTGACGTTTTATGTCAATCAAATCCAGTTAGATAAAATCATTCCCGCCTCCAGGCGCTGGCAGCATCCTGTCTGGCGGCAAGTCAATCTCAATGGCCGCGACGACTTCCCCAAGCATTTTCTGGTATCGGCGATGTTAGCCGCCTATGCCGGCACCCCCTTGGCAAATGCGGTTGGCATCTTTAAGGAAATCGAAGATTCGCGCGGCGGCAGCGGTTTCTCCTTTAATGATATTGCCGCAGATCGCGCCGGTACGCGCATGGGCGAATTAGCGGTAGCCGACCAGCACAGCGCCGACAAATTACAGACGTTTTTGCTCACCGCAAAAGAACGCGATGTAATGCCGGTGACCGCCGATTTACCCGAGTTTATGCCGGAAGCCGAATTTATCCAGCGCTACGGCGGCGCCGAAGGTAAAGCCTATCAGCAAATGCTGACCGATATTGAAGCGCGGGTTGCGGCGTTGGCTATGAATCAGATTTGAAAACAACTTGAAAAATTGTAGGCGTGGGCCATGCCCGCGATAGGGCATTTAGGTACGGATAGACCTTAATCGCCGGCAAGGCCCGCTCCTACAAGATTGCCTTTTAAAACTACAAACCAAGCAAATTTAGCCGAGTAGTGTGGGCACTGCTTTTGTGCCCACGCGGGCACAAAAGCAGTGCCCACACTACAGGGCTGAACACATTGGCGTAGGTATTTTACGTTCGAAGCAAGCGAAAATTGTAGCTATCCGCTTCGAAATGTTGGACTGCACATTGTTTAGCCCAACCTATGACTCAAAATTAGGAATAGTGACGAGTTTACTTAATAAACAACATCTCCTGATAACTTGGGAAAGGCCACAACTCATCGGCCACTTCGCTTTCCAACGCATCAGCGTACTGCCGTACATCGTCCATTAAGGGGCGTATGGTTTTGGCGCAATACTGCATATGTTCTTCAACATTGGCAAAATTATGTACAGCCAACGCTGCTGACAACTTAGCCACTGCCGCCGTCAGCCCATCCACCCCTGCAGCAACCTTTACTAAAGCGGCATTATCCAGCGCAACCCCGTTGGCTTTCAGACTGCTAAGCGTAGCGGAAACTTCGGTCAAGTATTTAAGCGCCGCCGGATAGATCCCGGTTTTAGCCATGCTCACCACCAATTTTGCTTCTACTTCTATCGCCAAAATATATTGTTCAGCATAAATTTCAAAACGGCTGGCCAGTTCCACCGGCGTTAACACGCCAAGTTTGCTAAACAACTCTTCGATATAGGCTTCTTTCAACACCGGCAAGGCGTCAGCAGCGGTTTTAAGATTCGCCAATCCGCGCTCTTCCACCGCCATTTTATGCCACTCGGCGGAATAACCATTGCCGCCGAATACCACCGCGCCATGCTGATCGATGATTTCTTTCAAGGTTTTCAAGATAGCGGCATCGAGTTCGACGCCCTTGGCCAGATAACCTTGCAAACTATCAGCCACCCAGTTCAATGAATCGGCCAAGATAGTATTCATAGTCACCAAGGGACCGGCCACCGATTGCCCGGAACCTACCGCGCGGAATTCAAAACGGTTGCCGGTAAAGGCAAATGGTGAAGTCCGATTTCTATCGCCGGCGTCTTTATTAAAGACCGGCAAGGTATTGATGCCTAAATTCATCACGCCGGCGCTTAGCGAGCCGGTGACCTTCTCATTACTGATTTGCTCAAAGACATTATCCAGTTGCGTACCTAAGTACACCGACATAATCGCCGGCGGCGCTTCGTTAGCGCCTAAGCGGTGGTCGTTGCTGGCGGTAGCCACAGCCGCCCGCAGCAGCGGGCCGTATTTGTGCACGCCGCGTATTACCGCGCCGCAGAATAATAAAAACTGGCTGTTCTCATGCGGGGTATGGCCCGGATCAAGTAAATTGCCTTGCGTGGCGTTGCCAACCGACCAGTTGACATGCTTGCCGGAACCGTTAATGCCTTTAAAAGGCTTTTCGTGCAACAAGCAAACCAGGCCATGTTTTTTAGCGGTATTTTTCAATACCGTCATCAACAACTGTTGATGGTCGGTAGCCACGTTCGCCGCTTCAAAAAACGGCGCTATTTCAAACTGGCCGGGCGCTACTTCGTTATGCCGGGTTTTCGCCGGTATGCCTAAACGATACAACTGCTCCTCGGCATCCTGCATATACACCTGCACGCGTTCCGGGATAGCGCCGAAATAATGATCATCAAATTGCTGGCCTTTAGCCGGTGATACACCCAATAATGTGCGACCGGACAATAACAAATCCGGGCGGCTGTTGACAAAATTGGCGTCGACTAAAAAATACTCCTGCTCAGCGCCGCAACTGGAATTAACCGGGGCAATGTCTTTATGCCCCAACAAAGCTAAAACCCGCTGCGCGGCTTTATTCATCGCCGCATTGGCGCGTAATAAGGGCGTTTTCTTGTCCAGCGCCTCGCCGGTCCAGGAAATAAACACCGTCGGAATACACAGCGTTGCGCCATTGTCGGTGGTCATAATATAAGCGGGGCTGGTCACATCCCAAGCGGTATAACCGCGCGCTTCAAACGTGGAGCGTATGCCGCCGTTCGGGAAAGACGAACCATCCGGTTCGCCTTGCACCAGCACTTTGCCGCCAAATTCAGAAATAGCCGAGCCATCGCTTTGCACGGAAATAAAACCGTCGTGTTTTTCAGCAGTGGCATTGGTTAAGGGATAAAAAACGTGCGCATAATACAAAGCACCTTTAGACAGCGCCCAATCCTTCATTGCTATGGCCACCACATCGGCAATGGAAACATCCAGCGCCGCCCCGGCTTCTATAGTTTTCCTAACCGATTTAAACACCTCTTTCGGCAGACTTTCCTTCATTTTACTCAGCGTGAACACATCACTGGCCCATAAACTGCTCAAAGATTCTGGCGCCTTGGCCGGCATGGGTTTACGATTAGTGATGTTTTGAACAGCTTGAACGCGCGCTAAATTTCCAGTCATATTATTACCTTTCGCCCTTTTGTGGATATGTATCCTTGAGTAGCAAGCAATAATTGCACCGGTTTGCGGGTTTAATATAAAGTTGACGGCAGAACTAACCGAGATTAAAGATTTTGGGGTGTTTGAAGTGGAATTATTTCGAGTTGTAACTATGCAATGTAATTTTTTATGATTTAAAACAACACCATGCAGGATGTGCCAACCAACGGGCGGCGCATCGGTCGCGAAAGATGCACCGCCCGTTGGTTGGCACATCCTACAAAATCGATTTTTTTGCTGAATTGTTGCGCTGTTTTTAGCTAAAAGCCTTTAGCCTAGCAAAGCCCTATGTTGGTGCAGAAAAATACTTTCTATACATTTTGGTGCAGAGGGCAATAAAGGCTTAAGGCTGCAATAAAATTTTTCTCACCCCGGTTTGTCCAGCATGCGCAAAGGCTGCCAGTCCGTCTTTGAGCGCATATTTGCCATCTATTAAATCGGCAACCGGCACTTGTTGTTGCTCTAACAATTGCAAAGCTTCGGCAAACGGACCGCAACGCGAACCGATAATTTGCAACTCTGCCACCACTACCTTGCTTAAATCCAGCGGCTCCTGAGCTGAAAAAGTACTTTTCAGAACTAATACCCCGCGTGGCGCGAGCATGCGCAAAGCCTGTCTAAAACCACCGGCTTGGCCGCTGGCGTCCACGACACAGTTCCGGCTATTGTCAGCTATATTGTCTACCAAAGCCGTCTGCAAGCCCCAGTGCCGGGGTAATTCCAAGGACTGCGCGGATCTACCCAACACGGTCACCTCATAATTGGCCAAGGCCAACACCTGCGAGATCAACAAACCCAAACGCCCCGGCCCAAGCACCGCCACGCTTGTAAGTCCTAAACCTTGCAGTTGCTTGACGACTTGCTGCGCAGCGGCTAAAGGCTCGGTAAATACCGCCGCCTCATCCGGCACTTCGTCCGGAACTGCATATAGATTACTCACCGGCAAACTCAGGTAATCGGCAAATACGCCGTTATGGCCGCGGATACCTAATACTTTACGTTGCGGACAATGCTCCGGCCCTGCGCCTAGGCAAGCCGGGCAAATGCCGCAACCAATATTAATAGCCCCGACTACCCGCCGTTGCAGCCAATGGCGATGCTTAGCCTGGCTGACGGCTACCACAACGCCGACGAACTCATGGCCGAGGATGCCGGCAAAGCCGGCGTAACCTTTCACCAATTCCAGATCGGTTGCGCAAATACCGGCCAAACTAAGCTGAATTAAAGCCTCATCGCCGCTAATTTCCGGGGTTGGCAAATCTTGGCGATAACTTAGACTAGGGTTTAAAATCAGCGCTTGCATGAGGTAAGAAGCAGTTTAGACAGAACCCTAGCATATCAGAACCAAAGCCTAATGTTTTACCAACAATCCTGATTGCGCATGAAGTCAATGCACCGAAAGGTGTTAAAGCCATTGAATGGCGACTGATCACTAATCGAAGTGCGGAGAGTTTTGAAGCTGCCGCTGAACTGATTGAGCGAAAAAGATTTTGATGCTCTTAGAAAGCCCGAACAGCACGCACCATGCATTTATCGCTATTGTTGTAATGTATTTGGCCGCCCCCGCCAAGATTTTGTTGCCATGCACTGCCTTCGCCAACGTTAGTAGAGCTCCAATAAAAATCATCGGTAAATCCCCCTACAATAAGCTTTTGCTGGTAAAGCTGATTCAATTCCTCCTTAGTGGGCAAACGCCAGCCATTTCCGTAAGAATGAGCCGCGTAATTTGCATCCTGCCAATCTAAAGCGCTATCCTCGTCAGTTGCTTGGGCTTCCAAGCCATGTAATCCGGAGCCGTCCACATAGAACACCACTCCTCCACTCGGACCTTTACCGCCCAGATGATATCTGCCATGTGCCGGATCTTCCCCCTCTTGATTCTCAACATACTTAAATTTAGAAATAATAGGTTTAAACTCTTCGAGGGAATTAATTTCATGTATTTCATTTCGTTTAGTAAGTATATGCCATTTCTTTGATCCAAAATGACTAGGTGTTGTAGTAACTTTACAGCCAAGTTGAGTTAGTTCTATTAGGTATGTACCTTCTATCTCTTCTAATAATTGATGAACTCTGTTTTGAATATATTTAGCAGAAACTTTAGCTTCATTTCCATCCGCTTCTAAAATTGCCCGCCCCATTACCCCCCGCTTAACATGACCTGATGTTAACTCTTTAGTGGCAATTCCATATAACTCATGTTCGGTATAATTTAGATAATCAATATCATTAGGTTGTTGCTCTGCTTCTCCCGCCCTATCAAACTCAGCATTGTTATTTTCAGCCTCTTGCTCATCTATCCACTTATCATGCTCGGCTCGCCGCGCTGGCTCTATCAGAACCTCATAGGCATCGCTAATAATCTTAGATATTCTAAGGGCTTGTACTTCAGAACCATCGTACTTATCGGGATGATACTGCTGCATCAATGCCTTATATGCAGCACGGATGACTGAATCAGGGGCATTGCGGGCTATCTTTAAATTGTCGTAGTGGGTGCGGTATTTAGCCATGGTTCATAGGGTAAGTTGTAACGTCATCTCTAGGGCAGGCATACAAGCATCAACATCTGCAATTAAATCAAACCCCGAAAATCTGTATTATAACCTCTCCCCCCGCGCCAACTTGGGCAATCTCCCCTCCAGCCCCATCGCCGCCTTCATCACTCTAATCCGCGCAGGCTGCAGCCGTTGCGCCAAACCCAAACCAAAATTTCGCAAGAACTTCAACGGCAAGATTTCATTGCTGAAAGCGCGATAAAACAAATCCATCACTGTCATCATTTTAAGATTTTCGTTGCGCCGCTCGCGTTCATATCGCTGCAACACCCGCATATCGGCAATGTTTTCGCCTTTCCGATGCGCTTGCACCAACACTTCCGCCAGCGCCGCCGCATCCAACAAACCGATATTCACGCCTTGCCCGGCTAAAGGATTAATCATATGCGCCGCATCGCCTACCAGCACGACGCCCGGCTTGACATAATGCTGGGCATGTTGCCGCTTCAGCGGAAAACTCACCACGCCTAAAATCCGCGTCACCTCGCCCAGACAATCCGGGAAGGCTGCTACCAGTTCGGCTTTTAACTCTTCAGCCGGTAAAGCCTGCAAGCGCCGCACTTCGTCTGGATTGTGGTACCAAACGATAGAACCGTAAGGCCCCGGCAACGGTAAAAAAGCCTGCGGGCCGCTCGGCACAAAACGCTGCCAAGTAATATCCTGCTGGCCGTAGCCGGTTTCGATATAGATCACCAGCGCATGTTGCTCATAATCCCAACTCGTCACCCCCAAGCCCACGGCTTGCCTGACCCGGGACTGCCCGCCGTCGGCGGCGACCAAGAGTTTCGCCTGCAACACCCGGCCATCGTCCAGCAGTAATGTTGAGGCATGACCGTTATAATCAATCTTTTTGATGGTTTGCGGCATCAATAATTCGACATTATCGAATTGCGCCAATCCATCCAAAAAAGCCAATTGCGTCACGCGGTTTTCAACAATATAACCCAGCTCCGCAGCATGAATATCCTCGCTATCGAAAGTGGCGTCGCCGGCGGTTTCCCAAACCCGCATGCGCCGAAACGGGCAAAAGCGGCGGGAAGTCACGCCTACCCATGCGCCGACCGACTCTAAAATATGTTTCGAAGCAATACTCAAGGCCGAGACCCGCAAATCGTGCGGTTGTTCGGGGGTAAAAGCTTCCGGCGGCTGCGCCTCTATCACCGCAACTTTTATACCGCTGCCTCCCAGACAACAACCTACCGCTGCGCCCACCATACCGCCACCCACAATCACTACATCAAATTCGTCATTCATAGCAAAACACCACATCAGAGGGAAAACCAGCGATTCGCTACTGCTCATTCCGTAAAGAATGACAGCTGTTGCCTCGCATGTTATAATTAAAAAGTTTGACTGACTAAAAAACAGAGTAAACATCCGGTTTTTCGCCACTTACACAGACTCTAACACGCAGCAGACAGAAAAACCATCAACAGCGCTATCGGCAAATTTTCAGCATGGCGCATTAAACGCAAGACAGGTTTCGGATAGTAATGATTAAAAACGTCGCACAAGACCACTCTATAACTATGCTTTACGATGCTGACTTATCTCAAGATAGTTGCGGCGTCGGCTTTATTACCCGCAAAGACGGCAAACAAACCCACGACGTCTTAAGTAAATCCCACGAAGCTCTCTGCAGCATCCCACACCGGGGCGGCATGAGTGCTGAAGGCATAGGCGACGGCGCCGGCGTCAACATTGATCTGTCCTTAAAGTTTTTCCGAATGATCACCGGCATCGCTGCCTTAGAACTCGGTGAATTCGGCGTCGCCAACTTCTTCTTTCCAGAAGATCACGCGCATTACGATTCCGCCGCCGCGCTCTTGGTGGAAAATCATTTCCGGGAATTTGCGCTGCCCATTATCAAGTGGCGGGATGTACCGGTTGATACCTCAGTCATCAACGCCGCCGCCCGCAAAGCGCAACTGCCTATCAAACAAGTAATTTTTGGCCGCCCGCCGGCCTTGAGCAGCGCCAGCCACGCCGAATTTGAAATCCACATTCAACAAGCCTTATTGACGATTGAAGTTGAAGGCTTTAACCGTCCGGAACTGGCCGGCTTTTATCCCTTATCCATGAGTTCGCGCACCCAGGTTTACAAAGGCCGGCTTAATTCCTTTGAGGTGATCCCGTATTTTGTCGATTTGTACGCTAAAGATCACGAAATCAACACCTTGTTTTTCCACACGCGTTTTTCCACCAACACCGCGCCGGCCACCATGATGGCCCAGCCCTTCCGCTATATGGCGCATAACGGCGAATTGAACACCGACAAGAAAAACCGTCTCAGCGAAAACGCCATCGCCCGGCAAAACAACAAACACGTCGTATTTCCGCGCGGCCAATCCGACTCCAGCCGGCTGGACCAAACCCTGACCCGGCGCATCAATGAAGACGGCCTGGACATTGTCACCGCGATTTTGTCCATGATGCCGCCAGCCTGGGAAAACGAGGCCAGCCTGTCGCCGGAGGTGCGGGCGATGCTGGAATATTTCAGCTTATATGAAGAAAAAAACGACGGCCCGGCCGCCTTAGTCTTCAATGACGGCATCCGCGTCGGCGCTCGGCTGGACAGACTAGGCCTGCGGCCTTTGCGTTCGGTGGAAACCGCCGACTATCTGGCGGTTATGTCGGAAGCCGGCCAAATCGACTTCCCTCCAGAACACGTTTTGCGCCGAGGCCGGATTGAAGCCGGCGGCATGCTGTATTTCGATCACAGCACCGGCAAATCTTACGCCAGCCAGCAAATCCTGGAACGACTGGCAAAAGAAAAAGACTATCCAACCCTGCTGGCGCAAAGCTGCATCCATCTGGACGAACTGCCTAAAGTAGCGCTGACCGAGCTCAGCGCCACGCATGCGTTGAATCTGGATCAACGCCATACCGCTTATGCGCTGAATCAGGAAAGCTTTAAATTTCTGCTCGACCCGATTCTGCAAACCGGCTTGGAAAAAGTCTCCGCGATGGGCTACGGCTTAACACCGAACGCCTTAAGCGCCGCCGAAGGCGGCATGTTCCGCTACTTCAGCCAACGCTTCGCGCAAGTCACCAACCCGCCGCTGGATTCGCTGCGCGAAAGCGACGGCATGACTTTACGCGTGGCGCTGGGCGCAAAACCGACTTTTGCACCAGCACACAGCAAGCAATTGGTGATAAATTCACCGATATTGCAACGTACGCAACTGGAACAAATCCGCCGCCAAGACCAGGTTAAAACCGTGACGCTGGCTATGCTGTTCAGCCCGGATTTCCAGCATGCCGCGCAAAATGGGCAGGCTTTGGAGCAAGCACTGTTGGAAGCGTGCGCTCAAGTCGCAGCCGCCGCGCAAGCCAACACCGGCATCATCATTCTTAGCGACGCCGGCATCAGCGCCGATAAAGCCGCAATTCCGGCTTTATTGATGGTGGCCGCCGCCAATCAACACTTGGTCAAACAAGGCCTACGCTTTAATTCGTCCTTGATCATGGAAACCGGCCAAGCGGTTAGTCCGCACGACATCGCCACGATACTCGGCTTCGGCGCCTCGGCTATTTGCCCACTCAGCGTACATGACCGCGTCGGCAGCGAATATGCGGACTGTGCCGCACAACAAAAAGCACTCTATAACTTCCAAAAAGGCATCGAAAAGTCTTTGATGAAAACTATGGGCAAATTCGGCCTGTGTACCGTCGAAAGCTATATTGGTGGTGAATTTTTCGAATCCAATTATCTAGATACCGATGAACCAAAATTAAAAGCTTATTTTCCCAACATTCACGCTTCGGTAGGTGGCGCGCAATTTGCCGACATCGCCGCCAGCACGACGGAATGGCATCATAAAGCGTTGACGGTAAAAACCGAAGCGGATATCCCTTTCCTCGGCTTATTCAAGGAACGTCAGGAAGGCGCCGGGCATACCTTTGGCAACACCGCAGTGCGCGAATATATCAATATGACCGATGAGGCTATTTTATATATTCCGCAACAGCAAGCCCCAACGGCCAAAGACACGGCCTACCTGGATTTCGGCTACGAAAAACGCACGCCTGAGCAAATTGACGCCTTCGGCATTACTCCGGCTTATCGCAGCTTCAGCAAAAATTTGACCCAGGAACGCGCTAAACGCCCTGCAGCGCTCCGTGATGTCATGGACTTTCCGGCAGATGTCAGCAACGCCGACAGCACAGAGGAATTCGACTGCTTACTCGGCAGCCAAAATCTGCATGGCAATAATAATTTCCTGGTGCGTGGTCTAAATATCGCCAAAACTGCCGAAACGCAATTTACCCTTCGTTTCGATAAGGCTTCGAATTGCGCCCGTTTAGAAGCTTTAGCCGAGCATTTCCGCAAGCGTTTTCCAACTCAAGACTATACCCTAAGCGTAACCGCTGACACGATCAACATCAGCCTGCAACAGCCGGAAAGCGAACTCGGCTTTTATTTAAATAACGTGCGTAGCGCCGCTCCGCGTATTGATCTGAGCCAAGTGCAGCCCGCGCATGAAATTACTCCAACATTCGCCTCCGGCGCTATGAGTCATGGCGCGTTGTTGGCGGTAGCCCACGAAGCGGTCGCGCAAGGCACTAATATCGCCGGCGGCATGAGTAATTCCGGCGAAGGCGGCGAACACTCCAGCCGCTTTAACACCATCCGCTCCAGCAAAATCAAACAATTCGCTTCCGGACGTTTTGGCGTCTGGGCAGGTTATCTGGCCGATCCTAACCTGGAAGAAATCGAGATCAAAATCGGCCAAGGCGCAAAACCAGGCGAAGGCGGGCAATTACCGGCCGCGAAAGTCTCGGTAGAAATCGCCGCCCTACGCGGCGGCACGCCAAAAGTGGAACTGGTCAGCCCGCCGCCGCATCACGACACCTACTCCATCGAAGATTTAGGGCAATTGATCCATGACGCCAAAGCCGCCCGGGTGCGGGTGGTGGTGAAATTGGTGTCTTCGGAAGGCATAGGCACTATCGCTGTCGGCGTCGCCAAAGCCGGCGCGGATGTCATCAATATTGCCGGCAATACCGGCGGCACCGGCGCAGCGGCGGTTACCAGCTTAAAAAACACCGGCCGCTCACCGGAAATCGGCATCGCTGAAGTTCATCAAGCCTTAGCCGTAAACGGTTTGCGCGACAAAGTCATCTTGCGCTGCAGCGCCGCTCATCAAAACGGCGCAGATGTGGTGAAATCGGCGATTTTAGGCGGCGACTCCTTCGAGTTCGGCACCACCGCCTTAATGATGTTACGTTGCGTGATGGCCAAGAACTGCAATATCCGCTGCCCCGCCGGCTTAACCACCGCGCATGAAGAATTTAAAGGCGATCCACGCATCCTGGCGCAATTTTTTATGAATCTGGCGCACGAAGTCCGGGAAATCCTCGCCGAACTGGGCTTCGCCAGCCTACGGGACATTCGCGGCAAAACCGAGTTGTTGCACTTAATCAATCACCCGAGCATGGTGGGTCAAATCCAGTTACAAAAACTGCTGGCGGAAGTGACGGAAGTTAAAATCGCGCAGCCCGTTTATCTGGAAAAAGATTTTGCCCTGGACGACCGGATTTTTTCGCGCATTAAAACTGCATTATTCGCACAACAGCAAACGCAAGTCGTCATTGCCGGCGACGAGTTTAAATTGAACAATCGGCATAAAACCGTCGGCGGTCAAATCGCTATCGATTTAGAACGCCTGTTGGCTTATGAATTGACGCCGGCGCAAATCGCTGCTTCGAAAATCATTTACACCAATCAGCATGGCCGCCGCTATCTGGCTGACGATAGTATTGTCATCCGTACGCAGGGTGCGGCGGGGCAAAGCTACGCGGCTTTCAATAACGACGGCATGCGCCTGGAACATACCGGCACCTGCAACGATGGCGTCGGCAAATCCGCTTGCGGCGGCACTATCGTCATCAAATCACCGGGCGGCGGTTCCGGCCAAGCCGGCGAGAACGTCTTAATCGGTAACTTTGCGCTATTCGGCGCTGCCGGCGGCAAAGTGTTTATCAATGGCGAAGCCGGCGACCGTTTTGCGGTGCGCAACTCCGGCGCTATGGCCGTGGTGGAAGGCGTGGGCGACTTTGGCTGCGAATATATGATCAATGGCGCGGTGCTGAACCTGGGCGGTTTCGGCAAAGGCTTCTGTACCGGCATGTCCGGCGGCAACGCTTATCAGTACGACCCGGACAACCGGCTCGCGGATTTGTACGACGCCAGCTCGGTTGCTATCCATAGCCTCACCGAGCACACCGATACTGCCGCCGGCCATGAGCAATTTATCCTGACTATGCTCGAACAGCATCTGGAACACACCGGTTCGGAAAAAGCCCAAGCCCTGCTGGCCGACTGGCCGCAACAGCGGCAACACTTCAAATTTGCCATGCCCTTGTGGTTGCACAAAACCCAGACCGCTGAATTCCTCAGCCTCAGTTTGGATCGGAAAACCATGATCGAAGAGTTGTCCGTGGCTTACGCTCAAGCGCAAATCGCCGAGATCCAACAGTCTTACGCCAACGACCGGCCCTTGTTCAATGGCGCCATTCCCGGCTACGGCGAAATCGACAGCGAACTGACGTTAAAGTTAATCAATAGTTACGCGGTGCTGGACAAAGCGCAACAAATTGCCAAGGAACAATTGTCAAAAGCCGGCAGGATGCTGAACGCCGAGGCCGTGGACAAACAGGCCTACCAGCTCATCACCGAGCGGCCGCGTAAGCTCCAGGACGCTTTGATCAAAAACATCCGCGAAGCCTACAGCCAATACGACGCTGCGCAACTGGCCGCGCTGATGGCGGAAAAACGCATCAACGACTACAAAACGACACTGGCTTTGCGCGATGTGCAAAGTATTTACGCGCTGGGCGCCACGGCCTGGATCATCGAACAGGACCGACTGAATCGTCAGGCTCTGGCCGGCGTACCCTCTATCGATAAAAATCTCGCCAGCCTGGAAAGCTTGGCGATAGTCACAAATATGTTGGAATTGTTATGAACGCACCTTATATTCCCCAAAACACGCCCTTTACCGACACCCAACGCGCCTGGCTAAGCGGTTTCTTCGCCGGCATGCATAGCCATATGCTGCGTAGCCCCGGCAGCAGTAAGCAGGCAGACGCCCGCGCTTTGCACATTCTCTTCGGCACCCAGACCGGCAATTGCGAATCCCTGGCCAATGACGCCGCCAACTGTGCGAAAACCCACGGGTTAGCGCCTATTGTGAAAAGCATGGACGCCGTGGAAATCGGCCAATTGGCGCAGATGCACTATTTACTGATCATCACCAGCACTTACGGCGCAGGCGCTATGCCGGATAACGCAGAAATGCTCTGGGCGGCCGCGAATAGCGCCGCCGCGCCACGCCTGGAAAATGTCAATTACTCAGTGCTCGCGCTGGGCGACACCAGTTACGATGAGTTCTGCAAAGCCGGTATAGACTGGGATAACCGACTCACTGAGCTCGGCGCAAAACGCGTCTATGACCGGGTGGATTGTGATGTCGATTTTGAGACAGCGGCGGAAAACTGGATCAGCTCCGTGATTCCCTTGCTGGCGGAAGGCGCCGTTACCATCGCAGTGGTGGATATCGACCAGCCTAGCGTTAAATCGGTCTATAACCGCAAACATCCGTTTCCGGCAAAACTTCAAGTCAATCGCCTGCTCACCGCGCCCGGCTCCTCAAAAGAAACCCGGCATTACGAACTTTCGCTGGCCGGCTCCGGCCTTAGCTATGAAGCCGGCGACGCCTTATGCGTCATTCCCACTAATTGCCCGGAATTGGTAGCCGCCTTACTCAAAGCCCTAAACTGCAGCGGCGCAGAAGATGAGCCGGTGAACGGCGAATTGCTGACGCTTGCAGAAGCTTTACGTACACACTTTGAAATCAAACTGCCCAGCAAAGAACTACTAGCGGAAATCGCCAACCGTTCCGGCGATCAGGAATTAAATGCCCTGTTAGCCGGCGACAAGGAAAAGCTTAGCGCCTATTTGTGGGGCCGCGACATCCTGGATTTATTATTGCAATTCCCAGGCGTCGAATTTTCCGCCGCCGAGTTTTTGCGCTTATTAAAACCGCTGCAACACCGCGCCTATTCAATTTCCTCCAGCGGCAAACAGTATCCGGACAGCGTGCATTTAACCGTCGCCAGCGTGCGTTACACAGCGCTCGGCCGCGAACACAAAGGCGTCTGCTCTACTTATCTAGCGGACTTGGCCGAGTTAGATTCTGCAATTAACATATTTTTCACCCCCAATCACACTTTCCGCGTCCCTAGCGACGACAGCCTGCCGATGATTATGGTCGGCCCCGGCACCGGCATTGCGCCGTTCCGCGCTTTCTTGCAAGAAAGAGCGTTTCGGCAGGCCAAAGGCAAAAACTGGCTATTCTTCGGCGACCGCAACGCCGCCAGCGATTACCTGTATCGGGAAGAAATCGAAGCCATGCAGGCCAGCGGCTTATTAACCCGCCTGGATCTAGCCTTCTCCCGCGACCAAGCCGAAAAAATCTATGTCCAAGACCGGATGCGCGAACACGGCGCGGAAATTTGGGCCTGGCTGCAAGAAGGCGGCTATTTCTTCGTCTGCGGCGACGCTTACCACATGGCGAAAGACGTGGATTTGGCCTTGCATCAGCTTATTGAAACACATGGCGGCAAAACGGCGGCTGAGGCGGTGGAATATGTTAATCAGCTGAAGAAGGATAAGCGGTATGTCAGGGATGTTTATTGAATTTTCCGGTAGTTGTGGGAGTAGTGGATAGACGTTGTTCATGTGTCATATATCGAAAGCAATCAAGGAGACAATTATCGATGTCTGAATCAAACACCACTATGACCGGCGAAGAACTAGGTGAAAAACTGCTTGAATCTGTTAGGCAGATGAAGGCCGGAATCTGGGGAAGAAAAACCGAGTTTTTACCGCAAGCGGACGGCAAAATTCGCCGATTGGTCACATTAGCCGACGGTACAGTTGAGAGCGATGAAATTATGACCCTAGCGGCCAGCACTCGAATCAATACCGGATTAACTCAGCGGCAATTTTCTAAACTGCTTGGGGTTTCTGTCCGAACTTTGCAAGAATGGGAGCAAGGCCGGAGACAGCCGACTGGAGCAGCAAAAACTTTGTTTAAAATTGCCGAGCGTCAACCAGAAGTACTTAAATCCTTAGCGATCGATTTTTGATTACCTAAAAGGATCAGGTACTGCCTTTTGCTCTTGCTTTGAACTCAGGGCCATAGGGCGCATTAGCGATAACATAATGCGCAGAATCTACGAAGGCCAATTTGCGGCGCGATACGGCTACGCCTTTTGACGCCTTATATATTGCGCCTTATCGCGTTTTCCACCAACCTCAACCATGACCCAAAAAAAATCCCAAGGGGGCTATCGCCCCCTTGAACCCCAAAAGGACCCAATAACCAGAATAATCCAATTACCCAGCGTGACCGCGCCGCTTTAAGCCCAGTAATCCCACCATGCCGGTCCCAAATAGCCAGACAGCGCCTGGTACCGGTACGGCGCTCACTTGTCCGGGACTGACTGCCCATGCATACATCTACAAATCGGTACCTACATATCGGTACCAGGTCTTGCAATAACACATCAGCAAAAGGTATTACTTAAATTTATAGCCTTTATTTGCTTAACACTGTTTTCGAGTGCCAACAATCAACTCCTATCATTTTACCAATGCCCTGAAAAGTCAAAAGAAAGCTGGAGATGATGTTTAATTGACGAAAGGTATACGAGATTATCGTAGCTAACATACAATATCAGGTAATCAGAGTGAACGCGAAAGATGCGCCGCCTTTTGGTTGGCACATCCTGCAGCCCAGACTGGCTTAAATCCTCGGCAGCAATTGCAAATTGCTTGGCCGCTTTTAGTAAAACATCATTAAGACTTAACAACAAAGCATCGTGTTTCTTCGCAATCGCTAAATGCAGCGCATCACCGGCCCGTAATCCGGATTGCCAATGCTTGAGTAAATCGATAACTGTGGCGTACTCGCATCAGTAACGATTCTCATCGCGCATGGCGCGACAAAATTCACCGGCACTCACAATTTGCCTAGGCAATTTTGCCCTAAAATCTGCAAGATCAGGAAAAACCTGCCGATGAACCCCAGCAGTTACAGCTGTATTTTTAACTTGGGAGTTTTGCAAATGAATAGAAGTTATGGCTTCGTCTTCTTCATCCAAAGACAAAAAAATTATTTCAGTTTTGCGATGCTGTAAGACATTCGGGACTGGAATAAAAGCCGGGCTATCTTCAAAAATCATACGGGCATGGTGCATTCTAGTATTCCTAGTTTAGATTTGTGGCAGTTTAGGCAGTAGCTACTTCCCGCCCCACCCGTTATACATCAACCGCGAAATAGCCGCATTCGCCAAGCGTAAATCAAAATGCAGAGGATCAAACTTACCGCCGGCCCAGTCCCGCATTTGCCGCGCTTCCTCTGAATGCGGATCGACCAACAGGGTTTCCAGAAAATCGTGATAGCCATCCGGGCCGCCTACGTCTTCCGGCGGGGCAGCCCTAGCGCCATCGATAACATAGGCGCCGCCGCGCAGATCAGACTCCTCGTCGGCGATAAAATGCTCAACGGTAATCACATGCTCCCAGTTATCGCCAAAATCGTAGCGATAGATAAAGACATCCTGCTCAGTAAGCAGTCGATGCAAATATGCTTTGCGTTCGTCCCGAATCTCAATCATATCGAAATCATCTTCCGGCGTTGGCGCCCGATAAGTACTGCCGTGGACTTCAAATTCATGCAGGTGGGCGTCAGACCAACCGAAGGCCGCCTGAATAAAATGATGCAGCTTGGCCAGACTAATGCGGCCATCAACGTCAAACCGCCGCCAGATCACCGGCTTAATTTCATTGGGCTGCAGCTCTATTTTTAGCGTATAAACACACGCTGTGCGCAGCGTGTTTTGCTGTTTCCTGGATTTTTTAAGCTCGGTCATAATTGCTTACCTGATTCTTATACCGCATTTTAACAATTTTCTGTACACTGCATGCAGCAATGGGGTTGAAATTTAAGTCACAAGCAACCATTTTGGGAAGGTAGCAGGAATTTAAACTATCCTGTTACAAAACCCAAATGATTGTGAATTATTCAGCGAAAAGCACCTGTAAAAAAATATAGGAGCGGGCCACGCCCGCGATAAGGCCTTTAGAATCGGATTGGCCTTCAACGCGGGCGTGGCCCGCTCCTATAAGGCTGTGAGTTTTCCTTTAAGCAAAGCGCTGAAAAGTTAAAAAATTTGTTTTATACAACAGCGAGGAGAAAACCATGCCCTTAATTTCAGTAGAAGCCATGTTCAAGACCATTGCCGAGCAGCAGGCCCAAATTAAGGAACTTAAGGAGCAAGTCGCGCAACTGGAATTTATGCTGGATTATCAAAACCAAGCAAACTTGGCGCGAGAACTGGTTAACATGCTTGACGAATATCCGGAAAAACTGCAAAGCCCCATTATTGCTTCAATTGATGTGCATTAGCTGAACTGCTGCTTATGCCACCCTCGCAACCGGAGCGAATATGCAAATCCCGCTGCGGAAACGGGATTTCGATATGATTCGCCCGTAACGCATTGTAAATATTTTTTTGCAAATTATGCCTAATCGTCAACCGATTATTCAATTCATTGATAAATACATAGATATTGAAATCCAGCGAGCTTTCGCCAAAACCATGAAAGACTATTTTGGGTTCCGGATCCCGCAGCACCAAGTCAGTCTGTTTAATAGCATCCCGAAACACCCCTTCCACGACGTCAATATCAATACCATAGGCTACGCCTATCGTCAATACTAAGCGACTGACCGTGTCCGACAATGTCCAATTGATCAAGCGATCAGTAATAAATATCTTATTTGGAACTACCAATTCCTTTCTGTCATAGTCAACAATATGCGTGGCGCGCATCTGTATCCGGCTAACTCGACCGGTCACATCGCCGACAGTGACAGTATCGCCAACCCGGATGGGTTGCTCAAACAGTAAAATTATCCCGGATACCATGTTGGCAAAAATTTCCTGCAAGCCAAAACCCAAGCCGACGCTCAGCGCCGCCACCAGCCACTGCACTTGCGACCAACTGCCGCCAACTTCATTGGCCATCGCCAAAAAAGCAATCGCAATCACGCCGTATCGGGCTAGTTGAGTCAAAGCATAACGACTACCGGGGGTGATTTCTAACTTACCCACCAACAACAAATCGAGTATAGTCGGGAAATTTCCGACTATCATGAAAGCCAAAGCCGCATACACCAGACTGATTAACAAATTGGTCAGGGTAATCGGTTGCAAAATTTCCTTGCCGTCCAACAACTGGCTATGTTGCCATAACACGAAGTGGTCTAAAATTGAAAAAGCCGTCAAAATGTCGCTCCAGATCATCCAGCAACCCACCAGGAAGATGGCCGCGGTGACAGTCGTCAATAATTTATCGCTTTGCTGACTGATTTTAAAAATATCCAGTTTCGGTTCCGCAATCGGAATATCGCCTTCTAAGGAAATGACGACGGGATGTTCATCTTGCCGGCGTTTTTGCTTGGCGTCTTGGATGGCCAATTGCCGCTTAGTCACGGCTAACCAGTGTTGCGCCAACTCATGAAACAATACGGTAATAAAAATAAGCCTAAGCGTAAGCACCAGCTTGCCTTCTAACTCCAGCGCGCTTTGGTAATAACCGGCTACTGCAAAACCGATGATGACCAAAGGCATTAACACAGCGGCGGCATACCAAAGATAGCGTAATGCGCTAATCCAACCCCGCGCTTGACGATAATAACGGCTGGCAAGTCCTGTAGTTGGCAAGGTAAATCGATGCAGCATATACGCCATGGCCAGCATCATAATTATCAAAGCCGTCCTGCCCAATGCCAGGCTATGTTCGGAAAACATATCACTGCCGGTCATAGCGGTAATAAAAACACAAGGCACCAACACAAATCTCAACCATTTAAACTGACCAAACAACAGAGAGTTAATTTGCGTATCCCATTGAAACAGAACTTCAGCCACTCCGGCAGGTTTGAACAAACGGTAAAAAAACTGAATTAGACACAAAGAAACAGCTGCTTTGAACAGCCCAATGGTGACAGCGTGACTAAAAAAATCGATAGTACCGCTAAAAGCTAAGACACCGCCGCCCCATAACATGAGTAAAGGCGCGTATAAAGACAATAGCATAAGATAAACCAAGCTCCTTAGCGTTTCTCCAAAGCTGAAGTATTGCTGATGACTACCGGATTGTTTAAGCAATAATCTGTTTAGCCCACTTTTTACGCTAGCAGTAAAGCGCCAATTTGCCGCGATGACACTCAAGGCGACCAATATCTGCCAAGGAGAAATCAGCAGTCCATTCCAGAAACTGCCGCCCAGCTTTAGCCAATTGTCCGGACTGATAAACCAGAGCAAAGATTTAACAATATCCTTCAGGTAATATTTATCGATCACCGGCGCGCTAGGCACCCACAATAATCGTTGATCGAGAAAGGCGCTAAATTTATCGGCGCTAGTCAGCATTTGTTGCAAGCTAAAATCCACATCGCCCAGCACCCGGGCATACTCCGCATACAAATTGTCCAGGCGGGTCACCAGTTCCTTTTGATCGCTTAACAATAAGCGTAGTTCGCTACGAATATTGACCTTGTCGGCATCGCTCAACTCCGGCCCCAACTGTTGAGCAATACGCACGTTTAGCGCCTGCCCCACATCGTTCAGATTTTTTCTGGTGTCTTCCAGTTTGAACATCTCCAAACTGGCTTGCGCGATTTCACTCTGTATGGCAGTGTTTAAATCACTGTAGTTTTTTCTTTGAGGGAGATTACGGCGTTGTTCTCGCAACAGATTACCCAAGGCAGGGCTTAAACCGGCCAAATTAATTTTTTGCTCGGCGCTTTGAAAATCCTTTTCCAACTGAATATTACGCTGTTCAAATTCGTTTTTCTGCGCCTGATATTGCTCCATTTTCTTATTAACATCGCGTAAACTCAGATTGAATTGAATATTCTCTCTTGTAGCGGCTTGGAGTAAAGGATGCTTGTCTGCTAAAGCTTTTTCGGCCAGAGCCAGTTCGGCTTGCTCCTTATCAATTGCTGATTGGCGTCTGTCGAGCAAAAATCCATCCAAATCCGCGATAACCATACTGATTTGCTCACGATGCACATTCAACAAGTGCATACGATCTTTTTTATTTTGCAGCCGTTGCGGATCGCTAATGCTTTCCAATTCTAGGGTTTTTAAGGTACTGCTTAACAAATTCAGCCGGCTATCCAGGCGTATTTGGAGAGCAGATTTCTCCAGCACATTATCGACAGATTTTTTAAGCAACAACTCTTTTTGTTCTTGCTGATTCTGGAGTTGTTTATTTTTAAGTTCACTTATTTTTTCCCGAATCAGTGATTGCCGATTGATTTGCTCATTAATCTCACCTTCAAGTTGGTTGATTTCGGCATCCTGATCAGCCAGCGCGGTTTTTTCGATAATCAGCCGTTGTTCTAATTCATCCGTGGGGAAAAGCGCAAACTTGTCCGACTTGTGGTTTTTCAAGCTGCGTTCGCTATCGGCAATTTGTTGCGCCAAACGTTTGGTGTCTACCGGCAAGCTAAGGATGGATTTTTTAAATACGTCTGCTTGGATTTCCTGTGCCGCTATTTCCTTAAGATTATCGGAAGCTTCCTCATACAAGCCGAGAATACGCTTCTTAATATCCGGGGATAAATTTTGCTTTTCGACATGCTCGATTTTTTGCTGAAGTTCAGCTGGAGTGATCAATTTGCCGGACTGATTTTGTTCTGCACAATAAACTTGGTTTAAACTGACGGAAAACAGCAGAAATACTGCCATGAAAACTGATTTGTTAAAATTATGCTTCATGCAATGGTTAAGTTAGGCTGATTAAATCTAAAAACTCGTAAGAGGATGCAAAATAAATGGAAAAGTCGGAAGGCGTCATCAAATATCAGTTGCTGCACCAACACTGCCCACTCGCAGCGGATATGGATATAGCCGAACTCAATGGTTGGCGATCCTTGCTGTATAAACTGAAATTAATCGGCCAGCTAGCTGAAAAATATGCTGGCCTTGGGTTTGGAAATATTAGCCGGCGTTTGGTTCCCGGCCAGCAAAAATTTCTGATTTCCGGCACGCAGACAGGTCACTTGCCTAAGCTAAGTCTGGCTGATTATGCACTAATACTATCAGCTTCGCCGGAAACCAACCGGATTGAGTCCTGTGGACTCTGCCAACCCTCTTCGGAATCGCTGACGCATGCCGGGATTTACTTACAAACGCCGACAGTCCAAGCTGTTATTCATGTGCATAGCCCGGAACTATGGCATAACACACAGCGTTTGCGTTTGCCGCATATCGCTGCCGACATTCCATATGGCACCCCACAGATGGCGCTGGCAGTGCAGGATTTGTTTATTTCCGGTCGCTTGGACTCCCTACAAATATTCAGTATGTTAGGACATGAAGACGGCATAGTCGCCTTCGGCGGCTCTCTTTCCGCCGCCGCCATGCAGTTGCTGACGCAATTAGCCAAGATAGAGACTTGAGTAAAAATCAGGGTATAGCTAAAATGACTACATTGATTACCATTTATAAATGAAAAATGCCGGAAATCCTTATATATACCACTTCCATTTGCCCCTATTGCGTCATGGCAAAAAAACTATTAGACCGGAAAGGCGCGGCTTATACCGAAATTAATGTCGACTCACAGCCCGGCTTACGCCAGGAAATGATGGAAAAAACCAAGCGCCGCACGGTGCCGCAAATCTATATCGGGCAACTGCATGTCGGCGGTTTCGATGAGTTATATGCTTTGGAAACCAAGAAAGAACTGGATGCTTTGTTAGCCGCTTAAATCCAACTACAAAGTAACAGAGATGATTTGCAAACCAATGATGGCGGTTTCATGTTCCTGTCGCATCCAGACCACTTTGCCTAACGCATTTAAAGAAAACTGCTTGACCTGTAATTTTACTAAAGAATCCACATTTATTTCCGGGTGATTCGCCCCTAATCTTAGGCAAACGCCCTCGGTAGAGCAATTAATGCCATCCACATTAAACTGATCTTTATCAATAATTAATTGCGCGGAAAACAGTTGGTTTTTTCGATAGTTACGGCGTTTTTGCCAAAGTTTGCTCGCGTTATGCACCACGTTGCTAAACTCTATGCCTAACATGATTCTGTTGCGATTTTGTTTCACCCAAGCGATGACCACTTCGCCGGACAACATGAGTTCTTCAATAAAAATTTCTGCCCGGCGTTCCTCGGCCAATTGACTTTCGAAATCCAATACCGTAGCCAGCAACAAACCCGGAATGACCTCAACCATTGCGCCCTTGACCGAAACATCATAGCAATACAAACGCAGTGTCTCGCCACCGATATGCAAGAGACCAGCCGCATTGTATTTTTTTCTATATTCTTTTCTATCCTTTAACATGGTCAAAATCTCAGTGCAACGTTAGCTTAAACAAAGATAGCTTAAATTTGAAAATATTCCCAGTGTAAAGTATTTAAAAACCCCGCAATAAATCACGTTTAATATCTTCTATATTTTCCAAACCGACAGAAATTCTGACCAGACTATCCTTAATACCAACCTCCGCTCTCACTTCCGGCGGCAAACGGCCATGGGTTGTGGTAGCCGGATGGGTGATGGTGGTTTTTACATCGCCTAGGTTAGCGGTAATCGACAACATCTTAGTACTGTCGATTAATTTCCAGGCTTGCTCCTGACCGCCCTGCAATTCAAAGCTAACCACTCCGCCATAATGGCTTTGCTGACGGGAGGCAAGTTCATGCTGTGCATGCGAAATCAGGCCGGGATAATGGACTTTTGCGACAGCAGGCTGCTCTTCCAACCATTGTGCCAACGCAAAAGCGCTGTCGCAATGGGCTTTCATTCTGACAGACAAGGTTTCCAGCCCAGATAAAAACACCCAAGCATTAAATGGGCTCATGGTCGCGCCGCCGGTGCGGAGATACGGATAAATGTCTTTCTCGATCAGTTGCTCGCTGCCAACGACTGCGCCACCGACGCAACGCCCCTGTCCATCTATATACTTAGTGGCGGAATGCACCACCAAATCGGCGCCCAAAGTCAGCGGCTGTTGCAGCACCGGCGTACAGAACACATTGTCGACCACCAACAGACAAGCATGGCGATGCGCAATTTCCGCCAGCGCGCTGATATCGGCAATCTCAATCAACGGATTGGAAGGCGTTTCAATAAACAAGAAGCGGGTATTAGGTTTAATAGCCGCTTCCCAAGCCGTTAAATCGGTGAGCTTGACAAAATCGCTGCTGACGCCGAACTTGCCGAAATAATTTTGGAAAGCCAGCACGGTATTCCCAAAGACGCTACGCGAGCAGACAACGTGATCACCGGCTTTCAACAAAGCCATGCCCACCGCCATAATCGCCGCCATGCCGGAAGCAAAAGCCAAACAGCGCTCGCCTTGTTCCATAAGCGCTAAACGCTCTTGGAAGGCACTGACGGTGGGATTGGTAAAACGCGAGTAAATATTGCCGGCTTGCTTGCCGGTAAAGCGCAGAGCGGCCTGTTCTGCGCTGTCGAACACATAGCTGGAGGTGGCAAAAATCGGCAAGCTGTGCTCCCCTTCCGGCGTGCGGCGCCAACCGGCTCTAATCGCTTGAGTTTCCAGCGCATAATCCTGACTATCGAAATCGCTCATGGTATATCCAGTTTAATCGGCATTCTGCATTTCTAAAATAAAGCTTTCGTTGTTGCGTTGTTCTTGCGCGCCATCATTCCGCAGGGCCTCTATATTTGCCAGATAAGCGTCATCCACATCACCGGTAATATATTCATGCGTAAAGCAGGACGTATCAAAATGCTTGATTGCCCGATTGCCTTTGCCAACCGCATCGATTAAATCTTCAATATCTTGATAGATCAGTTTATCGGCGCCGATAGCCTCGCACACTTCCAACTCCGTTCTGTCGTGAGCAATTAATTCATGAGCCGCCGGCATATCAATGCCATAGACATTTGGATAGCGCACGGGTGGCGCGGCAGAAGCAAAGTAAACTTTTTTAGCGCCTGCATCACGCGCCATCTGGATAATTTGTTCGGAGGTCGTACCGCGCACCACTGAATCGTCCACCAACAACACGTTTTTACCGTTAAATTCCAACGAGATGGCGTTAAGCTTCTGTTTGACCGATTTTTGCCGCATTTTCTGACCGGGCATGATGAATGTACGCCCTATATAGCGGTTCTTCATAAAACCTTCGCGAAATTTCACGCCCAAATCGTGCGCCATTTGCGCAGCCGCCGTCCGGCTGGTATCCGGGATAGGAATGACGACATCGATATCGTGATCCGGCCATTCCCTGAGAATTTTTTTTGCCAGTTTTTTACCCATCCGCATCCGGGCCTTGTAAACTGAAATATCGTCGATTATCGAGTCGGGGCGGGCAAAATACACATATTCAAAAATACACGGGCAGTGATCGGTGACATCCGCGCATTGTTTAGTATGCAACTTACCGGACGCCTCAATGAAAACGGCTTCACCGGGGGCAATATCCCGGATTAACTGAAAATCCAATACATCCAGCGCCACGCTTTCAGAGGCTAGCATATAATCGATAAAACCCTCTTCCGTTCTACGTTCCCCGAATACTATCGGTCGAATGCCGTGCGGGTCTCTGAAACCCAACACTCCAAAACCGGCGATCATCACCACGACTGCATAAGCGCCGCGACAGCGTTTATGGACGGCTGACACTGCCTCGAATACATCATCGACATTGAGCCTTAACTTTCCGGATTGCTGCAATTCATGCGCAAATACATTTAACAATACTTCCGAATCAGAGTCCGTATTGATATGCCGTTGGTCATCGGCAAACACCTGTACCTTCAATTCCTCGGTATTGGTTAAATTACCGTTATGCGCCAAAACCAAACCGAACGGCGAATTGACATAAAAGGGTTGCGCTTCAGCGGAACTGGTGCAACCGGCGGTGGGATATCTGACATGACCAATGCCCATTGCGCCTCTTAATTTCAGCATCTGACTGCTGGAAAAAACGTCCCGCGCCAAACCATTATCTTTACGCAGATGTAAGCGGGAACCATCGCAAGTGACAATCCCCGCAGCATCTTGCCCCCGATGTTGTAAGACAGTCAAGGCATCATAAAGATCTTGATTGACATTTTGATTGGAAACAATCGCAGCAATACCACACATATTTAACTCAAAAAAAATTAACGATAATTGATATAACCCGTCAAATTTGACGGCATGCGATCTTTCAGCCATAAGGCGAGAGATTGAAACGGCGGCAGTAATCGCGATTGCTTCCACCAGGTATCTTGAGGCAAAGGCGTCAAACCCGCGAGTATCACCAATACGCACACCAATACCCCGCCGCGGATAAAACCGAAAACTAAACCCAATAGTCTATCGCCTACGGTCAAACCGGTTTTATGCAGCAACTGACTCAGCAAGAAATTGATTAAACTGCCTAAAAGCAAAGTGGTAAAAAATAATGCTGCAAAGGCTATGGCTATGCGGGCTGCCGGAAAATTAATTTTGTTTGCCAATAATAAGGAAAAGTCATGGCTATAATTCATGCCCACCCAACTGGCTGCAATCCAGGTCGCCAAGGCAAAAACTTCTCGCATTAAGCCGCGCAACAAGCCAACAAACGCCGAGAGTAGTATAGCGCCGGCAATGGTATAGTCTATCCAGACCCATTTACTGGTGTCTAAAAAATCCTGTAATAATTCCTGCATAGCGTTAATTAAAGTTGCATTCGCTTATTTTAGTCGTCCGCGGCAACAAAACTATTGATGTTAAGCTGGGTCAGTTTGTTTTTTACCGCCTGTGCTTTAAGTTTGTCCTGCATCGGTCCGATACGTACTTTAAAAACGGTGCCTTTATCATTGGTCACTTCTTTAACTGAAGCAGAAAAACCTTGTTGTTTAAGGTTATCAGCCAAATTCAAAGCATTAGCTTTCTGACCGAAGGAACCGGCATTCAAATACCAACGGGTAGTCCCGGTTTCGCTCGCGGCAGACTTGGCCGGGTTTTCAGCTGGTATGGATTCAACCACTTGCTTTACACTAGGTTTTACCGGCTTGGGTAACTGCGTTGGAGTAGCCGCGTCAAAAGGCAATGACTGCGCCGGTAATTTAACTGGCTTACCCCCCGGTTTGGTCATTTCGGGTTCCGGGGCCGGCGCTTCTTCATCAACCTCAGGCTCAGGCGCCTGAAGATGCTTGGCGGCCGCAGTCTCCTTGCCTGCTAAGCGTAACTTGGGTTTTGGCTTCGGCACATCCATCTCGCCGGTTTCTTCGCCGGCAAAGTTCGGCTTCGGTTTTAAGACGTGTTCGGCGGGTGGCGCAGGTATCTGGGTCTGCTCGGCAGCTGACGTCGGTTTTGGGACCGGTTCTGCGGTTGACTGGGTCACCACATCCTCAGCCTTTTCCGGTAAAGGCGTAATGTCTACTTCCTGGGTTTTTTCCGGCAAATCCGGTAATTTTAAGGTGTTTATGCTTTTTCCGGTTTCATCAATCGGATCGTCAAATAACATCGGCACAAAAATAGCCGCCAATGCAGTGATCACCGCTGCGCCAATCAATCTTTGTTTTAACTCTTGATCCATGTTTATCACCTCTTAGGCAAATTTGGATAAATATTCTGATACTAGAAAAAAGGAACCGAAAATCAAAATCAACTCGCCTGGCTGCGCATTATTCCGCGCTGCATTAAAAGCCGCTGAAAAATCGGCAAACCCACCCTGTACTTGGGTAATTTCCACTTGCTGAAAATAATTTTTTATTAAATCTTCACCGGCCGCGCGCGGATTTTTCAACGGCGCCAAATACCAGGCCGCGATTTGATCTCGCATCACTGACAATACGCCAAGTATATCTTTATCTTTCATCATGGCGAAAACGGCGTGAATTTTGACAGCCGGAAAGGCAGACTGCAAATAATCCACCAAGGTTTTCACCGCTTGCGGATTATGACCGACATCCAACAACACCGGAATTTCGCCGGCGATGATTTGAAAGCGGCCCTTTAATTGTGCTGATTGTAAACCAGTATGCATCGCTGTTTTACTGGTCGGCAGCAGCGCCTGTAAAGCAGTCACCGCCATCAAAACTGCGGAGGCGTTACGAAACTGATGTTCACCTTTAAAGACAGGCTCAGGTAAATTAAGCAAAGTCATTTCCGGGCTATGCCAATCCCAGCCGCCGGTATGTTTGCGGTAATAAAAAAACTCACCGAGTTGCATCAGCACCGCCTGTTTTTCCGTAGCGGTCTGCAATACAGAATCCGGAGGACAAGTGTCGCCTATAATAGCCGGGACGCCACTGCGAAAAATACCGGCTTTCTCTTTGCCGATAGCTTCCACGGTTTGCCCTAACCAATCGACATGATCGATAGCAATGGTAGTGACGATCGCTGCATCTGCATCAACGATATTCACCGCATCCAGTCTGCCGCCCAGCCCAACTTCAAGAAGTTGCACATCCACGCCGGCGGCTACAAACAAATCCAAAGCGGCCAAGGTGCCAAATTCAAAATAACTCAAACTAGTATCGCCCCGAATATTATCAATACGGGTAAATGCCTGACAAATCGAGTCATCGCTCACAGGCTGACCATTAATCCGGATCCGTTCGTTATAGCGTAAGATATGCGGAGAAGTATAAGATCCCACCTTATAACCTTGGGCCTGATAAATCGCCTCAAGATAGGCAATACACGACCCCTTGCCATTGGTTCCGGCCACCGTGATCGTCGGTTTTTTTCCGGTGTTTAGCTCCATTCGGCGGTACACATCCGCAACGCGTTCCAAACCTAAATCAATCGGCCGTGGATGCAGTTGTTCTTGCCAATGCAACCAGGCATCCAGCGAAGCAAAACGCGCCATTACTACCCGTTAAAATGAATTAGGGACCACATTATCTTGGTCGTAGACGACCGCAACAGGTTGATCATCAGTGCTTATAACCGGAATTATCGGTTCAGGATAAAGAATAGCTAACATATCGGCTATTTTCTTGCGCATATTTCGGCGATCGACAATCATGTCAATAGCGCCATGTTCCTGCAGGAATTCGCTACGCTGAAAGCCTTCCGGTAGCTTTTCCCGTACCGTTTGCTCAATCACCCGCGGCCCGGCAAAACCAATCAAGGCGTCCGGCTCGGCAATATTAATGTCACCCAGCATAGCTAAACTGGCCGAAACGCCGCCCATGGTCGGATCAGTCAGGTAGGAAATATACGGGATGCCGGACGCCGCCAATTTTGCCAAAGCAGCACTGGTTTTCGTCATCTGAAACAAGGAAAACAAGGATTCCTGCATGCGCGCGCCGCCACTAGCGGTAAACACAATAAACGGCGCATTGGATTTTATACTCTCATTAACGCCGCGCACAAAACGCTCGCCGACTACAGACCCCATGGAACCACCCATAAAGCTAAAGTCGAAAGCAGCCGCAACAATAGGCCGGCCTCTTAAGGCCCCCTTCATAACCACCAACGCATCGGTTTCATTACTCTGCTTTTGCGCCAGACTAAGTCTTTCCTTATATTTCTTGCTATCTTTAAATTTTAATGGATCTGCCGGTTTTATCCCTGCACCAATTTCCAACCGCACGCCTTCATCCAAAAACATATTCAGCCGCACTCTTGCCGGAATACGTAAATGGTGCTCGCATTTAGGACAGACATTTAAGTTTTTAACCAGTTCAGCGTTAAACAAGATAGCGTCGCAACGCGGACACTTGTTCCATAAACCTTCCGGTACCGAAGTTTTCTTCTCGGCATCCGTTCTGATAATGGAGGGGACTAATTTTTCAAACCAACTCATACCTTGTTCACTCCACTTACATACTCTAAATCCATAGCTTGACGCATGGATATCAACAAATCAATGATCTCATGCTTTGCCTGTTCCGGATCATCAAGATTTGCCTCGATTTTACTGATCAAAGCGCTGCCCACCACGACGCCATCAGCCAGATTGGCAACGATACCCGCAGTTTCCGCATCTTTGACACCAAAACCTACACCCACCGGCAAATTGGTATTTTCGCGAATTAACTGCAGTTTCTGTTCAACTTCTGCGGTATTCAAATGACCGGCTCCGGTCACGCCCTTCAGCGACACATAATACAGGTAACCACTGCCTAGCTCGCCCATTTTCCTTATCCGTTCAGCGCTGCTATTGGGCGCCAACAGAAAAATCTGGTCTATCTCACGGGCGCGTAATAAGGACACGCAAGCCGCAGACTCTTCGGGCGGCAAATCCACTGTCAACACACCATCAATATCAGCACGCTGAGCGGCATTGGCAAACGCCTCGTACCCCATAATTTCAATGGGGTTCAAATAGCCCATCAACACCAAGGGCGTCGTTTGATCGGTCTTTCTAAATTCGGCGGCCATACTCAAGACCTTACGCAAACCGGTATGCTGCGCTAAAGCCCGTTCGCTGGCGCGTTGGATGACCGGGCCATCCGCCATTGGATCGGAAAACGGCACGCCCAATTCTATAATGTCAGCGCCGGCCTGCACCATAGCATGCAGCATTGGCACCGTGAATTCGGGATAGGGATCGCCGGCGGTAATAAATGGGATAAGAGCCTTACGGCCAGCAGTTTTTAATTGGCTAAATTTGCCGGCTAAACGACTCATTGGAAAATTCCTTCGCGTTGCATAATGGTGTGCATATCTTTATCGCCACGCCCGGAAAGATTCACGACTAGCGTTTGCTCCTTGCGCAGGGTCGGGGCCAATTTTATGGCGTAAGCCAAGGCATGGCTGGATTCCAGCGCCGGGATAATGCCTTCCATTTTGACCAGGGTGTGAAAACCCACCAAGGCTTCGTCATCAGTGATACTGACATACTGCACCCGGCCAATGTCTTTTAGCCAAGCGTGTTCCGGACCCACGCCCGGATAATCGAGCCCGGCGGAAATCGAATGGGTTTCGATAATTTCCCCATCGTCATCGGCCATAAGATAAGTCCGGTTACCGTGCAATACGCCAGGCCGGCCGGCGCTCAACGGCGCGGAATGCCGCCCGGTTTCAATACCATCGCCGGCGGCTTCCACGCCATACATTTTTACGGCTTTATCATCGATAAACGGATAAAACAAGCCGATAGCGTTAGAGCCACCGCCCACGCACGCCACTAAAGCATCTGGTAGTTTTCCGGTTTGCGCCAGGGATTGCTGTTTGGCTTCACGGCCGATAACCGCCTGAAAATCCCGCACCATAGCCGGATACGGATGCGGCCCGGCCACGGTGCCGATAATATAAAAGGTGTTATCGATATTGGTCACCCAGTCGCGCATCGCCTCGTTTAAGGCGTCTTTCAGGGTTTTTGAACCGGATTCAACAGCTACTACCTTGGCGCCAAGTAATTTCATGCGATAAACATTCTGCGCCTGGCGGGCCACATCCACCGAACCCATATACACCACGCATTCCAAGCCTAAGCGGGCGGCGACGGTAGCCGTGGCGACGCCGTGTTGACCGGCGCCGGTTTCCGCAATAATCCGGGTTTTACCCATGCGTTTCGCCAACAAAGCCTGACCGACGGTATTATTAACTTTATGCGCGCCGGTATGATTTAGGTCTTCGCGTTTCAAATAAATCTGTGCGCCGCCCAGTTCCCGGCTCCAGCGTTGCGCATGATACAGCGGCGACGGCCTACCGACATAATGCTGTAAATCCGCATCCAGCTCGGCAATAAATTCCGGGTCTTTGATATAGCGTTGGTAAGCCTGATTCAGCTCAGTAATCGCCGGCATCAGCGTTTCCGCTACAAAAATACCGCCATAAGGCCCGAAATGGCCTAAAGCATCCGGCATATCGTATTTTTCAGTCATATATTTCTTAGTGCTTGATTAGTTTTTCTGATAAAAGCAGCCATTTTTTCCGCGTCTTTATGGCCTTTTGCTACTTCGACGCCGCTACTGACATCCAACGCATAAGGCTTTACCATCTGAATCGCCTGCTCGGCGTTTTCCGGCGTCAAACCACCCGCCAGTATAATAGGTAAGCGTTTAATTTGCGGTATCAATTCCCAATCGAACGCGGCGCCGGTCCCGCCCGGCACGCCAGGATGATAGGCGTCCAACAATAAGCCGCAGGCATCGATATATTGCGCTTCTTCAGCAGCCAAATTGATTCCGTCGCGCATTCTCAGCGCTTTAATATAAGGTTTGTGGTACAGGCGACAACTATCGGCTGGCTCATCCCCATGAAACTGTAAACAATCCACCCGCACCCGCTGCAAAACCTCATTAATCAGCGCCTGCTCAGCATCCACAAATAACGCCACCACGCTGACAAAAGCCGGCAAAGCCTGAGCAATATGGGCCGCCAGGTCAATTTCAACAAAGCGCGGACTAGCCGGATAAAACACCAAGCCTATCGCATCAACGCCTAAACCGGCAGCGCATAGCGCATCTTCCGCCTGGGTAAATCCGCATATTTTAACGCGGGTGCGCATAAATTGCCTCATAAAAATGGCCGGCTAGGATAACACAGCCAAGCAAAATGTCATTCCGGTAACAAAAAAGGCTGAAGTGTCTTCAGCCCTAACTCAACATTATATCATAAGCCAAATTGTAACCTATGGGGTGGGTCTGCGCGTCGAAATTGCATGCGGGACAGACAAAGAAAATGCTGGACACATCCAGTAATTTGTATTATCTGTGCGCTAGACTAAGTCTTCTAACTACCGATAATAATGCAAATTGCTTGAAATACATTCAAGACCTTACGGCGTATGCATACATAAAATCGGTTAACCGTGGGAGTTCCAGAACCATGCAAACCTATTTTAACAACAAATCTAATTATGAGTTTGAGCCATGTTAAGAGTTAGCGATGTCGAGTGGGCGTTACGCCTCGATCTGGCTGCCGCCTTTCATATGGCAGTAGCGAATAATCTGCACGAAGCCATTGCCAATCATTTTTCGGCGGTATTACCGGAGAGCGAGCAGTTTCTGGTCAACCCGTTCGGCCTACATTTTTCGGAAATTACCGCCTCTAATCTGATCATCTGCGATTTCGACGGCAATGTGGTGCGTGGTGAAGGCGAACCGTCTGCTTCCGCACACCATATCCATGCCCCCATCCATAGACTGATTCCTCGCGCCAAGGTTTTGATGCATACCCACCAACCTTACGCCACCGCGTTGACCATGATCGCCGGCGGTCGAATCGAATGGGCCATGCAAACCGCCTGCCGCTTTTACGGCAGACTCGCTTACGACAACGATTACGATGGCGTGGCTTTAGCGGACTCGGTCGGCGAACGCTTGTCTAAAATCTTAGGCGATTCCGACGTATTGTTTATGGGCAATCACGGCGTAATGACTGCGGCAACTACAGTCGCTCAAGCCTTCGACGACTTGTATTTCATCGAACGCGTCGCGCAAACCCAGATCCTAGCCATGAGCAGCGGTAAACCCTTAACCTTGCTGGCGCCGGAAATCGTCGCGAAAGTCGCCGCGCAAACCCGGCATGAACGTTTTGAGTTGGGTTATATTGATCGGCATTTTCAGGCGCAAAAACGGCTTTTGGATGCGGCTGGGGGGATTTATCGAGGGTGATATCGAACAATTAAACCTACTACCTAGCCCTTTAACTTAACTTTGTTTTCTCAAAAGCGGGGATCGAGGTTTCTGTACATTCACAATAGGTTCAATCTATGCCGGTTTTAGAGCTAAAATAAAATCGTAGCTACATTGACGGACAACCATTATGCCTTCCAAACTTTCACATCATTTAAAAAATTCAGAAATCCGCTCTAGGATAGAACCTGACTTAAAAGAAAATGCCACGAATATCTTGGCTTCGTGCGGCTTGAACATGTCCGACGCCATCCGCTTGCTTTCCTCGCTTACTAATGGTGTAATTTTTAAATTTCAAGAACTTGATAGTTGCGAACTGCAAACGAACTTTACTTGTTATTAATTTTTGATAGCTTAACTTTCTTTGATGCAACAAGTGTAAACAAAGTATACTTTATTTTACACTCCAACCCACCCCAGCAAAAGCACTTTTTACCGTGTAAAATAAAGCCGTTTTAAACATTTTTTACGCATGTAATCATAAAACTTATAGAATAGTTTACAACTTCCAAAAATCCGCAGCCTAATTACTAGCACTCACCGCCATAAAACTCAAAATTTTGTTATTTGTGGCGGGTATTTCTTGAGCAATCATGGTTTAAGCTTTGCAAAAATTGTTCAGCAGTGAGAATGGGACAGCTAAAGACTAGGTTAAGACTCAGTAAATCTTGGTCGCCGGTAATTAGAGCGTCTGCATTTCCGGCCAATGCCAGTTGTAAAAAAGGCACGTCGAAAGCATCCCGGCAGGCAGGCGTTATCGGCGGTTGATTCGGTATAATTACAGACCTGCAATAGGGCAAGTAATCGGCCAACAATTCTTGCTGTTCGGTTTTGCTCAATTTGAATTTTGGGTAAGCCAGTACCCGCAATAATTCTGTCGCAGTCTCTTTTGAAATTAACGGCTGTATTTGCTTGTCCTGCCAGGCTAGTCGTAAAGCGGTTAACCTGCCGTGGCTGAAAACCAGCGCGGACAATATCAAATTGGTATCAATCACGACCAGAGGTAAGCTCAGCCTTTGGCTCATTTATTCGACGCCTGCCCGACTGGCGATGATCTAGCCCAATTGACAGCATCGGCAATGTCCTGCTCTTGCAGGTCCAACTCCGCCAATTTTGCGCGTACCGCATCGCCGCGTTGGATGCGAACGGGGGTCAGCACAATTTGACCATTTCTGGCTTCAACATCGAAATATCCGGTTGCCCCCACCGCTGCGGTAATGCTTTTAGGCAGGGTAAGTTGATTTTTGGCTGTCATCTTGGCAAGCATGGCGACCTTCCGCTTTAGAAAAGTAAGGAAACCTTACTTTATGCCATCTGCACAGCTTTTTCAAGCAATGAATAATACATTGCTTCGATGAATTTTAAAGAATCAACTCCCCAACACCTCCGCGCTCTGGTTCCTGGCGCTCACCGCCATAAAACTCAAAGGCGAATCAGCAAATTCACGCTGCAAAGCCGCGACTAACTCAGCCGCCCTGCTCTCACCCTGCACAATACAAAACCCGGTCGGCCCCCACGAGGTTTGACCAATAGCCACCGCGCCCTCGGCTTCTAAATAATCAATGGCCTTAGCCACTTCCGGGCTGGTGAAAATGCCACCCTGCACCGGCGCAAAATGCTCGCCGACCGAAGCTTGTAAGGCGCTGATCACCGCGCCAAACTGCGGCAAATCGCCTTCCGCAATCGCCGGCAAGGCTTGCATCAACAATAAATAACTCAGCCGTTCAGCTTCGTGGCGAGGAAAGGGCGGGAGTTGTTTAAAGGCGTTGATTTCTTGCTCGCCGTGCAAGCCCTGGCCGCGCTGATCGAAAACCAAAATAAATCGCCAGTCTTCCGGCACCGGCATCTGCACCAAAATCGGCGGCGTTTTGGTATTTGGACCACGGCCGCCGTCCAGCACCAAACCGCCCTTCTCAAACACGCCGATGCCGATACCGGAGCGTGCGCCACGATCGGTAAGCTGCGCAATATCGCGCACGGTTAAGTTCAAGCCATAAAAACTATTCAGCGCCATGCCGATTGCCAAAGCCATTTGCGTACCGGAACCCAAGCCGATATGTTCCGGAATCGCCGCAGAAATAGCTATGCTCAAGTTTTCGGAGACTTGCAGGGCTAGACACAATTGCCGGGTACATTTTAAGGCTCTGGCGGCGCATGGCCCGGTGACAGTCAAGGCTGCTGCAGCCTGCATGGTTAACTGGGTATTGATCTCGTTAACACCTATGCCTATACTGCCGAACTCCCTACCCAAAGCGCCGCTTAAATCGATAAAACCCATATGCAATCTTGCCGGGGCTAAAACAGTGACTTTTTCGTACCGTGCCATCACAAGCCGAATTCCAATGAAAAATTAATATTAAGTATTATACCGAATCAGAGCCATTAACCCTTGGTGATTAGTACGCTAAGGCGTCATTGCTTTAAAGAAAAAATGTTTGAAGCAATACGTAATCTAGCCAGTAGAATACATAATGACCACGATCCGCTGCTCCCGTCCAACCAGGCCGTGCGTGTTGTGCTGGCAATCGGCAAAGAAGATTTCGATCGTGGCGGTGAAGATCGACTCTCCGCTGTTGGCTACGGATGGGAACACGAGCCAGGGTCTGATGGTGCTTTCCGGGAACGAGGACTTCATCACTTTTGCCCTGACAACCGACGGGACCAAGATAGGGCTAAATGCGCGTATTGTCACCGGCGGGGTGGCGACCACGGTGCTCGATGACTCTGATTTCAGTCAATATCAGAATCCCATGTATTTGCGAGTCTCGAAAACGCCGTAGTGCTTACGTCGTGCTTTACTCGGTCGATGGATCGAATTCGGACGCAGGCCGCGAGCTTCACCGATGCCGCCAGGCTTACTTCCATCGGACCCTTCGCCAGCAACTACAACACACCCCTGCCAAGGCGAATCCTGTCGTCATGTCAGTGAACTGGTTCGACGTGCTGCAGTGAATACGCATGGGGATTGCCCGAAGCCCTGGCATCCGGCGTTATTGCCGATATCGCGTTTGCCGCCGCCGAGACTTATGAGCTTTCTTATAAGTATCGATAAGTAGCGCTTTTTCCAAAGCGAAGATAAGTAATCGGCCTGTCTGCGCGCTTACTTTATCCGCTGCTTCAAAGCCATTCGTAACTTCAGTAATGCACACCAATGGTAATTGTTACTAAGACCAGCGGCGATGATAGTGGGCTCGGGTAGCAGGGTGATTCCGTGTACCTTTTGCCGGCTCGGCCGGGGACGGGATAACGGGGGTAATATCGATGTATAGAAATGGATCACAATTTATCTTCGCTATCATTTGCTCGCTGGGCATGGTGGCGGCGGTGCAATCCGCCCTCGCAGCCGGTCCGGTTCCGGCTGCTCCAGGAGCGCCATTGTCGAGCAGTTTCCCGGGCCCGCTCTGGGAAGTGGTAGCGCCCAGGGTGGGACGTGCTTCGGTCTCCAATGAACATCTCTTCCTGAACGTTCCGGGTGGTAGCAACCATGACCCGTTGCATCCGTCGAACCAGGCTGTCCGCGTAGTCCAGCCCATCGGCGACCAAAGCTTTGATGTCTCCATCAAGATCGACTCACCCGTCGTAGCGACGGATGCCGGCACCAGTCAGGGCCTGATGGTGCTCGCCGACGACGAGGACTTCATCAGCTTTGCGCTGGTTACAAATGGAACCAACCTGGGCCTCAGCGTCCAAACCGTCACCAATGGGGTCGCGGCCACGGTCTTCGAGGAGGCCAGTTTCAACGAATATCGAATCCCATCTATCTGCGGCTTACCCGGACCGGCGTGTCGTATATAGCTTATTACTCCGTCGATGGAGTGGTCTGGACCCAGACCGCCAGTTTCAGCGACACCAGGGTTCCGACTTCGATCGGGCCCTTTGCGGCAATTACAACCCCACTCCAGCCAGAGCTATTCCGGTTGTCTTAGCCATCAATTGGTTCAATATCCTGTGACCTGTATTCGCGAGCTAGCTGATCGTTGCTCGCTTGGAGAGGTTCTCTTATGAACAAAAATCCGCTCCAGGTTCTTCTGGTCGAGGATAACTCGGCGATGCTCGCTTGCTGCGCGAGATGTTCAGCAAAGAAAGGGTAGCTTCGAATTAACCCACGTGACGCATATGCGCGAGGCCGAAATTCGGCTGTCAAAGGGTGGCGTCGATATCGTTTTATTGGACATGGGATTGCCGGATGGGCACGGTATCGACACCCTGCGCAGAGCCCGCGCAGCGGCCCCCTCCGTGGTGATGATTGTGTTGACAGGCCTGGAGGACGAAGCAGTGGCCGCCGAAGCGATGAAGGAGGGCGCGCAGGATTATCTGATTAAAGGCCAGATCGAAAACCGAGCGCTTCCCCAAGCTCTCCGCCATGCCATTGAGCGTCAACGCATGCAGGCGGAAACCGATCTCATGCGGAAAAACCAGATACAGCTCAGGGATGACTTTCTCTCTCATGTGTCGCACGAGCTTCGGTCGCCGCTGACATCGATATATTCCTTTAATACAATCATCGCGGATGGGCTGGCGGGACAAACGACCCCGCAACAGGACGAATACCTGCAGATCATTTTGAGGAACGTTGGCCAGCTACGAGCGATGATTGAAGACCTGCTGGAGGTAACCCAGGCGCAAGCTGGGCAAACTCACGGTTGAGCTTCAGTCTGTTTCGGTAAATGAGGCCGTCAGCTACGCCATCGATACCCTTCAGGGGCCGCGAAGCAAAAAGAGATCACTTTGTCCTTCCTTCCGATCCGCAAATCTGCCCTGCGGCTTTTGCGGATGCGACGCGCGTGCGCCAGATTTTGACCATATCTACTGGATAACGCGGTTAAGTTTACGCCCACTGGCGGCACGGTGAAGGTCGTAGCCGGGAGTACGAGAAAGACAGGAGCATGGTGCTCGTCGAAGTCTCCGACACCGGATGCGGCATTAAGCCTGAGGAGACAAAGCGAATTTTTGAGCATCTGTACCAGGTTACGGATCCAGGCAGCGCCGGCCGCCGGGGCCTCGGGCTCGGGTTGCACATTGCCAAGGATCTGGTCATACGGCAGGGCGGGGCAATTTGGGTGACCAGTGAACCGGGGAAGGGAGCCGTTTTTTCTTCACCCTACCCATTTTCTCTCTCGCTAACCTAATTCGTCCGATCCTGGCGCGAACAAAAAAGCCCGGCAATTCGATTGCGTTGTTTGCGGCGCAGATCGACTGCCCGGGATGGCTCGCCAGATGTACCGAGAAGGATTCTGGATGTGGCGCGTCGATTCTGCAACAGAGCCTGCGCTGCCGATACGGCCATACTGCTCCCGGGCATGGGCCCGGTTGACGAGCATAAGCTTTTCTTCGTGGTTGCGGACCAACAACCAGCGGGGGCGGAAGTAATCGACGAACGGATTCTCAGGCAACTTGGCGCGACCAGAATTCCAATCGAACGAGTTCACCGTCGCCGTTTCGCACGTTTTTTGCCTCCGATGTCAAGAGAAACAAACGAATCGATGGGGACATTAGCCGAACACGCGGCTGCCGAAGTGAGGGATCAAATCAACAGCCGTCTGCTTACAGGGGGAAACCTAGCCATGGTGCGGAAGAAAATCCTAGTTGTGGATGACGATCCGGATGTGCGGTTGGGTCTCCAACTGCGCCTCAACGCAAACCACTACGATGTTATCTGCGCGGCGGACGGAGTGGCCAGTATCGCAGAAGCGCGGAAGCACATGCCCGACCTGGTGATCCTGGATCTCGGCCTGCCCGCGGGTGATGGCTTCAGCGTTCTGGAGAGGCTGAAGGCGAACGAGAAACTGTCTTCGATTCCGGTGATTGTCTTGTCCGGCCGCGACCGCGTCGGCAACAGGGACCGTGCCATCAAGGCTGGGGCGAAGGCATTTCTGCAAAAGCCGATGCCGAATGACAAGCTCCTGGCGGTCATTCGACTGGCCCTGGAGGCAGAGAACCATACTCCGCCAGTGGTGTATGACTTGGCCGAATCCGGTTAGCCGGCTCGGGCCACGCTCTTGCCGGGCAGGCTACGCATTCCCAGCGCACCCATCGTTCCGTGGCGGAAGAGATCGGACACAAAGGAGTCGTTGGGGGGTTGCCCCATAAGCGCTAACTTGTTTAGGGAGTTTGACGAAAACATCCTAAAACAAGTCAGCGCTTATGGGGGGCCCCGTCTTTCGTTCCAATCACAGATCCCGCCGTCTTGCTCTTGACCCCAATGTAGTGCAGCATAGTCGCTGCGGCGTTTTGGAGGTCAACGTGTCTCGACGGCTTTCCTCTTGGGTTGTGGTCATCCTGCTCTTTGCTGCCGGAGCATCGGCGCAAGAGACGCGCCCGTGGTGCTCGACCGCGGCGGCAGCACCATCGTTCTCGAGCCTTACGCGCCCAACATCCTCCGCGTTACCCTGAGCCTGCTCAAGGATCCGGCGCTCGCTCCTCCTGGATACGGTTTTACGGCCAAGCCTTCCGCTGCTGGCTGGAGCCACCAGCAAGACGCAACTGAGCCAGCGACGCGCGCACCATATTGCTTTC
>CAVPMI010000075.1:0-144924 GCA_963705975.1 uncultured Pseudomonadota bacterium
TGCGATTCAAAAAAAATCGGAGTGGCACTACATTTCGAAAAATAGAGCCTAGTTTCAGTATTTCAGACGATAGTTTTGCTAATACCTCCGGGTGCCGGATTAACTTTTAGTGCCTTATAAATATCCATCTGCTCGGGTTCCGCTTTGGTGGCTTTACGCACATGTAAAGCTTTACCATCGGCTCGACGGAAACTGACCGTGACGCGGTTTTGAGTACTCAATATTTCCCGTAGAGTCCTCCAACTGCTGCTGAAATTGACGTCAGATTCTTTTAGACGCCGGCGAATGAGTTGCACAAACTGATAGGCCAATACGGTGATGAACAGATGGCTATCAACGCGTTCTTCTTTATGATGGAAGATAGGCCGGAGACCCAGATCGCTTTTGAAGCAGCGAAAAACGGCTTCCAAGTCAGTGAGCGTGATATAAGTACGCCATAATTTTTCTTCCGTCCAGGCTGTTTGATTACTCCGTAAGCAATACACGCCGGGAAGATTTGCAGAAGAGCCCGCCACCACTTGTTTTTGCCAGGTTAGACTGATGGCTTTTTCGCCGCTTTCATCGGTTTGCAATTCAATTTGATAATGCTGACCGATACCGTGATGTTTTTCTTTCAGGCGACCTATGCGTTCATGGAGTTTATTTGGATTTTTTTCGGTTCGTGGTCGTTGTAATCCGGCGTTCAAGGCATTAAGTTCGGCTTCAAAACGACTTGAAAAGCGCTCGGTTATGGCCTGTTCTTTTTGTTCACGCCCCTCGGAATGGCAATAGAGCCGAATTTCCTTCTCATCCTTGGCGAGTACTTTTTGGCAGCGTACCGTTTCATTTGATGCCGTTTTAAGAGAGACAGCGGTGGTGTCATCGAACTGACGTGAGCGCTCACGACTGACGACCAGATAACCATAGCCTTTATCGCGTAACCATTGAATATTGTCCTCCGTGGCAATACCGGCATCCATCACCACCAAGGCCTCTGACGGCGCATTGAGGTGATTGAGCATCGTTTCCAAGGTACCCGGTTCGCTGACATTGCCGGCAAAAGTTTGCGAGCGGCGCACAAAGCCGCTCCCATCTAAAACCAAGCCCAAAGTCACCAGTGGACAATCCGTACGTTTCTCTTTTGAACGCCCATGCTTGGCTTTGGTATTGTTCGGCACTTCGCCTTCAAAATAGGTATTGGTCAAATCATACAGGGTGATCGTGGTCGAAAAGCCAAATAAATCAGTCAGCCGAGAGAATAAGGTCTGCTCGATCTGGGCACTGTGTTTCCACAAGGCGTCTGCCGCCCGGTACATCGTCATCAAGGGCAACGTTTCGTAGTTCGCGTCGATTAACTCGCCCAGTGCGCTTTGCCTGATTAGCCAGTTGTGTGTCGCCAGCTCCGAGCATACACCGGCCATACGCCCAATAATGGAGCCGACTATAGCGGCTATTTGTGCACCATTAATCCCCAAGCCTGTCAGCAATTCGATAAAATTCAGTTGTTGCATCGCCCAAAGGCCCACCTGCTCGACGCCTACGGTTCTGGATTGGCTTACTTCAAGAGAAGTGATATCAACAACTTGCAGATCAACAGGTACAGGCAGGGTGAACTCTGAAGGTGCGGCAGATTTAGCAGGCGCTGATGGCAAATCGTCCTTTTGTGGCGGCGCTTCGGTGACGGTCGCCTGTTGCGCCAAGAGTTGTGTAAAGATGGACTGCGCGGCTATTTCCACGGCTGACGGCAATTGAAGCGGCAATAGCGTCGATTGATGGCTCAGCAATTGCTCGACTCTGACACAAAGCGAAGGCCAATGCTCTTGGTCGACGGAAAAATGTCTGCCCAGATTCAATAAAGTCGTCTGGCGCGGTTTTCCATCGACGCGCTGGTTAGCCACCAAGCGAAAGGTGAAATAACGTTCGCCCGTGGACGAGTTGTTGGTATGAGTGCGGCGGATATACATGGCGCAAAGGTAGCGCAGTTTCAAAAAATCCGCAATAGGTACTGCAAACTATTATGGCACTACAAAATGAAATAACTCCAAAGATGAGTTGACTTAATCAACAATCAATGGCTTACGTTCGCCTATGGCCTCAAATTAGCTAAATTTGGAGGTGGCTTGTTAAAGATGGGCTAAGCGGCGACCGTTCTGCAAAAGCAACATATCCAATTCCGCCCCCGCGTGAACGCCCCAGAAAAACACCTCACCGCGTTTAGCGGCTGTGCACAGCATAAGCTCGCGCACTATAAAGCCCTCCCAGGAAGCGCCGCATTTTGGGTGAGCCAATAAACCATCCAGGTCGCTAATGCCAAGTAAACTATGCAGTAAACCACTATCCGCGACATAAACCTTGGGCGCTTTGACTTCCCGTTTACCGATATTTGCATGCCAAGGCGTTAAGCGAAACACCATAAACGTCCCCTCCAAAATATCCAGATAACGCGATACTGTTTTGTCGCTCACGGCAAGAGATCGAGCCAATTCACTACCATTCCAAGTTTGCCCGTGGTAATGCGCCAACATCGTCCAAAACCGGCGGAGTGTCAGAGCCGGCAGATTGATGCCTAACTGCGGTAAATCGCGCTCAAGATAAGTGCGGATAAAAGCATCGCGCCACTCACGGCTAAACTGGTTATCAGCGGCCAAAAAAGCCCGTGGGAAACCGCCACGCACCCAGCGTTTATCCAAGCAGTCCGGTAAAGAAGAAGCTTGCGCAATTTCAGACAACGCCAAGCCTTCCAACTCATGAAAAGCCACTCTGCCGGCCAAACTTTCCGCTGTGTGTTTAATTAATTCGGGGGCCGCGCTTCCCAGCACTAAGAATCGCGCCGGCGTATTCGGTCGGTCTGCCAGCACCCGCAACAAGGAAATAATATCCGGACGAAGTTGAATCTCGTCCAGCACCACCAAACCTTTAAGCGCCTTTAACACAAAAGCAGGATCAGTAAGCCGGGCCTGATCATCCGGATCTTCTAGATCGAAATGCCGCTTTGGCCCATCCCAACCAGATTCAAATTGCCGGGCAAGCGTAGTTTTCCCCACTTGCCGAGCGCCCAAAATAGCGACAACGGGAAAATTTGCCAGTTGCCGCTTAAGCAACTCAAGATGCTGATTACGTAGAATCATTAGGTAATAACATGTGAAATTTCGGAATATAAATCCGAAATTTCATAATTTTACCAAAGTTTAAGCCGTTTTCCTAGGAAGAACCTCCTTCTCATTCAGCTCCAGAATTTTTGCTTCGCCACCCGCAAATCATACGCAGTTTGCTGATTAATATTAACCTCAGATCCATCCATGAAAAGCGTATAAAACAAATAAATACCACTATGAATTAAGATCATTTTCCAAGGCAAATTATGCTCTGTAAGCTCCCACTACCTTCATTTTTAAATTGGGAGTTGTTTATGAAAATCTCTAGTCTTGCTGTAGCTGTATTATTAATGGTATCCCTGCCTGTTGCAGCAGAACCAGGCTCAAATTTTGAGATCGTCGCCAACTTGGATACCGGCCCAGGCAATGTGACCGTGACGAATAACGGTCGGATTATCCTGAGCCAACATCAATTTTATCAACCCCATTACGCAGTGGTTGAACTAAAAAATAATGCTCAAATACCGTTCCCAAATGAGGAGTTAGCAAGTGCTGACTCAAAATCGCCTATCAAACTAGATTCAGTGCTGGGTATTAGGTCTGATGCAAATGGTGTGGTGTGGATGCTGGATAACGGGATGCGAAGCGGCGTCACGCCGAAACTCGTAGGCTGGAATACAAAGACTGACAGCCTGCATAAGCTTATCTATTTGCCGGCGCCGATAACCCCAAAAGATAACTTTGTTAACGATTTTGCGGTCGATTTTCGGCATAATGCTATTTTCATGAGTGATCCCGCCGGCGGCGGCAATGCGGCGCTGATAGTCGTGAATATGAGTACGGGAGCCGCCCGGCGAGTTCTAGAAGGCCATGCCAGCGTGATTCCGGAAAATATAGATTTAGTCATTGATGATGTGCCGGTGCAAATTAAGGATCAATCCGGCAAGCTTTTCCGGCCTCATATAGGCGTCAACCCGATTACAGAAGATTTAAATAACGAATGGGTGTATTTCGGACCCATGCATGGGCATAGCCTTTATAGAATTAAAGCCGATGATCTGGCTAATGAAAAATTGGCGGACAAAGACTTAGCCGGTCGGGTGCAGCGTTACAGTGACAAACCTATTTCGGACGGTATCAGTATCGATAAGGATAACAATATTTATTTAGGCGATCTGGCGGCAAACGCTATCGGGGTAATAGCCGCTGATAAATCCTATAGTCAACTGGCAAAATGCCCTAGGCTTTCTTGGGTCGACTCGTTCAGTTTTGGGCCGGCCGGAAAATTATACGCCATCGTTAACCGCCTACATCAATCGGCAATGCTTAATGGCGGCATAGCCAAATCCAAACCGCCTTATTATTTATTACGGGTGAATTCGTTAGCGGCTGGTATGGCTGGTCGCTAATCCAGCGAGGCGGATACCTCGATAGTCCGGCCTATGGTGGTAATTCTATCTCGCAGCCAACAATGGGTCGGATCTTTATCACGCAATAAATGCCAGATCATGACCAAATCGTAGCTAGGCAGTTCCAGCGGTACCGGGAATATATTGAGTGCCGCAATTTTCTGGAATTGCTTGGCGATACGATAAGGTAACGATAAAACCATATCTGTCTGGGCAACTATCATCGGTGCGGACAGAAAATGCGGGACAATCAATTGGATGCGCCGCTCCAAGCCCATTTCACTCAGCTTTTGGTCTATCAAACCGACATGACTGCCGGTGCGGGAGATCAGCATATGCGGCATAGACAAATACTCGGCCAAACTAGGTGCTTGTTGCAGCAAGGGATGATCGTGTCTGACCACGCAAGCCATTTGGTCGCTAAATAGATGCATGCTGTTTAAATCAGCAGGTGGACTGAGTACTGACTCGAAACCCAGCACCACATCTAAGCTCCCCTTCTCCAGTTGCGCCAAGGGAAAAGCTGATTCGGTACGTTTAACATGTATATCGACACCAGGCGCTAATTGCTCAATCAAGGCGGATAAGCCAGGCAAAAGCAATAGCTCCATATAATCGGTAGCCGCCAAAACAAAACGCCGGGTACTCAGAGCTGGTTCAAATTTCTGCGGTGGTTGGATGAGTTGTTCCATGTCGCTTAACAAAGCCCTGACCGGCCCGATTAAAGCCAAGGCTCTCTCGGTTGGTTTCATGCCGGTTGGCGTTTTTACCAGCAAGGGATCATCCAGTTGCTGCCGCAATCTGTGCAAACTATGACTCATGGCCGATTGGGTAACAAACAAGTGTTCGGCGGCTCTGGTTACGTTTAATTCGTGCATGAGTGCGTCAAACGCCACCAACAAATTCAAATCGAAGGTTCTTAAATTGGCCATAAAGTGTTCAAGATTTTTCGGAAAAAACTGGCGGCATTTTAACTAACCCTTTGTTAAAGCTATCATGAAAGCCTTTGCTGATGGGATGAAATCTAATCATTTAACAATAGCTTATTTTCAAACTACTGTATGACGCAAGCGCATCCGGATTCTTGAGTCGAATAGAGCGGCCTCCAAGGCTAACAGACAATTGCCGTCATGCGCTTTTAACTTCGTTGGAGCTTATCAATCAGATTCCAACATAATTATAACTCTATCAGGAGAGACGAATATGTCAGCAAATATTCCAATTCGTTCTGTTAAACCCTATACCGGAGAAAAGGCGCGAATTACCCGCGCTTATGATTTTCTGATATTGGTCTTGGCGCTGTTTTTATTTATTGGCGCTTTTCATTTACATTTTGCTTTGACCGTCGGCGACTGGGATTTCTGGCTGGACTGGAAAGATCGTCAGTGGTGGCCGCTGGTGACGCCTTTAATGGGTATTACCTTTCCGGCTGCGGTTCAGGCCGTTTTATGGAGTAAGTTTCGTTTGCCCTTAGGGGCAACTTTATGTGTTTCGGCCTTGTTGATAGGCACGTGGGTTACACGGATATTTGCCTACCACTATTGGAACTTTTTTCCGATCAACATGGTTTTGCCTGCCACTATGCTGCCAGGGGCTTTGGTGCTCGACTTTATTCTAATGTTGAGCAACAGTCTGACAATAACGGCTATTTTTGGCGGAGCAGCCTTCGCGTTGCTTTTTTATCCCAGCAACTGGCCCATCTTTGGCATGTTTCATTTGCCTGTTGAACACGGTAATGGGCAATTGACTGTCGCCGATGTCTTTGGTTTTCAGTACATCCGCACCGGGATGCCTGAATATTTGCGCATCATCGAAAGAGGTACTTTACGAACTTACGGCCAATATGCGGCTCCGCTGTCGGCATTTTGTTCGGCCTTGTTATGCACCCTGATGTACACCTTATGGTGGCATATCGGCAAGTGGTTCTCAACCGTTCGTTACCTTAACAAAATCTAGGGAGGATAAGTTTATGAAAACGTATGTAGTCAAAACTTTAATGTCGATCTGTTTTATCTTTTCCGTGTACCTGATGGATATTCAGACTGTCATGGCTCACGGTGAAAAAGCCTTGGAGCCGTTCATTCGCATGCGCACCATCCAATGGTATGACGTGCAATGGTCTAAACAAACTTTAAACGTCAATGAAGAGATTAGCATCAGCGGAAAATTTCATGTCGCCGAGGATTGGCCTGTCAGTGTGCCGAAACCGGAAGCGTCTTTTTTAAATATTTCCACACCAGGCCCCGTGCTGATCAGAACGGAGCGTTTTTTGAATGGCAAACCCTGGAGCAATTCAGTGGCTTTGGAACCTGGTGGCGATTACGACTTCAAGATTGTGTTAAAGGGACGTTTGCCGGGGCGTTATCACATTCATCCGTTCTTTAATTTGAAAGACGCCGGTCAAGTCATGGGTCCCGGAGTCTGGCTGGAAATAGCCGGTGATCCGGCAAACTTTACCAATAATATCCAAACCATCAACGGCGAAATGATCGATATGGAGACCTATGGGTTTAGCAATGGGGTATTTTGGCATGTATTCTGGGGCTTGTTGGCAACTGCCTGGCTGTTATGGTGGGTGCGACGGCCCTTATTCATAGCCCGCTATCGCATGTTGGAGGCTGGCATGGAAGAGGAATTGATTACCCCGCAAGATCGAAAAATCGCCAAAATAGCCTTAGTCGCCGTGCCGGTGCTGGTTTTGGCCTTTAACGCCATGACCATTAGCGAATATCCAAACGCAATCCCGTTGCAGGCTGCCTTGGATCAGATTTTGCCGCTGCCGGCGCAGGTGAATGCCGGCGTCGTCAATGTGGAAACTTTAAAAGCCGAATACCGTGTGGCGGAACGGGCCATGAAGTTTGCTTTGAAAATTGATAATCAAAGTGAGCATCCTGTGCATGTCGGCGAATTTTCGACGGCCAATGTGTATTTTCTGAACAAGGACTTGCCGGTACCGCATCAAGATCATGCGAACCACTTGGCTGTTTCCGAGGGTTTAACGCTGGATGATAACGCTGCCATACAGCCGGGTGAACAGCGGATAGTGACAATGATTGCGCGTGATGGCTTATGGGAATCGGAAAAACTGAACGGCTTAATCCGTGATGCCGATTCCCGCATTGGCGGCCTGCTGTTTCTTTACGACGACACTTTAGGCAAACGCTATATATCCAGCATTACCGCAGCAGTCATTCCAAAATTCGATTAATACACATTAGGAGCGCATCATGTCAACAATATCCAAACCCTTAACAGACTCGCTTGAACAACTGAACAACATCCCTTGGTATCTGAAAGATCTACCCAGTTATTTGAAAGGCTTTGCCGTTTTAACAGTCATCTATATCGGCTTGCGTTTGTATCAAGGCGCATTCGCAGTTTCAACCGGACTGGATTCGAGTGACCCGGCTTTTGAGCAACACTGGATGCATTTGTTTTACATAGAGTTAGTCATTATCGCTGTCTTCGCAACCGGCATGTGGGGGTATTTATGGTACTCGCGGGATCGCAAACTGGATACTCTTGAACCTAAAGAAGAAATTCGCCGCTATTTTACGCTGACCATGTGGATCAGTATTTATACTTTTGCCGTCTATTGGGCGGGTAGTTATTTTGCCGAACAGGATAATTCCTGGCATCAGGTGGCGATTCGTGACACGCCGTTTACCGCCAATCATATTATTGAGTTTTATTTCAATTTTCCGCTCTACGTCATTTTGGGTGGTTGTGCATGGCTCTATGCCAGAACCAGACTCCCGCTCTATGCCAAAGGTATTTCTCTGCCTTTAACGTTGGCTGTGGTTGGGCCATTCATGATTTTGGTCAGCGTCGGCTTTAATGAGTGGGGACATACCTTCTGGTTTAGAGAGGAATTTTTCGCTGCACCCATTCATTGGGGGTTTGTGATTGGCGTCTGGTTTGCATTAGGGGTCGGAGGCATATTGCTGCAAGGAGTCACGCGCTTGATCGAATTGCTGGATCAGATTGAAGATACCGAATAATTGTATCTAGCATTCAACCTGGAAATAACTATTTCCAGGTTGAAGACCCTATTTGTCTCTAAGGAATTGGTAAAAATGCCAAAAAATCCATCTCCATCGGTTCACTACGCATGGACAGTACTCGCGGTCACCTTTGTCTGCTTGTTTGTCGCTTCGGCGCTTCGCTCGGTTCCGGGGATCATCATGTTGTCTCTGGAGCATGAATTTAATTGGAGCAGGGAAACTATTAGCGGTGCAATTTCAGGCAATCTGCTTTTATTCGGTCTAGCTGGACCCTTTTTAGGCAGATTGATGGATTTGTATGGCGTTAAATCCATCTGCATGATTACATTGACCCTACTGGTTTTAGGTACCGGAAATTTTCAGAGTAGTTGTCGCCTCGACGGTTAAATCTTAAGCGGCTTTTTTGTTTTGAGTTGCCTTCTCAATACTAGGTTTACTATTAGCCTCAGGCTTGTCAGGATTAAGGTGGACTGCTTGAATGCTTTCCCAATTCCGCGTGTCACCAGTCCATCGCTTCGGGTTTCGATCACGAGCAGCCTCATAGACAGCTTTACGCTTAACCAGCAAGTCCTTGTCCAAGCCTTCATGGCGTTGTGTAGGCGTAACGAACTGGATGGCGCTATGGCGATGCTCGTTGTTGTACCAATCCACCAGGCCCGATACCCAATCACGCGCATCCGTTACCTTGGCAAATGGCTTTAGCGGATATTTTGGTCGATATTTTAAGGTCTTAAAGAGCGATTCTGAGTAAGGATTGTCGTTGCTTACCGAAGGTCTACTCAACGAGGGCATCACGCCGAGTTGTTGCAATGTAGACAGCATCGTAGCTCCTTTCATTGGGCTACCGTTGTCAGAGTGCAGTATAAGCTGGTTTGACTGTATACCTTCACGATAGCACAGATCGCGTAACAGCTCGCCTGCCAAGGCGCTGCTTTCCTCTGCATACACCTGCCAACCCACAATTTTTCGGCTAAAAATATCCATAAACAGGTAAAGATAGAAAAACTGCCCACAGATTGCCGATGGCAGATACGTGATATCCCAGCTATAGAGTTGATTAGGCGCTGTGGTGCAGATCGCGCGAGGTTTAGTACGGGGCTGAGATGGCCGCTCACTGCGACGGTGCGCCAGTTGGTTTTCTGCTTCCAGTATGCGATAAAAAGTCGATTCAGAGGCCAAATAGCTACCTTGATCCGCAAGTCGAGGCACGATCTGACTCGGCGGCAGATGCCCAAATTCGTCTGAATTGGCTACAGCCAATACCTTGGTTCGCTCAATTTCCGTGAGCTTATGCGGCGGCTGGTAGTCGCGTAAGGGGCGTTGATCGCAATGGATAGTCTCGCCCGTCTGCCAGCGTTGTAAGGTGCGTTCGCTCAAACCCAATACTTCACAGGCTTGTGCTTGTCGTGCGCCGGCTGTTTTTGATTCATTGAGTAAAAAAATCACTTGCTCGCGCTCTTCAAGGGACGTCATTCGACCTCTCCCCCCAAGAGCGCTCGGAACTTTTTTTGCAGAACCAACAGCGCGGCGGCTTCTGCTAAGGCTTTGTCTTTGCGTAATATTTGGCGCTCTAAGCTATGAACTTCTGTTTTGAGAATCGCTACCTCACGCTTATCAGATGTACCGCTCTGGGAACAGAAATCGGCTTTCCATTGCTCCAGTTGATGGACAAATACTCCTTGCTCTCGGCACCAGGCGTTTAAAGCCTCACCGCTCAATCCATACGCTTGATTTAAGGCATCAAGACGCTCTTCAGGACGCCAATCTTCTGGGCGTTTCGATTTCAACGGTAGAACAGGATTTTTGCCCAATTTGCTTCTTCTCATCCATGTTTTTAAGGTTTGTAAACTGATGTTCAAGTCGTCCGCGACGCCCTGAATCGATTGCTCATTTCCACGATTGTATACTTTTGCCAGCGCTTGCTCTTTAAAGTCTTCTGAATGCCTTGTATAGGTTTTCATTTCTAATCTCAAATTTAATTTTATTTAAAAATTTGAGACGACAACTATTCTGACGCGGGGGGGTACTGGCGGCAGTATTTTTATGCAGAAATCCTGGCATTTGTATCTACTTTGGGGATTGCTGGTTGGCGCGGGATCAGGAGGAACTTCAATGATCATGGGCTCCGCACTGATTAACCGCTGGTTTCAAAAACGCAGGGGATTGGCCTTGGGCATATTGGGAGCGGCCTTTTCTTCAGGCCAGTTAGTATTTACGCCCATTATTATGAGTTTAAATATTCATCAAGGCTGGCGGGCTGCAACTGTCTTTATTACCTTAGGCTTAGCTTTGGTTATTTTACCTTTGGTCATGAAGTTTTTAGTGGACGATCCAAGCTTAAAAGGTGTCCTGCCTTATGGGGCAAATAGCATAAAAAAAACTGTTATTAAACCTGATCATAATCCAATGCGTTTGGTAACCAGCAGTCCACAATTCTGGTTACTGACTTTGAGTTTTGGAATTTGCGGCTTAACCACATCGGGTCTTTTCCAGACCCATCTCATTCCTCATGGCATAGAACATGGTTTCTCAGAAATGACTATGGCTACTTCGTTAGGTTTGATGGGCGCGGCCGATGTGGTGGGCACCATTTTATCCGGTTGGCTTTGTGATCGATTTGGTACACGTTGGCCGCTTGCCATTTATTATGTGATTAGAGGCATCTCGCTGATCTTATTGCCTTATGTCGAATCGACTGGCGAATTAATGCTGTTTTCCATTATCTATGGCCTGAACTGGCTATCGACCATCCCAGCTACTTCCACACTTACTGCCGATTTGTTTGGCAAACAAAATGTCGGTGTCGTTTTTGGTTGGATTTGTTTTGCTCACCAAGTAGGCGCTGCTATTGCTGCATATGGTGCGGGGTATATTCATAGTCTCTTAGGTAATTACAACCTGGTCTTTATATCTGCCGGCTTATTTGCTTTTGTTGCCATGGGTGTCGTTGCTTTTATAAAAGAACCAAAATCAACTTTAATTTCTCTCCAATCAGGCGGTAGTCAAAACGACAATGAGTATGTCACCCACTCTAGATGAATTGAAAAAGCCGAGATGTAGCCATGGAAAGAGAAAAACTTACTCATGCACAGAAAGTTTTACTTAATAAATGTCCAAAGGATTGGGCTATCCTGCCAGTTGGCTGCACAAATAAGACATTACTTGTACTGGAGAAAAGAAAAATTGTTGAAACGCGAATATCAAAACACACTCTTCCTTGAGTTATCTAGGTGGGAATGGAGAATCAACCGAAAGTAGCAAAAAAGACAATATCCAAGTTTGTCCCAAACCCCTCAATTTTGTAATCGCTTATTTGTCCCTTTACAAACATAAACTTGTTTCAATTACGACAAGTACGAGCGTTTAAAATATAAAGTTAATAAAAATCAATAAGATAATAATTGGCACGACCTATGCTATTTCCCTTGTAAACCATCATACGAGGAGAGTTTCATGGAATTGCCAGTCTTAAACGCCCAACCAGCCGCTCATGGTGGTGGCTGCTCAACCAGTTCTTGTGGTTCAACTGATGACCAACTGAGCCATTTAACTGATGAAATCCGGGAGAAGGTGCAGAACCACCCCTGTTATTCTGAAGACGCGCACCATTATTTTGCCCGTATGCATGTGGCAGTGGCGCCTGCCTGCAATATCCAATGCCATTATTGTAATCGAAAATACGATTGTGCTAACGAATCCCGTCCAGGTGTAGTTTCCGAGTTATTGACTCCGGATCAAGCCGTGAAAAAAACCATGGCGGTAGCGGCCAATATTCCGCAAATGACCGTTCTCGGCATCGCCGGACCAGGCGACCCATTGGCCAATCCGGAACGAACTTTCGAGACCTTCCGCAGACTCAGTTCTGAAGCGCCGGACATTAAGTTGTGCGTCTCAACCAATGGCTTGGCTTTGCCGGCGGCGGTAGAAGAGCTTTCCAAGCATAACATCGACCATGTCACCATCACTATTAACTGCGTGGACCCGGAAGTTGGCGCGAAAATTTATCCCTGGATTTTCTGGAACAACAAACGTATTCACGGCAAAAAAGCGGCAAAGATTCTGATCGAGCAACAGCAAAAAGGCCTGGAAATGCTGGTTGCCAAAGGCATATTAGTTAAGGTCAATTCAGTGATGATCCCAGGCGTCAACGATAAACATCTGGCTGAAGTCAGCAGAATTGTGAAAGCCAAAGGTGCTTTCCTGCATAACGTCATGCCGCTGATTGCCGAAGCCGAACACGGTACTTTCTATGGCGTGATGGGCCAACGCGGACCCACGGCTGCGGAACTGCAAACGCTACAAGACGATTGCTCCGGCGATATGAATATGATGCGCCACTGCCGTCAATGTCGCGCAGACGCGGTAGGTTTGCTGGGCGAAGATCGCGGCGACGAATTTACTATGGACAAGATTGAAGATATGGAGATCGATTACCAAGCGGCTATGGAAAAACGTAAAGTGATCCATCAAGCCATTACCGAAGAAATGAACAGTAAACGCTTAGAGAAAGCCGAGGCGGCAGCTATTCATGCCGCCGAAGAAAGACTCACCACCCGACCAGTATTAATGGCGGTGGCTACCAGTGGCCAAGGTTTGATCAATATGCACTTCGGTCATGCCAAAGAGTTTTTGATCTATGAAGCTTCGCCTGAGGGCGTACGCTTTATCAGCCATCGCAAAACCGATTTATATTGTGGCGGCGACAGTACCTGCGGCGAAGGCGAAAGCGCTTTGGAAAAAACGATCCGGGCGCTGGAAGGCTGTGAGGCCGTGTTGTGTTCTAAAGTTGGTTACGAGCCTTGGGAGATGCTGGAGCAAGCCGGTATAGCTCCCAACGGCGAACATGCTATGGAGCCTATCGAGCAAGCGGTGATGGCGGTCTATAAGGAAATGGCGGCAGCCGGCAAACTTGATGATTTGCCTGAAAAACTTAGCGCCAACGCTTAAGGAGGTTTCAGCTCATGGCCCTGAAAATCATCGAAAGCTGTGTAAACTGTTTTGCCTGCGAACCAGTGTGTCCCAGCAAAGCCATCTATGCAGCCAAACCGCATTTTTTGATTAACCCCAAAAAATGTACCGAGTGCGAAGGCGACTATAAAGATATGCAGTGCGCCAGCATCTGTCCGATTGAAGGAGCGATATTGGATGCTATGGGAATACCGGTTAATCCTCCTGGCTCCTTGACCGGCATTCCACCGGAAAGAATGGCCGAGGCGATGGCGGAACTTCAGGCGCATTGACCATCATGGCCACCATCCATTTCTACGAAAAACCGGGATGTCTTAACAACACCCGGCAGAAACAATTGCTACGTGAAGCCGGGCATTTACTGGTGGTCTACGATTTATTGCAACAAAACTGGGCGGAAGAGCCGGGGAAATTACGCTCATTCTTTGGTAATCTGCCGGTGGCCGACTGGTTTAACCGTAGTGCGCCTGCCATCAAGAATGGCGAAATTACACCGGACTCTGTCAGTGCTGAACAAGCTATCGAGTTAATGATAGTTACGCCTTTATTAATCCGGCGGCCATTGTTAGAAGTAGATGGACGCCGTCAGGCCGGTTTTGATCCGGAAACCATAGCGGCTTGGTTGGGCTTGCCGGCAAACCCGCGCGGACCTGATTTGGAAACCTGCACTAAACAGCAAGACAAGCCGGGGTGTAAGCCATGATTAACGTCAAGCTGGAGAACGAAAACGGTGTACCACAAGCAGTGGCACTATCCGAGCGCGTACATTGGATAGGGGCGCTCGATCCGAATTTAAGAACCTTCGATATTATCCTGAAAACCGCTAACGGCACGACTTACAACGCTTATGTGATACGCGGCAGCTCAGGAGTGGCGATTATAGATACCGTTAAGGAAGGTTTTGCGGCTGATTTTTTTACTCGGCTGGAAAGCGTTGCCAATTATGTGGAAATCAAGGTTATCGTCCTAAATCATCTGGAACCGGATCATACCGGTGCTTTGCCGGAATTGATGCGCCGGGCGCCGCAGGCGCAGTTGTTCATTTCCCAGAAGGCGCAGTCGATGTTGAAAGGCCTGTTAAAACAGGAAGAATTAAGTTTTACCCCAGTGGTGACCGGCGATTTTGTCTCACTTGGCGATCGGCGTTTGGAATTTCTGCACACGCCTTATCTACACTGGCCGGATACGCAATGTACATATTTACCGGAAGAAGCCATGCTGTTTTCCGGCGATGTTTTCGGTTGCCATTTTTGCGATAACCGCATGTTTAATGATCAAGTCGGAGATTTTCGCTTTTCCTTTGAATATTATTACGCGCACATCATGCGGCCCTTCAAGGAATATGTTTTGCGGGCGCTGGAACTCATCGAGCCCTTGCAACTAAACTTGATAGCACCTACCCACGGTCCGATTCTACGCGACCGGCCACAGCGTTATATCCAGCGTTACCACCAGCTTTCAACACCTGCTTTGCACAGTGAGTTGAGTTCTCAACAAAAATCCTTACTGATTTTTTATATCAGTTCCTATGGTAATACCCGGCGCATGGCGGAAGCGATTTATCAGGGCGCTTTGCAAGTAGAGGATGTGCGGGTCTCGCTTTACGACCTGGAGGGTGGTGAAGTTGCGCCCTTTGTCGATTTAATTGAGGAAGCCGACGGCTTGATCCTGGGGACGCCAACTATTAACGGTGATGCTGTAAAGCCGATTTGGGATTTGCTGTCTTCGTTAACTGTAGTCAACCTGAAAAGCAAGTTGGGTGGGGTGTTCGGTTCCTATGGTTGGACAGGTGAGGGAGTCCGGCTGGTCGAGGATCGATTACGTGGCTTGAAATTGCGGGTGCCAATTCCTGGGTTGCGGGTGAAATTAATTCCCACTGACGACGAAATTATGGAATGTCAGGCCTTCGGTTTTGAGCTGGCTCAGGAATTGATGGGTTTACGTGGGCCTAGAGTAGTGAATTTTGCGGATTTAGCCTGAGTATGTAGAAGGGTGAGTTTGTTAAGCCGATCATGGCTCAACAAACTCACGACTGCAGGGACAGATATTTGCTCCTGCAATATCTGCATTCACAACATTCATGTGGATCATGTAGGAGGTAGTGCAATGCATGGAGCAATTGCCGAACGCGAACGGTTTAACTAATAGCAGATCCTAAGGGATCTTAGACTATCCGGTCCAAGGAAGGGGCGGTACTAGCATTGCCCAGCAGGCAATGGAAATCAGGAGTCGAAAAGATTCCAAATCGGCAGTCCTCAGATTAGAGGCGGCCGAGATTATTCTAAACGTAAGGAGTTTTTACAATGGCCAAAGCGACCATTACATTTGAAGATATAAACGTAACTGTTACCGTACCTGCCGGCACTCGGATAATTGAGGTTTCCGAGAAAGTGGGTTCCGGTATTACTTATGGTTGCCGTGAAGGCGACTGCGGTACTTGCATCATGAAAGTTACCGAAGGTTGGAATCATCTGAGTGAACCTTCAGTGTTGGAAGATAAAATTCTGCGGGAAAACATGGCGGGTAAACATAACCGCCTGGCATGTCAGGCGCAGGTGCTCGGCGGCGTTATTTCCGTTAAACCGTGTTAAGCAAACAGGAGTCAGGTTTATGGCCTTAGTAACATTTACCAGCCCGGAATATCGTGATAAAACTGTTTATGCGGTAGCAGGCAGTCATACGCAAACCTTATTAAAACTCGCGCTGGAAAACAAGATTCCCATTCATTTTGAATGTGAAGACGGTGAATGCGGCACATGTTTGGTAAAAGTCACCAGTATCGACGCGAAAAAGCGGCAGCGCATGGGCGGTCCGTTGACCGAGAAGGAAAAATCCGTGCTGAAACAGGTCGGCAAAGTCACGGCCGATGAGTTGGAAAAAATGATAGTTGACGATTTGCCCTGCGATTGGCGTCTGGCATGCCAAATGATCGTTAGGGATGAAGATATCCGGGTTGAATATTAAGCGCTGATATTTTCAAGCGCCAGGAGCAGCGTTTATGAGTTGTAGCGCAATGTTAGAAAGCTTTGAGACGACAAATTTCGTGCCTTTAGAGCAAAAGCGCCAACAACGCTTCGACGGGCTCATGGCCTGCGCCGGCCAGTCTGCCAATCAGGTCTGGCTGGCGCAAATTATCGCCAGTTGGCAAGTAGGCGCAGGCGTACTGCCCGATTATTTGGGCTTACAGCCCAAAGAGTTTCAATTGCTGATGCTGCGCAATTTTCCCGGCTATCATTTAACCGGAACGGCAGTCTCGGGAATTAAGGCGGATTTTAGCCGCATGTTGGAAAAACAGGATTTAGAACAATTTTTACGCCGGTTTGTGGTCGTTCACTCTGAATTAAGCGAGTCGCTGATCAATATGTTGGTCGCTGCTTGCTTGGGCAACAATCATTTATGGCAAGATTTGGGCCTATGGAGTCGTAAGGATTTGTCCGGCCTATTAGGACATAATTTTCCACAGTTGACCATGCTTAACCAGAAGGACATGAAGTGGAAGAAATTTTTATACAAACAGTTATGCGAAACTGAAGGTATTTATGTGTGCCGCGCGCCATCTTGTGAAGTCTGTAAGGATTACCCGCATTGTTTTGGGACAGAAGACTAAAGGTTTCTGATGTAGGGTATGCATCGCATACCTTTTTACTTTACCAATAATTACTAGGAGTATAACTACCCTACAACTTATACCGGCTCACTGTCTGATAAACCGTTCCAAGGCTTGTAAAGTCCCTCTACTTCTAAGCCAAACATATCCAGAATTCGCCCGACGCCTTCGTCCACCATCGCTTGCAGCGAATCGGATTTGTTGTAAAAAGCCGGCATAGGCGGGTAAATGATGCCACCCATCTCGGTAACCGCCGCCATATTGCGGATATGCGCTAGATTAAGCGGTGTTTCGCGCGGTAGCAGCACGGTTTTTCGCCGCTCTTTTAACGCGACATCGGCAGCTCTGGAAATTAAATTATCGCCAAATCCATGCGCTACGGCGGCTAAGGTTTTCATTGAGCACGGGGCGATGATAATGCCTTCGGTTTTGAACGAACCGCTGGCAATGGAGGCGGCGATGTCGTTGACGCCATGTGTCACATCCGCCAAACCATATAAGGTGCTGCGTTCCATATCCAGTTCGTACTTAAGATTAACCAATCCAGCCGAGGAGATGACTAAATGCGACTCCCAGTCAGCTTGTTGTTGCAGGATTTGCAATAAGCGGACGCCATAGATAGCTCCGGTCGCGCCGGTCATCGCAATTACCAGCCGTTTTTTGTGCTTCATGAAATTCCTTTAGCTATTTTTCTTGCAGTTACTCGCATCATTTTCCTCTGCCGGAGGAACAATGCCGTTAAGTTTAGGCCAGGTTAAACCGTTCGTGGTGAGCTTGTCGAACCATGATCGGATTAACCGGTCACCCTTCGACAGGCTCAGGGCGAACGGTTAATCCTTAACTTAACGGCATTGCCCGAAGTTTGAGTGGATTAAATAATCTTCAGCATTTCGTCAGTCGCAAACACCAGCGCATCCAACATGTCCGCACCACGGGCAATATGTCCGGCATTGGGCAATACAATAAATTGGGCTTGCGGTAGCGCTTGTTGTAATAACCAGCCGTTTTCCAGCGGGCAAGTCAAATCATTTTGACCGTGGATGATAATAGTAGGTAACTTTTGTAAAACCTCGCAATTTTCCAAAATCTGATTGTCGGCAATAAAGTAGTGGTTACGCGCGTAATGCACTTCCATTTTTACTTGTTGCAGGTTTTTTTCGCTGACAGGCTCGTTGTCGGGTTTAATTTCAACAGCGCCCAATGCGACTAAGCCGCCCCACAACTGCCATTGTTTAGCGGCGCATTTCGCTGCTGTAGCGTCGTCGCCAAAAATAGTGTCGCTTAAACCGGTTAAGACATTATCGCGATAATGCGGCGGGATGCTTGCCAACAATTCATGCCACTGCTGCGGATAGATGCGGTTTACGCCGTTACCGAGAAACCAATCCATATCAGTCTGCCTGGCTAAAAACACACCGCGCAATATCATGCCTAACACCCGTTGCGGATGCTGTTGCGCGTACAACAATGCCAGCGTTCCGCCCCAAGAGCCTCCGAACAACAGCCATTGTTCTATGTGCAATGCGCTACGGATACGTTCCAGATCGTCCAATAAGTCCTGAGTGGTATTGTTTTGTTGTTCGCCGAAGGGTAGCGATAGGCCACAGCCGCGTTGGTCCAGCAGGATAATGTGATAGCGCTCGGGGTCAAAAAAGCGGCGATGGTCAGGTTTGGTGCCGGAGCAAGGGCCGCCGTGCAGAAAAATCACCGGCACGCCTGCTGGATTGCCGGATTGTTCGACATAGACTTGGTGAATGCTGCCGGTTTCCAGAAAGAAGGTATGGAAGGGCGAAATTTCAGGGAAAAGAGGTTTCATCGAACTCCCTTTTTTCGGTTATTCTGCTTTTAAAATGCATTATTGGTTTTAATTGTTTGGACGAAACTCTTTGTGATAAACGTTTTCTATAAAACGGTAGTGTTTTACATTACCGGTAAGTAGCGCAACTTGATGTATTTCAGCTGTCGAAGCAATTAGTGCATCAGCAAGTTGCATTGAATGACTCAAGAAATATTTTTCGATATAAAAAATTGCTTTAATGGAAATTTCTTCGGAAATGTGCAAAATATTCACGTTCCAGGCGGTCATTGCCCGTTGTAAAAACAGCAATTCTTGTTTATTCCGCATACCTTCCACCAATTCAATATAGGTTACTGATGAAATGGAAAACTGTGACAGATTTTCAATGACCCGCCTCGCATTTTCATTGCCTTTTAGATACCAGATCAAGATATCGGTATCAACCAGCATTAGTCAAACCGGCCTTTTCTAAGCTTTTGCATATAATCGTCGACATTTTTAAGGTCATCCCGATCAGACCAGATGCCGAATAACTCGCTTTCTTTAGCCGTGCTGGAAAGCATTTCATCCATTTCGTCAAAAACTTCTTGCTGCGTAAAAATGCTGCCCTTTTGTAAATCTTCTTCGGCGTGTGCTATCAGTTTTAACAAGTTAAACGCATTTTGCATGCTTTCGTAACTTTCTAAGTCCTGGAGCACAGCTTTTGTTTCGCCGTTTTCAGTAATAGCCACAGGCTGATGGGTAGCATTTATCTCCGCCAGCATCTCACTGGCATGCAATTGTAGGTAAGAGATAGGTTTACTTTCAGCTAAAATCGTCATGACATTGCTCCAATAAGTCTAATGATTAACAGTATACCATTAGGTTACAGACATAAAAAAAGGGAAGGCCTTGCGGCCTTCCCTTTTTGCAAGCTAGGTAAAGCTACAAATTAGAATTTGAAGCCTACATAACCGCCAGCGCTAACGCCGTTGGTAACAACGCCATCAATCGAGCTGGTGGCGTAGTGGTAACGTACATCGGTACCTAAGACGATGCCTCTGAAGATGTCATACTCGGCGCCGCCTCCGAATTGCATGCCGGAGTTCAATACGGAAACCGCGTTGGATGGTACGCCGAGGATATTAAGTTCTAAGCCGATAGGGATAATCCAAGGACGCAGTCTGCTGCCGTGCATGAATTTGATTTTTGGTGAGGCGTTCAGTCTTAAGCGGGAATCGGTAGACATTCCGCTATTTCCGTTAATAGGAAATGTACCTGCGCCTGTTTGAATAGCAGTAACACCGCCATTCGTCAGGGTATTTTGACCTTTGCCAAATTGAGAATATTCGAAACCTAATTCAACCATGAACGAAGTATCATCAACCAAACCGAACAAATCATTATTGACATTAAAGTCAAAGGCGCCGCCGATCAAAAAGCCGCTGGCATTCATGTTATTATTTAAAAGACCGCCTTGTTGATTCCATACACCTGAAGATCTTGCATGATCAAGCTGTTCCCAGCCGCCACGAACCACAACCAAGTTGTCTTTTGCAGAAGCTGCTTCTGGAGTAGATTTAACCGAGGCCATCCATTGATCCAGCTCTTGAACTTTAGTTGAAGCGTCAGCTGCTTTTGCAGTAGTCGCTTTCACGCGATCCAGTTCAGCTTGCATGGCTTTCATTTGGTCAGCCATTTGTTGCATTTGTGTTTGCAGAGCATCGGCTTTTTGCGAGGCTTCATCGGCAATTTGTACAGCTACGGAAGGAGAAGCGGCTTGCACTTGCGGGGCTATCATCGCCATGGATAAAGTCGCTGCAGCAATACTTAAAGCTAATTGAGTTTTATTGAATGTCATTGTTTGGCCCCCAAGGGTTATTATAATTTAGTCTGCATTTGCTTTAGAGCAACACAGCGTTTCTTCACGGCAGTCATACTAGCAGTATTTATGCGGCCACACAAGTTTTAAGTGTATTTTTTTTAAAGAAAAAAATTGATTTATATCAATAAGCTGCGGAAATATCATCAAGCGAAGTCATTTTTTGTCAAAAAAAAACAACAAGTAGTCTAAAATTCGCACTGTTTTTCTAAGCTGCCCGATATTTTTCTAAGGTTTGTCGACCAGCGGCTATAGTCGAGTATTATGCATGTGTTGCATCGTTCCTACGCTACAGAGGCTGTGAAAGAATTATTTGTAGGATGGGTAGAGCGCCAGCGAAACCCATCAATTATGCAAACCAAGATGGGTTTCGCTGGCGCTCTACCCATCCTACGCAATAAACAAATCTTTCACAGCCTCTGGAGCTTGGGAACGATAACAACCCCTTATAATTAAGTAAATGTCGATGCAAACAATATTAGATGTAGTTAATGTCCAAACTCAAACAGATTACGTGTTACTGCTGCATTTTGAAAATGACGAACATCGCAGATTTGACATGAAGCCTTACATTCACCAGAAGCCGTGGACAAAGCTAAGTAATATTAAGCTATTTAATCAAGCTAAAATTGAAAACGGTACTGTCGTTTGGCCTGGAGAAATCGATATCGACCCCGAAGCCTTATACGAACGCTCAGAACCAGCATGACTAAGCATCGCGAGATATTGATTATCGGCGGCGGCGTCAGCGGCATGCTGACGGCGCGCGAACTGCGTTTGGCCGGTTGCGACGTGACTATTATCGATAAATCTCCGGTCGGCCGTGAGTCGTCCTGGGCCGGCGGCGGAATTCTGCTGCCGATTTATCCTTGGCGGCAGTCAGCGGCGATTTCCGATTTGGTTCTGCACAGTTTGCAGAAATACCCGGATTTAAGCGAAGAATTACTGGCGGCGACCGGTATCGATCCGCAGTGGCGGGATTGCGGTCTATTAATCTGTAGAAATCCGGATTTTGCCGATGCCGTTACTTGGTGTCAGCAGCGCGGCGTGACTTATCAACCAGCGGCAACCGAACTACTTACCGGTCTGTATGCTGCGTTTCAGCAGCCCTTATGGCTGCCGGAAATTGCCCAAATCCGTAATCCGCGCTTGTTAAAATCTTTGCAGGCTTACTTGCTGAAACTGGGAGTAGTTTTTGTGGAAAACACAGAGATACACCACATAGCAACCAAACATCAGCAGGTTGAGGAAGTCGTGACGAGTAATGGAAGTTTCACAGTTCAGCAACTGGTCATTTGTACTGGGGCGTGGACCTCAGGCGTTCTTAAAGATCTGTTTCCGGAAACCCAGTTGAGTTTGCCTATTCAGCCGGTAAAAGGTCAGATGTTGGTCTTCGATGCGAAGCCAGATACCTTGCCGTATATGGTGTTGAACGACGATCAGTACTTGATTCCACGCCGAGACGGTAAAATATTGGCAGGCAGCACAGTGGAAGCGACCGGCTTTGAAAAATGCCCTACCCAATCAGCCAAACAACAACTCCAAGAATTCGCAACTGCGTTGCTACCAGCTTTGGAGCAATACCCTGTCAGCCATCACTGGGCCGGTTTGCGTCCAGGTACACCGCAAGGCGTACCTTATATAGGCCGACATCCAACAATTGAAAATCTTAGCATTAATGCCGGCCATTTCCGTAACGGTTTAGTGATGGGGCCGGCGTCGGCGCAGTTATTGGCAGATTTATTGCTGGATAGGCCGACAGCAATTAACCCAGAACCTTATGCTTTAAAAACTGAAATATTATGAATATTTACCCGCTACTTCGCCCCTTGTTGTTTGCGCTTGATCCGGAAACCGCTCACAATCAAACCCTTAAGTTGCTGAAATTAGCTCAGAAAACCGGTCTTTCAGCATTGAGTAAAGCCTCGTCAGTCGATAAGCCGTTGACGGTGATGGGCTTGAACTTTAAGAATCCGCTGGGCTTGGCGGCCGGGCTGGATAAAAACGGCGATTATATTGATGCATTGGCCGAACTAGGTTTCGGCTTTATCGAGATAGGCACGGTTACCCCTAGGCCACAACCCGGCAACCCCCAGCCGCGCTTATTCCGTTTGCCGGAACACCAAGCGATCATTAACCGGATGGGTTTTAATAACTTAGGCGTCGATCATTTGTTGCAGCAAGTACAATTTTGCCGCTATTCAGGTATCTTGGGCATTAACATCGGTAAAAATGCCGATACAGCTATTGAAGACGCCGCCGGCGACTATTTACTGGGTTTACGTAAAAGCTATGCGGCGGCGAGTTATGTCAGCATCAATATTTCCTCGCCGAACACCAAAAACCTACGGCAACTCCAACAAGGCGACGAGATTAAATATCTGCTGGGCGATTTAAAGGAAGAGCAGTTGAAATTGCAGGCGGAACATGGCAAATACACGCCGATTGCCGTCAAAATAGCACCTGATTTAAACGCTGACGAGATTACGCATATTGCCGAATTATTGCTTGAATTCAATATTGACGGCGTCATTGCCACCAATACCACCTTGGATCGCAAAGCCGTTCAAGGGCATGTGCATGCAGATGAAAGCGGCGGTTTGAGCGGAGCGCCGCTTAAACAACGCTCCACTGAGGTTGTGTCCGGTTTGGCGGCGGAGTTACAGGGAAAGCTGCCGATTATCGCTGTCGGCGGAATCATCAGCGCTGCTGACGCCCAGCAGAAATTTCAGGCTGGGGCTAGTCTGGTGCAAATTTATAGCGGCTTGATTTATAAAGGGCCGCAGTTGATAGAGGATATTTTGCGAGGTATTTGCTAAGGCTATGTATAAGTAAATACGTAAAGCCAATTAAAATTAACGCGACACCTTAAATAAGCCCTTTCGAAGGCTAAGTGCTGAGATTTTGGGATCGGTGAGGGGGTTCAGAGGGATAGGAGGCATGGATGCCGACTTTAGCCTACACGGACGTACTTGCCGCGCCCTCTGAACCCCCTTACCGATTCCGAAATCGTCGGTTACCGGTAAATTAAATTACAGCAACGGTTTTTAAACGGTTAAGCGTTTTTACTTATATCCAAAAAAACTACTTCATTATTAATTCAACGAGCCTGACAAAGGCGGGGTTGAACAGGGTTAAGCCGAAAATAGCAATTCCGGTCAATATTTTTAGCAGTAAGGCGCTTTGTTTGACTTCGGTGCGTAATTCAGCAATTTCTGCTCGCACCTCGGCTATTTCGGTCCGCGCACCATTGATTTCGGCCCGAACAAACTCTTTGGTGGCCAATTCATTACGCAGCTCGTTGTATAGTTCAGCTTTAACAACTTGTTTATTTTCAATTGCTTTTTCATCTATGGCCCGAATTGAATCTTCGATGGCCTTAGCAAAAATTTCAGCCTTATCCCGATCTTGATTAAACGCGGACTCCAACAGCAAAAAAACATCGCGGGGTAATGAGTAAGCCATGATATTCCTCCTATTCGCCGGCAATCGCCATTTGCTCCAGCAAAATCGATCCAACCCGAATATTTCCGCGCAAATCAATATCATTGCCGATGGCGACGATATTGCGCAACATATTTTTTAAATTGCCGGCAATCGTGATTTCCTCTACCGGATATTGAATCACGCCGTTTTCCACCCAAAATCCGGAAGCGCCGCGTGAATAATCCCCCGTCACGCGATTGACGCCTTGTCCCATGAGTTCGGTTACCAACAGGCCTGTACCCAATAGCTGCAACATAGCCCTAAAATCCTTATTGCCCGATTCGACCGTCAGATTATGCACGCCGCCGGCGTTGCCCGTGGTTTGCATGCCAAGTTTGCGGGCGGAATACGTGCTAAGAATATATGAGCGTAAAATTCCCTCGCTGACAATGTCTTTACTGTGCGTAGCCACGCCTTCGCTGTCAAAGCTGGCGCTGCCGAGCGCGCCTTTTAAAAAAGGCTGTTCATGAATGCGGACGAAATCAGGCAGAATTTGCGTGTCCAACGCATCCAATAAAAACGAGGCCTTGCGGTATAAACTGCCGCCACTTATCGCGCCCACCAATGCGCCTATCAAACCGCCGGCCATTTCCGGAGCAAACAGCACCGGCGCTTGGCGCGGACTTAGGCTGCGGGCGTCCAGACGGGCAATGGTTCTTTGGGCGGCTTTTTCACCCACCTGCTGACCGGTTTCCAAATCGGCGGCGTTACGCGCCACGCTATACCAATAATCGCGTTGCATGGCGTCGCCGCTGCCGGCTAATACCGAACAGCTTAGAGAGTGGCGGCTGGAGAGACCGCCCTGTAAAAAACCCAGCGAGTTTCCGAAAACTCTGGCGCCTTGGTGGCTATTTACAGTCGCGCCCTCGGAATTGCTGATAGCTTTGTCGTAACTACGGGCGGCCGTTTCACAATCGATAGCCAGTGCGATGGCTCGCTCGGCGTTTAAATCCCAGGGGTGATATAAATCCAGGTCAGGGAATTCGGTCGCGAGTTGCTGTGCATCCGGCAAGCCGGCGTATTCGTCTTCGCTGGCGTAACGGGCGATACTACAGGCCGCTTTAACGGTTTCTTTCAATGATTCCGGCGAGATGTCATTGGTGCTAGCCGAGCCTTTTTGCCGTCCGAAATATACCGTAACGCCGATGCCTTGATCGCAATGATATTCAACGGTTTCCACTTCACCCAAGCGCGCCGTGACAGAGAGGCCGTTATCAACGCTAAACGCTGCTTCCGCAGCGCTAGCGCCTTGCTGCTTTGCTTCGTCAAGCAATTCTTGAACGACTTGTTTTAAACGAATAATTTCTGCCTGATTTTGCAAGGTAAAGTCTCTTCGGGTTGGGGTAAGTGAGGGGAATGAAGTCGCACTGATTATTTAAAGCCGTTAAACGCTGGTGCCACCGACAGTCAAACCGTCTATTTTCAAGGTTGGCTGCCCAACCCCGACTGGAACACTTTGGCCGTCCTTACCACAGGTGCCGACGCCGCTGTCCAATTGTAAGTCATTGCCGACCATGGACACTTTGGTAAGTACATCCGGGCCATTGCCTATCAGGGTTGCCCCTTTGACTGGCCGAGTAATCTTGCCGTTCTCTATCAAATAAGCTTCACTAGCAGAAAATACAAATTTTCCGGAAGTGATGTCGACCTGTCCGCCGCCAAAATTGCGGGCATACAGACCTTTTTTCACCGAGCGAATAATTTCTTCAGGATCGCTTTCGCCGGGCAACATGTAAGTGTTGGTCATTCTGGGCATAGGGAGATGAGCATAAGATTCCCGCCGACCGTTGCCGGTCGGCTTGACGCCCATCAAGCGGGCGTTAAGTTTATCCTGCATATAACCTTTAAGTATGCCGTTTTCGATAAGCACAGTGTTTTCGGTCGGGGTGCCTTCATCATCAATATTTAATGAGCCGCGTCTACCCTGCATGGTTCCGTCGTCAACCACAGTACATAAATCTGATGCCACCCGTTCGCCGACTCGACCGCTAAAAGCAGAGGTACCCTTGCGGTTGAAATCCCCCTCTAGGCCATGGCCTATGGCTTCGTGCAAAAGTATGCCCGGCCAACCGGGACCTAATACGACCGTCATATTTCCGGCCGGCGCATCTTCAGCCTGTAGATTTATTTGCGCCTGCCTTACGGCTTCCTGGGCGTATGCTAATGCTCGGTCTTCTGCAAAAAAATAATTGTAATCGCTACGCCCGCCGCCGCCCATGCTGCCTTGTTCACGGCGACCGTTTTCCACCATGATGACGCTGACGTTCAAACGCACCAGAGGTCTTATATCAGCAGTCAGAGATCCGTCCTGATTGGCGACCAAAATTTGGTCATAGGCTGCGACCAAACTCACCATGACTTCTTCTATGCGCTGGTCGAGTTTGCGCGTTTCGCTGTCTATTCTTTTCAATAAGTCGATTTTTTGTTGATCGGCTAAGGATTTTAGGGGGTTGATAGGTTGATAAAGTTGCGGTCTTTCCCTGCCAGGCTGAATTTGGGTTTGCGCCTGTTGTCCTTGTCTGACGATGGCTTTTACATTGTTGGCGGCTTCCAATAAAATCGGCAGTTCTAAGCGGTCACTATAGGCAAAGCCGGTTTTGTCGCCGCTGACGACGCGGACGCCGGCGCCGCGTTCGATGGAATGGCTACCCTCCTTAATAATGCCGCCTTCCAACGACCAGGATTCGAAGTGACTGAATTGAAAGTAGATGTCGGCGGCGTCCACAGGTGTACTGAGCATGGTTGCCATGATCCGTTCTACATCCTGGGTTTGCAGGCCGTTGCCGGACAGTATGGTCTGTTTGACTTGTTCTAATAATGGCATGTTGGTTTGCTTTGCTTCGCGAATGATCAGATAATAAAAAACGAGGCGATAAAAAGAATGCCTATTGCGACAACGCCTACAGCCGCTTTATGCAATTGGCTTAGGGGCCGCCAATACAACTGGAATTGGGTTTTGCGCCGAATCCAGGCAATTAAAACTTTTTGCTTCAAAAAACCGTAGAGTCGAGGCAGATGTTTTGCGAGCCTATATAAGCCCAGCCCGATAATGGTCATCAAAAACCAAAAGGTCACAAACTGACTGCCGTGGCGCTCGGTTATAAAAAGATATTCGACAAATTCGCCTATATGTAAAAAATGGAAAATGTGGTCGACAACCTCTTCGACGCCCAATTCCACCCATTCAAACAGGTTATGCAGCACCTCAAATATCAAATGCAGGAATTCTTCAAGAAATTCCAGTGTTACATCGTACATGACGATGGCCAGCAGTATAATAGCGACGATAATAAGATCGAGATTTTTTTTTATCATTATTAATTCCTTGCAATCTTCTCCGCAACCGATTCCGGCACTTGCCATTCGACTTGCCATTGCCCCTGTCCATCAGTCAATACCTGATTTAACCAAGGCAAAAATGTTCTCGCCTGACTCTCCAACTGCCAGGGTGGGTTTATAAACAGCATACCAGAAGCCGTCATGCCGCGCACCGCTCCGTCTTTAACAACGGCATGTTCTATGCGCAATTGCTTTGGGATGCCGGTTTCTTTCAAGCGGAGCAACAATCTTTCAGTCAGCTCACGATCTATTATCGGGTACCAAAGCGCAAAAATGCCGGTCGCAAAGTGGCTATGGGCTTTTACCAGGGCGTCAACAACTTTGTTAAAATCAGATTTTACTTCGTAGCTCGGGTCGATAAGTATTAAGCCGCGTTTTTGGATTGGCGGCAGCTTTTTTTCCAGCATTAGCAGTCCGTCTTCCTTGGCGATGCTGACTTGTTTATCTTGAACAAATAATTCGTGTAAAATCTCAAAATCGCTACTGTGCAGTTCTGATAATTGCAAGCGATCTTGCGCTCTGACTAAGCGCCGGACTAACTGCGGCGAACCTGGGTAGCGCACGAGTTGTTTTCCGGTATTTTCGGCGCGTACCGCAGACAAATAGTCTTTCATTTCCTCTGGTACAGTTTGCTGCGTCCATAATCTGCCAATGCCGTTATGATATTCGCCGGTTTTTTGGGCAAATTCGGATTTGAAAGAATACTTGCCCGCACCTGCATGTGTATCTATATAGACAAACGGCTTGTCTTTTTGCTTTAAAGCAGAAATGACCAGCGTGATTAAGTTGTGTTTTAAAACATCAGCAAAATTGCCGGCGTGGAAACCGTGGCGATAACTAAGCATTCCGATATCCTATATTTCCTATCAATACCATCATAATCTCCAGTTTAGCTTTGCTCTGAACACAAAAAATATGCCAAATTTAAAAAGATGTTGTGAATCATTTAACATTGATATTTTTTATATTTGTCATTTTTATCTCTTATTCTACTGCGGTATGATAAGCATGTTTAAACTTATTGATGGCTGTTATCCTCTGCCGCCGAATTTCAATGCCTATTTCTGGGCCTTGCAGAGCACTTGTTAATAGTGCGGTGGTATCGACAACTGCTGCTGCGCCTGCTGCTGCGCGTATGTAATCGGCCTGTGGGTAAGGTCGATTTTCAAAGCCGTGGCGACCGCGGGCGTCTGCCTCACAAGCCAGAAGAAACTCTTCAAGTCGGTTATTGGGCTTAAAAGCGGCTATAGCTTGCAACATGTCGGCCAACGTTTCGGGGCGCAATTCTAATGCCCGGTGGCAATGGGTGTGGTACTGCATGACATGTGCACACAGATTTTTAAAGGACCTAGGTACGCGCAGGCGTTCGCAAAAACTTTCCAGCACCAACAAACCTATTTGCTCATGTCCATGATGACTGGGCCAATTTTCTTGCGGGGTCAGTGCCTTGCCTAAATCGTGCAGCAAGGCGGCCAGCCTGACTTCAGCGTTAGATGATAATAAAGTTGCCTGATCCAAAGATAGTAAACAATGTACGCCGGTATCGATTTCCGGATGATGTTTCTCCGGCTGTGGTACGCCGAATAGGGCGTTGATTTCCGGAAAAATAACGCGCAATGCGCCGCATTCTCTGAGTACTTGAATAAATGCCGAGGGCGTAGTTTCTGTCAAGGCTTTGTGGAATTCGGCCCACACGCGTTCGGCAACGAGATGGTCGGCTTCGCCATTGTCTACCATGGTTTTCATCAAAACCTGGGTTTCCTTAGCAACTTTAAAGCCAATGTGGGCATAGCGGGCAGCAAAGCGAGCTACGCGCAATATGCGTACCGGATCTTCGCAGAAGGCTGGTGATATGTGGCGTAATACCCGATTTTGCAAGTCATTTTGCCCCTGAAAAGGGTCAATCAACTTGCCTTCAGTATCAATCGCCATGGCGTTGATGGTCAAATCGCGACGTTGTAAATCTTCTTCCAGCGTTACATCCGGCTCCGCATAAACCGCAAACCCTTTGTAACCGGGGGCGGTTTTGCGTTCGGTTCTGGCTAAGGCGTACTCATCGTGAGTGACTGGATGCAAAAACACCGGAAAATCCTTGCCGACCAAACGGAATCCCCGTGCTTGCATACCTGCCATGCTTTCTCCCACCACCAGCCAATCGTATTCCTTAACCGGGTAATCCAGCAAACGATCTCGAACTGCACCGCCAACCAGATATGTTTTCATAAATGCGAAAGCCTTATTTTAAAGATTTAAGTGTGTAGTATAAATCACTTAGCAGCGTAACGCTGGGCATAAATAACGATTGTCCATGTGGTTGTTGGCGTATTTTAAACGCACCGAGTCTAGTTGGTTTTTATAGGGTTGGGTAAATTAAACTTAAACTAAGATAAATCAACAAAGCTGAAGCGCTTGTAACTCAGTTGTTAGTGCATCTTACTAAAATCCTTTCTTTTGACTCGGGGAACTTAAGGAATTCCGGATGATCTTTTACGCGCTGAAGACCGGATAAAAACTCAGTTGCACAAAAAAATACTTCATCGTATACTTCGGCTTAGCTTTCTTCATCAAGTTAGCCTACAACAACACACCTCTGGAGGGTATTACAATGAAATGGGAAACACCTGCTTATAATGACATGCGTTTTGGCTTTGAAGTAACCATGTACATTTACAACCGTTAATCTCTAAGGTTAACAAGGAAAAAGGGGTGGCCAACTGCCCCTTTTTTTTGCCTGTTGGTTCATGTTAGCTGCGCACAAAATTTTAGTGAGATCTGAGCAAAAATTGAACAAGAACGCTTATATCCCGTATCATTTGCCGATTATTTACCTACCCTCTGTAAAATATGAAAATTAGAGTTCTCGGCGCCGGCGCCGGCGGCGGCTTTCCGCAGTGGAATTGCAATTGCGATAATTGCCGACGATTACGTAGCGGCCAATTGCACGGCAAAGCCCGTACCCAGTCCTCAATTGCCATCAGTACCGACAACCGCAACTGGCTGCTGTTTAATACCTCGCCGGATATTCGCAGTCAATTGGAAGCCTTCCCAGCCATACAGCCCAAACAAGGCATACGCGATACCGGCATAAGGGCGGTGCTGTTGATAGATAGTCAAATCGACCATACTACCGGCTTATTAATGCTGCGAGAAGGTAAGCCGCTGGATGTATATTGTACCGAAATGGTCAAACAAGATTTGACCAGCGGTTTCCCACTGTTCACTATGCTAAAAGATTACTGTACCGTCAATCACTATCCGATTGTTTGCGACGGCAGTCCATTTAGCGTAACCGGCATAGACGACATCCGCCTATACGCACATGCACTTAAAAGCAAGGCGCCGCCATATTCGCCGCACCGTCACGATCCGCACGAAGGCGACAATATTGGTGTTATCATCGAGCAGATTTCTACCGGTAAAAAACTCTATTACTCTCCCGGCCTTGGGGAAATTGAAGCGCATGTGCTATCAGCTATGCAGAGCGTGAACTGCCTTTTGGTGGATGGCACTTTTTGGACTGATGACGAAATGTGCGCGCAAAACATTAGTCATAAAAAAGCCCGTGAAATCGGACACTTGCCACAATCCGGCCCCGGCGGCATGATAGAAGTGCTGAACAGCGTGGCCAATACTCGCAAGATTTTGATTCACATCAACAACACTAATCCCATTTTGGACGAAGATTCGTCTGAACGTAAAACCCTAAATGCAGCCGGCATTGAAGTGGCTTACGATGGCTTGGAAATTGACTTATAAAGGTATCTCATGAGCTGTTGCGATAATAAACCCTGGTCGCGTGAAGAATTTGCAGCCCAGTTGCGCGGTATGGAAAAGTACTATCACATTCATCACCCGATACATGTGCTGATGAATGAGGGCAAACTGAACAAACAGCAGTTGCAGGGGTGGGTGGCTAATCGCTTTTATTATCAAGTGATGATTCCGATCAAAGACGCCAATATCATGGCTAATTGTCCTGATCGGGAAACTCGCGCGAAATGGGTGCAACGTATCCTTGATCACGATGGCGCCGCCGACGATCCAGGCGGGATAGAAGCTTGGATCCAACTGGGCATAGCAGTTGGCTTAACACGGGAAGAGGTCACTTCGTTGCAACATGTGCTGCCTGGTGTGCGTTTTGCCGTGGATGCTTACGTTAACTTCGCCCGCCGCGCCGAGTGGCACGAGGCAGCAAGTTCCTCACTAACTGAACTTTTTGCTCCGAAAATCCATCAACAGCGTTTGGATAACTGGCCGGAAGTTTATCCTTGGGTTGAACCGGAAGGCTATAAATATTTCCGCAAACGCTTAACTGAAGCTCGCCGTGATGTGGAGCATGGGTTACAACTGACCTTGGATTGGTACCAAACCCGTACGCAACAGGAACGCATGTTGGAAATTTTAAAATTCAAATTGGATGTGTTGTGGTGTATGGCGGATGCTATTTATCTGGCTTATGTTGCAAATATGCCGCCGTATTTCAATATAGAAAAATAATGAAAATTCCAAATCATCATGCCTATCAATCCTGATCAACCCATTCAATTTTCGGCCTTGCATCGTCTGCAATGGGAAGAAGCACAGCAAAAATATGTGATTCTTTACCCTGAAGGCATGGTGGAGTTGAACCAAAGTTCAGCAGAAATACTCAAATTGTGCGATGGCAGCCGAGATTTATCTGCGATTGTCGTGGAACTTGAAGAAAAATTTACGGCCAATGGCTTAACTAACGACATCCTAAATTTCTTGAACGTAGCATTGCAACATGGCTGGATCCAACAACTTTAATATCACACCGCCGCGTTGGTTATTGGCAGAGCTTAGCTATAAATGCCCGCTGCAATGTCCGTATTGCTCAAATCCCTTGGACTATGCAAAATATACTGAGGAATTAAGCACTGACGACTGGAAACGGGTGCTTAGTCAAGCTCGCAAAATGGGCGCAGTACAACTGGGTTTTTCAGGCGGCGAACCTTTAACGCGTCAAGATTTGCCGGAACTGGTCGCTTTTGCTCGGCAACTAGGGTATTACACAAACCTGATTACCTCCGGCTATGGTTTAACGGAAGACAAAATTATTACGCTAAAACAAGCTGGGCTTGATCATATCCAAGTCAGCATTCAAGCCAGCTCTCAGGAACTGAATGATCATATAGCTGGAACCGAGACCTTTTTACAAAAACAGGAGGTGGCTGGTTTAGTCAAAAAGCACGGCTATCCAATGGTGCTTTGTGTCGTGATTCATCGGCAAAACATCCATCAAATGCCGCAAATATTGTCCATGGCGGAAAATTTGGGTGCTGATTACCTAGAATTAGCCAATACCCAATATTATGGCTGGGCGCATATTAACCGTGATGCACTGCTGCCAACCCGAGAACAATTTTTGGCAGCGGAAAATATTGCGCAAAGTTTCAAGGAAACTGTTGCCGGTAAAATGAAAATTTATTATGTGGTGCCGGATTTCTATGAAGACCGGCCAAAAGCCTGTATGAATGGTTGGGGGACCACATTTTTGACTATTGCCCCGGATGGTTTAGCATTGCCTTGTCATTCAGCAAGAGAACTTCCCGGCCTGGATTGTCCCAATGTTAAGGACTTTAGCATTGAACAAATTTGGAACGAATCCAGAGCCTTTAATTTTTTCCGTGGCGACGATTGGATGCAGGAGCCTTGTCGTAGTTGCGACGAAAAACACAAAGATTTTGCTGGTTGCCGTTGCCAAGCTTACCTGCTGAATGGCGATATGTTTAGCACCGATCCGGTATGCAGCAAATCATCACAGCGCTACCGGATTGACGAAGCCATAGAAACTGCCGGCGCACTGGCCTTATCAGCTGGAGAAAAACCATTGGTTTTTCGCAACAGCAAAAACTCAAAGTCCTTTTTAATCGGATAAGCCGGTAACACCTTCAATTTTCCAGTTTTCGACGTTGCCGGCCCCGGACAGATCGTCGCCGTTCTCATATTGGATACGGCAAACATAATGGTGTAGTGTGCTGGGTGTATCTTTTAGGGCGATTTCAGCATCGGCGTTTACGATATATTCGTAGTTGCCAAGGGTCCAGGCATGGGTTGGCTGACCGGCAAATGACACAGTTTTCTCTTCACCCAAGTCATTTTTAATGTATGCATTGCAAAAGCCAAAGGCTAATGCCGTCATATCATTATTCACTGGCAACGGACTGGCGGAATCTTTGCTGTCGACTAAAAATAAGTCTGAGCCGGCAATATCATACATTAAGGGCAGCACAAATTTTATTTGTAATGCAAGCAGCCCGGCTAAACAGGCAACAAAAAGCACTAATTTCTTTTTAGACATAGGATAGAAAGTGAATATTTATAATAATTATAGGAGTTCTCATCGCAATTCTAACAAACATTAAGCTTTGAGAAAATGTAAACTCAATGCTGTTGGGCAGTGGGACAAGCCCAAGGCAGGTCACTGCAAACAGCAAAGCTAAAGCGCGGTATCCTACCTAAGATTAGGATACCGCATTCTATCAAGCTGGCAATGTGCAAATCACAACGTGCTTGCACTTTTTGCGGTTAAAATATCGTTCAATTCGTCAGTATATCTTACCAGTTACGAAAATCCGAAAACCGATTAAAATTATCAAACCTTAAAATATATATGGAAAAAATGTTAACTTCTAATGCTTTTTTCCCGGCTACTCGCCTACGCAGAATGCGCTCTCAAGATTTTTCGCGCCGGCTGATGCGTGAAAACCGCTTATCAATCGATGATTTAGTCTGCCCAGTGTTTGTACTTGAAGGTAATAATAGACAGGAAAATGTCGTTTCTATGCCGGGTGTGAGCAGATTATCTTTAGATCTGATGTTGCGAGAAGCGGAAACTTTGCTTAATCTTGGTATACCTGCGATTGCGCTGTTTCCGGTAATCGAGCCGCAAATGAAATCCAACTTAGCCGAAGAGGCTTATAATCCGGAGGGTTTGACACAACGTTCTGTGTTGGCTTTAAAGAACCGATTTCCGGAGCTGGGCGTGATTACCGATATCGCCCTAGACCCTTTTACTGTTCACGGCCAAGATGGGTTATTGAATGAACACGGTTATGTGCTTAATGACGAGACCATCAGTGTATTATGCAAGCAAGCATTATCGCATGCCGAAGCCGGTGCAGATATTGTGGCGCCTTCCGATATGATGGATGGCCGCATAGCTGCGATACGGAATATTCTGGAGGCTAATGGGCATGTCAATACCCGAATTTTGGCCTATTCCGCTAAATTCGCTTCCGGTTTTTACGGACCGTTTCGTGATGCAGTCGGCTCTGCAGGAAATCTCGGCAGTAGCAATAAATACAGCTATCAGATGGATCCCGGCAATTCCGATGAAGCTTTGCGGGAAATTGCGCTGGATATTCAAGAAGGTGCTGACATGATCATGATTAAACCCGGCATGCCTTATCTGGACATCATTCGTCGCGCCAAAGATCAATTTGGCGTGCCAACTTTTGCTTATCAGGTCAGCGGAGAATACGCCATGCTGAAAGCTGCTGCTATCAACGGTTGGCTGGATGAGAAGCAAGTTGTCATGGAGTCTTTGCTGGCTTTCAAACGCGCCGGTTGTGATGGGATTTTGACGTATTTCGCCAAATCCGCCGCACTGTGGATACAACAACAAAAATAATGCTTAAATCTATTTTAATTTTAATAAATAAAGGTAAATGATCTTGGAAAACGACCCGCTATTTGAGCATCGCCGACGCTTTAAATTTGAGGAAGGGGTTTTTATCCTCTTGTTGCTAATTTCATTGCTTGGCATTAGTGTTACGCATTTCTCCCCTGAAGACGGTTATGGCTATTGGCTGATGATGGTGTTGGTATTTGGCCCAATGGCGGTGCTGGTTACTTGGTTGCAGGCGAAAAACGGCGCCCAAAATTTTGGCGATATTCTTAAGGAACAGACCTTACATTGGCTGAGTACTTTAATTGTGATCGGTGGCGCTTTTTTGCTGGAACAAGCCAATAGAATTGACAAATTTAGCGCTAGCCTGGTGATATTATTAATACTTTCACTGGCTACGATCTTGGATGGCATTCGTATCGGCTGGCAATTAAGCATCGTCGGTTTTTTTCTCGGCGCTTGCGCTATCCTCATAGCTTTTACAGAAGAGTTCATGCTGGTGGCTTGTTTACTGGCGGCGGCGATTATCACCTGTACCATACTTTGGGAAATATGGATGCATAAGCGGTTATCCCGATGAGTGCGATCGACCTCTATGCAGTGTTTGGGCATCCGGTTAAGCACAGCAAATCCCCGCATATTCATCAGTTGTTTGCAAAACAAACCGGTCAAGCTCTGGATTATATTGCTCAAGACGTTACACCGGACGCTTTTAAGTCCATGACCGATGCTTTTTTTGCTAGTGGCGGCAAAGGCTTAAATTGCACTGTGCCGCTTAAAGAACTGGCTTGGCAATTTACGGATCGCTTAACCGAGCGCGCTCGTCTGGCTAAAGCAGTGAACACGCTAAAAAAAGAACTTGATGGCGGTATAAGCGGAGATAACACTGATGGTATTGGTTTGGTGAGAGACTTAACCATTAATCATCAGATTAGATTGACTGATAGTCGAATTTTAATTCTGGGTGCAGGCGGCGCCAGTCGGGGTATCCTCGGCTCGTTGCTGGAATGCGCACCAAAGCAGTTGGTGATTGCCAATCGCACACTCAGTAAAGCAGAAATTATTGTTGAAGAGTTTTTCGCCCTAGGTGCTGTAACTTGCAGCAGCTACCCCGGACTTGCCGGTCAGCAATTCGATCTGGTTATCAATGCGACCTCCGCCAGTCTTTCTGCTGAATTGCCGCCGTTGCCGGACAATTTACTGGCAGAATATGGCAATTGCTATGATTTGGCGTACGGCTCACAGCCCACTCCTTTTGTGAAGTGGGGGCATAAAAATAACGCGGTGAAAAGCCTGGATGGCATCGGTATGTTGGTCGAACAGGCGGCCGAGGCTTTTTTTATTTGGCGGGGTATCCGCCCCCAAACTGCAGGGGTTATCGAGAATTTAAACGCCGAGCGGCATGCAAACACCCCAGCCTATTGTTAATGACTTATACTTATGACCAGCTAAAATCTTTTTCCTTCAGACAACCTGAAAAAATTACCGCAGCAAATGGCTTCAATAAAAACATTTTTTGAAAAAAATATGTCACCTGTTGTGGATAAAACCATCACGCCTGAAGCTCTTAAGCAATTGTTCCCAATAAGAAATCTCAGTGATGAGATATTGGAAAGCTTTGCCGAAAATAAACAGCTTGAAATCATAACCGCCGGCACGGTTTTGTTCGATATCAATCAAGCAGCCGATTGTGCAATTTACTTGCTACATGGGCGTGTGGAACTGTCTGATCAAAACGGTAAGAGCTATGAAATAAGAGCTGGTAGCGCACAAGCCAAATTTCCACTTTGTAGTGGTGTCAAGCATACTACGACAGCAAAGGCACAAACTGATATCGGCATATTACGTGTCTCCTTAAAAATTATGGCGACCACCAACCGTTCTGATCACGGTACGCTGGAAATCCCCGCCGAATTTCAAAGCAATAGATTGTTGACAATGTTTGCAAATTATTTTCAGGATCATGAGTTGGAAATCCCTTCCTTACCCGAAGTTGCCAGGCGCTTACGCAAAGCTATTGAAAACGATGTGGATATTGCCGATGCGGTAAAAATCATTCAGCTTGATCCGGTGATTTCCGCAAAGCTGATTGAAGTTGCCAACTGTCCGCTTTACGTTACGCAAATTCCTGCTAGAAACTGCTTGGATGCAGTTAGACGCATAGGTCTGAACGCCAGCCGTAATTTGGTCATTGCTTTAAGCACTAAACAAATTTTCCGCTGCAAGTCATCCTTGTTAAAGCAGTATCTGGAAGATATTTGGAAACAGAGTCTCTATCTTTCAGTGCTCTGTCATGTGTTGGCAAGCAGCACACAACAACAAAACCCGGAAGATGCATTACTTGCGGGTTTAATCTGTGATATTGGCGCTTTGCCTTTTTTTAGCTTTGTCGCAAACTTACCTCCCGAATATGTTAATGATACGGAAATCATGCAGGCAATCCCCGTCCTAAAAGGTATTGTCGGCGCGGTTGTTCTGAAAGAATGGGGGTTTGCCAGGGAATTTGTCGATGTCGCTCTTAATTCAAGCGATTGGTTTCAGAATACGTCCGTCGATTTATCTCTGGCGGACATTGTCGTGTTATCGCGTCTGCATGCCATGATAGGCAAAAGAAACACCGCCGAAATTCCGGCTATTACCGCCATTCCCGCAGCCAGTAAATTAAAAAACCTGGCCTTGTCTCCGGAGAATAGTCTAGCCATCTTGCATGCCGCCAAACAAAACATCAACGCGGCGATGCGTATCTTTACCCATTAAACCAGATGTTCTGGAGTTTGTTTAAAAAAAAGCCGGCAATTACGCCTCATCTGCTAGCACCAGAGGTGCATCATAACCCTGCTTATATTCCTATAGCATTTTTACAAAAACTCATCCCAATCGGCGAATTACCTGTAGAAAAGTTGCAAGCTTTAAAAATAAGCCTACGTAATTTCAAGCCTGGTGAAATGATCTTCACGCGCGGCGAACAGGTTGAGTCCTTGCTTTATCTCCAGGAAGGGGAGATTTTCTTTGAAGCGGGTAATGGCGCCGGATATAGTGTTGATGCAAGCACTTTTAAAGCTTGCTATCCGCTTTCTACCGGTAAAGAGCATAAATTCAGCGCGTATTCTAAAACCTTTGCCACCATTATCTATCTCCCCTTAAATGCCTTGCAAAATACTGCTCGGCCACTCGATAAACCGTTCATTAATCCCCAAAATGAGCCGGAAAATTTACGTAAACAGGGGTTTTATCAAGGCATCTGCTCGGCTTACCGGAAAAATGAACTGCATACGCCCTGTCTACCTGATGTAGCTTTGCGGTTACGAATGGCTTTACAAAAAGAAATAGGTATTGCCGATGCGGTAAAAATCGTTAATCTTGATCCTATCATTTCCTCCAAGTTAATCCAGGTTGTAAACAGCCCACTGTATAGACCGCTAACACCGGTAGTCAATATTTATGCAGCAATAAATCGGCTAGGATTGCAAACCACGCAAAATTTGGCCACCAGTATTAGCCTGAATAATTTATTCGTTAGCGCTGACAAACAACTCAACGAAAAAATCCGCGCTATTTGGACGGACAGCATTCATGTCGCCAGTCTGAGCTATGCTTTGGCGGGTATTACTGGACGTATTAATGCTGATGAAGCACTGCTGGCTGGGCTGATTCATAATATCGGCGTCTTGTCGATCATCGCCTTTGCGGAAACTTGTAACAAAAACACCTATACTACTGAGTTGCTTGAGCAAATTATTGTGGCAATCAATGGCGTGCTCGGGGTTTCCATCCTAAACAACTGGGGCTTCCCGGCTAAACTACAGCAAATACCGCTACAAACCGCAAATTGGTACTATAGCAATAGCGATGAATTACAATTAAACGATATTGTCTTACTTGCAATATACCATCACCAGATAGGCCATATGCATAATCACAAACTTCCGCCATTAAACACCTTGCCTGCCTTTCACAAACTTGGCGAAGCCGAATTGACACCCGATTTGTCTCTGCAAGCATTGCATGATGCTAAACAGCAAATTGCCGAAGCGCTTAATTTTTTTAGGGTTTAATATGAACTGGTTTACTCGGCTTTTTTCTAAAAAATCCCCATCTCCAGATGTAGAGCAATTGCAAAAAATGGGCAAACAAGCCCAACAGGAAAAAAAACTGGCAATTGAGGTTGCTCAGCCCGCCAAAGTTCTTAAACAGGATCTTGCGCTTGAAGTCCTGAAAAAGTTTGTCCCCTTGCGCGAGCTTGATGAACCCAGTCTTGCCGCCCTGCCACATGCCAGCCTACTTTACAAAAAAGGCAGCGTAATTTTTGCTTTAGGTCAGCAATGCGAATGCGTATATTATTTATTAGAAGGCAGCGTACAACTGCATCCGGATGGTGACAGCAGCTACGAAATCGTAACCGGAGATGCATTATCCAGCCTGCCATTAAACAGTGGTATTCGCTGTGGGGCCAGCGCCACAGCGGTTGGCGATGTCTGGATACTGCAGATTTTCGTTGACCTTAACCGGCTATGGTCCAATAAATCTAGGGAAAGCTGTGCGAATATAGAGCTGATAGATATTCATTTGCCCGATGAAATTAGCGGTAATAGGTTTTTTCACAGTTTTGCCCAAGCCTATCGAGAAGAAAAATTAGTACTGCCTACCTTGCCGGATATCGCTTTCAAATTAAAAGATGCGATGCGCAAAGAAATTAGCGTCGATGAAGTGGTGAAGATCATTCATATCGATCCGCCTATCGTCGCCAAACTGATTCAAGTCGCCAACAGTCCGCTTTATGATACCGGGATGCCAGTCAGCAATTGCCATGAGGCCATTAGCCGTATCGGACTAGACGCCACGCGCAATTTGGTGATGAGCATCAGTCTAAAACAACTATTTAACTGCAAGGACCGCAACTTGATCAAAAATATGCAGGCTTTGTGGAAAAATAGCCTTTATGTTTCCAGCTTAAGCTTCGTGTTGGCTCAAGAATGTGGCGGCGTCAAACCGGAAGACGCCATGCTGGCAGGTTTGATTACTGATATAGGCGCTATTCCACTGCTTAATTTTGCCGAACAATTTCCCGATGAATACCGATCTTTTGAGGAGTTGGAATCCTCTTTGCCCTTTCTGCGGGCGCCGGTTGGCTCCTTAGTTTTGCATACCTTGGGTTTCTCTGAGCAACTCACGCAAATCCCCAGACAGGCCGAAAATTGGTTCTATGACAGTGGGCCGAAGATGACCTTGGAAGACATCGTGATTCTGGCTAAATTGCATAGTTATTTTGGGAGTGGTAAAACTCGTGGTTTACCTTACATAAATTCAATTCCGGCCTATGGTAAGCTTGAAAAGGGTACGCTCAATCCGGATTTTTCCCTTAAAGTTCTGCGCCAGGCGCAAAATCGCGTTAACGCGGCGATGTATATGCTCTCTTAAATAATCTACTCATCAGACAAATTTCTTGAATTTCATGCATAATCCCTTACTCGAAAACAGCACCTTACCGCAATTTTCAAAAATCCGCCCCGAGCATATTGAGCCGGCTATTGATCAGTTGCTTAGCGAAGCCCGCGCAACCATCACTAGACATCTGGAAGCCGGCGGGCCATATACTTGGCAGAATTTGATAGAGCCTATAGAGGAAGCCGAAGACCGTCTAAATAAAGCTTGGTCGCCGGTCGGACATCTGAACGGAGTACTTAACAGTGAAGCGTTGCGTGATGCTTACAATGCCTGCTTGGGCAAGCTCAGTGAATATGCTACCGAAGTTGGTCAAAATCGTGAATTATTCGCAGCCTATCAAGCTATTCACGACAGCCCGGAATTCGCCGGACTTGAACCTGCGCAACAAAAAATCATCACTAATGCATTACGCGATTTTCATTTGTCCGGTGTTGATCTGCTTGTTGAGCAGCAAACCCGCTATAAGGGAATCAGCCAGGAGCTATCAAGACTTGGCAGCCGTTACGAAGAGAATCTGCTGGACGCCACTAATGCTTGGCGCAAGCTTATCGTCGATAGCGACGAACTGTCGGGTTTACCGGAATCGGCTCTGGCGCAGGCAAAACAGGCTGCGGAAGCAGAAGGCGAAGCTGGCTGGTTAATCAATTTGCAATTTCCGTCTTACCTAGCCGTGATGACGTATGCTGACAGGCGCGAATTGCGCCGCGAGCATTACGAGGCCTTTTGCACTCGCGCATCTGATAAGGGGCCGGATGCCGGTAAATGGGACAATAGCGAGATTATGGAACAAATCCTGGCCTTGCGGCATGAAAAGGCGCAATTACTTGGGTTTAAGAACTATGCAGAATTTTCTTTAGCCACCAAGATGGCGAAATCCACTCAGGATGTGGTGCAATTTCTTGAAGACTTAGCCGACAAATCCTGGCGGCAAGCCCGCCGCGATTTGGCCGAGCTCAAGGAATTCGCTGCTGCCGAACACGGTTTGCATGATTTGCAAGCCTGGGATATTGGCTATTACTCCGAAAAAATGCGCCAGCACTTTTATCAACTCTCGCAAGAGGAAGTAAAAGCCTATTTTCCCATTAATCGGGTACTACCCGGATTATTTGCCATAGTCGAAAAACTCTATGGCCTGCAAGTATCCGAAATCAGCAATTTTGACACCTGGCACCCGGCTGTAAGTTTTTATCAAATCGTTGATCAGGATGGGCAGTTGCGAGGGCGGTTTTATCTGGATTTATACGCCCGTGCGAAAAAACGCGGCGGCGCTTGGATGGACGACTGCGTCAGCCGAAAAAAAACCACAGACGGCGTACAAAGCCCAGTTGCCTATTTGGTTTGCAATTTTACGCCACCTACAGGTTCTGAGCCGGCGCTGCTGACGCATGATGAAGTGCAAACCCTTTTGCATGAATTTGGTCATGGTTTGCACCATCTGTTGACCAGGGTTGATTATCTCGGTGTTTCCGGGATCAGCGGCGTGGAGTGGGATGCGGTGGAATTGCCCAGTCAGTTTATGGAGAATTGGGGTTGGGAAAGAGAAGCGATGCCGTTGCTTTCCGGGCATTATCGAACCGGCGAGCTGTTGCCGGATGCTTTGTTCGACAAAATGCTAGCGGCAAAAAACTTCCAAGCTGGTATGCAAATGGTACGGCAACTTGAGTTTAGTCTGTTCGATTTTAAGATTCATCAGGATTATGATCCAAGTCGCGGCGGTCGCATCTATCAAACTTTACAACAAATTCGTGATCAGATTGCGGTGGTTAAAACGCCGGAATTCAATCGCTTCCCGCATAGTTTTTCGCACATTTTCGCTGGAGGTTATGCGGCCGGCTACTACAGTTACAAATGGGCGGAAGTGCTGTCCAGCGATGCGTTTTCGCTGTTTGAGGAAAAAGGTATTTTCGACCGTACTACTGGTTTATCTTTTCTGCATAATATTCTCGAACAGGGTGGTAGTGGCGAAGCTATGACTCTATTCAAAAACTTCCGTGGTCGTGAGCCCAATATAGAGGCTTTGCTTAGACATAACGGTATTGCTGCATGAAAAACTGTTTTTATTTCCAGACACTGTGCTCGTAGTCGAGGATAATAAGGCATGACTATTTCTATTACTTCTGGTTCTGCCTCCTCATCAGCTACGACTGCTGAAAATTCTTTTAATACATTGCCGCTTTCCTCAGCTATGCTGGACACCCTGCAACAGCTGGAATATCTAAGCATGACGCCGATTCAAGCCGCCAGTTTGCCGATAACGCTGGCAGGCCATGACTTGATTGCGCAAGCGAAGACGGGGAGCGGCAAGACAGCGGCCTTTGCGCTGACCCTGCTGAAAAACTTGCAGCCGCGCCGCTTTGCGGTTCAGGCTCTGGTGCTCTGCCCAACCCGGGAGTTGGCGGAACAGGTGACGCAGGAAATCCGCAGATTAGCGCGCTTTGAGGACAATATAAAAGTTTTGGCCTTGTGCGGCGGAACGCCTTTGCGACCCCAAGCGGCAAGTCTGGAACACGGCGTGCATGTCGTAGTCGGCACACCGGGGCGGATTATGGATCATTTGAGCCGCGCCACGCTGAAACTAGATGCGCTACATACCTTGGTGCTGGATGAAGCTGATCGCATGTTGGACATGGGATTTTATGATGATATAGTCTCCGTCGCCAAGCAATGTCCAGCAGGGCGGCAAACCCTATTGTTCTCCGCTACTTATCCTGACGGTATTGCCCGGCTAGCGAAGCAGTTTCTCCGTAATCCGCAGGAAGTTAAACTGCTGGAACAACATGCAGACAGCAAAATACGCCAGCGCTTTTATGAGGTGAAAGAGCAGGATAGACTAAAAGCGGTTGGCCTATTGCTGAAACATTTCCGTCCGGTGAGTACGCTGGCTTTTTGTAATACCAAAATACAATGCCGTGATTTGCTGGCCGTCTTGCATGCCCAAGGCTTTCATGCCCTAACTTTAAATGGCGACCTGGAACAACGCGAACGCGATCAGGTGCTGATTCAGTTTGCCAACCGCAGTTGTTCGGTGCTGGTGGCAACCGATGTGGCGGCGCGTGGCTTGGATATTAGCCAGCTTGAGGCTGTGATAAATGTCGATATTACTCCAGACCCGGAAATACATATTCATCGCATAGGCCGAACCGGTCGTGCCGATGCAGAGGGTTGGGCTTTGAGTCTATGTAGCCCGGCAGAACAACACCGAGTCGCCGATATTGCTAAGCTGATGGACATAAGTCCTGAATGGCATAGCTTGGGCTCCTTACAAAACACACAAGACACCCCATTGCTGCCGCCGATGGCTACCTTGTTGCTGTTGGGCGGGCGTAAGGAGAAAATCCGCCCTGGCGATATTTTAGGGGCTTTGACCGGGGAAGCGGGCTTCAGCAGTGAACAAGTCGGCAAGATTAACGTCACAGAGCAAACAACTTATGTGGCTGTTGCTCGAGAAATTGCGAAGGACGCTTGTCGTAAATTGGCAGCCGGCAAGGTGAAGGGTAGGCCGGTGAAAGTGCGGATACTTAAGGATAGCCATTAATGCTATCAATCTATAAAGTTAAGCCATCTGAATTGATAAAAGTCATATGCCTACTTTAACCATTCGAAATTTACCTGAAAATATCCATGCAGCCTTGCGTCTACAAGCTGCACAAGATGGTTTGAGTGTGGAAGCCGAAGTACGGAAAATACTTACGGAAGCTTGCACAGTAAATATAAAACCGGCGACCGGTTTACAAGACTTGGTTGATCAACTGTATCAAGGTAAAAAGCCTGCTAATGTTGTAGAACAACTCATTAAAGATCGCCGGACAGAAGCTGGCAACGAATGATAGTTCTGGATGCATCGGCGTTTTTAGCCTACCTCTTCCGAGAGAATGGCTACGATTTAGTAGAAAAGCATATCCATAATGCGTGTATTTCATCAGTCACTATGCGCAGTATACGGTAGGTTTATATGTTATGGGATCTCAGTTGAACTGCTAGGGCGTCTTTCGGTCAGTTTGCGACATTCAAACACCAGAAAAACATGGTTTTGAACGGCTGGTTAGAGGCAGGAAGCCGACTTAGCGGCTCGAATCTGTTCAGTTAAATAATTGTACATGGGCTTGAGATTACATACCCGCTCCACCAATAACCAAAGCCCAACCATCAAAAGTTGGATTTTTTTCTGTTCTGGCGAGTTTGTGATATTTCGTGCAAGCTCCGGCTGAAAAGTGCGCCAATGGGTGTTAAACGGCGTGCAAAACTTTCCAGGGTCCTGGGGAAAAGAGCGTTGAAAAGTTACCACCCCAGGTTGTTCAATGACCTGTATTTTGCCGGAGAAACCTGGAGTGATAAAAATGGATGTGATATCCGAAATCAGGCGACTGCATTTTGTTGAAGGCGTCACCATCACCGACTTGGCGAAACAGTTCAAGTTGTCCCGTCCCACCATTCGTAAGCATCTCAACACGCTTGAAGTTTTACTACCTCTACCTGTTCCTCGATATTTTCAGTCGCCAGATCGTCGGCTGGCAGGTTTTCGAGGAAGAAAGCAGCTACTACGCCAGCGAGTTGTTACGGGATATTGTTCGGCGCGAAGGTCTGCAACCTGGGCAAGTCATCCTGCATTCCGACAACGGCAGCCCCATGAAAGGCGCGACCATGCTCGCTACCTTGCAACAGCTCGGCGTCATGCCCTCGCTCAGCCGACCGGCGGTCAGTAACGACAATCCGTATTCGGAATCGCTGCTCAAAACCTTGAAATACTGTCCGCAATACCCGTTGCAACCGTTTACCGATTTGACCATCGCCCAGCAGTGGGTGGACGACTTGGTGCAATGGTACAACCACGAACACCGGCATAGCGCCATTGGCTTCGTGACCCCGGCCCAACGCCATGCTGGATTGGACGAAGCGCTATTGAGGCAACGCACAGCGCTCTATGAAGACGCCCGTCGCCAAAACCCTCGGCGCTGGAGCCAAAATACCCGCAACTGGAACAGAATCCATACCGTTCATCTAAATCCGGATCATGCTGAAACTAAAAACAAATTACCCCAGGAGATCGCTAACCAGGAGCAAATTGCTACATAAGATTTTCACATTGAGGCGACAACTCGCTTGAAATTTTCCGTCACAGCACGTCCACCCCCGCCAATTCCTCGATGGCTGCCAAGCGGGTCACAATCGCCTCTTTTTTGGCCAGCAGCCGCGCGCCGACCGCCATGGTCACCGACAACACCGTGGGCATCGCCACCGGAATTGCGGCAACCGTCAATACGAGGGCGAACTGCAGCGTGGTGAGGAGCGGGTCGCCACGAAACAGCGCAGCGGTGATAATCACTGCCACCAGAATCACTGCGAGGATGATCAGGTAATTGCCGATCTTCAGCACCGCGCGCTGGAAATGGCTGACGGTCTGCGCCTCCTGCACCAGTTGCGCGGTTTTGCCGAAATAAGTAGTCGATCCCGTGGCGTACACCAGCGCATCGATTTCACCGGTACGGATGATGGAACCGGAGAACACCGCCTCGCCGGATTTATGTGTGACAGGCAGCGATTCTCCGGTCAACGCCGACTGATCGACCTCAACCGGGTCGCCTGCCAGCAAACGCACATCCGCCGGCACGATGTCTCCCAGACGCAGATGGATCACGCCACCCGGCACCAATTCGCGTGCCGCCGGGTTGATCCAGTTGCCGTCACGTTTCACCTGGGCCTTGACCGCTAACTTAGCCTTCAATGCGGCGATAGCATTGCCTGCTTGATGCTCTTCCCAGAATCCGACAATGGCGTTGGCCAAAAGTAGCGTCAGAATGATAAAGAAATCCGGCCAATGCCGGTCTACCGCGGACAGGATCACGGCCGCTTCGATCATCCACGGGATCGGGCCCCAAACATAGCTGAGGAATTTCAGAAAGGCATTGGATTTCTTTTCTTCAATCTCGTTCGGTCCATATTCGACCAAGCGTTTCTGCGCTTCGGCTTAACTGAGGCCGTCCGGCGACGACCCCAATTTTGCCTGTAGTTCCGGCATGGGCAGGGATTTTAGATCGGGTTTCGACTCGGGTGGATTAGGCTGATCGGTGCTGCGATTCATGAAGCATATACTCCAGTGGTTACAGTACCCAAAGGACATGGCATTGATTACAAACGAGTTTTTTCAGATAAACAACAAAACCCCAAATACGACTAAACAATATCTTCTTGTTTAAAACACATCCAACCAACAATTACAATAAAACTAATTTTATTGGCAAAAATTAGCTATTAATTCGTATTTAACGTACAAGCCGTTTGATATTTTCAACAAATCATTCATCAATCAAGGGATGAATATCTAAAAATTATTACCGTAGTTTGCTTTTAATGACGACGCCATGGTAACCAAAGTCCAGCCTCGAAAACTGATATCTACACTCAATGAAAATACAATAAACCATAACGAGGATGGCGAAACGATCCAAATAATTATGCCAAGTATTATTGAAACTAGTCCCGTCACTCTGTTTGCTAGTGGGTTAGGGGTTTCTGCGACGGATAAAAGAATGTTTCTGTAAATTCCCTGCGTTAGCAAATAACATACAATCAGCATATTTAAGTTATTAACAGCATTATCACTACTAAAAGCAACAAGAATTCCTATAATAACATCTAATACGCCGCCTTGCATATTGAACAAAAATCCTTGCGCATTTTCAGAAACCAAACCATCAATACATCTGAATACACCCACTAATACGACAATAATGCCAATAACTGGCGCCCAAGATGCGTCTACGCCAAACATATAAACATCAGGTGAAACAATGCATAAGGCGGCAATGATTACCCCTAAAACAATCATTGCACCGCCTTGAATGGTATACCACCAGGGCCTTGCAGTAAATTGAATTAATTCAGTGGTAATTTTGATTTAATCATTTATTAAACACCCTTAAATTGCATCTTTCTTACGAAAATGCAATTAATCTTATTGCCGCTAAAAAACAAATATTTCCGAAACTATTTTTTGCCAATGGATCTCAATTTACCTTGTTGTCTATGGCTTTGCCATCTGTCAATGCATACCAGCCAATCGCAATCCTATAAATCATCCACACAACCGTTATCATCAAGATAAATATACCAACTCCCATTGCAAAGGTAAGTCCGGATAAGGCAAACCCTGCCAAGGCCACCCAGGAGGTTTTTATTTGCCAATCAAAATGCGATGCCAACCATGTGTTCTGAACATCGTTTTTCTTGAAGAAGTTAATCGCCACCCCTACCAGCAATGGCAATCCCGCAAGCATAAAGGTTAAGATCTGGCATAAGTATACCGTTGCTGTCAGCCTTTTTAATGAATGTAATTTTTCATCATCTGTTTTTTCCATGGATAAATCGTTCATACAATACCTGCCTTTTTAAATTATCGGTTAATTAACCCTGAATAGGGTATTAAATCAACATAGAGTTTACGAATAACTTATTACCAGTCGAGAAAGTCAACGGTTAGACTCGCTTTGGAGTTTTAAAAATTGATTCTCAAAAAAATCAAAATCATTTCTGTTCTATATGAGAAAGGATACTCGCCAAATCGAGCTTGGTCTGTACGCTAGCGTACATAACAACCTATTGGATTGTTAGAGGGTTTGATCTATTCAGTATGGTATAAGAACGAGATTCAATCTAACGACAATTCAGTACTTACAAAATAACAGTCATGGATCATCTGGCTTTCTACCTAAAACGGGACAAAGACAGGTTGGTTGAGCGGCCTTGCTGTTGATTCGCTTCGGCTTCGCTCAGCGAACTGTCCCGGCTAAAATGACAAGCCGATCATCTCTATAGGCATCAGCTAATACCGAAATCCGAGCCCTATTCCCTTTAGAAGAAATTACCGTTCAGGCCAGGTTTATTTAACGTGAAAATTAGTCGTCGGCATGGCGTTAAAATGCAGCGGGCAAACCCCCTGCAGCTTTTGGCCATTTACTTGCGATTATTTTATTGTGCGGCTTTCAGGTGCTTTTCAGCCTCTTCAGCCGCTTTTTTGGCTAAATCGGTATGCCCTTGCTTACCATGTTCGACAGCCTGATCAAGACTGGCTGAACCGGCATTGAGATGCTCGACAGACTTTTTGACGTGGGTATTGGCGGCCTCGGCGTGCTCGGCTATCGTTTTGCCATCGGCAGCTTTAGTGGCAGCTGCGGCGTGTTTCAAACCTTGGGCCATATGGCTTTCAGTTTCCGCCGCATAGGCGCCAAGCGAACCCAGCGTCAAAAAGATACCGGCGCATAAACCGGTTATTTGAGTTGTGTTAATAGTCATGTTTAATTCCTGTGTAAATGTTTTAAATCGTTAGGTATTTGCAGCCTGGTTCGATTTAATAGCCAGACCACGTAGCGCGGCCTTGTTAGCCGGCATTGTTGATCTCTTCTTTTAGGACAGCATAGCGCGACCGCACCTTTCCGGCATTCTTGCGGATCCGGCCTTCCATCTCCATATTTTCATCGTCCAAAACCTTTCCGATAACCCTGTTAACTTTACCTGTAAACAGTTCCAATCGGCCTTTCAGGTGATTTTTGTTCATATTATTCTCCGGGTAGTGCGCGGATCACGACTAAATTTGTCTTGACCAGAGTCAGGAAGAGTGTTCCTGTAGCTCTAGGGATAGCATGTTCTCAAATCCGGTCATCGTCGGTGCGGCAACGTACATATAAACAGTGGCGCTTTGAAACGCTTACGCTGTAAAGGCATCAAGGCCTTGTGCCAAGCAGCAGTCTTATCGTATGTATTTGACCATCATCGCTCAGGGTAATGCGGTCGGTGTTTAACTGGCTGACGCCATCCAGTTCCAGCGCAACGATGCCTTGTGTGACAGGGTCAGGATTTTCGACGCTAATTTCATAACGCGAATTACCATGCCGATAAACGATGCTGTAGCTGCGCCAAGCACTGGGAATACAAGGAATGAACAGTAGTTGGTCGCCACGAACCTGTAGTCCCAACACCCATTCCAGACCGGCACGATAAAACCAGCCGGCGGCACCGGTGTACCAGGTCCAGCCGCCGCGCCGCACATGCGGCGGTTCGGCATAAATATCCGCCGCCAACACATAGGGTTCGACTTTATAGGCATAAACGCCGGTCCGGGTCGCGGTCCGATTAATCGGATTCAGCATGCGCAGCAATTCCGCCGCCTGATCGCCCTCGCCCAGCATGGCATAGGCAATCACCGACCAGATTGCGGCATGGGTATATTGACCGCCATTCTCCCGCACGCCGGGTGGATAGCTTTTGATATAACCGGGGTCGCGTTCGGTTTTGTCGAAGGGCGGGGTGAACAGCAACACCAAATCGTCGCCGTGGCGCAGCAGGTATTCCCGTACCGAATGCATAGCCTGTTGCGCGCGTTCGATATCGGCGGCACCGGAAATGACGCCCCAGCTTTGGGCGATGGCATCGATGCGACATTCGGCGTTGGTAGCTGAGCCTAGCGGCGAACCGTCATCGAAATAAGCGCGCCGGTACCAGGCCCCGTCCCAACCGTCCGCTTCCACGGCCCGTTTTAATGTTGCGGCGTGTTCCCGCCAGCGTTCGGCTCTTTCGGCTTCGCCTCTGGCCAGAGCCAACGGCACAAACTCATCCAGGGTGGCGATCAGGAACCAGGCCAGCCAGACGCTCTCGCCTTTACCCTGATTGCCGACCCGGTTCATGCCGTCGTTCCAGTCGCCGCAGCCCATCAACGGCAAGCCGTGCAAGCCGGTTGCCAAGCTGATATCCAGGGTGCGGGCACAATGTTCGAACAAACTGGCTTGTTGCTGACTCGCTGTCGGCTCGAAATAAAGATCATCCTGTTCCGGCAACAACACAGACCCCTCCAGAAACGGCAGAGATTCATCCAACACGCCGGCTTCGCCGCTGACCTTCAGATAATGAGCGACCGCGTAAGGCAGCCATATTCTGTCGTCGGAAAAACGGGTGCGCACGCCGCGACCGGTCGGCGGATGCCACCAATGTTGCACGTCGCCTTCGTTAAACTGCCGCGCCGCGGCCCGCAGTAAATGCGCGCGGGTCAGATCGGGCCGTGTCACGGCCAGCGCCATGCTGTCCTGCAATTGGTCGCGAAAACCGAAGGCTCCACCCACCTGATAGAACGCGGCTCTGGCCCACATCCGGCAACTCAAGGTTTGGTAAAGCAGCCAGCGATTCAACAGCAAATCCAGCTCACGATCCGGGGTTTTCACCTGCACCTTGCCGAGTATCCGCTCCCAGGATTGTTTTACCTGAGTGAATACGCTTTCAACCGCAACACGCCGATAACGTTGTATCAGTTCCCGGGCCTGAATCCGGTCATTACCCTGGCCCAGCAAAAACACAATCTCGATGCGTTCATCGGCGGCGAGTTCGATCACCGTCTCCAGCGCCGCGCAGGGATCCAGTCCGGCACCGACACGGTTTGACAAGGGCTTGCCGCTCAACAGGCCGGCCGGTGCATCCAGGTCACCATTACGACCGAGGAACTCGGCCCTATTGCCGCTCCATCCCGTTTGTCGTCCGCAAAGATCGGCAAACGCCACCCGCTGACCGAATTCCGCGCTCCAGCTGTTCGAAGCAAACAAGGCACCGGTTTCGCTATCCAATTCGGTGAGAATATGCGGGGCGGTCACGCTACGCGAGCTGCCCAGCACCCATTCCAGATATGCGACAACGGTGAGTCGGCGGGTTCTGCCGGACAGATTGACCAGGCTCAATGCCGATATCTTCACCGGATCGTCAGGCGCGACAAATTGCAGCAATTCGCTATGGATGCCGTGCGACACATGTTCGAAACGGCTATAGCCCTGGCCATGCCGAATCACATAGCCGGCGTTATCAATTCGAATCGGCGCGACGGTAGGGCTCCATAAGGCGTTGCTCTCATCGTCGCGCAGATAAAACAGTTCGCCCGACGGATCGCAGACCGGGTCGTTGGACCAAGGCGTCAGCAGGTTTTCGCGGCTGTTGCCGCTCCAGGTGCAACCGCTACCGGTCTCCGAAACCATAAAACCGAACTCGGGGTTGGCGATGACGTTAACCCAGGGTGCCGGCGTCCATTGCCCCTTGTCAAGCACGATCACATATTCGCGGCCGTCTTCGGCAAAGCCGCCGAGTCCGTTGAAGAATTCCAGCGGCGGAGTCGCTAGGGCGGGTTCGGCCGTCGGATTATCGGACAACAATTTCGGCGCTACATAGGCTGCGGCGGTACGGGCGTGCCGTAACAGTTGTTCCGCCAAGGTGCCGCGATTACTGACCAGAACGACCCGGGCGGCGGTTTGCAACAAGCGCCGATCTTCGTGTGAAATCCCATCACCGCGCAATACAAATATCGTCCCGGCGTTATTGAGCTCCTGGTGCATGGAGCGGGCCTGATTTTCCCTTAACAGACTCTGCAACAGATTTTGCAAGTCCTCGACATAAGACAACAGCTTTTCGTTCAAAATCACCAGGTCAACGGCCAGCCCTTTGATGCGCCAATATTCGTGAGCGCGCAATAATTGTTCGACGATAGGTCTATCCTCCAACTCGGCCACCCGCAACAACACAATGGGTTTATCGCCGGAAATGCCGTGCCGCCACAAACCGGTCACGTTTAGAGTATTCATTTGCATTAATCTGCCGGACGCCCGTAGCGAGGGGTCGGCATACAGCAGCCGGTTAGCCAGATACTGAAACAGCTGCGCCTCGTCCGGTTTGGTGCGCAAATGGTGCAATTGCACGTGAGCATGGGTCCAGGCCAGGGCCGAGACGCGATCCCAGGTGACCGGGTTGCGATATTTGTCCGCCAGCTCCAACACCGCTTGCCGCGAATCGGCAACCAGGGTGGTAAAGGTCAAATGCACGGTGGCTCCGCCAGCAATCCGCACCCGTTTTCGCAGGCTGAATATCGGATCCAGCACACTACCCGCCGTGTTGCTCAGCGGGCGGCCGTCCATGACGGCAATCGGGGTGCGCAGCGATTGTCCGCGACCGATAAAACGCGCCCGGTCGGTTTCGTATTGCAAGCCGCCGCCGCTTTGCTGATCGGCCAGTACGTGCGCCGCCCACATCACCGGATCGGTATCCGCTCGCGGTCTACGATGCGCGATTAGCGCGCTGGTCTGCGGCAGATACTCGGTGTGAATAAACAGATTGGAAAAAGCCGGGTGGGCAATGTCGGCCGGCATGGTCGCCAGTACGATCTCGGCATAGGACGTGATTTCGATTTCCGAGTCGCTGGCGCCGTTATTGGTCAAACTCAGTCGACGGATCTCCGCGTCGTCTTCCGGTGAAACCACGATTTCCAAGGTACTGACTAGACTGCCGTCGCCGCGCGTGATGCGGGCGCGGTCTTCCAAAAACACCACCTCGTATTGATCGGGGACCGCCGCGGTCGGCTGGTAGCCGGCAGACCAAACCCGGCCGCTGGCGACATCGCGCAGATACAGATAACTGCCCCAGGCATCCCGGCTTACGTCTTCGCGCCAACGGGTCACCGCCAGATTGTGCCACTGGCTGTAACCCGAACCGGCGGCGGTCATCATCACACTATAACGGCCATTGGATAACAGATGCGAGGACGGCACGGCCGACATCGGCGATAGCACGCGCCGAACGGGCGGTTGCAGGGTATCGCCGACATCGGAAAGCGCTTGCAGAAACGGCAGGCTGCTGGTGTCCGCGCCGCGGGGAATACGTTCCTGAAGCAGCAAACCGGCCGATTGAATCATCGGCGCGCTATGAAAGCGATGCCGAATCGCCCCGTCATGCACCACATTGGAGAAGGCTACCAGCGACATGCCCTGATGATGCGCCATATAACATCGCACCATCGCCACTTTTTGGCCTTCCGCCAAGCGAATCGGCGTGAAATCCAAGGCCTCGTAGAAACCGAATCGGCCTAAAGCGCCTGCCTGTTCCAACCGGGCGAAGTTTTCCACTGCCGCATGCGGCAAATACATGGCAGCCAGGGCCGTGGCGTAAGGCGCGATCACCAAATCTTCGCCCAAGCCGCGTTTCATGCCCAAACCCGGCACCCCGAACGCGGAGTATTGATAGGTCAAGGCCAGATCGCGGGCGTTGAAAGCCGATTCCGACACCCCCCACGGCACGCCGCGCTGCTTGCCGTATTCGATCTGGCGCTTCACCACCAAGCGGCAGGTCTGGTCGAGCAGACTGTAACGCGGGGTAAAAGTCACCAGCGAAGGCATCAGATATTCGAACATCGAACCCGACCAGGATAGCAGCACCGTACCATGCGCCGCCCGAGTGACCCGCCGGCCAAGATGAAACCAATGTTTACTGGGTACGTCGCATTTGGCAATCGCCACAAAACTGGACAGCCGCGCCTCCGATGCCAGCATATCGTAATAACTGGGATCAAGGATGCCTTCCGCCACGGCATAACCCAGCGAGAACAGTTGCCGCTCGTTATCGTATAAAAAGTTAAAATCCATCTCCCGGAACAGACTGTCCAGGCGGGTAATCATGTTTTGCAAGCGTTTTGTTAGCCATTCAGCTTGGGATTGCGCGTGCTTGAGCTGCAGCGTCAGCGTGGCCGAGTCGACTGGCATTGATCCGCCCTCGGCATTAAGCCTGTGAACAGCGGCCAAGGTTTGTTCATAGCAGTTGGCCAACTCACTAAGCGGCGTGTTCAAACTCAGATCTTTCAACATCCCGGAAGCAACATCCTGTTCGTCACAACCTGGAACACAATGAATCCAGGGAATCAAACTATCCATATCCCGTGCTTGGGAGCGAATATCAGCGCTAAGCAAATTAGCCCAGACCAGTACCTCGCTATCATCCGCATCGCCCCGCTCGGCGGCATATGCGCGCGCCAGATCCAGCAATGTATCGGCGCAAACCACCAGCTGCCGCCAATGTTTTCCCCATTGCGCTGCATTTTCAGGCGGGCTTTCCAGTAATTCGCCCAGCAAGGACAGTTTTAGTTGCAGTTCTTGTCGGCTGACGGTTAGGGTGCGCCGGTCAGCACTGAGGTTTGCCAGCGCTGTTAGTAGCAAAGCATGCGTATCCGACAGGCCGCTCAAGGCATTGGCTAAATTCAGTGGCTGGGTCAACATTTCCCGGCAAGCCTGCGACAAAGCAAGCAAATGCCCGGCCAGATTGCCGCTGTCCACGGTCGATACATAGCGGGGTTCCAATGCCCGCAGATCGCGGGTGTCGTACCAGTTATAAAAGTGGCCGTGCAGACGCGGTAAATCCTCTAGCGTGGTCAGCGTGTCATCCAATCGATCGACACTGTCCATCAGACCGATCCAACCAAAATCCCGTGCAGCGACTACGGACAGCAGATACAAACCGAAATTGGTGGGCGAGCTGCGATGCGCAATAACCGGTTGTGGGTCTTCCTGAAAATTATCCGGCGGCAGAAAGTGTTCCCGTGCGGTCACAAAGGTGGTGAAAAACCGCCAGATACGCCTGCCGATCAAACTCAGTTGCAGGCTATCTTCGGGTAACAGCGATTCGGCCAGATCGAGCTTGGGCGGCAGGCTCAAGGCACGGGCAACGAACGGTGCCAGCCACCATAACAGCAGAAACGGTGCCGCGCCGACGATGCCGCTGGGATTGACCAACAGTATCAAGACTCCCGAGACTATCACGACGCTGGACGAATGGCTCAGGGGCCGAATCAGACTTTTCAGCGCATGTCCCGTGCTGGTCTTGGTCTGCAAGGCGGTCACCCATTTTAACAATTGCCGGCGGGTAATAAACAGCCGTATCAGGGTGTGGCCGATAGCGTCCATCATTAGCCAGGCCTGTTGCGAAAGCAGCGTCAGAGCTACCAAACAGTTGCCGAATGCCAGGAATACATTTTCCGCGGCTGCGCGCAGATGGGTAAACCAGGAAATACCCCTGCGCAGCGACGTAAAGCCGCCTGTGATCGCCAGAATCAACGGAAAAGCCAAGGCTGTCAACACGAAGCCGATCAGGATAGCCGGCGCATCGGGAATAACCCAACTGGTCACCAACAAAGTAAAAGCGGCGGGGGCGGAAAGCGAGCGGCGTAAATTATCCAGCATTTTCCAACGGCCAATCATCGGCATATCCTTACCGCCGGCACCGAAGATCCACGGCAATAACTGCCAATCGCCTCTCACCCAGCGGTGTTCGCGCAAAGCCGCCACTTCGGTATGCGACGGAAATTCCTCGAAAAACTCGATATCGCTGACCAATGCGCAGCGCACATAGACGCTTTCGAATAAATCATGACTGAGCTGGGTGTTTTCCGGCACCCGTCCGGCCAGTGCGGCCTCGAAGCTGTCGACGTGATATAAGCCTTTGCCGCTGTAGGTGCCCATGGCGAACAAATCCTGATACAGCTCGGATACCGAACTGGAGTAGGCGTCGGTGCCGGAGGCACCGGAAAAAATCTGATGAAACAGCGAGCGCTCTTGCTGTTGCGGCAAGGTCGGCGTTACGCGCGGTTGCAATAGGCCGTAGCCATCCACCACGCGCTGTTTTAGCGAATCGAACACCGGGCGATTCAGCGGATGAGCCGCGACACCCACCAATTGCGCTACCGCGCCCATCGGCAATTTGGTGTCGTCATCCAGGGTGATGACATAACACACATCAGCTGGCGTAACCGCCGGATGGCCGTCAATCGCCAAAAAAGAGGTATCGGTCGCGCCGCGCAACAAGCGATTAAATTCGTGCAACTTGCCGCGCTTGCGTTCCCATCCCATCCATTTTCCTTCGCCGGGATTCCATAAGCGCTTGCGCTGAAACACAAAGAAGCGTTGCTGGCCATACTTGGCATTCAATGCCGTGACCGTTGTCATGGCAATGTTCAACAACTTGTTATCATTCGGCATGCTTTCCCGGTCGGCATCCGCCCAATCGGACAGCAAGGCAAAGCATACCTGACCGCCCGGATTGGCTAAATAGCGGATCTCCATCTGCTCGACCTGCTGCTTGACTCTGCGCTCGTCGACAAACAGGGTCGGCACCACGACAAAGGTGCTCAGTGCCTGCGGTACCTCGCCTTGTAGATCAAGCCGGGGCAGATGCGTCGGTGGCAGACCGGTAATGATGAAATGGTTGATCAAACCGACGGCGATATCCGACGCCGGAAATATGCCAAGCAAGGCCAGCACAAACAACGATAACCCGTTGAGTCCGGCCGCAACGCAGGCGCTGAACGGCAACGCCAACAATAACAGGCTCAATAGCCCGACACTGCCGACATACGCCAAGCCGGCATGCGCAATATATGCGCGTAGCAGCCGTTGTTTAAACGTCGGTCGATAGTCGACTTCCGCTTCAAACCCGTAACGGCCGGTGCCGATCAGATAGTAACCGGGATCCCGGCGTTGACGTTCCGTGTTTGCCGATTCCGTAGCTAAACGAACTTTGTCTATCACTCTGTCGGCAATTTGTAATTCCGTGTAAGGCGAGCGTTTCGCCAATTCCTCAATCGCATGCCGGTATCGATCCCGGGTCAGAAAATCCATGTCGGCGTAAGCGTCGTGCTCGCGTAAGCAGCGATTGACCAAGCTGACATCCTCCACAAACCGCGGCCAGTCGAATGCCGAAATGGCGCGCATGCTGGTGATGATGTTGCGCATGGTCAAGTTATCGGCGACCTGGTCGGCATGTTCGCTATGCACGATGTCTTCCAGGCTGGCGCCTTGTTGCTCGAGCCAATCATTCAGAAAATCCAGGGAGAGCATGGCCCCCGGATGTGGATCGTGCGAGCGCTGCATAATTTGCACCACGTAGGCTTGGCGCAAGGCAGCCTCCGGTAACACGCCCAGCGGTAACTCCGAATCCGGTGTCTCGCCGCGCGCAACCCTTTGTTCAAACTGATCGACAAACTGATCCGCCAGCCGCCGGCCGCTTTGAGAGCGCATGACTCTAACCGCCAAGCGACGCAGATTTTCGATCAGCAACACGCGTAAGGTGATCGGGATAGCCCAAAGTTCTCCCAGTGTGAGCGGCTCGACGCTTTGATAGCCGCGCACGAACAGAGTCAACAATTCCGGCACGAAACGGCTGTCGGTGTGCGCCACCAGGGCCCAGGCAATGCCGTAAACGCGTGGGAAACCGGCTAATGCACCATGTGTTAACTTAGGCAATTCGCGGTAATAACTTTCCGGAAGATCGACATGTATATCGCTGACTTGTTCTTCGATAACATGAACATTATCCAACAGCCATTCCGCCGCCGGCGTGATGGCATGCTGCTCGCGTACCGCCTTCGCCACGGCTTTATGCGCCTCGAGCAGTACCAGCGCATTCTCGCGCACGCGCGGAATCAGGGTGCGGAATTTTTTTAAGCGGCCGACTTTTTGGGCTTTTGCCAAGCTCCGCGCATGCTGCTCGAAGCGCTCGTTGCTGAATAATTCAAAACGAATCGGCGTTTCCTCGCCCCCTGGGTGATCAACTCTGGCATGCCGTCTTTGTTCTCGCCGCTTGGCCATGGATGGGTTCTCCGTTTTGGAATAATTAACTGGGGCGAGATCCATACCGATTCATATAGGCTGAGATTGCCGCCGAATCGAACAGTCCCCGCAACGCGCTCGGCGATACCGGTTTTGCCCGAACCGGAACCTCGGGTTTTTGATCTCGCCAAGCGCTAAAAATGACTGTTTGGAAAGGCGCCGACCCGTCGCTTAAGCAAGCTTGCATACAGGCCACTCGCCGTAGCAAATCTCCCAGTTGCTGTGGTTTTTTTGATTGTTACGGGTTTACGGAGCCGTCGGCCAGACCGAGCAAAACAATGAACTCGAGGTTTACAGAAGCTATATTTTCTTTATTAACCCTTAGATTCCTTCTTGGCTTTTTTTGCAGCCTTTTTTTCTTTCGGACTCAGAGCAGGCTTTTTCTTGTCTTCTCTATTACTTTTTTGTTCTTTACTCATTGTATTCGCTCCAAATTATTAATGGGTTTTTCGAAAATTCAAACAAACTGCATCGGAATGCCTGTGCATCACCAATGAATTGAACCAACCCCTGCAGAATGAAATGCAAAGATGAACACATGCATCCAAGTTGGTTTCGAATCGTAACAACGCTCAGCTTCCTATTAGAAGTCGCGTGCACGGATGAGAATCGAACCATCCTCTTCATAAATTCCGTTTTCTATGAGTCTTCTCGCCGCCTCCTGTATAGCTGATCTATGCCTCGCTACAAAGCACATGGGCTCATCTTCTGAGGAGCCGAATTTATCTCTCAAGCTACCCAGTGAGACCCGGCAGAGTACACGTTTTTTGTCTACTTCCGCCGCAACGGTCGCCACTTTTGTTATGGTATTCCAACACTCAAGCATGGGGAATGAAATCACTTTGTTTCCTGAAGAAGATATTCGATTTTGGATCAGGTACTCCCAGTCCTGCTCGTTGGTGCAATGCAACTCATTATTGACAGGGTTAGACGGGCAGTTGCTGTTGGAACGCTACTTACGAAACCAAGTCGACGAAGCAATCGACAGGTGGAACAGAACCGAGCTGCAGGCACTAAATAATATGTCTAGAGATATCGTGATTAAAGATGAACTTAATCAGAGATTTGATCCTGAGTATACTCTAAGGTAGATCTAATAGTTGAGTTATTATCTCAGGATGATCAGGTTCGGTTTGAAAATGGCTATTTACAACGACCCAAAGAAGCCAGTCATAAATATAGGTTGTATGTCTGCAAGTGTTAGCGGCGGCATGAATGCGCGCAAAAACGAAGCGGATATTTGGCGCATAATGCCCCCATATTTTGATCAAGAAAAAGGGGCCGACGTAGCCCCTTTTAAAGTTTTTAGCGTAGTGTGTCTCAGCTAAAAGGTATTATCGTCACTCCAGAGATAAGGATTGTCATATTGACACGGTTCCATATCCGCCCCGCATTCTTCACGCATTTTTTCTGTAATGACTACCTGGTATTTAGCTAGGATACGCTCCCGCAAATCATCAAGTAGCTGAAAGACGGCATAGGCCTGTTCCGGCGTCCATTCGCTATCGATTAAAAATTCCAAGCCGAACTGTAAGCCTGAGGGTTGTGGATAGTGTTTCATTCGGTGCTCCTGGATTTTTCCTTGCGTTTTCTCGCTTTTTGTTCGGCGCGTTCCTGAGCTTCCTTGCGGCGATAGGATGGCCCCTTGATTGCGATAATTTCAGCGTTATGCACCAAGCGATCAATTAGCGCGACGACACAAGCGGCGTTGGGAAAAACCTCGGCCCATTCGGAGAAGGATTTGTTGGTGGTAATTAAGGTGCTTTTCTGCTCGTGCCGGCGATTAATGAGTTCAAAGAGCAGATCGGCGTGCCGTGTGGAATAGGACAAATAGCCGACCTCGTCGATCACCAACAGGGACGGCGCGACATAGTGTCGAATACGCCGTCGTAAGGCGGAGTCGCTATCCAGCGAGGTCAGATCACCCAAGAGTTGACCGGCGGTGGTAAAGAGTACCGTATGCCCCTGAAGTACCGCTTGATGGGCGATATTCTGAGCAATGGTGGTTTTGCCAAGACCGCTGGGGCCGACGAAAATCGCGTTGGTCGCTGTCTTCAAAAAATCCAGGGTCATCAGTTCTCGGATGGCGGGTGCGTCGCATTGTTCGGGCCAACTCCAGTCGAAGTCGGCCAGTAATTTGAAGCGGCCAATATGCGCATCGCCCAATCGTCGTTCCAGGCTACGCCGGGCCCGTTCGGCTTCTTCCCAATTCAGCAGGGTTTCCACCCAAGTTATGTCCGTCAGTTCGTGCCAATGCGCCAGTAAACCATATAATCGTAAGGCTACAGCACGCTGATGCAAGTGTTCAATCGGTGTCATCAGATGTCTCCGCGAGTTGATCATAGCTGGTCAGGCTATGCGGCTTAACGGGGCTATCGCGTTTTTGTAGATGATCCGGCAGATTGATTTCGACGGGTGGCGGCAGATGACGCGCTTCGCGGCGGCGTTCCAGGGTTAGGCGGACGGCATTGGGGTGCGGGCACGCCCCGTTGCAGTGCTTCCTGAATGCCCACGGTCAATTCAGCGACACCATAGCGATCCAGCAGGCCAAGAAGTTCCTGGATAATCCGTCCTAATGGTTGCCCGCGTTCCGCTGCTTGTTTGAGTAAATCCCGACTTTGGGGGACGGCTTGCGCCAGCCTATCCGTTCCACGGTGCTGACTGGCTTGATGCTTTTGCGCGGCCAAGGTCTCGATATGTTGCGGTATTTCGATTTGCCGTCCCTTGTCGAAGCTGCGCGGATGAATCGCCACCACCTCTTGGCCGTTCAGGATACGAACCTGTTTCAGATCGGCCGATACCGTCAGTTGGCGTTGTACATGGATATGAGGGACGGAATAGTCGTTAAGATCAAAACGGGCATAAGGGGTTTTGCCGATTTTAACGGCGACCACTTCATCCACCGGATAAGATTGTTCAGGCAAGGATAAAAGATGCGGCTTTTCCAACGCAAACGCTTCACGGATGGTGAGGTTCGGGGCTTCGGGGCAGCGCCGGTCGGCGGCTGCGCCATTCATCCAGGTTTCGGCCTGGGCATTCAGATCATCCAGATCGGTATAGGTGCGTCCGGCAAAAAAAGCATCGCGGATATAGCGAATCGCGCGTTCCACCCGTCCTTTTTCATTGTTATGGGCTTGAGCCCATAACAATGAGTATGTCGTGGTCAAAATTATGTGCTGTTAGATAACAATCATCGCCAAGACAGCGTCATTGTGGAAATCGAACAGCACATAATATTCGGCTACAAGGTGCGGAGGAAGGCCATCAAGTCAGGCTGGTCGCGCCAATGCTTTTGTTCTCCCGTATCGTTTTCCACTTCACATGCCGCCAACGCCCGCGCCTTCGTTTCCAGATTGATCTCGGCGTAGATATTGGTCGTTGTTAGCGAAACGTGTCCAAGCCAGCCGCGTATCGTGTTGATGTCGACTCCTGCCTGGAGCAGCAGCGAAGCAGTTGTATGGCGTATGACGTGGGGATGCACGTTCTTACCGACCAAAGACGGCGCCATAGTGCAAGCGCGGGCAGCGCAGCGCTTCACCAGCGCATGGATGCCGGAGCGCGTCATAGCCTGGCGAAACCGGTTGAGGAACACTGGTTCGGTTATAGCCCGTCCTTCGGTTTGCGAGCGCAACTCGTCGAGCGTGGATTGCCAGAGCGGGCAGCGGCGTTGTTTGTTCCCCTTGCCGGTAATGCTGACTGATCGCGTGTGCCAGTCAATGTCGCCGATTTTGAGCTGAGCCGCTTCGCTGGCGCGCGCGCCGGAGTTAAACATGAACAACAGCAACGCATGTTCTCGGCGCCCTTGCGCTGTAGGCACGTCGGATGCGGCGAGGAGAGCGTCCATTTCCGGCTTGGTGATATAGCTGATCTGCGGTTGGCTGGTTCTCTTGATGGGAATCAAGTGGATTTGCGCCCACCACTCGATGTATTCCGGTGCATGTTCGCCGATGAAACGGGCAAAGGCATGAATACCGCCGAGCCGCTGGTTGCGTGTGCTGACCGCGCAGTGCCGTTGTTCTTCCATGTGCGTCAGAAACAGACGCACCATTTCTGGGGAGAGATCGTCCACCGTCAGACGGTCGATCCGCTTGTCGACCTTGATGGCAAGATAGGGCAGCAACAGGATGAGCATGTCGCGGTAGCTTTTCTGGGTATTGATGGCAAGGTTGCGTTCGACCACCAGATGTTCGATCAGGAATCGCCGGATCCAGGGACCCAGCATAGATGATTTATTCATGATGTTTCTCCAATGCGTATGATTCGAAACGCTTGCTCGCTTCGTTTAACAGATCGGGCGTCAGTGTAAGGTAACGCTGGGTGGCCGCTAGATCGATGTGGCCAAGATAGGTGGAGAGTTGCGGCAATAGCAGTTGCAAATCCGCGCCGCTGCGATACCAGGCGATCAGTCGGTGCACCGCCCCCGAATGGCGAAGGTCATGCAATCGAGGCTGGCAGGCTGAGCCACCCTCGCGCCGGACATTTGCCAGGATGCGCTGCCGCTGAAACGCGTGTCGGACAGCCGATTGGTTTAATGGACGACCATCGCGGAAGCAAAAAAATGGCGCGTCGGGCTCATTGCTGAATACCTGATTGCGTTGCCGGGTGTATCGTTCCATCGCGCCGTTCAGGTCTGCTCCTAGCGGGATCAGCCTCGACTTGTAGAATTTGCTCTCCCGGATATGCAGAACGGCGCTGTTGAGGTCAACATCTTGCATGGTCAGCCGTAAGGCTTCGCCATGACGAAGGCACGCGCCGTACAAGATCAGGATGAGTGCGCGCAAAACATAGGCATCCAGCGTGACGCGAGAATTGCAGGCCTCCGGCGCAGCATCGAGCAGGCGCTTCAGTTCTTCCTTCGAATAGATATAAGGCATCAGAGGTGGCGGCAACTTTGGACAGTAGCGCGGAAGTGGAGAAACCGTGATAAATCCACGCGAGAGGGCGAAGCGAAACAAGCAGTCAAGTACCGACTTTCTTTTACTCCAATGGTTGGTCAGCGGTCTATTGCCAGTCAGGAAGTCCTGCACTTGTTCAACTGTGACGGATATCACGTCAACGTTGCCATCAAGGCGCCGGCAGAATGCGGCTAGCGTTGCCGCCTCAGAGTTAAAGCGCATGCCCAGCGCTCGCTTGTGGCTTACGTATTGGGCAACAAGTTGGGAAAGTTTCATAGCAGACTCCCTAAATCGATTTCGGCCACTTGCCGCAGTCCTGTAAGATCAACCTTCGCATAGATTCTCGTCGACGAAGCGCTACGATGACCGAGATGATCGCCGATTTCCTTCAGGACAAAACCCGCTTCGAGCAAATGCCTGGCGTTGGCGTGCCTTAAACAATGAGCGCCGCGCCGAGGGACGTCAATGCCAAGCATCGCGAGACGGTCGCGGACAATGCCGCTCACGCGTCCAGGTGACAGTGGACGCACCGGAGCTTCGACCGATAGGAATAGTTCGCGATGGGCGCTTCGCGGACGCGCTTCCTTTAGGTAGCGCAGGATTGCGGTTCCGACGCTTGCCACCAGCGGGTATTGCTGGGTGCAACGTTGCTTTGGCCGCGTGACATGAAGGATCTCGCCGTTCCAGTCCAAATCCTCCAGACGGAGCCGCGCCACCTCGCCGCGCCGCAGTCCGTAGACAGCCAGCAGCAGGATCACCGCGCGGTCGCGCAGATCAATCGTGCTGTCGCCTGCAAAACTGGCGACGAGTCTTTGCACATCCTCCCAGTTCGGCCCGAGCGGCAAGCTTTCCTCTCTAAACACCATCGGCGCCTCAATGCCGACAGAAATGTTAGTTGCCCAACCTTGTCCTTCGGCGTACCGGAAGAAATTGCGAAGCGTGCTCGCAAGTGCGTGCAACGATGTCCTGGCCCAGCCGTGATTGCCCTGGTACGCAAGATATGCATCAATATCGTGAATGGTGACGGCATCGAGAGTTGTGTCGGGATGCCAGACCCTCGACAGAAATTTGTCGACCTCGCCACTGCAGTTTGAAATCGTGACGGGCGAAAGTCCCCGCTGATCACGCATGAAATCGGCATAGTGCTCAATATAGCGGGTAAACGGTTTCTGCTTGGGAAGATGTTCCTTCAGTAGTCCTAGGAAGCGCAGCCAAGCCGTGGCGATATGAATGAATAGTCGGCGCGAACTCTGGGAATCGTTTGTTCGTCCGCTTTGAGTGAGACGGACCCGATGGTCGACCGCAAAAGCGATTTCCTCGTGCGTTATTGGTCCCGGACGGCACAAATCCATACTCTTTGAAAAAACCAACAGAACCCAAGCGATCTTCCGGATCGACATGCGCGGATAACCCTGCTCCTGACAATACAGGAGGAATCGCTTCCTCGATTCCTGGCAGGGAGCAGAATTGTGGGCGGCAAGAATATGCGGTTGTGTAAAGAGAGTCTCAAACATGATATTCACCAATTGATGATTTGTGGAATACCAATATTGACCTGAAATTATGTCGCGGTAGACATCTCAACTTGAGAGGTTACGCAAGGGCAATTGAGATCACCGCGACATATTTTTGACCACGACATACTCATTCCCGCGCGCCACGGCGACCGGACGCGGTTCGAATCGGTAATGACCTGCAAAATCCAATAACGTGGGATTAAAGCGAATGGCCGTCCCACGCCGCTCCAGAACCGCGCTTTTTAAATTATCGTACAGATGAACACGCGGCACGGCTTGCCAAGCCTGATAGGCACCAACGTGACCGCGCAGAAAATTTTCCAGATGAGCGCCCAGAAAAAAGCGGAGATAAATCATCCGCGACCAGGATAGCACCATGACGAAACCCATCAAGGGCCGTCGCGCGTTGCCCACTTGCAGGTAAGCAAAGTGTGCCCAGTCGGTCTGGCTTTGCTCGCCGGGTAAGGTGCGTAACCGCAAATACGCTTCCTTTTTCCGACGAGGCCGATGCAAGGCGATCAAGTGCCGGAAGTGGTCCGGGCGACCTGGATAGCCGCGATCCTTGACCATGCCATACAGACGGCTGGCGGTTAAGGTCGGAAATTGCTCCAGCGTCTCCAAAATAAAGGGTAAATAAGGGTCAATTGCCAATGCGCGGCGTACAGCGCCGATAGGTGGCAAACCCGCTTGGGCCAGCACACGGGAAACGGCGCTATGATGGACATGCAGTTGGGTGGCAATCGTGCCAACACGCCATTTTTCGGCATGATAATAGCGCAGAATTTGCGCTTCGAGTTCAGGGGGAATGGCCACGTGGGGTTCCTCTTTGTTTGAGTTGAACAAAAATAGGAACCCGGCGACGGTGAAGAAAGCTGTTACGAACGAATTCGGAACAACGGCCGCCGCAAAAATGACACTGAATGGTGTCGGCGTGGTGGGTTTGACGAGGCAAAACCACAGGCGTTTGAACCTTCGCCGAGTTCGAGTTTAGTAGATCATTTTCGCCGGCTAACTCGGAACCCTGATGCGTTACATTTTGTTTGCGACGACGAAAACGGCGCAGTCTCTCAGCTTGTTTAAAGCGACCCTGACGGCTTTGTTGATAACGGCGGCCCGCTTCCCGTACTGACTGGCTGCGAGCGATTTTGGCGCACCCATCGGCGCAATAGATTTGACCTCGATCACAGCGTCGACAGATGAAGACTTGCTTTCGGCAGCGGGCACAAAGGAATAATCGGCAGGTAAGGTCTTTCATTGGCTTCCAATATCGCCAACGAAATAGACAGAGCAGCCTGTTCATGAAATACTGACTCCGCACAGGCGCAATGCACTGTGTGGGGCATGGCATCGGGTGTAACTGGCAGGTTTGGCCGATGTCGTGCCGTTTTTATTGGCGGTGACTTTTTACCGCGTCATGACATCCTTTGTACAGTCCCTTCAGACACCAAATTCAATACGCAACACCAATCATTCGTCGGCGTCACAGATTCAAATAAAAATTATCTGGAATAGATGGGTTTTTATCTTCGACGCCGGATAAACGCGCCTTTTTTAAACCGCTTTCAGCAAGAGGTCAGTGCCCGTGATTCCGAGCGATAGACCAATTCTATCGAAAGTGGCAGTGGTTTTGTGGTTGGAATCGGGGCCACCTTTTGGATCGGAACAAGTGGCGGTTTTTAATAGGAATTGGGGCTGTTTTGTACTGTTATAAAATTACAGGAAAAGCTACTTGGAGTCGGTGCGGTAACGGAAAGCCGCGATAGATTATACCTGCTAGGCAGGCGTGGTTTGGCCGTTATCGGTCAAAGCCACCCACAGCATAAGCAGCGAATCCGCCGATTCTCTGCTGCGCACTCAATCGAGATGGGCGTAAAACATAGACCCATCGGCACGCAGCATATTCATGCTAAATGAATACTGCTCTGCGGCAGCAGAGACCATCATCTTATGGAACAAGCGATACCAGTCGTCGCGATCCTGAGGCGCGACAAGCTTAGAGAATCGGCTATGGGCTAACTCATGGGTCAGCGCTTCGATTTTGAAGTCTTTGGCTTTAATGGCGGCGTCTTTAGCCTGGATGACAGTGTTTTTTTCTTGGATTTCCGCTTCTTTGAGAAGCAATAACTTTGCATCGTGCTCTGCCTGATCAAGCAACGATTGCACCAGTGTCGCTACGTGTTTTTTAGCGGTAGGATCAAGGTTTAAATGATCAAGTTCGGCGAGTGATTTCATGATAGGCATTATACCAAAACAGGCCAGCTAATACCTTGTTATTTCAGGGTTTCAGGTTGATTTTACACCTTATTTTTCAGGTAAAAAAATCATACTATTCAGACCTGCCAACCCCTGTTTGGCTCCGCCGATAAACGCTGCCAATCGACACCGGCAATCAACCATTGCCATTGTTCCTGACTAATCGTAAAACACGTATCCGCAACCTTAGGCCAAATAAAACTACCACGATGTAAACGGCGCTGACATAACCAAACGCCATTGCCATCCCATACTAGCAGTCGCAGGCGATTGCCTGCCCGATTACGGAAAATATACGCTGAACCCGCACAGGGAGACTGACCCAGAGCCTCTTGAACAATACAAGATAAGCCATCAATACCTCGCCGCATATCAACAGGGGCAACCGCTAGCCAAATCTGCGGCGGACTAACGATTAATCCAGACATTTCAGAAATTCACCCAGCCAGGTAGCTGAAGTCGATAACGGAAGCTCGACCTGATGACCTTTGGCATGTTTAAAGACGATAGTCCCAACAGGCGGCGCTTTCACCTGAACCGGGATCAGCCCTGGCAACGTAGCTTTAGGTTGTTTTTGGTAATCACTTAAACGAGCGCCAAACGTACTCGTATTTAATCCTTTTTGCCGGCAATACTCTGATTGCTTTAACCCGCTCTGTTTCCAGGCCTCAATATGATTTTGCCATTTGATCGGTACTGCCATTTCTCATCCTCATTTAAAATCCTAAGGATGTCTGATCTGATTATTTTATGCCAGATGGGAGGGTTGGAGCCTTACTTTTGAGCAGGGTCTGTTCGCTGTCGAACATAAGACAAAGTAATAAATGGGGTTTTTAGATTGTGTCGTCACAAAATTCTATCCCATATTGGAATGCGACAAAGGAGGACGGCAACCGAGAACGAAGCTGAATTTTGGCACAGGGTATTTTGCAAGTCCCTAATTTGAACGAGTATTGAGAATGGCAGAATGTCAGCAATAAGAATTACAGCAGACACGCAATCAAAGTATTTGTGAATGGCAGAAAGGGGGCGTTTGCAACCATTCAACAAAGTGAAGGTTTTCTCCCGTATACCGCGTCGCTTTTTCTTTGAATACTTTCTTTTCGACCAAATGGATGTGGTAGCTAGATCAAGGCAGGAGCAATTGCCGATGCGGAGCAAAAGAAAGTATCTCGGCTGTCGGTCCAAGAACCGACAATAGAATAAGTCTCGCGCGAGCAAATCCTTATTAATAAAGGTCTTGCTGCATTCCATAAACTACAAAAAGCTTAAGCCCGAGTGAATCATGCCAAAAAACGATATAAAAATCATTTTATATCGCTTTATTATTTATACAGCCTTCGCTAGAATAAAACCCATGCTGATTGCATGACTCCTACTGATTTGGATAGGCATCCATCCGCACGATGCCGACAAGGACGTACTTCTTATATGGCGGGATTTTATCCCGCCATTTTTTTACTGTTGGATTCACTGGACTTCATCCAGCCGGGTATTACATGATGTAAATCAAATCCACCTATTGAATTTCCGCATCAGCAAGCACTTTGTCGTAAACCTCGCGTAAGCTAAGTAAACAATCTATGCTTTCAATGGCTATGGTAGTCTCAACACCAACGGCTTCCGTCAATATCCAAACATCGCCTTGCCGCAAATAGCGTTCGATGCTCGGTTGATCCTGTGCGACCAACAGATATTCGCGTAAACTGGCAATCTTTCGATAAGCTGCGAACTTACCCCCCCTATCATAAGCTTCGGTAGACGGCGAAAGCACCTCTATCAACACTGTGGGATTGAGCAAGGTATCTAGTTGGTCATCTTCAAATTGCGCAGGACCGCATACAACAGCAATATCCGGGTAATGGTAACTTTGTGCCTCGGCTGACTTAACGCGCATATCGCTAATATATGTTTCGCACGGTCGACTTTTGAGTTGTTGACTGAGTTCACGGCAAATATTGACACAAACCAGATTATGCTTCCTGCTGGCGCCGGTCATTGCAAAAATTTGACCGTCATGGAATTCGCTTTTATAAGCCGCCTTTCGCTCAAGCAATAAATAATCTTCAGCAGTGTAAAGAGGTTGCGCAGGTAAGCTGGGCATTTTAATTTTCCCAAAAGTTTGCCTTTCAACTCTTGAGGAATCGACAGGCTTGGCTTTTGGCGTCGGGCTTTGCTGGCGTCAAGCCTACATGGATGTATTTACGGCGTCCTCTGGCAGCAAAGCCCGGCGTCAAAAGCCGGATAGACTAGGAAACAATTAGCAACGAGAAAAACTAAGATCGAGAAATAGTCTGATTACAAAAACAAGCCATCAATCGGCGAAGAAGCCGACGCAAAGCGTTTCCTTGGCATGCGTCCAGCCAGATACGCTTCCCTTCCCGCTTCTATGCCTTTTCTCATTGCCGAAGCCATCAGCACCGGGTTTTTCGCTGCGGCGATGGCGGTATTCATCAGCACGCCGTCGCAGCCTAATTCCATGGCAATCGCCGCATCGGAAGCCGTGCCGACGCCGGCGTCAACCAAAATCGGCACTTTGGCGTTTTCGACTATGGTCAAAATATTATAGGGGTTGCGAATGCCTAGCCCGGAACCGATAGGCGCAGCCAGCGGCATCACCGCCACGCAGCCGATGTCTTCCAGGCGTTTGGCCGCGATGGGGTCGTCGTTGGTGTAAACCATCACGTCGAAACCATCTTTCACCAGCATTTCCGCAGCAATCAGGGTTTCAGCCACATCCGGGAATAAAGTCAATTGGTCTGCCAGTACTTCCAGCTTCACCAAGTTTCTGCCACCCAACAACTCACGTGCTAAGCGACAAGTTCGCACTGCATCATCAGTGGTAAAACAACCGGCGGTGTTGGGCAGTATGGTATATTTATCCGGCGAAATTACATCCAGCAAATTGGGTTCGCCGGCAATTTGACCGATATTAGTGCGGCGTATTGCTACGGTCACGATTTCCGCGCCACTGGCCTCAATAGCCAGCCGGGTTTCTTCCAAATCTTTATATTTACCGGTGCCGACCAATAAACGTGAACGGTAATTTTTTCCCGCCAGGGTAAAAAAATCATCCTGCCCGCCGCCAATGGCCTGCACAATTTCCAGCCGGTCCGCTTCATGCAGCAATTGACTTTGGTGCAGATTGAACGGCAGGATTTCTTTGTTCAATTCCACGGCAATGCGTTTGCCGGCCAAACCCAAATCGGCGATGACGTCAGCGACGGTGCACAATTCCCCGTATTCGCGATTATCGCCATTGACTTGTATTTTCATGCTGTTAAACCCTGTTTTTTATTGCGGCTCGCCGGCGTTCTACGGCAGCGGCCATTTCATTTAATAATTTCACGCTGTCATCCCAGCCCAGGCAGGCGTCGGTGATGCTTTGACCGTATGTCAACGGCTTGCCGTTTTCGACGTTCTGCCGGCCGGCGACCAAATGGCTTTCCGCCATAATGCCTATGATGCGGGTGTCGCCACTGCGAATTTGATCGGCCACATCCTGAGCAACCAGCATTTGCCGTTCGTATTTCTTCATGCTGTTGGCATGACTGAAGTCGATCATAATATTAGGGCGTAATCCTGCCAGTTGCAAACCTTCTGCAACCTGCTCTACACTTACCTCATCATAATTTGGACGATCATTGCCGCCTCTGAGGATAATATGGGCGTCTTCATTGCCGCGGGTAGAAAAAATCGCAGAACGGCCTTCTTTAGTCAGAGACAGGAAATGATGCGGGCTCATCGCTGCATTGATGGCGTCTATAGCGATTTTAATGCCGCCGTCGGTGGCGTTTTTAAACCCTACCGGGCAGGATAATCCGGAAGCAAGCTCCCGGTGGACCTGGCTTTCAGTGGTTCTGGCGCCGATAGCGCCCCAGGAAATCAAATCGGAAACATATTGCGGCGTAATCAAGTCTAAATATTCAGTAGCAGCCGGTACGCCAAGTTTGTTAACATCCAATAAAAGTTGTCTGGCCATGCGTAGGCCTTTATTGATGTTGAAACTGGAGTTCAAGTCCGGATCGTTGATCAAGCCTTTCCAACCGACTGTGGTGCGCGGTTTTTCAAAATAAACCCGCATGACGATCAGTAAGTCGTCATGCAATTGCTCACGGACCGTTTTTAAACGTTGGGCGTATTCGACGGCAGCTTTAGTTTCGTGAATAGAGCAAGGGCCAATGACGACCAACAAGCGATCATCCTGTCCGGTCAATATGTTATGGATAGCCGCTCTGGTTTCCAAAATAGTAGCTGCGGCTGCTTCGGTCATCGGAATTTCATCGTGAACCTGAATCGGCGCTGCCACTTCCTTGGTTTCGCAAATTCTTAAATCATCGGTGTTATAGTTAATTGGCATGACGCTGGGCGCAACTTTAAGTTAAATTGAATAAATGCATATTTTAACCTTTTTACAGGGCTAGTGTTACAAAGTGATGCTTACCGCAGCGAGAGCTTATCAAAATGTCAGAAAATAGAGCTATCTACCACTGCCTGACTGTATGTCTGGCGCAATCTTTCCACTTCCCGGAGTTACGGGAAAAATTACTCAACAGCAGTCGGGCCCAGGTGTTTAGAAATGCGCTGATTATTGATCACAAGGATGGTTGCTCGATTGTGTTTTCTTATGGAGTGGTTGTGCATTGGAACGTCAAACTTGATGAACGGCGAGCCTTGCAGACCTTATTGCTGGAATTTGCGATTAAGCCGGACGCCAATCCACAAGAGGATAATTTTAGCTACGAAGTTGGCAGCGAACATGACCGCTTTCAGTATGACCATATCGAATTGCAATCCGGAGACTTCAAAGTCTTGTTAGCCCTGTCGCATGCCATGGCGCAGTCCATTAAACTGGCGGCTTTTGAAGGCAACGCCATTGATACCATTCATGCTACCAGTCATCTTCCCGAATCTTTGGCTCGCGATGGCAAAATCAAACTTAACCGCAAGTCAATGGCGAAAATTCGTGGGCAATTATTTTTAACCAAGAGCGATATTATTCTCAACTATGACTTGCTGGATACCCCGGAGTTTTTTTGGGAGCATCCGGAATATCAAGGTATTTATTCGATGGCGGCCAATTATCTCGAAATCCGTCAACGCACCGATGTGTTGACGAAAAAGCTGGAAACCATACACGAACTACTGGAAATGCTGGCTGATGAGCAAAAACATCTACATTCCTCGGTGCTGGAATGGATTATTATCTGGTTGATTGCCGTGGAATTTATAATGTCGCTTATCAGCAAGTTTTTTTAATGCTACTGAAATTTCGCCTGCCCAGCCTGCTCGCTGGGTTTAGTGCTTGCAGTCGGAAGTTATCGCAGTCCTTTCTAGCCTTGAGCAGTTAATGATAGAATCTCTTGCTTTGATTTATCTTTAGAATCATACGGCTAATTGTCGCAACCTTTGAAGCTGGGTTGTTGGCTTGTTTGTCGGCAACACCCTAACTTAAGCACGAATGCTGTGCAGAGCACATTATGACCATTGATTATAAACAGACCTTAAACCTACCAAGCACTGATTTTGCGATGAAAGCGAATTTGGCTCAGCGCGAACCGGAGATGTTGAAAAAGTGGAACGAAAACCAACTTTATCAAAAAATTCGCGAACATAGCGCTGGTCGACCCAAATTCATTCTGCATGACGGCCCTCCCTATGCCAATGGTGCCATTCATATCGGCCATGCAGTTAACAAGGTACTAAAGGACATTATCGTCAAATCCAAAACCCTCAGCGGATATGATGCGCCGTATGTGCCTGGTTGGGATTGTCATGGTTTGCCGATAGAACTGATGGTGGAAAAGTCCGTAGGTAAAGCTGGTGTTAAGGTCAGTCCGGCTGAATTCCGCAAGGAATGCCGTGCTTATGCAAAAAAGCAGGTCAATATTCAAAAAGATGAATTCATCCGGCTAGGCGTGCTGGGTGATTGGGAAAATCCTTATCTGACCATGGACTTCGCCTTTGAAGCTGACATCGTGCGCGCTCTTGGCAAAATTGCTGCTAAAGGCCATCTTAGCCAAGGCGCCAAGCCGGTACACTGGTGTACCGATTGCGGCTCCGCACTCGCAGAAGCAGAAGTCGAATATGAAGACAAACAGTCGCCGGCTATCGACGTGCGATTTCAGGTCGTCGATGAACATGCATTTATGGCTTGTTGCCATCATGCGCCGGCCCATGAAGGTAAAGGGCCTTTGTCAGTAGTCATCTGGACCACTACGCCTTGGACCTTGCCCGCCAATCAGGCTGTAGCCTTAAATGCAGAACTGGAATACGCGGTAGTGCAATGCGAAATCGACGGTCAAGCCGAACGACTCGTGGTTGCAGAACAATTGCTAAAAAATGTTGTGTTGCGTTACGGTATTGGTGAGCATCATATCATCGGCTATTGCAAAGGGAGCGCCCTTGAGCACCAGCGCCTGTTGCATCCGTTTTATGCGCGGGAAGTGCCTATTATACTTGGCGAGCATGTCACGCTCGAAGCCGGCACCGGCGCAGTGCATACCGCCCCCGGCCACGGTCAGGAAGACTATGTGGTCGGCATGAAATACAATCTACAAGTGGATAATCCGGTCGGCGCCAACGGAGTGTTTTTACCTAATACCGAACTTTTTGCCGGCCTGCATGTGTTTACCGCCAATGATAAAGTTCTGGATGTATTACGCGAGCGCGGCAAACTGCTGCATCACCATGCCTTGCTGCACAGCTATCCGCATTGCTGGCGGCACAAAACGCCGATTATTTTCCGGGCTACCCCACAATGGTTTATCGCTATGGACAAGAACCGGCTGCGTGAAACAGCGCTGAACGAGGTAAAACGCGTGGATTGGATACCGGACTGGGGGCAGGCGCGTATCGAAGCCATGATATCAAATCGCCCGGACTGGTGTATTTCCAGGCAGCGTACTTGGGGTGTGCCGATCGCGTTTTTCATCCACAAGGAAAGCCGCGAATTGCATCCACGCACGGACGAACTGATCGAGCAAATCGCGCAACGCATCGAAAAACTAGGCATAGACGCTTGGTTTGAGCTTGATGCAGCGGAATTGATAGGCGCTGATGCTGAAGTTTACGAAAAAATGCAGGATACGCTAGACGTCTGGTTCGATTCCGGTGTAACCCATGCCGCCGTGCTTGAACGCCGTGAGAATTTGCATTTTCCAGCGGATTTGTACCTGGAGGGTTCCGATCAGCATCGCGGCTGGTTCCAGTCTTCCCTGATGGCCTCGGTGGCGATGAATGATGTTGCCCCCTACAAACAGGTGTTGACGCACGGATTTGCGGTCGATGCCGATGGCAAAAAAATGTCCAAATCCAAAGGCAATGTCGTGTTGCCGCAAACGGTAATGAAATCCCTGGGCGCCGATGTGTTGCGTTTATGGGTGGCAGGCACGGATTACCGCAGTGAAATGTCGGTTTCAGATGAAATTTTGAAACGCACTGCCGATGCCTACCGGCGCTTGCGCAACACCGCGCGTTTTCTTCTTTCCAATCTGGATGGCTTTGATCCAGTGCAGCATAAGGTTCCTGCTGCCGATTTATTGGCTCTGGACCGCTGGGTGGTCGATAAAGCCTGGCAATTACAGTTGGAAATTAAGGATGCTTACCACACCTATCAATTCCAAAGCATCTATCAAAAAGTGCTGAATTTTTGCAGTATCGATTTGGGTGGTTTTTATCTGGATATTATCAAGGACAGGCAATATACTGCGAAAGGCGATTGCTTAGCCCGGCGCTCCGCGCAGACTGCTATGTACCATGTTGTCGAAGCGTTGGTACGCTGGTTGGCGCCTGTCTTAAGTTTTACCGCCGATGAAATCTGGCAAGCCATACCCGGTCCGCGTAGCGAATCGATATTCCTGGAAACCTGGTATGCCGGCCTTTATCCTTTGGATGCTCATGCCGCCATCAGTCGCGAAACCTGGGAGAAAATTATGGCGGTTCGCACAGTGGTCAGCAAGGAATTGGAACAACTGCGAGGTAAAGGTGCTATCGGTGCTTCTTTGAATGCAGAGGTGGAGCTTTATTGTGATCAGAGCTATTTAACCGAGCTCAACAAACTGAGCAGCGAACTGCATTTTGTGTTTATCACTTCGAATGCCGGTGTCGCCGATCTGCAATTCTGTCCGGATGATGCTGTTCCCACCGAGCTGGAAGGCGTTAAATTGAAGGTGACTGTTTCCGAATATAAAAAGTGCGTACGTTGTTGGCATCAGCGTTATGACATTGGCGAGCACGCCGATCATCCTGAGCTGTGCGGGCGTTGCGTGGAAAATGTGGTTGGCAATGGTGAGATGCGGCGTTATGCTTAAGTGGCTATGGGTGTCGGCTGTGGTCTTGGTGTTGGATCAGGCGAGTAAATTAACGATAGATAGCGGTATGCACCTGTATGATTCAATTGCCTTACTGCCTTTTTTTAACCTAACCTATGTGCACAATACCGGCGCGGCCTTTAGCTTTCTCAGTGAAGCCGGCGGCTGGCAGCGCTGGCTGTTTGCCGGTTTGGCAATAGTGATGAGTAGCGCTATCGGCATTTGGTTATCCCGGCTGCAAAAACACGAAACCTTTATGGCGATTGCGCTGTCTTTAATATTGGGCGGCGCGATTGGAAATTTAATCGACCGCATTGCCTATGGTTATGTGATCGATTTTCTGGATGTTTATTATCAGACTTGGCACTGGCCGGCGTTTAATATCGCCGACTCTGCAATTTGTGTAGGCGTAGGCTTAATGTTGTTGGAGAGCCTGGGCATAGGGCGGAAAACAGTGGACTGTTAACCCAGCAAACCTAAAAACCGCTCCCAATCAAACAGCGGCCCCGGGTCTTCTTTTCGGCACGGGGCGATATCACTGTGGCCGACAATCCGCTGCCGGGATAGGCGCGGATATTCTGCAAGTAATACCCTGCATACGCCGGCTAAGCGCTGATACTGACTTTCCGTATAATCCTGCTTAACAGAGCCTTCCAACTCGATGCCGATAGAAAAATCGTTGCAATGTTCTCGGCCGCTATATTCCGAAACTCCAGCATGCCAAGCGCGGCGGTTAAACGCTACATATTGCCGCAAATCACCCTGGCGGCGGATCAACAAATGCGAGGAGACTCGTAGTTGATAAATATCTTTGAAATAAGGATGCTCGTCTGGATTTAGGCGATTACAAAATAATTGATCGATATAATCGCCAACGAATTGTTCCGGCGGCAGACTGATGCAGTGCAGTACCAGCAGCGAGATGTCTTCCGGGTCGGGGCGTTCATCGCTATTTGGTGAAGCCATTTGGCTGGCGCTGTTGAGATAGTGATCTTTTATTATCATCTTTCGTCTCCTGTGGATTTCCGGCGCTTTTAAACCTCCTGCAGATCCAAAATTAAACTGAGCAAGAGGTTGGCGCTTATAATAACAAGCATTTGCCCATTAAGTCATAAGCTATGCAACCAACACACTCAGAAATTGCCACTTTCCTTGCCGAAGATTTGGGTAACGGTGATTTAACCGCCAATATCATCCCGCTTTCTACCCAGGCTGTTGCCGATGTAATTACCCGCGAACTGTGTGTGCTCTGCGGGCAGGCTTGGTTTGAGGCGGTCTTTCGGCAGTTAAGCCCGGAAGTGACTATAGAATGGTTAAGCGCCGAAGGTAGTTTGGTGTCGGCAGAGACTTTATTATGTAAAGTTCGAGGTCCTGCCCGCGCGCTGCTAAGTGGCGAGCGTACCGCGCTGAATCTGTTACAAACCTTATCCGCAACTGCAACGAGCGCGCGGCGCTATGCGGACGCAGTGGCCGGAACTGGCTGTAAAGTATTGGATACACGCAAGACTATACCGGGTTTGCGTTTAGCGCAAAAATACGCGGTAAAGTGCGGAGGTTGCTATAATCACAGGATCGGTTTGTTCGATGCAATTTTGATTAAGGAAAATCACATTATCGCCGCCGGCTCAATCGCCGCAGCGGTGAAAACTGCAAGACATATCAGCTCCGCTTCGATCGAAGTCGAAGTCGAAAATCTGGATGAATTTCAGCAAGCGCAAGCCGCTAGGCCTGACAGAATCATGCTCGATAATTTTTCACTTGCAGATACGCTCAGCGCAGTCAGGCAAAACTGCCTCCAGCTTGAGCTGGAAGCATCCGGCAATATCACGCTGGAAAATATCCGCGCTATCGCAGAAACCGGGGTCGACTACATTTCGATTGGCGCATTGACCAAAAATCTTATTGCAGTCGACCTCTCCATGCGTATCAAGCTGTTGCGAGCTTGATGCGCGCGATTATTAGCTGACGGCGTCCAGTTTTTCGTTTTCGTAGATACGCAGTTTTTTCCAATTTGCAAACTTGGTGTCGTCAAACTCGGCATCGTGATCGATAGCGTGTTCGTAGCAACTGCGGAATAAACGCGCGGTACGAAAAGCATGCAATTCGTCGTCAGCGGTTACGGTTTGCACATTACCAACCTGAAAGGTCTTATTGCGCGATTTTCCATCTTTTACCCAGAACACCGTGTAGCACAAATAGCTTTTGTCCTTACGATGATCGAATTTAATGGTTCTAGACACACCAGTAACACCAGTGGTGGTCTTGTTTTTAGGAGGCTTTAAAAAGCGGGTTTTGCTGCCTTTTAGCACCACCAACATCTGATCCCGCCAAGTAATGGCCGCTTTCAGAGATTTGGTTTTGCTGCCCCATAATTTATGGGAAAAATAACGGCTACTTTCTTTGCCGCGCCGAACGATGCGAACTTGGAAACCAAAGGCATCGGGTTCAGTTATATGTTTAACTTTTGTCATACGTCATCATCAAAAGAAATGAACATAAAAAAACTCGCTTACCGATAAAATTTGATAATTGGAACAACGAGTCACCCTTTTTGTGTAAGTTACGGATTACAAATTAACGCGAATTTGTCAGTTGCGCAAGTAAATTTTTACCTCTCTGCTTAAATAATACCAAGTGATTTAGTGTAGAATACCCATCTGCCTTCGGATGAAGGCATGGACAGCAAATTAACCTATTGTTTTTTAAGTACATTTGGAGAAAATTTAATGAGCGTATTAGTAGGCAAGCAAGCACCTGATTTTACAGTTCCTGCGGTTCTAGCCGACGGACAAATCGTCGACTCTTATAATTTTTTCGAAGCAATTAGCGGCAAATACGCCGTCATTTTCTTCTACCCCCTGGATTTTACCTTCGTCTGTCCAAGCGAATTGATCGCTTTTGATCATCGTATTGATGAATTCAAAAGCCGTGGCGTTGAGGTAGTCGGTGTTTCCATCGACTCACACTTCACGCACAACGCTTGGCGCAATACGCCGATCAATCAAGGCGGCATAGGGCCGGTTCGTTATACTCTAGCAGCTGATATTAAACACAGCATCGCCAAAGATTACGATGTTGAAGCCGATTTCGGTGTTGCCTACCGCGGCAGCTTCTTGATCGATAAATCCGGTATAGTTCGTCATCAAGTCGTCAACGACCTGCCTTTAGGCCGAAACATTGACGAAATGATTCGCGTTATCGACGCCCTACAATTCCACGAGGAACATGGCGAAGTTTGTCCGGCAGGCTGGAAAAAAGGCGATGCCGGCATGAATGCTAATCCAGCGGGTGTCGCTGAGTACCTTAGCAATAACGCTGATAAACTATAATCTTAACTCTAGACTAAAAAAGGCGTATTGCACACGCAATACGCCTTTTTTTGGGATTTCGTGTCAAAAATGCCGCCTATGTCACACTCCAGCATCTCTTTCAAACTGTTTGGCGACAACTATTCTGACGCGGAGGGTTGTTAGTATAGTGTTAATTAAAGTATTGCAAGAGGCCAAAAAATTACTGGGCAACTTTTATCTTGGTTGGTGAGTTGTAAAGCTTATGGATTTAATAATCGAGCGACACCCTGAACCACCACATAATTTTCTAGAATTTCATCATGAAAAGCTAAAGGAATAGCAGCCCAATCGACTAATTGCACAAGGATGGGCAGATTGCTTTCAGAGAACGCCTCAATAATATCGTCCAGATTTTTTTGTCTGCGATGTAAATCGTCCGGTTGACGCAGCACCAAATCTAAATCGCTGGCGTCGTAGTAATCACCGTTGACCCGGCTACCATAAGCCCAAACCTCAGCCTCCGGGGCATGTGTTTGCAAAATTTCCTTCACCATGCGCAGGTAACGCTCGGGGAGGTGCAAACGGGATGTTTCAACTGTCAGCATCTTCGCTACCTTTGCCTAGTTTGCGCTCCAAAACATTGGCCAGCGTGGCGATGTCCTGCAAGAAATCGGGGATTAGCACCAAGGTCTGGTCGGCAAATTGCGCCCCATAATCATGCGCAGTGTTATTACGATTGTCGCGATAACGAAACCAACGCTCAACTTCTTCTAGCGTCATTAAATCATGGACAGCAGCGAGTCGCAGTATATCTTTAACCGGTGTTGCTTCAAGTTTTTTACCGATATGACCATAGGCTTTTAGGGCTTTTTTCAGAAGTTTGAAAGCCGTTTCCTGAGTTAATTCGTAACTTTTAACAATAGCGTTTCGAAATACTTCCTGATCAATACTGTCAGGCTCTGCTTTTCGGTACAGCGTCAACGAAGAATCCAATGTTTGCATGCAGCGCCGCAAATGATCGACATTCAAATACATCATTTTTTGGTTTCTCCCTTGTAGGACCGAACTTCATTAATTACAAAACGGTTCTTTCCAATAACCAATAAGCGCCAACTAGACTGATCAATAAGGAACAAATTTTCAGGAATTTTTCCGCAAGTTCCGGTTTATTATTTAACCGCCAGATCAGCGGCAGCACGATAGCCGCCACGCTGATTTGCCCGATTTCTATGCCCAGGTTGAAAGACAACAAGGGCATCAAGATACCGGTATTGCCGGAAGAGATTTCCATTTCCTGCAACACACTGGCAAAACCAAAACCATGAATCAAGCCAAAACCGAAGCTTAGCCAGTGCCGGCCTTTGGGATGATCGCCGCGAATAATGTTTTCTACGCCGACATAAATGATGGTAGCGGCAATAAATGGCTCTACAAAGCTACTGGGCAACTCGATGATGTTAAGTCCGGCGCACGCGAGTGTTATCGAGTGCGCGATGGTGAAAAAGGTGATGATCTTAATGGCCGGCCAAAAACTATGTGTTACGGCCAACAGTCCAAACAAAAACAGCAGATGATCATAGCCGGTGAGAATATGCTCCACGCCCAACTTGAGAAAATCTACAAAAGCCGTAAATAGCGAGTGTGAGCCTGACGCATTTGTCTGGTTTTCTATGCCGGTTAATGGAATACTGATTTGATTATCACGCCTGGTCAGCATTTTTTCCGTGATAATTTTACTGTCTGCATTCCTGATAGTGACATATTGTTGGTGACCGTCAGGTAATAAAGCTAGAAACTTCGATTGCAAAAGCAATTGCTGTTTGGCTGCTGCTGGATAATGAAATTCGACATGGGCGTTATTTTGCTCATCAAAACTGACTTTCCCTGCTGACTGCGGCGGATAATCCTGCCCATCGATGTTAATGCGTAGTTGTTCCGCCAGCAATTTCGCAATACTGGGTTTAGCGGCGTCGCGTTCAGCGTCGCTAACTTCCGCATCCAGGTCGCTGTCCATAGGGGCGAAAGCTTCAATATCTTGCAAAGCAAAAGTAACTTTGACATTGACCCCGTCAGCGCCGGTTATTGTTGCATCCACCGAACTAAGGCCTGGGGCATGAGCAAAAACCTCGGCTGACTGTAAAAGCAAAACCAAGACGCATAGCGTACGGACAAGAAAAAATCTCATTAGACCATCCCGCTTAGTGAGTTTTGTCATGCGCTGCTTTAGACTTAAACGTGTAGCGGAAAAGCAAAAAGCTTAGTACCAATAGTATTAGCACGCCACCACCGGCTAAAGCGATAGTTTGCAATGGCATCGCGTTGGGATCGACGCCGACTTCTAACGGCACCTTGAACTTATCATCCTCTTCTACTGCCTCGCCAATCAAAAAATATAATAAATAATCGCCATTTTTATCGATTTCGGCTTGCGCTTCAACTGCGCCGCGTGGATAGAGTTTCGCAGGTATTTCGGTAATAGTCCGAATTTCCCGGAAATCATCCGGGGCTTTATTGCCGGTTTTTTCAACCTCAACCAGACGAATACCTATCGGCGTGGCGCGAATATCGCGATCAATTAGATCAGCGGTAAAAAACATTTTACCGGCGCGGGGGATTTTTTGACAGTAAGGTACAAATGCCGCTTTCGGATCAGGATTTTGCTCGCCCTTGTTGGGTTGAATATACGCACTAAAATGCACGGCGTAAAAATCGTTGGCTATGATACAGTCAAGGTCTGGTCTATTGCCCAGCGCATTGGTTTTCGGCTTATTAAAGCCGAGCTTGTCTAAGCCGAGTTTGTCGCAGCTGATTAATAACAAGCTGCAAAAGCAGAGTGCAGTGATATGGAAAATGCTTGGTTGTAGACTTTTCATGATATGTGATGGTTCAAAATTTGGAGTGGGTTCGGGGTCTACGACGCATGAGGCGCTAGGGTTTGACAGTAAATTCAAATTTGCCGGTAACGATATGCGTATCCTCGGAAACTACCCGATAACGTACGGTATAAACGCCTGGGGTCAAATTGGGTACGCTAGCGTGAATATTTGAGCCGTCGGTGAGGGTTTGCTCGACATCGTGGTTGTCGACGCGCTTGCCGGTGCTGTCTATGACCGCCAAGGCCTTGTATTCGCTTCTGACTGCGTCGTTAAACCATAAGTCGATGCGCTTGGGCGACTCCTGCACGGTTTCGTCTTTGGCTGGCTGCGATTTAACTAAAATAGCATGCGCAGATACCGAAATAGGGCTCAATAAAGTAGCGATTAAAAATGCAGGTTTTATTATTTTTCTTATGCTTTGGTTATGCATGACAATCTCTTTGGGTAGTAAAATCATTGAATGACGGCCGATAGCCATTGTTTGGAATTTCTGGATTTTTGTTCCGTCCACATTGCCAGCCAACCGTTAGTGGTGGCTATGATACGCGGAAACGCGGCCGAGACGCCCGGCGACGACATTTGCCGATTAGCCGACCAGTCGCTGCCATTATTAGCTGAAACGGATAAATAAACGCGAGAGCCTTCCGGGCCGCTGGCATCCCAAACCGCAGCCACCCGGTTTTCATCCAAGGCGGCAATATCGCTATGAAAGCCCGTAGTCCCTGGACCAAAGGCTTGTGGCTGGCTCCAAGTCTTGCCGCGGTCAGCCGACTGCAGATGATATAGCCCGACCCGATTTTCCGCTCCGGTCCAGACTAGGCTGTGCAAATCCCCTATTTCAGCTTGGGTGAGTCCGCCGCCATTATGCGGACAACCATCGAACTGCCAGTTGAACTCGCCGACAGTACTCATTCGTTGCCAGCTTGAACCGTTGTCTATAGATTGCGCAAAGGCCATGTCGCGGGGTTGCATATCCCGGTAAAGAACATTGATAGTGTTATCCGCCGAGACTAGCAGCCGGTTCCAGCAACAAGAACAGGTCGAGGCATCTATGCTTTGTGTTTGGTCCCAATGTTGACCTACATCCAATGATCGGGCGTAACGTAAACCTTGATAGCCGTTTTCATCGCGATCATCCAGCCAGACCAGATGAAAGCGGCCTGCATGGTCAGCAGTCAGATCGGGGTGCGATTGATCGGTATCACTGCCGGTAGGATTCATACCTTTTTGCCAGGTTTGGCCGCCATCCTGAGAAAAGATTGTCAAAAGCGGTCCCATGCCGGGTATTTCACCGCTGACTTGCCAGATCACCAGCAGATTTGTTCCGGAAGCAGCAATCTGTATATCATTTCCCGACTTGGACTCTACCGGTTGATTAAAGAATTTATTGATCATCTGTGGTTCGGACCAATGCCGACCGCCATCTTCGGAATGCAGATAGCCTATAAATGGCTGTTTTGCCGTGCTGGTTGCTGAAGTAAATACTGCATGTACTGTTTGCCGGTCGACATACACGTCAAAACTGTCGATATTTTGCAGCTTAGCAAGGCTAGTTGGGATCGGGTAGGCAATGTTAATCTGCGGGTTTCTCTCCTCCAGCGGTGGCAAAATTTGCCCACAAGCCGCTAGGAAAAAACTGATAGCCAGCATAATGGTCGGTTTATATTGCATGACAGACTTTATATCCGGCATTTTGCTACTCACATCTAAAAAAGCTGCAGATTAGATCATATCGGCGGGTAAATCAGAACCGGCGTATGCATTTTCAGGATAAACCTGGGCCGGATCAAGCTTTAACAACACTTTTAAGCCGCCGAGCACTGATTTGGAGAACGAAATTTCTGCATTATGCAGGCTGACTATGCGTTGCACTATCGACAAGCCGAGGCCGCTGCCGTCAACACTGCCGGCGGTCTCGACGCAACGATAAAAACGCTGGGAGATGCGTTCGTAGTCACTCTGGGAAACGCCTGGACCACTATCTTCAACACTTAGCCATAATTTTTGTTTCAGTATTTGGTATTTTATTTTTACCCGCCCGCCAGTTGGGGAATATTTAATGGCATTATCCAGCAAGTTACGCAGCAAGGTATGGAACAAGGCTGGATTCGCTTCGATAAGAAGGCCTTCAGCGCCATGCAATTCAACTTCTATATGTTTAGCATAGGCAACATGATCCATATCTGCGATCACCGCAATCAAGGCTTGGTTGATATTCAGTAATTGCTTGTCAATTGCCGCATGATGAAGTTGTACTCTGGATAAAGTTAACAATTGTTCCACGATGTGCGTCATCCGCGAAACGCCGTGTTGCGCTTTTATAAGCGCCTGATTTCGTACTTCCGGCTCATCGGTTTTTTGTGCGACCTCTACCTGGAGTAAAATGCCGGTCAGGGGATTGCGCAGCTCGTGCGATGCATCCGATGTGAAATTGCGTTCATTGGCAAAGGCCTGCTCCAGCAATACAAACAAGGTATTGATTTGCTCGGCCACCGGTAACATTTCTTCCGGCAAATTATGGGTCGACAAAGCTTGCAGATGTTCGGCCTCACGACTGGATAGCTCTTGCTTAAGCTGATTTAGCGGCATTAAGGTGCGGCTGACAATCAACCAAATGACTATACCTAATACCGGCAGAGCAACTAAATAACCTGCGACTTGTTGGCCGGCAATGGTTTCCGCCAACTGCCGACGGATATCATCGCCCTGGCCGACGTGTATCACATAATCACCGTTTTCGCTGCTAAGGCTAAATACATGCCATAGCTGTCCGCGTATGGTCGTTTCGCTATAGCCGTTACGGGTCAGAGATAAGGCGAATTCCGGTGCGCTTTCCGAGCGTAATATCACGCCATCCTTGACTGAGCGCAATTGAAAGGCGATTTTTCGTTCGTATTTATACCCTAGTATCGGCATATCAAACAATTCCGGGTTTTTATCGTGCTCCCAGAGTTTAGTTAAGGCTCGCTGCCGCAACATGTTTTCGACAAAGGCCTGTACTACCCGCGCTGACTGCGCCAGTTCGGCGTTGGACAATTCGGTGATTTCATCACGCGTTAGTTTGTAATTCAAATAACCGGTCGCCACCCAGACTACGAGCAAGGAAGACAATAAAGACAACAGTAACTGTTTTTTCAGCGAGCGTGGCGCCAGTCGCAATCGGGAGGCCATCAATTTTCGTCGATAATATAACCGACGCCGCGGATGGTGCGGATAAGGTTGGTATCCAGTTTTTTGCGCAAATGATGTATGTGCACTTCAACTGCATTGCTTTCTATTTCCGCTCCCCAAGCATATAAGGTCTCTTCCAGCCTGGATCTGGAAACGACTTGTCCGAGATGACTCAACAAAAAACTGAGAATTTCAAATTCCTTTTGCGATAACTCAATGGGTTTCCCCTGATAAAATACCTGATGGGCGGCAGGATCAATACTGACGCCTTTATGTTCGATGATCGGCAAGTTGCGGCCATCCTGACGCCGCACTAAAGCGCGCAGTCTGGCGCAAATTTCCGCTAGATCAAAGGGCTTGCAAACATAATCATTCGCGCCGCCATCCAATCCGGCGACCCGGTCAGTCACGCCGTCGCGAGCGGTCAATACCAAAACCTTGGTGTTGTCCTTGCGTTTACGCATGGCTTTTAGGATGCTCATGCCGTCCATGCGCGGCAAATTAAGATCCAAAACCACCAAATCATAGGTATTAAGTTTCAGCGCTTCGTCTGCGAGTTGGCCGTCTGTCAACCAATCAACAGCATATCCTTCCATAGTCAAACCGGCCTTTAAGCCGTCACCTAAAATGTTGTCGTCTTCTACCAATAACAATCGCATAGTGTTTTAGTTGGCATAGTGAAATTTTGCGCATTGTATCAAGTAATCAAGTATTCTTATTCGCTATAGTGAACTTTAAAGCTCGGGCATTCCTGTAATACTACTTTCGTACAATAGACGCAAGCTAGCTAAATGCCGAGAATTAACCATGTTTTTAAAAAGCAAAAAAATAATGCCTGGTTGCAAATAAATTTCAACTTATTAAGAACTAAGAAAATTAAAACTTTTAGTTAAAAAAAGGTTTATACATGCAGATGAGTTGTTTTCTGCAAATAATTTTAACGCCCAGAATTTACATAAGTACTGGGACTATCATAAACTTAATCCAAGAAGCGACTATTATGTACATTAAAAAGGGCCAGAAACTAAAAATGCGTCATCTTGCTTTCACTGCACTTGCGGGTCTTTCCGGCTTTAGCCATTCAGCTTTAGCGACAACTTTGTTTGAAGATGCGCTGCAAAGTCAAAGTGATTTAAGTCAGTGGTCTACCGGCAGCAGCGGCTTCATTACTACTGCGCCTGACGGTAGTAATGCGCTGACTTTTAATACGTTCAATGCCATTACCACATTGACCACTTTTACTTCAAGTACCGGTTCGTTTACGCTGTCCTTTGATTTAATGGGGAATTGCGGGCAAACCAGCGGCTGCGGAGCACTGATTAACGCCAGCGCCAATACGGCGAATTATGGCTGGATACTTGCTGATACGCCTTATAGCAGCGGTAGCATTGGTGTTACGCAAATCCCTGACACAATCAATGGGACCTGGGAGCAAGTCACTTATACCTTTAGTGGCGCCAGTACGAATCTGGGTCTAGACGTTTATTACGGTGCGCCAAATCTTGCAAACGATTCAGTCTTTTTTCAAAACATAGTTTTAACTGACAATGCGGCAGGTGTAGCAATTAATACCTTGAGTGTGTCCCCTATTACTTCGCCAGCAGGGGTTCCCTTGCCGTCATCATTATTAATGTTTGCCTCCGGTTTGTTAGGTTTGGCCTCATTTCGTAGGAAATTAGCTTAAAATCTTAGGAATTGCTTTGGTCTTTGGCGGAGGATTAGCCGAAGACTAGGCAGGTTTTATAAGCAGCAAGTTTTACTGAAAGATGCTGTTTTGCTTGAATCTTTACCAAAAAAACAGCAAACTAAAAATATGCCGAAATGGCTAAGTCTGGATACTGAAAAATGCGGTAGATTTTTGTTGATTGCAAACTGTTGCATGCTTGTTAATAATGTACCGATGTTTAACTTGCAGGAAACAGGACAAAATTCATGAACACTATGATCTATTATAGCTTCAACGTACTGGCTATCTCTCTAATTGTGCTGATTGTCGGTATGATAAAGCCCAAATGGATATTGTTATGGATGGAAAAACCGGGCCGTATTGCTATTGTTTGCATTTCCGGGGCTATCTTTATGGCCGGTATGGTTATGTTTGGCGAGGGCAATAAGCAATTGCAGCAGGAAAAGGCACAACAGAGTAAAGAACAAGCCGTGCAGCCGACGCAATCAGCAGATGAAGTACCTCTTCCAGCGGCTACTCCAGCTACGACTGCGGTTTTGCCTAAACCATAAGCGTTAAACCCGCAATTCAGCAATCAATTGCTTTAACAATTGCAAATCTCCTGCCCCGGCAGCCTGTTCGTAACGCAGCCGGATGAAAATTTCGGTTATCTTGTCGATTTGCAGGGCAAGTTCTTGCCGTTGGTTTTTCGCTCGCTCTGAAAACGACTTTGGACCTTCGCCGGGCTTTATTTTTATCCCGGCCTTAGCCATTTTCCGGCAAAAGCGCCGATAAACCTGAAGTGTCTTATCTTGAGCGATTTTCCGGTTTTTTAGTATGAACCAACTCAATAGCAGCGTAATCCCGGCAACGCAGGTGCTCAACCAACCCGCCAGCGCCGACCAGTCCTTGATGCCTAGTTCCGACAAAAAATGCGCTTGGCTGTCAGTGTTGTAGTTAATCACCCAGCGTTGCCATTTGTAATCGATACTCTGCCATAACTGCCGGCTCTGTTTTAACCAGGACAACAGGTAACTATCAGATATTGGACTAAAGTTCACTGCGCCGCTGGCAAGTTGTAAATCGATATTTACACCGTGATCTATTCGCTCCGGGGCCACGGCTGCCGTCGGATCAAACCTGACCCAGCCTTTGCCGTCTAACCAGACTTCCGCCCAAGCATGCGCGTCAGCTTGCCTGATTTCCAAGAAATTGCCGATTTTATTAACTTGCCCGCCCTGATAGCCGCCTACGACCCGTGCTGGTATCCCAACTGCCCGCAACAAATACACAAACGCTGTTGCGTAGTGGCTACAGAAACCGGAACGTTTTGTAAACAAAAAAGTTTCTATTGGGCGCTCCGCCATGAGTGGTGGCGTCAGCGTGTAATGAAAGTTTTCTTGATGGAAATAGTTAAGCAAATTTCGAATAAAGATCTCCGGTTCAGCGTCGAAGCCATGTAATTGCTTAAGCAAAGCAAAAATTTTATCCGAAACCGGTTCAGGTAGTTGCAGGCTATCTTTTTGTTCGGATTTCCTTAACTGACCGGTATTGTAATGTAGAAATGAGCTAATTTGATATTCGTTTCTGTCGCCGGGATTTTTGTTGGTCAGCAACTGTAATAACTGATTGCGATGCAAAGCCGGATCGAATTGTGCTGCGAGATCCAACGCGAATACCCAGTCTTGTTTTTGCGGTTCCATTAACAGAGTATAGTTATATGCAGTACCGCTAACTTCCGGGCTGTAGTCGTTCAACGCCCTGTTGTAGCCATACGCATAGATTTTCCCAGTCCAATCGAACGGCGTCATCCAGCGCACCCCATCGGTAAACAAATAGACAGGCCCACGCCAATAACGCAGATTGGGCGGCGGCAGTTCACCATTAAATTTGACCCTGAATACCAGTTCGTCGGACAGACTTAAGTCGCTGATGGAACCAGGCTCCAGCGTGTTGCTTAAGCCGGATTTACCTCGATTTTGATCTTCCAGCCATAGCCAATGCGGTGCTTCAAGCCGAGGAAATAACACGAAAACTACTAGCGCAATCGGTAGGGCTTGGAGAATTATAATGATTGCTGACTTTAAGGCGGCCGGCGTTTTAACATGCAGGCTGTTTTCGACAATCAGCGTCGCCAGCAATACCGTGCAGACCAGCAAAATATATGCCGACATCAAAATGCTTTGTTCGTATAAAAATTGCGAAGCTGCGACTATAAAGGCCAAAAACACCACCAAATAAATTTCGCGTTTACCGTGGATCTCCAGTAACTTAAGCCCTAACGCCACTACAAATAGCGATACTCCGGCGTCACGTCCGAACATGCCCTGGTGTTGGCTATAGAGCAGGCCTAGACCGATGCTGGTCAGGATCAACAAAATCAGTCTATTTGGCAACCAGTGGCTGCGCCAAATACCGGAAAATCGCCAAGCTAACAATATAAAAAAGAATACAAATAACGGCTTGGGTAAGTGTATACCATGTGGCAGCATAATCAGTCCTATTGATATCAGAAGGAAAATCAGGCTGGGTTTACTTAACGAATGGCTTAAAGTTAGGGGCATATGATAGGAGATAATAAAGTTAAGAGCTTAGCTCTGAACCGGAGCATTGCTGTAAGTTTAGTTCGCAAACGAACTTAGTTCGAGTCAATCTTCACGTCACAAACGACTAATCGCGGTTTGGTATGCAAAAATTAATTAGTGTTTTATTACTAAGTCACCTGGTTTGTTGTGTTATCAGTCAATGTATTGACACAAATATTTAATAAAACTGTAATCAAGTAGACATTTTAATCATGAAGAATGTGAAAGTGTTTATGAAAAGTATTTCTAAGTGCCTTGCTCTGAGCGCCTAGGGTCAAATCTTGAACGCCATTGGGCAGAAATAAAAACCTACTGAAAAAATCGGCTAACAGATTAATTTACCAACACTTTTAAAAGTTTACTACTATGAAAAAAATTTTAACAGCCGCTGTTTTATTGGCGACATTAACTACCGGCACTGCAAACGCAGATAATTTTGACTTTTCTTATACTTTTACCAGTCAAGATCCATTAACGCCAAGCTATTCCAGCGTTGATAGCATTACTGGTTCGTTCTCCGGCACTCTGGATCCTGCTACCACCTTGATAAGCAATATTTCCGCTATCCAAGTGTCTTTCGATGGTGTTGCTTTAATTGGTCCGTTAACCGCAATCGGGTGGAACACTACCACTTCATCGTATGATGACACTATAGCCCCAGTTGTCTCTGCTAATGCCGCCCTAAATAACTTTGCTTTTGCCGACATCGATCTTGCTGTAAACACTGGTTGGATGAATGGCTTTGTGTTTATTAATGACCCCTTTTATGGACAAAATGTTTTAGCTTATGACGGCTATATCCAAGACAGCACAGGAATTCAGCTAAGTAATCTGGATTTTCCTGCCAATAGTTCGTGGACAGTAGTAACCGCCGTTCCAGTCCCTGCAGCCCTACCCATGATGCTTTCAGGTCTGGGTTTGTTGGCGGCAATTGCACGTCGGCGCTTGAATTCTTAATGATCTGTAGCTGGTTTTTTATGCTTTCTAACATTTTTGTCCGCATTCCTACCAGGCATAAAATAACTGGTCAGCTATGTTGAACTGCAAAGTGCTTAATGTAATGTATCAGCCTATAGACTTATGCGGATCAGGATTATTGTTAACACGAACCGAGTTTTCATAAAGAATTTACAAAACTGTCACTGAATCGACATTTTTTTTATCAATAATGTGAGCGTTTTTGTGAAAAGGCTCTAGGTGCTGCGTCCAGCTACATAGAATGTCAGCGTAAGCACCATAAGGATCGATGTTTTAGGTCCAAAGAGAAATTAACCTGCTAGACCATTAATCCAACACTTTAAAATTATAGGGTAATCGTAATGAAAAAATTATTAACAGCCGCTGCACTTTTGGCGACCTTTGCTACCGGCGCGGCAAACGCTGATCAAACAACTTTCGACTTTTCTTATACATTTACAGATGGCGAATTGGTCGCCGGTTCTTTTCAAGGCGTCCAAAACGGCACATTAATCAACAACGTAGAGAATGTCGAAGTTACTTTTAACGGCCTTGCATTCACCGGACCATTGATAGTTGCCGGCTGGAATCCAACTACATTAAATTGGGACAGCACCCCGGTGGTATCCACTGTCGCTGCAAACAATAATTTTATCTTTGCCGATACAGATTTTTCGACAGTTAACGGCCAAAACAGTTTCTCCAATGAGTTTTATTTTACCAACGATCCAACCTACGGCATTCAGGTTTCTGCGGTTAATTTAAACGCTCTGACTAACAATGCTGATACTGATTTTGCGCTTGGCACATGGAATGTCGCTGCTGTTCAAGTTCCGGCCACTATTCCAGTACCAGCCGGCTTGCCTTTGATGGTTTCCGGTCTGGGCGTGCTTCTGGCTGCCGGCCGCCGTCTGTCAGTCTAATTACCCAAACATTCAAGTAACCCATAATAATTTTCTTTGGAGTTTGTCATGCAAAAAGTTTCTCATACAGGCGGGCAATTGCCTGTAAAACGTTCATTGCTGTCATTAGCGGTTGCCGGCGTTTTACTGTCCGGTAGTTTTGGCGCTCAAGCCGCGGTTGTGGTTAAAGGCGTGGTTGCCGGCAGCTATTTCAACCCGCCGGTTGTTTCCAATATCCCATATCAAACTCCTGCCGTGGCAGGTATGTCCACGCCTTCCAGCACGGTAGCGTCTGTTTACCAAAATGCTAAAGTGTGTTTCGATTTGAACGGTAACGGCGCTTGCGATGCAAGCGAGCCTTATGGGATGACAGCTAGCAACGGTGATTTTGAAATAGCTGGTGCGACGCTAGCTCCCTTGGTGGCTGAAATTTCAACCGCTTCCACCAATAACGGCAATCCGGTTGCCTCCAGAACCGTTTTCCGGCTTCCTACTGATACAATCACTGCCGCCAGCGTCTCCGAGCATACCCGCGCCGGTGGAACTATCACTAGTATTGCTGTTACGCCATTAACCACTGAAGTATTACGTTCTATGGAAAATGACGGTGTGTCTTATGCTGCGGCGAGAGCAACACTGGCCGGCCGGTTGGGCGTGGAAGTTTCCGAGGTTTTGGCTGACCCTAATACCATCACCGACCCGGTTGCGCAAACAGCCATGCTGACTGAATCAACGATTTTGACCAATCGTTGGACGCTGGCTGCAAAAATGGTGGATCGTCAAGATCCTGTGACAACTCCATCTGAAATAGCTAACGCGCCATTGGTACCGTTTGGCGGCGTTACAGGCCCTGCCATCACTATCCCGCAAGCCCAAGAAGCGGCGATGAATATTGAAGGGATTCCGCGTTATGATCATATCTTCGTCATCATGCTGGAAAACAAAGGTACTCAAACCATCAAAGGTTCGCCTTATGCCCCAAAAATCAATGGCTACCTGAACAGCGGCAACCAGTTCACCAGTTATTTCGCTACCGGCAATCCTAGCGAACCTAACTATACTGCACTGGGTGGTGCTGATGATTGGGGTATAACCGACGACAACCAATGGAACTGCGGCGCTACGGGCGCAAATGCTGTGCAGGATTTACTGATTCCTACATCTGCAAACTTAGCCGGCATTGAAAACTTAGGTGTATCGCCTTTCACTGTTCCTGGTTCTTGTGGTTCTGCTCCAATTACTAATCACAACATCACTGGCCGTGCTAATTTATTCAACGCTATTACCAGCAACGGCATGACCTGGAGAACTTACAACGAATCCATGAATCCTGGTCAAGATCCACGTACCGATTCGATTGCCGATCCGGCTGTAACCGCTCAAGATAACACCTATTCCGGCGGCCCCTTAGGCACCATCGGCAATACAAATCTGATTCTGCCATTACCTTCCCAACTTTATAGAACCAAGCATCATCCAGGTATGGCGTATCAGAACGTGCGTAGTGCGCCTGAGTTCTTTTCGAGCAACCGTACTTTGGGTGGCGGTCAATGGGACGCTAATTTATTGAATAGCAGCGACTACAAAATTCCAGCTAACTATAATCTCGATCAGTTCGGTAGCGATCTGTTAAGCGGCGACATTGGTAACCTGAATTTCGTTGTCCCTGATCAATGTGACGATATGCATGGTATTACAGTCCAAGGCCACGTTCCACCAAGTACAACAAATAATGTCTCTGCCAGTGATTGCAGCGGCAATGCCATCATCACCCGCGGTGATAATTATACCGATAACGTAATCAAAAAAATCCAGGCTTCGCCTATCTGGACCAACCCGGCTAAACGCGTAGCTATCGTTATCATGTTCGACGAAGGTACGGCTACTTCCGGCTTTAACGGCTGCTGCGGCTGGAATCCCGGCAACAGCACTGTTGCTGAAAATATGATCCAAAATGCGGATGGCACATACTCACGTGATCCTTCGATCGTTAACTATTCCAACGGTAACCGTGGTCATGGCGAAAGTATTTTCGGTGTGCTAACCAATCAGATGCCGGCGCCTATCGGTGTAGGTACAGCGCCTGCAAGTTTGGTGGATAGCGATTACTACAGCCATTTTTCATTTGTGCGTACTTTGCAGAATATGTTCGGTCTGGCCGATCCTGACAATGACGGCTCTTACATGAACCGTTCAAAATACACACAAGCCTTCATTGCAGCTAACCTGTTGAATCTGCCTGAATACGCCAATAGCGCGGATACCCACTTTGACTCGGTTCGTCCAATGAACCATGCTTATGTGATTCCTGCCAACTATGTCGAGAAACAGTCTTCAGACATCAGTTCAAGTACAAAACCGCAAACTGGACCTGATGCGACGCAAACCAATCTCTGGTCGCTTAAATAAGCTGATAGCGCCGGCAGTGTAATACTGTCGGTGCTTTATGCGGTCCTAGCAACAATAGCAGGGCGATATCTATTGGGTGTCGTCCTGTTTTGTTTGTTAAGATCGGGCGGTTGATAATTTTTTTGAGTACATTGCCATGAATCGTAATCTTAAAAGGCTGGAAAATTTGACGTTTTTAATACTGCTGGTGACAGGCCTACTGACCACAGCGCCCATGATCGCCCAGGCCGATTCTACCCCGAGTTTGCTGGATCAAATTGGCGATAAACTGTTTCACGACCCCAATCTTTCGGCCTCGGGACAAATGTCTTGCAGTACCTGCCATGATGATAATAATCATTACGCTCAATCAGCCAATAATACTTTGGCTGTTCAATTAGGCGGTCCGAAATTGAATTTACCTGGCACTCGTACAGTACCTTCGCTAACTTACAAAGACAACACGCCGCCATACTCTGATCAAGCCGTGAATCCGGACGGTGTTAGCCAACCTGGTCCGGGCGGTGGTTTTTTCTGGGATGGCCGAGCGGATACTCTGGCTGATCAAGCTTCTGGCCCCTTGTTGAACCCGATCGAAATGGCGAACACCAGCGTGGCTGATGTCGTCAACAAAATTCAAATTGCAGACTATGCCGATCTCTTCATTCAGGCCTTTGGCCCTAATGCGTTTGCTGACACACAAACCGCTTTTAATAATGCAATGGCTGCAATACAGCAATATGAAATAGAAGATGTCAGTTTCCATCCTTACACTAGTAAATTTGATCTGTATGCCGCCAACAAAATCGGCGGCGACTTAACCGCAGCCGAATATGCTGGATTTCGGGTTTACATCGATCCGAACCGAGGAAATTGCGATGCCTGTCATTACAGCGGCCCTGGGTTCAACGGCAGCCAAGCGACATTTACCGATTTTTCTTATGAGGCCATCGGCGTTCCGCGCAACACTAAAATCCCCGCCAATACATCGAAATTAGGCTTGCCGACTGCCTACGATTTGGGAATCTGCCATCGCGCCGATCATCCGCCACTCAGCACACCCGAATTATGCGGCATGTTTAAAACCCCAACTTTGCGTAACGTCGCCACTCGTAATGTATTTTTCCATAATGGCGTATTCAACTCTCTCAGTCAGGTTTTACAATGGTACAACACCCGCGATACCAGTCCGCAGCTTTGGTATCCAACTGTTAACGGCGTGGTGCAAAAATTCAATGACTTGCCTAATGTCTATCGTGGCAATATTGATACGCAAGTGCCTTTGGACGGCAGACCGGTAGGAAGTACACCGGCTATGAAGGATTGCGAATTACAGGACCTGGAGGCTTTCTTGAATACGCTGACCGACGGTTATGTGCCGCCTGCGCAGCCTGTTGTCCAAGTCGATTTTTGTGATGCCGCCGAGTAAACGATTTGATTTTTAAGAAGTTATGAATACACGAAATACTGTAAAAACGAAGCTATTGATTGCTTTAGGGCTCTTATGTTTATCCAATATTGCGTTTGCTAAAAATGCAAACGAGCCGGATCAGAAAAGCATGCGGACTGCGTTAGAAAAATATCTGGCGCTACAAGGTAATTTTTGCCTAGGCAAATTTGATTGGCCGATTGATGTCAGCGAGACTGAGTTTGCCATAAAAACCAAAGATGCTTTGCAAATGCCGGTACTGGAAAAGCTGGGCCTGGTAGCCGCCGACAATGCCGAGGCAATGCGTAAGGTTGGCGATACCGAGTTGTCGGTGCCGGTAAAGCGTTATACTTTGACCGAAGCAGGCAAAGCGTTTTATCTGCCTAAGCAAACTGTCACGACCGCCGCCGGTAAAAAAATTCTGCATATGCAGGACTTTTGCGCAGGCAAGCTTAGTTTGAATAAAATAGTGCGCTGGGATAAACTGCAATCTCAGGGAGATACCCAAGTGACGACGGCGACTTACACTTTTAAAATCGCGGCGGCAAAATGGACGCACGACCCAGAGATACAAAAAGTTTTCCCCATGTTGGCCTTGGTAGTAAATGGTGAAGGGACTATGCAATTAAAACAGCAGTTTCGTTTAGATGGAAAATCTTGGGTTCCTGTTTATCCTTGGGATAATTAAGCTGTTGAGACTTGCAGTCTTTGGCTGCAAGTCTCACTTCACGGACGGTTGCATCAGGCCGGTACGAACCGCCGCTCACGCATCCATTTAGTGACCGCCCATTTCTCGCCGGCATAAACCGGCGCCCCGGCATGCACCGATTTAGGATCGACCTGCCGCAGGCTATTACCGTATTCAAAATAGGCGGCATTGCCCTGTTTGGCAGATATAGCTAGGCCTAATTCCGGAAAAACTGTCTCGCCACCACTCTCGACAGTGTTCAAATAAATTACTAAAGTGCTGATACGTTGCCCGCTACGGGCTAGGGAATCGCGGTTTTTTTGATTGCTGGGCTGAAGAAAATCGAAATGCGGGGTGTTTTTAGCCAGTTTGCCGTAACGTAATACTTGCAAGCCTTCGCCATTTTCAACAGGGCAATTCATTAATTCGGATATGCGCCTATCCAGTTTGGCAATGAAAGGCGTCTCGTTTAAGGCAAAAAACATACCTTCACTATCACGGTGTTCGGCAATTTTATCTAACCCGGTAAAGGGATCAACCACAGTGGATGGCTGCAGACGTGGATGCGCCAAAGTGATTAATTCATCACATTCCGTAGCGCTCAAAACGTTTTCCAGCAATGCTATAATCGGCCGTTCAAGACGCAGCAATACAGGAATTTCCCTATCAGCCGTCCGTATCACTGAGCCGGACGCAAGTTTAGGCGGCTCGTATCGATATTCGTCAAGGCCGGAATCAATCTCAATTGCTTCTGTCGGCGGTTCAATACCCTCGCGCCGAGCGCGGCTGAAGGCGGCAATCATTTCTTGCGCAATTTGTGGTTCGAACTTTTGGGCGACCATGCTGTCCACTAAATCTTGAGCGGCGCAACCGCGATCAAGATTGTGCAGAATCCAGGTCCGCAACTCAGGAGAAAAGTTTATAATTACGCTCATAATAGCGGCAGAATAACAGTCCTGCATGACAAACGCATGACAGGCAGCAATGCTGTTGCCGGCTTAGGTTTCTCAATATAAACAACTCTATGGCGTTACTCAGGATTGTATGGGATACCGGATAGAACAATAAGAAATTAATAGGTTATGCGCTAGCACTAAACTCGTTATCATCGCAGCTTCGCTGCAAAGAGACTTATGAAAGACTATAAAGAAATTCGCTATCAATTAATCAATATGCTGGAAGAGTTGGATGAGCGGCTGGGGAAGATCACTGATGATGTCAGGCATATTGAGAAACCGCTGGAACAGGACTTTTCCGAGCAAGCCGTCGAAACCGAAAATGATCAAGTGCTGGATGCCTTAGGCAATGCCGCCCGAACTGAAGTCGAGAAAATCAAGCAGGCCATCTCCAGAATAGACGCCGGCACTTATGGGGTATGTTTAAATTGCGGCGAACCGATCAAACGGGAGCGCTTGAGTGTTTTGCCTTACGCCAATTATTGCATTCGCTGTGCTCAGGCCAGTGAGCATAAATAAACTTTGGCTGGTAAAGTTGACCATACTCAGGGTTATAATTGCTTCGCTTTTTATTAAGAGTATGTGCTTCGATTACAAGGGCTCACTGTGCAAACAGCGTTTCCTTAGCTATTCTTGTCCAAGTTAATTATCTTTCACCGCCTGGAAATTGAACCATGGACATTGCCGAATTATTAACTTTTTCCGTTAAAAACAAAGCCTCGGATTTACATTTGTCGGCAGGCCTGCCGCCGATGATTCGAGTCGATGGCGATATTCGCCGTATCAATATCCCGGCTTTAGATCATAAAGAAGTGCATGCATTGATCTATGACATCATGAACGATAAGCAGCGCCGGGATTACGAGGAGTTTCTGGAGACCGATTTCTCCTTTGCCTTGCCTGGCGTTGCGCGGTTTCGGGTCAACGCCTTTAACCAGGATCGTGGTTCGGGAGCGGTATTTCGTACCATTCCTTCAAAAGTGCTGACTCTAGAGGAACTGGACGCCCCCAAATTTTTTCAAGAACTCTGTACCAGACCGCGTGGTTTGATTTTAGTGACCGGTCCCACCGGTTCCGGTAAATCGACCACGTTGGCAGCGATGATCAACCATATCAATTACACCGATTACTCGCACATCCTCACCGTTGAAGATCCAATAGAATTTGTGCACGAAAGCCAAAAATGCTTGATTAATCAACGGGAAGTGCACAGAGATACATTGGGATTTAACGAAGCCTTGCGCTCCGCCTTGCGGGAAGACCCGGATATTATTTTGGTTGGCGAAATGCGCGATCTGGAGACTATCCGTTTAGCGCTGACTGCCGCAGAAACCGGGCACTTGGTGTTTGGTACGCTGCACACCACTTCGGCGGCGAAAACCATAGACCGGATTATTGATGTATTTCCTGCCGCAGAAAAAGACATGATCCGTTCCATGCTATCAGAATCCTTACAAGCTGTTATTTCGCAAACCTTGTTAAAAAAAGTCGGTGGCGGACGGATTGCTGCGCACGAAATCATGGTGGGTACATCGGCTATCCGCAACTTGATCCGTGAAGCCAAAGTAGCGCAGATGTATTCGGCAATTCAAACCGGGCGTAGAGACGGCATGCAAACGCTTGATCAGAATTTAAAAGAACTGGTAGATAAAGGCTTGATTACTCCTAAAGCGGCTATGGTAAAAGCCGTGAATAAAGACTTGTTTCGTTAATGGAGGAACGTATGGATTTTAAGGCCTTACTGGCGTTGATGGTAGAAAAAAAAGCCTCCGATCTATTCATAACAGCCGGTAAGCCGCCTTCTATGAAAGTTGATGGGAAGGTTATTGAGGTCTCCAGGAATAGATTGACGGCCGAGCAATCTTTGGCTGTAATGTACAGCATTATGGATCAGCGCCAAAAAGACGAATTTGACAACACCAAAGAATGTCAGTTTGCTTTGAGCTTGCCTGTGTTGGGACGCTTCCGGGTCAGCGCCTTTACCCAACGGGATTCGGCGGGTATGGTGCTCCGCCGTATTGAAACTACAATACCCAGTACCGAAGAATTGCATTTGCCGCCGATTCTAAAAGATTTGATTATGTATAAACGTGGCTTGGTGCTGTTTGTCGGCGGCACCGGCACAGGTAAATCAACTACTTTGGCGGCCTTAATCCGGCATCGCAACGAAAATAGCAACGGCCACATCATTACGATTGAAGATCCAATTGAGTTTGTGCATCCACATATCGGTTGCATTTTGACGCAACGTGAAGTCGGTCTGGACACAGAGTCTTATGAGGTGGCGCTGAAAAATACCTTGCGCCAAGCGCCGGATGTGATTTTAATTGGCGAGGTCAGAACCCGTGAAACCATGCAACACGCTATCATGTTTGCGGAAACCGGGCATTTGTGCCTGTGTACCTTACATGCCAACAACGCCAATCAAGCTATAGACCGCATTTTACATTTTTTTCCGGATGAAATGCATAACCAGCTATTCATGGACTTATCGCTGAATTTACGCGGTGTTGTGGCGCAGCAATTGATCAAGCGCGCGGATGGCAAAGGCCGTTATCCGGCTATTGAAATTTTGCTCAATACGCCGTTGGCTGCGGATTTTATTCGCAAAGGCGAAGTACATAAACTTAAAGAATTGATGAAAAGCTCCAGGGAGCAAGGCATGCAGACTTTTGACCAAGCCTTGTATAATTTATATGCTTCCGGGAAAATTGGTTACGAAGACGCCCTCAACTCTGCGGATTCGCGTAACGAAGTCCGGCTAATGATAAAACTTGGCGAAGAGCATGGCATGTTTGATATTCATGAAATGCGCTTAACAGAAACAGATAGAGAAAGCGGTTCCCTACATAAATGAAAGGTCAAGAGCAAAGATGTACAAACACAGTTTAAAATCCGGGTTACGTTTTCGTTGCCTATTATCTGTTGTTATCTGGCTGGCAGGTTGTGCAGGTCAGCCTGAAAAAACCGTCGATAATGCAAATTTAGCTGTAAAGCCAAGCCAAGCGCCTACGCAACCGGCTCCAGCGATAGAAAGCGGCAATGCCGGCGGCGCCTATAACGCTGCAGTAGTGAGCGGTGATTACGCTGCGTATCCGGCTTTGACTCAGTTTATTCAGCAGATGGTGCAGAAACACGGTTTTAGCCGCGAGTACCTAAACGGCCTGTTTTCGCAAGCCAAACGTAAGCAATGGACTTTGGATTATTTGGCTAAATCCGACCAAAGTTTAAAGAGTAAGCCAAGTGTCGGCGGTTGGACTCGCTATCGCAGCCAATTTGTCGACGAAAGACATATCAGCGGCGGTGTGGCCTTTTGGCAAAAACATCAGGCCGCTCTAGAGCGGGCCAGCCAGCAATATGGCGTACCGCCGGAATATATTCTTGGCATCATGGGCGTGGAGACTACGTTTGGCGGTTATGTCGGTAATCACCGGGTGCTGGATGCGTTGACCACCTTAGGTTTCGATTACCAGCGGCGTGGCGAGTATTTTCGGGGCGAACTGGAAAACTTTTTATTGATGAGTCGCAATGAAGGCATGGATCCAGCCAAACCAATAGGCTCTTTTGCCGGTGCAATGGGCCTAGGCCAATTCATGCCCAGCAGCTTTCTGCAGTGGGCTGTGGATTTTGACGGCGACGGTCGCCGTGATTTGTGGAAACCGGAAGACGCTATCGGCAGTGTCGCAAATTATTTTGCGCAGCACGGCTGGCAAGCAGGTAAACCGGTCTTATCTGCCGCCCATGTCAAGGACACCGCAGGTTTGCAAAGTTTGGAACCAGGCCTGGATCATGAATATACGCTTAGCCGCCTGACACAGGCAGGCATAGAGCCGGTAGGCGCGGCAAATATCGATTATCCCTTGCGTTTGTTATTGCTCAGACACGCCAGTAATGACGAATATCTGCTCGGCCATCCGAATTTTTATGTGATCACGCGTTATAACAACAGCACGTATTATGCAATGGCGGTGCATGATTTGGCGCAGGCTATCCGCAAAGGGTATGGGAAAGCGGCTGGGAAGCAGCAAGCAGGCTAAGGACATATCCAGTATTGAATCCAAGCGTGTTAGTTTATCCCTGCTTTTGCTCCCCCGGCTGGTAATGCGCCAACACACTATCCGCTAAGCGCGAAAACGGCATACTCTGTACCCAAACCGAGCCGGTGCCTTTTAAGGTTGCTAGAAACAACCCCTCGCCGCCGAACAACATGCTTCTCAGGCCGCCGCTCCGCGCAATGTTGTAATCAATATTTCCGCTGAAGGCGACCAGGCAGCCGGTTTCCAGACGTAAAGTTTCGTTGTGTAACTCTTTGCGGATGACTGTGCCGCCGACGTGAATAAATGCCAAACCATCGCCGCGCAGTCTTTGTAGAATAAAGCCGTCACCGCCGAAAAATCCGCTGCCTAGGCGCTTGGTGAAAGCAATATCTAATTTCGTCCCTAAAGCGGCGGTTAAAAATGCGGATTTTTGACAAATAACTTCTTGGCCTAATTCCGCCAAATTCAAGGCGACAATTGCGCCGGGAAAAGCTGCGGCAAACGCCACATGGCGCTTTTGCTGGCCCTTGTTGGTAAAGTGCGTCAGAAATACTGATTCGCCGGTAAGCATGCGCTTGCCGATGCCGAACAAGGTGTCGAACACGCCGCCGGAACCATCCCCCATCTTGGTTTCGAAATCAATGTCCTGTTCCATATAAATCATCGCGCCGGCTTCGGCAATCACGGTTTCATTGGGATCCAATTCTATTTCAAGTAGTTGTATATCCTGACCAATGATTTTATAGTCGATTTCGTGGCTGTGCATGATTTACTCCGCTGGCTTAGGTTAACAGCTTAGTTAGAATTTGTTCATAGATGTTGCTAAGAATATCCAGATCCTTTAGGTCTATATGTTCGTTTACCTTATGGATGCTGGCGTTCAACGGCCCCAACTCAATCACCTGTGCGCCGGTAGGGGCGATAAAACGGCCGTCGGAAGTGCCGCCACCGGTGTCGCTTATAGTCTCAAAGCCGCAGATTGATTTAATCGCCGCTTTGGCGGCTTCAATCAACTCGCCCTGCGCAGTGAGAAACGGATTGCCCGACAAACGCCATTGCAGATCGTAGTTTAAGCCGTGCTTAGCCAAAATAGCGTGGACACGGGTTTTGATGCTTGTTTCGTCTAGTTCTGTGCTAAATCGCAAATTGAATAGCGCTTCGATTTCACCGGGAATAATGTTTTCTGCGCCGGTGCCGGCATTGATATTAGAAACCTGCAACCGGGTAGGCGGAAAAAAAGCGTTGCCCTGATCCCACACTTCTGCAATTAAATCTTTCAAGGCCGGGGCGAAGCGATGAATTGGATTATCAGCTAATTCCGGGTAAGCCACATGACCTTGCATACCGAAAACGGTAAGCTTGGCGCACAAGGAGCCGCGTCTGCCGACCCGGATTACATCACCCAACACTTTGTTGCTGGACGGTTCGCCGACTAAACACCAGTCGATTTTTTCCGCCCGCTGTTCCAGCACCTCAACAACTTTGACGACGCCATGCGTAGCAATGCCTTCCTCGTCACTGGTCAACAAGATGGCAATTGAACCTTTTGGTTGCGGATGCTGGTCGAAAAATCGTTCCAAGGCGGTCGTAAACGCCGCGATACTACCTTTCATATCCGCCGCGCCGCGCCCAAACAGTTTGCCGTTGCGAATGCTGGGCTCAAACGGCGGCGACTCCCAGGCGCTTAAAGGGCCGGTGGGAACCACATCGGTATGACCGAGAAACACAAATAGCGGGGTTTGCTCACCCTTGCGTAGCCAGATATTTTGCGTGTCGGCAAAATCCAGGCGTTCAGCACTAAACCCCAGCTTCTCTAGACGTGCTGCCAGTAAATCCTGACAACCGGCATCGTTGGGGGTTACCGATTCGTAGCGTATCAGCGTTTCTAACAGGGTTAAACTTTCACTCATGCAGTGTAGGATATAACTCAGGGTTGAAACCGGCGATAAGCTTATCGCCGGTATCGACGATGGGACGTTTGATTAAGGCGGGCGTAGACAACATCAGTTGCAAAGCCTTTTCAGCATGCAAATCCAATTTTTGTGCTTCGCTGAGTTGCCGCCAACTGGTGCTGCGTTGGTTGAGAACCGTATCCAGCCCCAGTCTATCAATAAAGGATTGCAGTAATACGGCATCCAAGCCATCGCTGCGATAGTCGTGAAAGCGGTATTCGATGTGCCGGGTTTCCAGCCACGCTCTAGCCTTTTTTACGCTATCACAGTTCTTAATGCCGTACACCACAAGCATGCCTTAGACTTCTCCAGCCAGCAGTTCATCAACACTTGGTAGTGTACTATCCGCTTTGGCGCGGGCTTTATAGGCATCGACAAATTCCATGAAGGCCTGTTCCAGGTCTTCCAGGACTTCTTCTTCATCGGCAACGTCTTCTTCCGGAATATCTTCAGACTCCAGATATTCTTTTTGAATGGCAATCTCACCGTTCAATGACAACAGGGCAAGAATCAGGGCATTATTAGAAATATTTTCGGACATGGTTTGCTCGCAGGTTGAGGAAATAAACGGTAAAGTGTGCCGCAGGCCTTGGCTTTGGCAATTAAAGTGGCTGCTGAATTAAAACACCGCCCAGCCAAAACGGATTGTGGCTGGCGGGCACAGATCGCTAATGAGGTTAGTCTTGAAGTTCAAATCAGCACTTGCTGATTTATGCATACTACAAAGCTAACCTGGCTTATATCTAAATAAAACAGTGCTGAGTATTTCAAAATGCCGTTCGCCCTGAGCTTGTCGAAGGGTTGGGCGGCATTTTGAAATACTCAATTGTCCTTTTCGATAAAAGTTGTACGATCAGACACTACTGTTTTGGGAAACGTAATAAACCATTGTAACGCATAGCAGCAGGTTGACGCCATGCGTTAAAATGCAGCAGGCCGTTTTATATTCGGCAAACCCTAAGTAGCTTGCCGAATGTAGGTCAAAAATTATTTGGCTTTGATCAACTCAACTTCAAAAATCAAAGCTGAATTTGGTCCAATATCACGGCCGGCGCCGCGTTCGCCATAAGCCAGATTAGAGGGAATAAACAGTCTGGATTTTCCGCCTTCTTTCATTAATTGCAAGCCTTCGGTCCAGCCGGCAATCACTCTATTTAACGGAAAAGTGGCCGGAGCGCCGCGTTTGTAAGAGCTATCGAATTCTTTGCCGGCTAGGGTGGTGCCTTGATAATGCACAGTGACATTGTCGGTTGGGCCAGGCGTTGCGCCGGAGCCTTCGGTGATCACCTGATATTGCAGACCGCTGGCGGTGGTGACTATGCCCGGTTTTTTAGCGTTTTCAGCCAGAAAAGCAATGCCTGCGGCTTTATTTTCTTCCGGGGTTTGAGCGTTGACCATTGAAGACATGGAAAGTCCTATCAAAAAAGCGATTAAAGATGCAATAAAACGTGGTTGAGTGATTTTCACGAGTTTTCCCTATTGGTTATTATAAAGAATTATTTTATCAGTTTTTGAATTTAAACTCCTGTTTACAGGAGGAAAGTTGTGCATCATAGCGAAGGGCTCGGGCATTGACTTTTTGCGCAGTATTCAGCAACCATTGTTTGGATAAATGGCTTTTATGTTGATACCCCCCTAGTCCTTCATGGTAAGTCAAATACAGATTATTGGCATCCGAGCTGGGAATGCCGAGTTTCTTATGACTGATCGCGCAGTACCAAGCCACAAAGTCGCAACTATCGGCAAAATCTTCTCTATCCGCCCAATGATTACCGGTTTTTTGTTGATAGTCCGCCCAAGTATCATCCTTGGCTTGCGGATAGCCGTAAGCGCTACTGGAACGAAACCAGGGAATAAAACCAAGAATCAGCGGTCTGGGTGGTTGGGCGTCGGCGACAAAACTGGATTCCTGATGAAGGATCGCCATTTGCACGGCAATCGGTGTCCCCCAGCGTTGCGAGGAATTTAACGTAGCTTGGTACCAGTCGTCTTTTTCCCGGAAGATTTGGCAAATATTTTCCGGATTTTTCGGTGGAATCGTTGCACAGGCCGATAATAGGGTCAGGCTGGAGATGACTAAATATTTGTTTTTCATGCTCTAAAACAACTTGGCGAATTAAAAACGCTGATTATTGCGCTGAGTCCAATATTGTTGCGCCAGATCGTGCGCTTGTTCTTGCGTCCGGGCTTTTGCCATGTGCTTCAAAGCCACGGCTGTAGTAGCAATTACAGTCTGTTCAGCAAACTCATCCTGAAATTCACCACGCCAGAGTTGGACTAAGTGCAAGGGATTTAGTTCTTCGGCTTTCATGTGCCGATGCGTAAATAAGGCCGGCCAAGTTTCTTCGCTGAGTTCGCCATTGTGTACGCTTTGTACTAAGCATTCTACATCCGGATTCCTTTCGGTTTCGCCGCCTTCGCCTTTTAACACGGCCATGTGCGGCTGATTCAGCAACAAAGCGGCTTTTTGATGCACTTGCCGGTAGCTAGGGTGAAAAATACCCTGAATACTATGCTCGGCATTGAATGGATTCAACAGCCTGACCAAGGTATGCACCGGCGAGCGTAAACCCATCACTGGCCGCAGATTAATCATGTCATACAGGTTCGGGCAAATATGCGCCAAAGACAAATAGCTGAAGTTGGTTCGAGTCAGTTGTTGCTCCGCCTCCGCCAGCGAAGCAGCTGCAGCAATTCCCAAAGCGTTTAAGACATTTTCGGTATAAACCCGCCCCTGGGTGTGGCCGCCGGCGCCATGCATGAAGACTTTAAAGCCGTTTTCCGCCAGCAATAAGGTAGACAACAAAAACCAGGGTAAGTGGCGGCGTTTGCCTGCATAGGAAGACCAGTCCAGATCTACCTGTATGGTTTGTGTCGGTATTGTTATGGTTTGTTTGGCTGCCTGTACGAAACCGGCTAATTCTTCGCAGGTTTCTTCTTTAATCCGCATCAGCATCAGAAATGCGCCTAATTGTATCGGCAGCACTTGGTCATCGGCCAGGATCATTTGCATGGCGCGGTAGGCTTCATCTTGGGTAAGCGGGCGCGAGCCTTTTTTGCCTTTACCTAAAATTTTTATGAATTCGGCAAATGGATGTTCCTGGTTTTCCATAGTTATACCAATGCTTGCAAGGTCAGCGGGATATAGTGATCAATTAACAAGGCGGCAAAAATTAGCATCAGATAAATTATCGAATAGCCGAAGGTGCGCATCGCGGTTTTATTGTCTTTTTTACGCATCATTTGCACGGCGAAATAAATGAAGCCCAAGCCTAACACTATCGCCGTCAACAAATAAATTAGTCCGCTCATACCGGTCAGGTAAGGCAGCAAGGTGGTGATTAGCAACAAAATGGTATACAACAAAATCTGTAAACGCGTAAATTCAACGCCATGCGTGACCGGCAGCATAGGGATGTCGGCTTTGGCGTACTCCTCGCGTCTGGCGATGGCCAAAGCCCAAAAATGCGGCGGCGTCCAAACGAAAATAATTAAAAACAGCAGCAGTGCGTGTGGATGCGCGAAGCCTGTGATCGCTGTCCAACCCAAAACCGGTGGCGCTGCTCCTGCCGCGCCGCCAATAACGATATTTTGCGGAGTCATTTTTTTCAGAAAAACTGTATAAATGACAGCATAACCTATCAGCGATAAAAAAGTCAGGAAGGCGGTCAGAATGTTGACTTTGATGATGAGTATCAGCATAGCGGCTATGCCGATAAATGCAGCAAAGCTCAGCACCTGCCTGGAACTTAGATCGCCCATGGGTAAAGGCCGGGCTTGCGTGCGTTTCATTTCGCCATCGGCCTTCTGATCAATGAAGTGATTGATGGCGGCGGCGGACGAGGCGGCAAGGGCAATGCCCAAGGTGCCGTAGAAAAAATTGTCCAGCGGCGGCATGCCGGGCACCGCCAATAACATACCGACAATGGCGGTAAACACGATTAACGCAACCACTCTGGGCTTGCAGAGGGCTAAATAATTTTTCCAAGGAAATGCGCCAATTTTATTTGTCATTCGATTCCGAATAGTTTCAACAGCTGTAAACATATAGAATACCAGTGAACCTTTGATTATTAAAATCGTCACAGGCGATCATTTTGCAATTTAACGAGGGATTTATGAATTATAGGCTTGCGGCACCGATGCTGCTTTGCCTCGTTCTGCCGGCGCATGCCGAGAACGGCAAAGTACATGAACACATTTTCAGCAATGGCTTGAAGATTTTAGTCAAAGAAGACCGCCGGGCGCCGGTGGTGGTTTCCCAGGTTTGGTATAAGGTCGGCGCCAGTTATGAACCAGGGGGTATTACCGGCATTTCGCATATGTTGGAACATATGATGTTCAAGGGCACCAAACAATATCCAGCCGGGGAATTTTCCCGGATTATTGCCGAAAACGGCGGTCAGGAAAACGCCTTTACCGGCAGCGACTACACTGCTTATTTTCAAACTTTGGAAAAATCCCGCCTGGAAATCAGTTTTAAATTGGAATCGGATCGCATGCGCAACCTGGATTTAAAAGCCGAGGAACTGGTCAAAGAGCTGCAAGTGGTCACCGAAGAACGGCGCATGCGCACCGACGACCAACCACGCGCCAAAACCCAGGAACAATTTAACGCCGCCGCTTTTGCTAATAGTCCCTACAAGAATCCGGTGATCGGCTGGCCTAGCGATATTGCCAACTATAAAGTAGAAGATTTGCAGGCCTGGTACCAGCAATGGTACGCACCCAACAACGCCACCTTGGTGGTAGTCGGCGATGTCGATGCGGAACAAACCATACAACTGGCGGAAAAATATTTTGCCGGCTTGCAGCCTAGCGTTATCAAGCCTATGAAGCCGCAAGATGAAATCGAACAAATAGGCGTGAAAAAAATCACCGTTAAAGCGCCTGCTAAACTGCCGTTTTTAATGCTGGGCTATAAAACGCCGGTGTTGAAAACCGCGCAACCGCAATGGGAAGCTTATGCCTTGGAAGTGTTGTCCGGGATTTTAGACGGCGGCAATAGCGCCCGCTTGCCCGCCCGGCTCATCCGGGGCAAAGAAATTGCGGTTTCCGCCGGCGCCGGTTATGACATGAGCGCCAGAATGCCGGAACTCTTTACGCTGGAAGCGACGCCGGCGGAAGGCCATAGCATCTATGATCTGGAATACGCCTTGAAAGACGAGGTAATACAATTACAGACCGACTTGGTCAGCAGCGAGGAATTACAGCGCATCAAGGCGCAAGTCTTAGCCAAAGACGTGTACCAGAAAGATTCGAATTTTTATCAGGCTATGGAGTTGGGAATGCTGGAAACAGTGGGTGTCGGCTGGCGAAAAGCCGATGAATATGTGAAAAACATTAATCTGGTGACAGCCGAACAAGTGCGGGAGGTGGCGCAAAAATATCTGAATGAAGATAAGCTGACGATTGCCTATCTTGAGCCACAACCCATTACCGAAGCGCCAAAACCAGCCAAACTGCAAGGAGGCCACCATGATTTTTAAACTTTTGGGTTTACTGCTGCTAGTCCTTAGCCAAACAAGTTGGGCGACGGTTAAAATTGAAAACTGGCAAACCGCCCAAGGCAGCCGGGTGTATTTTATCCGTACTCCGACCCTGCCTATGGTGGATATTCGCCTGACGTTCGATGCCGGCAGCGCCAGGGATGAAGCCAAATTCGGGCTTGCCGCGTTGACCTCCTCCCTGCTGGGCAGCGGTTCAGGAGACTGGAGCGCCGATGAAGTCGCGACCCGGTTTGAATCGGTCGGCGCGACGTTTTCTAATGGGGTTTCCGAAGATATGGCTTGGCTATCCCTGCGCAGCTTGACCGACAAAGCCTTATTTGATAAGGCCTTGGCTACTTTTCAAGTGGTTTTAACCCATCCCGCTTTTACTGATAGTGATTTTCAGCGGGAAAAAAATCTGACCCTGGCCGGCTTAAAACATCGGGAAGAGTCGCCCGGCGCTCTGGCCAGCATCGCGTTTCACAAAGCTTTGTATAACGATCACCCTTATGCCCATCCGGAAGACGGCTTTTTACAAACCGTCAGCGATTTTGCCGTGGCTGATTTGCAGGCGTTTTATCGCAAGTACTATGTGTCCGCCAATGCGATTGTGGTTATCGTCGGCGATTTGAGCCGGGAGCAAGCGGAACAAACTGCGCAAATTTTGTTGCATGATTTGCCGGTAGGCGAAAAACCGGCGGAAATTCCACCGGTGACCATGCCGACGCAATCCAGCTCACAGCATATTGAGTTTCCTTCGACGCAAACCCATGTGTTATCAGGTTTGCCGGGTACGTATCGTAAGGACCCGGATTATTTCCCTTTGTATGTCGGCAACTATATTCTGGGCGGCGGCAGTCTGGTGTCGAAATTATTTGACGAAGTGCGGGAAAAACGCGGCTTGGCTTATAGCGCATCCAGCCAGTTTGCGCCCTTGTATAGACAGGGACCGTTTACCATAGGCTTGCAAACCCGTAACGATCAGACCGCTAAAGCCGTGGAAGTAATGAACGCCACCTTGCACGATTTTATCGATAAAGGACCTAGTGACGCCGAGCTGACTGCCGCGAAACAAAACATCACCGGCGGTTTTGCGATGCGGATTGATAACAACAGCAAGCTGAGCGATTACATTACCATGATAGGTTTTTATCAGATGCCGCTGGATTATCTGGATGTGTTTCAAAGTAAAGTCGAAGCGGTTTCTGCCGAAGACATCAAATCCGCTTTTCAACGCCGGGTAAGGCCGGAGTTGCTGCAAACTGTCACGGTAGGCGGCAAATAAAGTGAGTGGTAAGCTGCGGATTATCGGCGGCAAGTGGCGCAGCCGGCAAATCGTGTTTAGCGATGCGCCCGGCTTGCGGCCCACGCCGGGCAGAGTCCGGGAGACCCTGTTCAACTGGCTGCAAACCGATATTGCCAATAGCCGCTGTTTGGATTTATTTGCCGGTAGCGGTGCTTTGGGCTTTGAGGCGGCCTCAAGAGGTGCTAAACAAGTGGTGCTGGTGGAAAACCATGCCGCCACTTGTCAAAAACTGCGAGAGAACATTGCCGTTTTGGGGGCCGAGCAAATCAGCGTTGAACCATACCCCGTTGAGCGCTACTTACAATCGCCAGCTGAAAAATTTGATCTGGTTTTCCTTGATCCGCCCTTCGGTGAAAACCGGGTGGCGCCGACTTGTCAGTTATTGGAGGCGCAAGCCTGGCTGGCGGATTATGCCAAAATCTATGTCGAGGCGGAGCGGAATTTGGTTTTGGCGGATATGCCGGGGAATTGGCGCTTGCTGAAAAATAAAACGGCTGGGCAGGTTGGGTTTTATTTGTTTCAACGTGGTTTGGAATAATTACCCATCAATCAAAATAGGAACTGTTTTGAAGTTGGCCTTTATAATCCACAGATTCAATTTAAGTTACCTACATCCAACGGTTTTGGAATCGGTGAGGGTGTCAGAGGACGCGTGAATACATCCATGTAGCTTAAGTCGGCGTCCTGCCTCCTATACCTCTGACACCCTCACCGACTCCAAAACCTTAGTTTGTTAGCCTTCATGCTCGTTGAATTAAGGTCGCCGATTTGTTAAATGGCTTTTTGTTATTACTTAAATCGATTTTCCAGCAAAGATAATCTCTGTCACGTCTAAAACAGATGTTATTGGTGGATTTCGATGAAATCCACCAGGCTTTTCGACTTGAAAACGACCGCTAATTCAGAAATGCTAGTTTTGAACGTCGGAGTACGGCAATTTGCCGACCTCTGTGGTTGATTTCTGAATGGTTGGTTGTCATTTACGCTTAATGTCTGTGTTGAGCGGCTATGAAAGTTTTATCGACTGCACCCGCTCGAACCAAGAAATTTTTGATGGGCTAATGATAGCCCCATAAATACCACTGCCAACCTCATCAACTCCTTTGAGTGCGCGCATATCTTCCCAAGATATTTCAGGATGACGGGCATAGGACTGGATAAACAGCATTGAAATTCCGAGAAATTTTCGGTTTGAATTTTCGCATAACTTTAAGCCGAACTGCTCCAACTTCTTAATGTCATTTTGAAATCCGACAACTCGATCTTTCTCGTTATCACCAAGTTGCATAAATTTCAGCTCAATGGCTGCACAGACGGGTTGCTCCCAGAATCTATCATTTTTCCACCCAAGTGTCTTACCCTTAACCAAATCAAAAGACTCGATGCTGTTCGCATCAATTACTGCAATATCAAATTTTTGTGAGCCTGGATACTCGCACTTCACGGGGATTGTCCTCACTATTCCATCAGCTGGGTAATTTTCGGCAGGATGGAACTTGCCGATCATGCTTATGCGTTCATCTTTGAAGTTTGAATATGCTTTCGAGAACAGTGCGGCCTGAATATCTCGCTCATAAAGATAGTCGAACGGATTCAACTGGAAATCCCCAATTAACTCTGTGACGCTTTTTTTTATTTTTTCGAATGATTCCATGATGTATCCTCGCTATTTAATTTTTTTGCATCATCAATGATCGAAATAGGCACTAAGGACGACATTCGAATTTATAACCCAATGACCGCAACGGGTCGATAGCACCAATTCGCAACTATCAAAAACCGGCATTCAATACCAGCTTCATAGCATCAGATCAATAGGACTGATGGTTGGGCTATGTAGCAGGCTTACACATAGACTTTCATTAACCAATCAACCAATTGATTATAAAGCGGTTTCGACTCATCCAATAAACTCGCCCTTTGTGCTTGATACAGCCCATGCCCCGGCTCATCCTACCAAGCCAGCCAAGATGCGACTTCTGCTTTAGTTTGATGTATGGGTTTGAATTTTTTTGGCTCAAGCGCCGCGACTACCATTTCGGCATGATTAAAAAGTGTTTGCTCGTCTTCATGCACACAGGCCTTAAGCCAATCCTCCAACATGCCATCACTGTTATTATTCGGCATTACCCATAGACCAATATCCGGCAAAGCTTCAGGATGCCGAAAAATAAGGCCATTTTCATTTATATCGTCAACGAATATATAGCCATGATACCCGACTTTTTCAGCAAACTGTTCTAGAGTTTTACCAAAACCTAAACCACCCCCAGTCGCATAATCGGCATCCAGAACGACTGCCAATCGACTTGGTCCGCCTGCCTCTGCATCTGCAAGGTCTTTTAAGAGTAATGAGGTTAGGTTTAGAACTGCCTGTTTACCGTTGCGGCCTTTCGGATTTAAATCCGGAGGGCAGGCAACCTGAATTTTTGGATTTAAGGGAAAAGCCTTGAAAATCTGTTCAAACAAACCACGATCCGATTCGGCTTCGACTAACAGGACTCCAGAATCAAGCTTATTAATTTCCGCCATTAGCGGATCTCCATCTCAGCTTGCGTGATGGTTTGCAATTCATCCACATCATAAACCGTTGCTATCACCCGTCCACGATCACTGGATTTTGCGCTTTTGCCTATCCGAAATAAAACCCCAGGTACATCTTGGCGGGCATGAGCAACCTTGGCAAAACTTTCTATGCAATCCCAACTATGGGTGGTGGCAAACACTTGTATGTCAAGCTTCTGAGCCATTTCAAATAACAATGTCCAAACTTTTTCCTGAATGCTGTAATGCAGTCCGTTTTCAAATTCGTCTATCAGCAAAAAGCCGCCTTTGGCTGAAACCAATTTTAGAGACAGCTGTAAAATGCGTAACATGCCATCGCCCAAGCTTTTTAGTGGAACGTATTTGGGGAAGCTAGATAATTTTACCTTGGCATTGCGCTGGCTGCCTTTATTTCCAACAAATTTTAAGTTTTCAAATTCAGGGGTAATAATTTGCATAGCCTGTTTTACAATATCCTCATCCTCAATATCATCCATATTGTCCCATTCGCCGACTAATTGATCCGGGGAAAGAAACTGGGTTGGTATGACGCTGCAAGGTATTGTGTCGTTTCCATAGTATGGCTTATTAGCTTTCATAGCATTCGCTTCATCCAGGTAAATAATTGATAAAACATTTTTACCTTTTAAAATCTGAAGTGCTGGTCTTCGATTATCGCTTGATAGATTTAAATCTGTAGAATTTGGAGGACTTAATCTAAAAAAAGGCTTTTCAATACCAGAGGCTACCCACTTAAACCGGGACAAAATCAAGCGCTTGCCGCATATTCCTGATTTCTGTATCATGAGTTAATGATAAAAAAACCAAACGACACAAGGAATCCGTACAGCGAACCGTTCGATTATCAATGAACTGGTTGTCTGTGGCAAGAAAAGTCTTCGACAATTGGCTGTGCTGGTCAATCGATCTAAAAGTAGCGTCCATCGGCAGCAAAAAGCGCAAGCCCAACGCAATCAACATCCAGAATCTGCCCTATGGGAAACCGAAGCAGGCGAAGCCTGGCTAAAACTATTGATGGTTGCAGTTCTGTACAGCTTCGGTATGGAGTGCCATGTTGGAGCCGACAAGTTATCGCGATTTTTCAAGCTGATTCGCATTGACACGCATGTGGGCATATCGCCATCGGCATTGCGCCAGCAATTGAGCCGGATGGAAAGCCTGTTACCCTTATTTCAGCAGCGTTGCGAAAGCGGTGTTTCAGCGCAACCACGTTCAGCCGTAGTCGCCATGGATGAAACCTTTTTTGGTGATTTTCTCATCCTGGTGCTGATGGATTTGTCGTCCGGCTATTTGATTTTGGAAGACATCAGTCATGACCGCCGCTTCGATACCTGGTTTGAGAAGGCGATACCGCGCCTAAAAGAGTTGGGTATTGATGTTAACCACGCCATTAGCGACCGAGCCAAAGCCTTGATCAAGCTGGCTATCACCGGGTTTGACTGTCAATCGGGCGCCGATGTTTTTCATGCGCAGCAGGATATCAGCAAATGGTTGGGGACAACTCTGGGAAGGCGGCACGAACAAGCAAAAACACAACAGGAAACGGCTGAGGCACTGTTGCAAAAGAAACCGCATGACAACCTTGCTGAAATGGTCCGGGTCGTTGAGGCAGAATTAACCATCAAACAGATGCTGGAAACACGCGCCGATTATCATGAAAATTTGGCCGGCATTGCCGAAGATGTTCATCCATTTTCGCTATCCTCACAGCAACCCAACCGGGCGGAACAGGTGACTTCCAATCTAGAAAAACGGGCTCAGGCGTTTGAAAAAATCGCTCAATCGCAAGAAATCTCCGACTCTAAACTGACCATGAATAAGTTTCGCAACCAATTGAATGACTTGGCAGCTAATGTGGAAGTTTGGTGGCTATGGGTCATGGAAATTCTAGCCGGTCTTTCGGTGGATGAGGCAATGCAATACTGGCTGAGTCATACCCTGTTACCAACGGTGTATTGGCATCAGCAACTGCACAAAACTCAAAACCCTAGGCAGCGGGAAAAATACCACCAAGCTTGGCGGCAAGCCGCGCAAAATTTACAGACCGATGCTTTCACAGCAAATCCTGCCGGAAAGCGAATTGCAACGCTGGTTGGAATGGGCGGAGTGGATGGCGCGGAACTTTCATCGCAGTTCTTCCGCCGTTGATGGTCGTAATGGTTACCTATCGCAGATGTATCAGAATGGTCGTGGCTTGACTGAAAAACGCTTGCGGGCATTGACGGTGATTCATAACTACGGACTCAAACGGGTTGATGGAACAACGGCGGCAATGCGCTTGTTTGGACAAACGTTTCCTGATTTGTTCTCATGGTTGGTGGCTGAAATGGGTGTTCTTCCGCTACCCAGAAAAGGCAGAGAACGGGCTATTCGTAACCCATTGTTTTTGAAAACTGTCCCGGCTTAAATTGGAAGCCAATACCAGATAACAAGCCAGGCGTAATAACTTCGATTAACCCATGTACTATAAATAAACAATCTTTATCATCATCTTCAGTATTATTAAGGAATTGAGGCCAAATTTGAATAGCGGTTAAATCACCAGGAAAAACCCTACCTGTAAAAAAATCCTGGAAAGTCAAAACCGTTTTTAGATTACTTGTTTCATCACGGGATGCAGATATTTGCTTCAGAATCGTTTCCTGACCATTCCCAGCATAAATTCGCAACGCCTCAAGCACCGAGCTTTTCCCTGAATTATTTTTCCCAACGATCAGGTTTATCCGTCCAAGCTTGGCAACCTCAAAATTTTCAAGGACTCTAAAGTTTTTGATTTTTAACGATTCAAGCATATTGATTATTCCATTTGCCGATCATAAGTAAAAACGATAAGCCATTTTAAACTAGCACACAGTTTCAATTATGGGTCTCGAAGGCTAAGTCCTGAGATTTTGGGATCGGTGAAGGATTTCAGAGGTAGTGGAGACATGGATGCCGACTCTAAGCAAGTCAATAACTTACAAAGGGCCAGCTTGCAATTTTCTTAAAGACTCCGCTACCCGCTGCGCATCCAACGCCGGGTCCACATCATCATCAATTTGCCGAATCAGCAAATTAGGATCAATAATGAACGTCCAACGTTTTGCCATTTTCAACACCGGCATTTTCACCCCATAAGCCTCGGTAACCTTGGCGTCCGGGTCGGCTAACAGGGTAAAGCCCAGTTTATGTTTTTCATGAAACGCCAATAAATCCGGCACGTCATCAGTACTGACGCCGTAAACCTCGGTATTTTCCTTGCGGATAGCGGTAATTGCATCCCGGAATGCACACACTTGTTTGGTGCAGCCCGGCGTCCCGGCTTTCGGGTAAAAATACAATACTGTCCACCCGATACCTTGACGAGAGGCTAGACTAACTTCGCTGCCGTCCTGAGCTTTAAGTTGGAACTGCGGGGCAGGCTGACCGACTTTTAAGGAATCTGCCTGCACGGAGGCGACAAACGGCAGCCAGGAGAAAAACAGGGTAAGTTTTTTGAGTAGGGAACTGGGTTTGTTCATGATATACCTCGGAATAATCGCTCAATTTTAATTATTGATATGGCTAGCTTACGTTTGTTTCGACTGGATAAAATTTGTAGAGCAAAATATCACAAATCCATCACAAACACTTCACATAAAAGTGATTTGCCAGTTACCCGCCGCTTATAGATAATCACGCCCTAAGCAAAGCAAAGAGGCAGTCATGATGCAAGCAGCAAAACACATACTGGTGATTGAGGATGATCCCGATATCGGCGATATGTTGAGCATCAACCTGCGGGATGAAGGTTATCTGGTCGAGATTGCCACCGATGGCAGTGAAGGTTTAAGCCGGCTCAAGGCCAGATCTTATGATTTGTTGGTGTTGGACTTAATGTTACAGGGTGTGGACGGCCTGGAGATTTGCCGGCAAATGCGCAGCCTGGAACATTATCAACCCATTATTATCATCAGCGCTAAAGCCAGCGAGACCCAGCGTATCTTGGGTTTGGAACTGGGCGCGGACGATTATTTGACCAAGCCGTTTTCCGTACCGGAACTGGTGGCGAGAATTCGGGCGCTGTTTCGCCGGATTACCGCCATGCAAGGTCAAATCCAAGGCAACGCCGGCGCGATCAGAATGGGAGAATTAATGATAGATCCGCTTGCTCATCAAGTCATGTTGGCGGACTCGGTTATTGTACTCACGGTAAAAGAATTCGAATTGCTGTTGTTTTTCGCCCGCAATCCAGGCAAGGTCTTTACCCGGATCGCCTTGCTGGATCAAGTCTGGGGTTATAGCCATGATGGCTATGAACATACTGTTAATTCGCATATTAATCGGCTGCGCGCCAAGATCGAGCGGGATCCGGCTAATCCGGAATATATCCAAACTGTTTGGGGGGTGGGTTATAAGTTTCTATCATAGCCGCCTGGCAAAACGCGCGGCTATGCAGAAAGCTTATGCCCGCCGTCAGCAAGATTTGCGCCGCGACTTGCTACACAATGTTTCACATGATTTACGCACGCCGTTAACTTCCCTGCAAGGTTATCTGGAAACCTTGCTGAGAAAATCGGAACAGTTATCGGCTGAGGAGCTTAGGCAATATTTGCAAGTTGCGGTTCGCCAAAGCCGGCGCGCCGGTCGGCTGGCGCAGGGTTTATTCGATTTGGCGAAACTTGACGCACTGGATACACAGCCGAAGTTTGAAAGCTTTTGTTTGCAGGAGTTGATGCAGGATGTGGCGCAGAAATTCACTTTAGCGGCAAACGAGCGGCAAATTTGTTTGCTGTTTGAATTTCAGCACGGTTTGCCAACAGTGGAAGCGGATATTAGCATGATAGAACTGTTGTTGTCGCATCTGCTGGATAATGCCTTACGCTATTCGCCATCCGCTGGTTTGGTGCGGGTAGCGCTGAGTTGCAGCGCTGATCAAGTCTGTGTTTCAATTTGGAATAGCGGTGACGGTATCGCCGAAAACTTGTTAACGAGCTTATTTGAGCGAGATTCGCCGCTACGTTATAGTCTTGGGCATGATCAAATCGGTTTGGGTTTATTGATTGTCAAGCGCATCGCGCAATTACATGCCGGCTCGATACAAGTAGCTAGTAATCCGGAAAGCGGCACGCTGTTTCATTTTTGTCTACGCGCCGCAGGTTCGGGATAAGCGTTAAATTGTCTTGACCGGAAGGTTCAATTGATTTTATGGATGTGTGTTTGCAAAAGGCGCCGCGGTTGATTAATGTAATACTCGGATTTCCAAGGGCATGGACTTGGTTTGATACCTTTTTGGCCTTAGCGGTTTTTGCAGTGCATGCCCAAGCGGCAACAGTGGTGGGCGAAGTCAAGGATCAGGCTGGCCGGCCTTTGGCCGATACGGTAATCGTTGCTACCCCAACTTTAGGTTTGCCGCCCTCTCCAGCGGCTGCATCCACGAGTGTGGTGTTGGATCAACATAATCGGGAGTTCATTCCGCATGTGTTAGTGATACGTTCGGGCACGGAAGTCAGCTTTCCTAATCATGATAACACTCGTCATCATGTGTATTCTTTTTCGCCGGCCAAACGTTTTGAAATCAAGCTGTATAAGAATATGCCGCCAAATCCGATTCGTTTTGATATGCCTGGCGTGGCGGTGTTAGGCTGCAATATTCATGATTGGATGTTGGGCTATGTGTATGTGACGGATTCGCCTTATTTTACCAAATCCGATAACGCGGGGCGCTGGTCGCTGGAATTGCCGCCTGCCGCCTATACCATTAGTTTTTGGCATCCCGATATGGTGCAAACCGAATTGCAGATTTCCCAGCCCTTGACCTTAACTGCACAACAAACCAGTGTCTTGCAGCAATCGTTGACGATTAAAAGCCAAGTGCGTAGCGGCAAACCGCCGGCTTCGCTTCAAGATGAGGGTTACAAAGGTGAACCTTAGCTTCCAAAGCCGCATCGTGCTGTTTTTTTCGAGCTTGTTTATTGGCGTACAGCTCCTGACTTTGCTGGCTATCTATTGGGTTTGCCGGGATAATATCGTGCAGCAGATCGGTCAGAATCTGATCTATGCCGAGAATATTTTTAATCGTCAGCTCACCGAACACGGTAACAGAATGGCGGGCGAGGCGCGGATCTTGGTGGCGGATTTCGGCTTTCGTAACGCTGTCAGCGATGGCGATCAGGAAACCGTGGCCTCGGCGCTGGAAAACCTCAGTTATCGGATACATGCGCAAAGAGGCTTTTATATCAATCTGCAAGGTAAAATAATTGCCGATACTACGGGCCGGTATCAGCAGCAAGCCTTTATGTTCCCGGACGCCGTCGCCGGCGCGGAAGCGCAAGGCCAGTCGGTGCTGTTTGGCATGTTGGATGGCGAGCTCTGTGAGATTGTGACGGCGCCGGTGTTGGCGCCGATTACTATCGGTTGGGTCAGTCTGGCAATTCCGGTTAATCACGGTTTGGTGAACAGTTTTAAACAGTTGTCGGCGTTGCCGCCGGATATTTCCTTGCTGGAGCGAAGTGGGGATACGCTGCAAATCTTGACCAGTTCGCTGGAACATCCCGCGCCGGCGTTTTTTATGGATGCATTTTTTCGGCAGCCGATTTCTGCTTTTCAACGACCTAAACGGGTTGAGACGGCGGACGCGGACTTATTGGTTTTGATCCGGCCTTTGGCGGCGGCGAGCGCGGAACAGACTATCAGCGCCGTGTTGCAGATCGATTTGGCGCAAGCTATGCGGCCCTATGCACTGTTGGCTTATGTGATTTTAGGCTTGTCGATTTTAGCCCTGGCGGCAATACTGCTGGGCGGTTATCTGCTGGCCAGAAACATCACTGAACCCATACGGGCCTTGGCGGGAGCTTCGCAACGCATGAAGGAAGGGTTTATCGATGCGCCTTTGCCGGTCGTGCATGACGACGAATTGGGCCGCTTAGCGGAAACGTTTAATCTGGCCAGCAAAATGGCCGCCGAGATGAGCGATTTGAAGGAACAAGATTTACAGCGCCGGGAACTAGTCGCCAGCGTCTCGCACGATTTGCGCACGCCTTTAACTTCACTGCATGGCTATTTGGAAACCATGCAGTTACATGCCGGGCAGGTTCCCGATACGGAGCGCGAGCGCTATTTGGCTATCGCGGTCAGGCAGAGCGAAAAAGTGGGGCGTTTGGCGCAGGAGTTGTTTGAGCTGGCCAAACTGGAATGTCAAGCCACGCCACTGCAAATTGAGACCTTCAACATGATGGAGTTAGTACAGGATGTGACGCAAAAATACGAGATGACCGCCAGTAAACGCGGCGTGGTTTTGCAAGCCAAGTTGGAAAATCGGCTACCATTGATCAAGGCCGATATAGCCCTGATTGAAAGAGTGCTGACTAATTTAATCGACAATGCCTTAAGGTATACCCCGGCAGGCGGTTTTGTGCGCATTGAGTGTCTGCCTAGCGGGGAGCGGGTTTGCATAGTCATTAAGGATAGCGGTATCGGCATTGCTTCGGAATTTTTGCCTAAGCTGTTTACGCGGGAATCGCCATTAAGCCGGCAAGCCAGAGCCAACGGCGGCGGCTTGGGTTTATTGATCGTCGCTAAGATTATTGCGCTGCATGGCGGCGTTATTCAGGTGCGAAGTACGCTTGGGCAGGGTGCGGAATTCAGCTTTGACCTGGCTGTGGCGACTTAGCAGAGATTGAATCGGTATGCAGGAAAAATCTCTAATTTCAGGCAAAATAAATTGTTGCATAAATTCTTGCATTATAGTTCTTTGGCTTATCCGGCTTTTGGCGTGGAGTGAAAGAACTTATGCAACGATTAATATCATGAAGTTTCGCTTGAAAAGTATTCGATGCTGCTTCGGCCTGCTGTTGCTTGCCGTTCCGGTTTTCTGTCATGCGATTGATTTGCTGCCTGGGGATGCGGATGAATTTCCAAGCCTGCAAATTCGCGGTATGTTGGATTTACGGTATGCGCATCCGGATGGGCCGAATAGCTGGGTGACAGGCGGCTTAGGCAAGCTCAGTTATACCGATGGCCGGAGCGGCAGCGATATTTTTAACCTCAGCCAGGCGGCGTTGGTGATCCAGTCACAATTTGCCTGGAGCTGGTCCGGCAGTTTGACGGCAAAATACTCGGATCGCCAAGACTTGCCTATAGATCTTAGCGAAGGCATTTTACTTTACAAGCCGGTCAGCACGTCGGCATGGCGCTTCAACGGCCGGCTGGGCGCCTTTATGCCGCCGATTTCAATGGAAAACACCGGCGTTGGCTGGACTAGCCCTTATACCTTGAGTAATTCCGCTATCAATTCCTGGGTCGGTGAGGAATTGAAAGTATTTGGCGGCGAGGGGCAGTTGAGTTATCAACTGCCGAATGAGGACAGGATAGGCCTGTTTGCCGCCGGATTCGGGAATAACGATACAGCCGGCGTTTTACTGGCTTGGCGCGGCTGGAGCTTGGATAATTATACGGCTACCTTGCACGACAGTTTTGCGCTACCCACCCAAACCGGTTTGCTCAGCTATTTTCCTAAGCAGTCGCCAACGACGCAGCCGTTTGTAGAAGTCGATGACCGGCCCGGCTTTTATGGCGGTTTTAGCATGGAAAGACCGGGATTGGTAAAGTTTAGAGCGCTGTACTATGACAATCGCGGCAACCCCAGCGTGGTTAAAAACGGCCAATATGCCTGGCATACCCGTTTCGGCAGTTTAGGTTTAAAAATGGACTTGCCCTGGGAAATCGAGTTGATTGGGCAAGCGATGTTGGGTAGAACGCAAATGGGCGCGCCAATAGGCGGTTTATTTGCGGTAGATACGCAATTTTGGTCGGAGTCATTGCTGCTGAGCAAAAAGTTTGGGTCGCAGCGCTTCAGCTTTAGAGTCGACGACTTTGGAACCAGCGCACATGATTATGTGCCGCTAGACCCAACGCAGGAAAGCGGCTACGCCCTCACCGCTAATTACAATATTACGCTGCTTGAGCATCAGCAAATCAATTTTGAAGTGAGTCAGATTTCCAGTAATCGGGCGTCACGCCTGAACATGGGGCAAGCCGCACAGCAGCATGAAACGCTCTGGCAGGTGGCATATCGGGTGTTTTTTTGACCAAGGTTCACAAACATTTGATTTCTCCGTGATGAATTCGTGATTTTTTCAGCGGCACAATACCGCTGCCAATTCCGGCATTCATTTGATCATGGAGTTTTTCGATGAAATTTATCCCAACATTAATTTTAGCGGGTGCGTTGTTGCCATTTAGCGGCGCTCAAGCTTATGAAGTCACTTTGTCTTTTACCAACCTGTCCGGCGCGAATGGCGCGGCGCTGAGCCCGATTTTTGTCGCCTTGGGCAACGGCGGCTTCAATCCTTTTACTTCCGGCGCCGCCGCTTCCTCGGCAATTCAAACCTTATCGGAAACCGGCAGCGGTTCAGGCTTGGCTGCGCAGTTTGCGACAGTTGATTCCGCCGGATGGAGTGGAGAAGTCAAGGCAAGCACAGATGCATTTGGACCCGGCATATACCTGCCAGGCGGCGCCGGCAGCATCACTTTAAATCTGGATCCGACTCAAAATGAATATCTAAGTTATTATTCCATGGTAGTTCCGTCCAATGACTACTTTGTTGGCGGTCAAATCCAGTTATTCGATAACAGCGGCAACTTCTTGGGTACTAACACCACGCTTACCGGCAGCAACGTCTGGGATGCCGGCGCGGTTGTGCCGCAAATTGCCGGCGCGGCGTTTCTGTCCGGAAACTCCGGCACTATGAACACCGCTGAAAACGGCGTTATTCAAATGATAAACGCAAGTAATAGCTCGGCAAATTCCTTTTCGGTTTACTCTGGTCAAACAACAGCAGACAACTACCTGTTCACGCAACTACCGAACAGTGGCGCGCCTTTGCTGGGTATTTCCGCAGTATCAGCTGTGCCATTACCACCGGCAGCTTGGTTGTTTGGCAGCGCCTTATCATTTCTTGGTTTAACTCGCAGTAGAAAAAACGCCGTTTAAGCGTCTTTAGGTTGGTGTGGCGGAAACCTTTGCCTGTTTCTGCCGCCAAGATTACTCATCAGGCAAGCCCGCTACGCGTTTTTCGATTTTTTCTGATGTATTGATCAGTTCCGAAGAGCGGTGCTTTTGCCGCTCGCCAACACCAAATTCAACAGTCCCCGCTTTAAATCAACAAGGATTTTTGCAATGCGTTGTGAGAATAAAAACAAAACAAACTAAACAAGCAACGAACTTCTGTATAATTGATTTTAGAGTTGGCCGAGCAGCCGCCGTTTTATGAAAATAAAAGGGAGGAAAGTCCGGGCTCCATAGGGCAGGGCGCCAGGTAATGCCTGGGAGGCGTGAGCCTACGGAAAGTGCCGCAGAAAATATACCGCCTGGTTCTTCGGAACTCGGTAAGGGTGAAATGGTGCGGTAAGAGCGCACCGCGCGACTGGTAACAGGCGTGGCAGGGAAAACCCCGCCCGGAGCAAGATCAAATAGAGGAGCATACGCGTGGCCCGCGCGGCTCCTGGGTAGATTGCTTGAGCGACAGGGTGACTTGTCGCCTAGATGAATGGCTGTTCTCGACAGAACCCGGCTTACAGGCCAACTCTTTCTTCTTTTGCACACTGCAAAGCGTATCCGCATGACATTATATAGCGACGAATTCTATACCAAGGCCGATGAACTGATCGCAGCAGGACGTTTTATCGACAGCAAAGGCTGGGTGCCGGCCACCAGCGGAAATTTTTCTGCGCGGCTCAGCGATGGCAATATCGCTATTACCGTATCCGGTAAGCATAAAGGCTGTTTGCAACGCGACGATATCATGTTAATCGATAGCAGCGGCGTTGCGTTGGACGGCAAGAAACCTTCTGCGGAAACGCTGTTGCATACCGCGCTTTATCAGCGTTTCCCTGAAGTACAGTCGGTGCTGCATCCACACTCCAGCAATGCGACCTTAGCCGCCCGGCTGTTCAAAGATGAAGTGGTATTGACCGATTACGAATTGCTGAAGGCTTTGGCCGGCATCGAAACCCATGAAACCCAAATTAGCATCCCTATTTTCGGCAATGACCAAAACATTACCCGTTTGGCGGCAGTGGTTGAAGCTTATTTGGATAGTCATGACGCCATTCATGCTTACATCATAGCCAGTCATGGATTTTATACCTGGGGCGCTTCCGTAACAGACGCTTTGCGACATTTGGAAGCCCTGGAATTTCTCTTCGATTGTGAAATACGTCTACATGGAGTAATAAAATTATGAGCGCATTAACCGTATATTCTGAAGATCAGCCGCAAACCGGCGTTACCAGTCGTGATTTTGCTGCGATAGCTGAGCAATTAAACGCCCTAGGGGTAAAGTTTGAGCGTTGGCAGGCCCACGCCGAATTTGCGGCAGACGCTGAATCGCAAGCCGTGCTTGAAGCTTATAGCGACTCGATAGACCGGCTAAAGCAAGAATTTGGCTTTCAGTCGGTGGATGTGATTAGCCTGAAAGCCGATCATCCGGATAAAGCGCAAATCCGGAGGAAGTTTCTGTCTGAGCATATTCATCGCGATTATGAAGTCAGATTTTTTGTCGAAGGCCGAGGCTTGTTTTATTTGCATGTGGGTGCTCAAGTCTATGCGGTACTGTGCGAACAAGGCGATTTAATTAGCGTGCCGGCTAATACTACGCACTGGTTTGATATGGGCGAGAATCCCGATCTTAAATGCATACGCTTGTTCACTACGCCTGATGGTTGGGTGGCGGAATTTACCGGCAATCCGTTGGCGGAAAAATTCCCAAGTTTCGATGAATATTTAGCAGCCTTATGATCAAAGCCATTGTTACCGATATTGAGGGCACCACCTCCTCAATATCATTCGTCAAGGATGTTTTATTTCCCTATGCCCGCAGCCATTTGCCGGATTATATCCGCGAGCATCAGGAAGAAGCAGAAATTGCCGGCTTGCTTGAGGCTGCGCGGCGCTTGGTCGGCGGTGAAGCAGATACAGAGGCGCTGATTGAGCATTTTATTCATTGGTTGGATACGGATCAGAAGATCACGCCGTTGAAATCCCTACAAGGCATCATCTGGCATCACGGTTACCTGCAAGGCGATTTTCATGGGCATATTTACGAAGACGCCGCCCGCCAGTTAAAAGCCTTTAAACAGCAGGGCTATAGCTTGTATGTTTATTCATCCGGTTCGGTATTTGCCCAGAAATTGCTGTTTGGAAATAGCGATTATGGCGATTTAACCGGCTTGTTCTCCGGTTATTTCGATACGCATATCGGCGGCAAAAAAGCAGTTGCCTCATATCGGCATATTGCTGAACAAATCCAATTGCAACCGAACGAAATTTTGTTTTTGTCGGATATCCAGGAAGAACTGGACGCCGCTAAGCAAGCCGGTTTTGCCACCTATTGGCTGGTTAGGGAACAGGCTGTCGATCCTCTGGCTGAGCATCGCCAAATCGGCGACTTTGACGCCATACAATTTTGAATAGTTATCTGTGCGCTTGAAAATCGCGATTCTTTCCCGGGACAGCACCTTATATTCCAGCATCCGCTTAGTAGAGGCGGCAACCGCTCGCGGACATGAAGTTAGGGTGCTGGATCCGACGCATTGCTATATGAATATCACTTCAATGAAGCCCTCGATTCATTATCAGGGCGAAACATTGGTGGGTTATGACGCGGTGATTCCACGTATCGGGGCTTCCGTGACCTTTTATGGTACGGCGGTGTTACGCCAATTCGAGGTGATGAATACCTTTGCGCTGAATAATTCTGCCGCTATTAGCCGCTCCCGCGATAAATTGGCCTCTAGTCAATTGCTGGCGTTAAATGGTTTGGATCTACCGACGACGGCTTTTGCGCATAATCCCGATAATATTGAGGATTTAATCGCTGAAGTTGGCGGTGCGCCGCTGGTCATTAAATTGGTGGAGGGTTCGCAAGGCATAGGCGTGGTGTTGGCGGAAACCCATAATGCCGCGCATAGCGTGATTCAGGCTTTTATGGGTTTAAACGCCAATATCATGGTGCAGGAATTCATTCAGGAAGCCGCCGGCAGCGACATCCGCTGTTTCGTGATCGGCGACAAGGTCGTAGCGGCCATGAAACGTCAAGGCCGCGAAGGCGAATTCCGTTCCAATCTGCATCGCGGCGGTAGCGCTACGGTAATCAGGTTGAGTCCGCAAGAGCGGGCCGCTGCGGTGCGCGCCGCAAAAATAATGGGCTTAAATGTCTGTGGCGTCGATCTGCTGCGCTCTAATCGCGGGCCGCTGGTGATGGAAGTCAATTCCTCACCTGGCTTAGAAGGCATAGAAAAAACTTGCGAGAAGGATATTGCCGGGTTGATGATTGAATATATTGAAAAAAATATTGGTAGGAATAAAGCGGTTAGTTGATTTGAGTTCGCTTCAATTTGCGCTAGCTTTATATGCAATAAAGCCCGAGCATAGTCATGATTAATTTAAGTAAAAACGCATAACTGTTTAAAAAACCGCTTTAAAATAACCTTGCCAGTAACCCACGATTTTGGGATCGGTAAGGAGGTCAGAGGACGGCGTGAATACATCCCTGTAGCCTTAGAGTCGGCATCCATGCCTCTGCCCCCCTTACCGATTCCAAAATCTCAGCACTTAGCCTTCGAAAAGGCAATATTAAGGTGAAAGGCTAACATTAAATGATTTTACTTGATTACTTATAAATGGAGCAATTATGAAATTACAAGTCGTAGTTCATCCTGCTGAGGAAGGTGGTTTCTGGGCAGAATTACCCGCTTTTCCTGGTTGTGTTTCAGAAGGTGGAACCTTAGAAGAAACATTGATGAACATTAAGGAAGCGGCAGAAGGATGGTTAGAAGTTGCCGCTATGAAAATCAAACAAACTAGCCAAGTTCAAATTGCTGAAATTGAGTTATGAAGTCTATTTCGGGCAAAGCCTTCTGTAAATTACTGCATTTAAACGGTTGGCAGTTGCAACGAATCCGAGGTAGTCACCACATTTATACTCATGCTGAACGGACGGAAATTTTAACTGTGCCCGTTCATGCTAATCAAGACTTGAAAATTGGAACATTAAGTAAACTGCTAAAAGATGCTGGTTTAACGGAGCAAGACTTATAAAATAAGTGATTTAATGAAAACTCTGTAATTTACTACCCATTTTACCAGCAAATTTCAATTGCATTTAACGCTACCCTTTGAATATTCTGATGAGCCAGCCAAACTCCCTTCGCCCTGAGCCTGTCGAAGGCTGAGCGGATTTTTGGCTGGCTCGACTGAGGCGTGGAAATGTCTATAGCTATTAATCTTTCCAAAAACTCTTGCAAGCAAGTTTTGTCGCACTTTCGGCTTTTGCCGCCGTGCTTTCTGCCAAAGGACGCCGTGAATACCTCCCTGTAGGCTTGATGCCAGCATTATCCACAGGGATGTGGTGTATGCGTATATTGCAGGAGCAAATATCCGTCCATGCTGGCAACACCTCTGACAGAAAGCCCGCCGCCAAAATCCAAACATGTCGATACTTCAAGGCCTTGTGGGCAAGAATCTTTGGAAAAATTAATAGTGCTGCCAATTTTCCGATTCCTTTACCAAAAAACTCCCACAGTTCTCCCATTACAACTGCGTAAATATTCTTGATACTACACACCATATTGAGACGGCGGGTTACTGGTAGCGACAATCATCCAACCCGCAGTTAAAAGCCGGCTTGGTAAACCTTGAAGCGTGAATTGCGCGAAGAAGCCGGCTTGCTGTTTGCAAGCCATTACACTTTCAAACTCTGGCGTAGCTTACAGCCTTACCGGCAAATACAAGGCGCGGCGCCGAATCACGCCTTGACCGAATATTATATGGATATTTTTCATATTGAGTTGACGCTGGACGGCTTTCTGTTTTTACAAAAGCGCATTAGCAGTGATACCCGGTTGGCTTGGCTTACTCCGACCGACATTGAGCGCGGTGAAACAGCAGATGGCAAAATTCCGTATATCAAAGCGCTCTATGACGATTTTGCCGGTGATCGCGCGGCGCTGGCCGCCGTGTTATTTGCCTTGCCGGATAGTTTTGCCCCGGCCTATTTGGTGAATAAGGAAAAATATGGCGTCACTTTGCCGATCGATCCTTGTAAGCCAGTTTCAGCTGGTGTATTGGGTAAGGAAAAGCCTTTGGGTTTAAATCTAACAAACCGGCAATTGGCGCTAATTCTTGGCTTAGCTGCACATTTACGCAGTTTCGAATTTGCTGTTCTCGAAAACAATATAACTTTGCATCCTTTTGGCTGGGTCGAAGTAGCTGAACATTCGCCGCTAAGGGCGGAATTGATCGATTTGGCAGTCTTTTTAAGCCAAAGCTCTTTGCTGATGGAAAATCATCAAGATAGTTTGTTTCGGTTATCGATTGCGCCGTACATAATTTTCTTTGCCGATGAACTGTATACCTTTTCGGTAAATCGAGACGACTTAGTGGGTGTTAAAAGTAAAATTCCTGTGACTATCGACAGAAGTTCTATTGCTACTGCTTTGGGTCAGATTAAAAGTCAAATCGAGACATTGAGTCTGACGCTTGAGTTCGCGCACAAACTAAAATTGTTAGCGGAGCAGTCGTTTGCCGCTGATAATGACGAGGCAGTGAAGATCGAAGACGCCTATAAAAAAGGCTTGCACAAAGAAGCCAGGTTTCAGGCTTTGGGTTTGAGGAACTTAATCAGACGGGACGTTGGGACAATCCGGTTTGTGCTACCGTTTCATTCATCTTAGACAGCAAGCTAGAGCTTGCAAGGCTGGGTTCCCAAGCGGAGCTTGGGAACCCAGCGAAAATTCTTGTATGGTTGTCTTCCGGACTCATTTCTCAACCGACACAAACGCCAGCTTAGAAATTCCGGAATGCTGCACGGTCGCCATCACCTCAGCCACTTTTCCGTAATTAACCGCTTGGTCGGCATAAACATGCACGGCCATTTCCGGATTTTTCGCTAATTCCGTTTTTAAGGTAGTTTCCAGCGCCGCCAGATCGGCAACCGGGTTTTTGTTTAATGTTACCGCGCCTTGGGCGTCTATGCCAAGCTGAAACGGTTGTTTTTCCACGTCTGGGATGGTGCTGGTGGTTTTCGGCAGCGCTACATTGACCGATTGCGTCAATAAGGGGGCGGTGACCAAGAGGATGATCACCAGTACCAACATCACATCGACTAAGGGTGTTACATTAATGTCACTGACGGCTTCGTCGTCGTCCGAATTGGTTTTAAAGCCCATGATTGCGTTACTCCTGGTGGTTGGTGTTTGGGAAAGCGATATGCAAAAAGCTATCGACGAAATTTTCCAGCGCTGCACGGTGATGCTTGGCGCGGCGAATAAAAAAGTTGTAGGCCAGTACAGCTGGAACGGCCACGGCAATCCCGATTGCGGTAGCAATCAGGGCGTCGCCGATTGGGCCGGCGACTACATCCAGACTGGCCGAGCCGCTGGCACTGATGTCATGCATGGCGTGCATGATGCCCAGAACCGTGCCGAATAGGCCGACGAAGGGAGCAGTGCTGCCTATGCTGGCCAGCATGGTCAGGCCGCTTTCCATCTTGCGTTGCTCAGTCTGGGTTTGTTTACGTAAGGCTTGTTCCAGCAAATCTTGCGGTGCGCCACTGAAGCGTAGGGTGGCGGATGTCTGTGGATTATTTGCTTCCGCCAACCAGGTAAAGCCGCAATTGGCAATGTGGGCTTTCGGGCCTTTGGCTATATCGGCAGGCAATTGTTGGGCGGCGTGCAAATCTTTGGCGCTCCAAAAAGCGGCGTTATATTGTTTGTTGTAATAACTGTTTTTAGCGAATTGCCAGATTTTGAATAAAATCAAGGTCCAGGTTATCAGCGAAAAGGCGAACAAGGTGTATAAGGTGGCGTCTATTACTGCATCTGGGGCAATATGATAAGGCATGGCTCTCTCCTGAGTTTATTATTGGTTTTTTATTCTTCACGCAAAGAAAATACGATAGGCACAATTACCGAGCTGGCCACCGCAGTATCGCCACGTCTGGCGGGGATGAAACGCCATTGTTTAACTGCATCTATCGCAGCATCATCCAGAATATCATGACCACTGCTGCGATCTACCTCAACCTCATCACTTAAGCCGGCAGCGGATACTTTTACTCGCAAAAATACCTTGCCCTGCCACTCACGGCTTTTAGCCAGCGTTGGATATTCAGGTTTCGGATTATGCGCATAGTTTGCTTTGTAATTAGCCTCGGTAAACTGCTCATCCGTAGTATTGGTGGTCGGTTTGCTGGTGCTGATATTGTTTGCTGAGCTTTGTGGTGTTTCCTGGGCCTGTTTCGGCTCAGCGACCTGTTCTGCTGGCGCGAAGTCCGGCGATTTCTGCACGACAGGCGGAATTTTTTTAGGCTTAATCTCTGGTTTCTTCGGCGGCGGCTTTTTTTCCGGCGGCGGTGGCGTTGGCTTTGGCGGCGTAGCGCTTGGTTTTGGCGCTGACACCGCTAGCATAGAGACTTCCATCAGCAATGGCTGGGCAGGGGTGATCTCCGGCTCTTTAGGCCGCAACAGCCAGATTATGCCCCAGACATGCAGCACAAATACCAGCATACTTATAAGTATCAGCATGCTGCTTGGTTTTTCCTCGCCCAGAAGACCAGTTAAGAAACCTGGCTTTTGAGCCGCTAAGCTAAGCTGTGAAACATGAGGAACTGCTAAAACGTTGCTGGACAAAGCGCCTCCACAACGTTAAATCCTCTCAAAAGAGCCATAAATGAAAAATAGAAATAAATTCAATTGGAATAAAATTATGTATTATAAAATAAACAAAAGGTTCGCGTCAGCAAATAATTATGAAATTTTTTCTACGCAAAAATGCCGAAATTAAATTCAACGCCTTACCTTTTCATGTTCTCGCGTTAAGTATAAAGGATGTGACATAATTTCTCATCGTATCAGATCAAAACCGGTTTATCTTTTATGTCGCAAATGACCAGTCCGCATTCCAGGGAACAATTAACCCAATTGGCATTAGGCGCGGTAGGGGTTGTCTTTGGCGACATAGGCACCAGTCCGCTCTATGCCGTAAAGGAAGTTTTTCATGACGGCTTAACGACCGATCCAAGTCATATCATCGGGGTGCTCTCCTTGATTTTCTGGTCGCTGACCTTGGTTGTGACTACCAAATATGCAATTTTTATCATGCGCGCCGATAACAAAGGCGAAGGCGGCATTATGGCTTTGATGGTCTTGGCATTGCATGGTTCCCGAGATAATCTGCGCAAAAAATCTTTCATTGTCACTATAGGTCTGCTGGGAGCCTCCTTATTTTATGGTGACAGCATCATTACACCGGCGATTTCAGTGCTTAGCGCTGTTGAAGGCTTGCAGATCATGGCCCCGACGTTAGATCGCTACATCCTGCCGATAACTATTGTGGTATTGAGCCTGCTGTTCATTATGCAAGCCAAGGGAACCGGTAAGGTCGGTCGTATCTTTTCGCCGGTCATGATTTTTTGGTTTGCGGTATTGGCAGTGTTAGGGGTGGTAAATATCGTCAAGGCTCCCGAAGTTTTATTGGCTATCAACCCATATTATGGCGTAGAAATGCTGATCCAATTGGGGTGGAAAGGCTTGGTCATTATGGGTGCGGTGGTCTTGTCGATTACTGGGGCGGAAGCTTTATATGCAGACATGGGGCATTTCGGTTTAAAACCTATCAGGACTGCCTGGTTCGGATTTGTTTTTCCGGCTTTGTTGTTGAATTATTTTGGTCAGGGTGCTTTGTTGATCGAAAATCCGGCTGCAATTGAAAATCCTTTTTATTTAATGGCGCCGGGTTGGGCGTTGTATCCCTTGTTGATTTTGTCAACCTTAGCGACGGTGATAGCTTCGCAAGCGGTTATTTCCGGGGCTTTTTCGATAACCCGGCAAGCCATACAGCTTGGCTATTGTCCGCGCATGAATATCCGGCATACTTCCGGGGATGAAATGGGCCAGGTCTATGTGCCGGCTGTAAATTGGTTGTTAATGACAGCGGTTTTTATTTTGGTGTTGAGTTTTCAGACCTCATCGGCCTTAGCTTCGGCTTATGGTATTGCGGTGACCGGCACCATGATGACAACGACAATTTTGGCTTTTATTGTGATCCAGGAATTGTGGCGCTGGAAGAGAATCACCAGCATCGTTTTTATTTCGTTTTTTTTGTGTATTGATTTAGCCTTTCTTGCGCCTAATTGCCTGAAAATTCAAACCGGTGGCTGGTTGCCTTTGGTCGTCGCTTTGGTTTTGTTCATGATTATGACCACCTGGATCAGAGGTCGCCTATTATTGGCGAAATATCTGGATGAAAAAAAGGTGTTATTTGAGGAGTTAGAGGAAAAACTTAAAGGCCATTTGCCGGTGACTGTTGAGGGTACGGCTATTTATTTAGCCAGAGCCATGCACGGAGTACCCTTGGTTTTACTGCATAACTTGGAGCACAATCATGTGTTGCATGAAAAGCTCATTGTGCTGACTATCGTGACCAAGGATATACCTTATGTTGATGAGGCGCATCGCGTCAAGGTCAGAGCCTTTGGTGATAAGCGAAATTTTTACCGGGTTAAGCTGTATTTTGGTTTTCAGGAAGAGCAGGATGTGCGTCGTGCCTTACAGTTATGTGGTCATGAGGGCTTGATCGTTGATCAAAAAACGGTGTCGTTTTTTATCGGGAGCGAAAAATTGTCGTTTCGTAGGCTGAGTCCTATGCCAAAATGGAGTCGGCCTTTGTTTAGCTTTTTGACGCATAACTCCACCAGTGCGATTGAATACTTTAAAATCCCGGTTGAGCGCGTAGTTGAGTTAGGGATTCGGGTGGAGTTATGAGCTATACAAAACAATGCTCTGTAAATTACAAGGGAGTCACGGCAAATCTCTCCGGCTCGGCAATAACTGGATTACTTAATGTGCCGATTCCCTCGATCTCAATCTGCACAGTTTGCCCGGGTTTTAAATAGCCTCGTGGTGTCATTTTTACGCCGACACCGCTTGGTGTGCCTGTGCTGACCACATCTCCCGGCTCCAGTGTCATTGCTTGGCTTAAATAGGCTACCATTTCATAGCAATTAAAAAGCATCTCGCTGGTATTGGCGTTTTGCCTTAGTTCGCCATTCACCCAGGTTTTGAGTTGCAAGTGATGTGGATCGGCGATTTCATCGGCCGTGACTAACCAGGGGCCTAGCGGTCCGTGAGTGTCGAAAGATTTGCCCAATGTCCAGGTAGGCGTACGTTGTTGCCAATCGCGAACTGTTACGTCGTTACAGATCGTGTAACCGGCGATGGCTGTATGCGCTTGATCTAGCGGGACATTGCGGCAGCGTTTGCCTATGATAAACGCCAGTTCGCCTTCGTAATCGACTTTGTCTGAGATTTTCGGGCAGTGAATAGCTGCGCCGGCTCCTATTACGCAAGAGCTTTGCTTGGTGAAGAAAGTCGGATACTCGGGTTTTTCCCGTCCGGTTTCGTAGATGTGATCGGGGTAATTCAAGCCTAAGCCCAAAAACTTACCTGGTCTTGGAATGGGCGCTATTAATGTTACTTCGCTTAAGGGTAGTCGATAGTTGCCGGAATCGAGAAGTTTTTGCATGGCATGCAATGCATCAACGCCCGCAGCTAAAAAAGCGATCATATTTTCAGCGTTGGCAATTTTTCCGCGGGCGGCCACTACGCACTGATCAATTACTACGCCAATTTGCGTTTGTTGGTTATGGGTAAAGGTAACAAGTTTCATGCTGAATTCGCAAATTGCCAAAATATAGTCAAAATTGTAGGCCAATCGACAAAAATTACATTTTAGATGTGCAGAAAAAATAGTTGTCCAGGATTGCATTTTAACGCGTAAGCCCGTGAATTTCCTAGCCTGAGAAGCAAAAATAAACAATCATTGACATGTGAATTAATATGTGGTTGGGTGTAATTTTTAGTTGCCAATTTGATTTTTGTGGGTTACTCTGAAACCTCATCAACAAGTACATCTAACTAATGAGGCAAAAATGATGAGAAAAAACAGATGGTTGACCCATGCTATGCTAAGTATCTCTTTAGCGTCGTTTTGTTCGGTAGCATTAGCCAAAACTTCAAAATACGATTTAGAGGAAGATAAAAATATCGGCGTCGCGTCGTATTTCAGCGACAAGTTTCATGGACATAAAACTGCAAGTGGAGAGCCTTATGATAAATACGATTTAACCGCGGCTCATGCATCGTTGCCGTTCGGTACGCTGTTGCATGTTGTGAATCTGCAAAACCAACAAAGTGTTGATGTTCGGGTTAATTCTCGACCGCATCCATCAAATAGACGCATACTCGATTTATCCAAACAAGCCGCCAAAGAACTCGGTTTCCTGCAGGCCGGGCTAGCGAAAGTCAAAATAACCATTCTGCGCTTCGGCGAAGCCTAGAATCTGTTTAAAGGCGTCGTTAGCCCATTCGGGAGAATGGGCGCGGCAGTTTTAAAGAGCTTCCAAAACAGTATAGAACCCAATAATTAGGGAAATCTTCGTGATTGACTGGGATAACACTTTTGCGGCTATTTGGCGTCCGCATCGCGAATATCTGCGGCCGGTAAAGCAGCTTGATACTATTCGTCTGGTTCAGCTTTTAGGCATTGATAGCCAAAAACTGCAATTGACTGCTAATACCGAGCGTTTTTTAAACGGATTGACAGCTAATAATGTTTTGCTTTGGGGTGCGCGAGGCACCGGCAAGTCTTCGTTGATTAAGGCCTTGTTGAACGAATACAATAACCAAGGCTTGCGTGTCATAGAAGTGGATAAGCAGGACCTGATAAGTCTGCCGGAAATAGTTGACGATATACGCGAGCAAGAAAAGCATAGGTTTATCATTTATTGCGATGATCTATCTTTTGAAACTGGTGATAGCTTATATAAGCCCTTGAAAAGCGTTTTGGAGGGCTCCATCGAGTCGCCGCCGGAAAATGTATTGTTTTATGCAACCTCGAATCGTCGGCATTTATTACCGGAACAGATGCGTGAAAATCTGGATACCAAACTGATAGAGGGTGAGGTACATTATTCAGACGCCATCGAAGAGAAAATCTCCTTGTCAGACCGGTTTGGGTTGCGTTTGGCTTTTTATCCACAGCAAACTGCTACTTATCTGGAAATCATTGACGCTTATTTCGGCGATTACCAAGGGGATAGGGAATTATTGCATAAAGCGGCGCTGGATTTTGCGCATCAAAATGCCGCTAAAAACGGTAGAACGGCTAAGCAATTCTATAATGCTTGCAGCAATTCAATCAGTCAGGGATAAAACATTATGCACGATAAACATGCATTAGAAAAACATGCATTAGCTGAAGTCTATTCAGCCTTGATTGGCACCGGCGATTCAACTGCTGCCGATTTCCTGGATGCGACAGTTGATGAATTAAAGGATGGTATCCTTGAGCATTTTAAGCCTAAGCATATGGAAGAACTGTTTAAAGAGGCTTTTATTCGAGGGATTAGCTATGCATTGTTTCAACAAAAACACAGTACTAAGCAGTTAACAGAAGAAGATTTCTTTGGGCCTGATGGGCTGATAATCCGGCAAATCGATTGGGACGAAGTAATGCTGGATTGGTGATAGTTTTAGATTTTAGCTAGGGGTCGAACTTTATACGCTGTGGGTATCAAAATCCAGCTTTTCAGCTATAGTAATTTTCTTTAAGCCGAGCCGACGTCGATCTAGTTTTCTTTTATTGTTAGCAAGCATCGATTGCGCTGTTTTTATTGCGCGGCGCTCGTTGCGCCAGTGTCTATTAAAGTACTCATCGACAATGAATCGCGAATTGTTCATTGTGCAGCGGTTTAATGATTTGATTAATTGTTTAACGATAGAGTCTGGCCCAACTCTGACTAGGCCATGGCGTTCAATGGCGTTGCCTCTTCTATCTACGAGTTCGATAATTTGAATGGCCTTAATAGCGCCGTGCTTAGTCAAAAACTCTTCCTTTATAACTGGCAACACAAAGTTTTCAATGTGTTCAAGAGTGATGCTTGCGGGAATTTTTTTTATGATGACAAACACACTAATTATTCACAAAGTTGAGTACTGATTTTTAAGTTAGCTGTTTCGCTGTAATGCGCTAATACGCTATATATCTTGCCTTCGCTATTGATTTCCATTACTTCGGCAGCCAATAGGTTGTTGATGCTCTTATATAGCAAAGTAACGCTAGTCATTCCAGGTAAAGCTTGAAGCAACTCAAAATTCAATTCCGGGAAATTTGCGAGCCCTTTTAAGAAGTACGTTTGCAAAGCTGGTTTTCCAATAATTTTACCCTCACTACAGTTTGTCAATGAGCTAATAAGCGGGCTGGAAAATTCAATATTTTCTGCATAGTGCGCCATTATCTGCATAATATCCCGACTGTTCCAGGCATTTATCCAGTGATAAGCTATTTCGTCGGCTCTTTGTTGGTTAAGCATAACTAATCACCGGATTGTCCTCGCGGGCTATCTGGAACTGAATTTAGGGCTGAATAAATAAAAACCAACATCGCCCAGAGTCTATGAGGACAATGTTCCGGGAGAATTTCTTCTGCCCGGCATAGCTTATTTTTGGACCAGCGGCAGCGGAGGTGTCGATAATGCTTTTGCGTCTGGGCCCATGGCAACCGGGTAATCGGTTGTTGACATCACGTTTTGGGTAGCAATATCAATCACACGTAAGGAGACGTAAACGTTGTTACGGCCAGGAGCATAAGATCCTATGACTAAAGCTTTTGCACCTGCCAAAAGCAGTGCGTCTTTGGTGTTTAGTGGCAGTTGCAAAATTCCGGCTTCATTTTTGGCAAACAATTCAGTTGGTAAATCAATTCCAGTTACCAAGTAACCTGCATGATGGAATGCACTGGAAATTTGTTCGGAAACTATACGGCCAAAAGGTAGGGTTTGGCCGAGGTCATCAATATTAACCAAGGAGTTGATGACAACAAGGCTGCCTTTTGGCAAAGGTTGGCGTAAATTAAGCAGCAATTGATCTACGCCAGCGTAACTTACCTCGACTAAATTATCATCCTTCGCCTCGCCGGGTCGAAACAGACGACTGCAACCGCTCAGTAGGGTTAGCATCAAAATCATTAAAATTAGCACCTGCTTTTTGAACATGAGTCGCTCCGTTTTTTAGAAAAAGCTATTAAAAACTAAAGATAGTCGAGTAGTGATTGTCAATCAAGGAAAAACCATCAGAGTGTGAATTATGCCATGTGTTTAATGCACATTTAGGTATTTTTTCAATTTTGTCATGAATACATTAAAGAATTCACTTATGCATGCCATAGAAAACGCAAGGTTGAATCGCTAGTTTATCCGGTTGTCAGTCGGAGAAGAATGGATTAGGTTGGGGCAATTGCAGTGAGAGGCAAAGGGAGTGGGAGCGTCCTTGCCCAGGTAAATGCCAAATGTAGGCGCTTACCTGGGAATCCTTGGCCTCTTCGTTTTCCATGTTCGCGGGGGAGAGAACTTAACTTCCTTGATGCCGTATTTATTTAAGCAATAATAATGCCAAATAATCAAGATCAATATTTGCACTAGTTGCAGTGAGTTAAGGGCATTAAAATAAAAAAAACTATGTCATTTAACTGGTTTTTTTAGATTTTTTTTGAAATTTTGCGGGAAATCACAGATAAGCAGAATGCTAGCCAAAAGTTGAATACAAAAAAAACTACAGAATCAAGCATTCGTCAATTTTGTAGAATGCTATTATTTTCAAACGACTTTGAAAATTTTTCACAAAAAAGCGTCGAATACTTTCCAGGTAATGTATGTGGTTATTGGATTTTTACATGCTATGATGTTAAAAACGAGCTTCCCCAATCATTAGTTTTTAACTTGAATTACTTCCGTCGTTCATCTCGGTATCGAGTTCTGCAATCAACCAAAGCCAATCTAAGTTTTTTGCGCTGTATCAAACGTTGCTTGGCTTATGGTCTGCTTTTTTTCGTAACGAGTTCTCTGGTTTTAGTCGGTATTTTTTCTTATCTACCGACGCCGACTTCCGCTTTTATGCTGCAGCAACATGTTGACGATTTGCTTGCAGGCAAAGGCTATAAACCTATCGACCAACGCTGGATAAGTCAGGCTGAAATATCCAAACACGTATTTGCTGCGGTAATAGCCTCAGAAGATCAGTTGTTTTATCGGCATTACGGTTTCGATGTGGAGGCTATTAACAAAGCACTGCTGCACAATCTGCAAGGCGGAAAATTGCGCGGCGCCAGCACCATTAGCCAGCAAGTAGCCAAAAACTTATTTTTAAGCTCAAGCAAGAGTTTTGTACGTAAGGGCTTGGAAGTTTGGTTTACGCTATTAATCGAAATATTTTGGAGCAAGGCGCGGATTTTGGAGGTATACCTAAATATTGCGGAATTTGGTGATCATTTATTTGGCGTTGAAGCCGCCAGTCGCCGCTATTTTGGTATACCCGCCAGACAGTTAACGGCTGAGCAATCGGCCATGCTTGCTGCAACCCTGCCGAATCCGGCGGAATTTAAAGCTGATCAGCCTACTGCATATCTCTATCGACGTCAGGCTTGGATACTGAGACAAATGCGAAATTTGTAGCCGGCTGTAATGGCAATGAAAAGCTACTGTCAGGGTATTCATATCGCCGAGACGATTCTCCTACCCTGATTGGGGGATGCAGGAAGGTTAAGAAAAATTTCGACCGTAAAAAATTTCTGCCATTTCTTCATGCAGTTGTTCCTGGATTTCTTCTTTCTCATCCTCGGTAAAATTACTTTCCTTTTCGAACAAATAGTTTTCCAGCTCCGTTTCCTTCAGCCGCATTTTGGTATGAAAAATATTTTCCTGATAAACATTGACATCAATCATTTGGTAAAGCTCTTTCGTGCTTTCCGCGATATAGTTTTGAATGGAGTTGATCTTGTGGTCTATATAAATTTTTTGTCCGGATACGTCACGTGTAAAGCCGCGTACCCGGTAATCCATAATTACAATATCCGACTCAAAGCTGTGAATCAGGTAATTTAAGGCCTTTAACGGCGAAATCTGCCCACAAGTGGATACATCAATATCGGCGCGAAAGGTGCAGATGTCCGTATCCGGGTGGCTTTCCGGATAGGTGTGCACAGTGATATGACTTTTATCCAAATGTGCCAAAATGGTGTCCGGTAATGGGCCGGGCGACTCCGAATTCATGCCGGCCGGAATCACGTCGCCTTCAGAAATCAGCATAGTGACGCTGGCGCCCTGCGGGACATAATCCTGATGCGCAATATTTAAAATCTGTGCGCCGATGATGTTGGCGACATCTTTCAAAATTTGCGTTAAACGTTTGGCGTTGTAAGCTTCATCAATGTATTCAATGTAGGCTTTTTCTTGCTCCTTAGGTGCGTAGCAGACATCGTAAATATTAAAACTTAGCGATTTTGTCAGGTTGTTAAACCCATGTAATTGTAATTTGCTCAAGTGATTAACCCTCTATAACTTCAAAATCATGGGTGATGTCTACCCCCGCCTTGCCTAGCATGATCGAGGCGGAACAATATTTTTCTGCAGATAATTTTACAGCTCTCTCCACTGCTGTTACTGGTAAATTTTTACCAGTAATCTTGAAATGTAGATGGATTTTACTGAAAACGCTAGGAATAGCGTCAACTCTTTCGGCTGTGAGTTCTGCCGTGCAGCCTAAGATTTGCTGGCGGCCTTTCTCTAGAATTTCAACAATATCAAAGGCGGAGCATCCGCCTAAACCTAACAATATCATTTCCATCGGCCGTACGCCGATATTGCGGCCACCATGGTCAGGTGGGCCGTCCATAACCACTGCGTGGCCGCTGCCGGACTCGCCGACAAACGTTCTGCCATCGATCCATTTAATTGTTGCTTGCATTTTGCTACCTACAATAACGATAATTTCAGAGAATTTTACAATGGTAATTACAACAATATTGTTTTTTTTTGCAAAAATCTGCTACTTTGGTTAGGGTACACCTTCTAATGAGCAGAACAAAAACCATTATGAGCATTGTTAAACATAACAACATTTCACCGGCGGCTCTCACTGCATTTTTGCACCATTGCCATGTTCGTAGTTATCCACCGAAAATGACCATCGTTCGTCCCGGAGATATAGGCGACAAACTACTGTTTGTAGTCGATGGCTCGGTCAGCGTTAGCGTTGAAGATGAAGACGGTCGAGAGCTAATACTGGCCTACTTGAACAAACATGATTTTGTCGGAGAAATCGGCGTTTTCAAAGCCACTGAATTAAGAAGTGCTTTAGTGAAAACCCGGAGTCGATGTCAGATGGCTGAAATAGGCTATGAACGGTTTAAGGTTTTGCTGTACGGTGAATTACGCGATCACGCCGTGGAAATTCTTACTGTGCTTGGCGAACAACTTTCAGCGCGCTTGTTGATCACTAATCGCAAGTTTCGGGATTTGGCGTTTATGGATGTCGAAGGCCGAATCGCCCGCACCTTATTGGACTTAGCCAAGGAGCCTGACGCCATCACGCACCCGGACGGTATGCAATTGCATATTACCCGCCAAGAAATCGGTCGTATTGTCGGCTGTTCGCGAGAAATGGCGGGAAGAGTTCTTAAGGAGCTGGAAGATAAGGGCTTGATCACCGCCCATGGTAAAACCATAGTCGTGTTCGGTACTCGGTGACTGCCGCGATTGATGGCGCCGGTTTGGTTTAGGGTTGAACTGAATGTCAACATAGGCTAAGCTATGGCCGCCTATGTTGGCCGCATGTAAGGCCTTAGGCTTAATTATTTAGGCGAGTTTTTGTTGCGTGAGATTTATGGCGTTTTATTGTCCGCCCTCAGTGACAATGACGCCTATGCCGTTCTTTTGCAGCAATTCTTTGATCGTGGAGACGCTGGAAGGGTTGTCGTATGGGCCTATTTTTACTCTGTGCCAAATTACATTACCCACTTTGGCTTTTTCGACGTGGGCTTCAATGCCTAAGAGCGCTAATTTAGCTTTATGCCGGTCCGCTTCGGTTGCTTCACGGAAGGAGCCGGCCTGCATGATATATTTTACGGCTTTGGTTTTGCCGACTAATTCCTCGCGCACACGTGATTTAATTTCATAATCGGGTACAACTACTTCAGCTTGCGGCAGAATAGTGTAAAAATCGTAACGTGGTTCTTCACTCTCAGCAGTAGGCGTGGCTTTTTTTTCCGCTTCGGTAGTTTCTTGCGGTTTGCCGGTTTGGTCAGGCTTGGATTTGTCTGCTGCCGACTGATTAATTATCTCGGGCTTACTGCCGATAAGTTCCGGCACCATTTTCCGGATCATGTTCAAAAAGACCACAAAAGCCACAATTAGCACTGCCACCAGCAACCACCGCCAAACCATGTTTGGTGATTTTTTCGGCCTTCTGCGGCTGTTAGCGTAACTGTTGCTTTGGGCGCGGTGTTTATAGTCTCTAGCCATTACATCGCTTCAGGTGCGTTTATTTTTAATAAGGACAATGCATTGGCTAGTACCTGTTTGACTGCGGATATCAGGTTAAGCCGAGCGTTGCAGAGCTGGTCGTCGTCAACCAGAAACTGGTGAGCGTTGTAGTAACTGTGAAATTGATTGGCAAGCTCACGTAAATACTGTATCAGTTGGTGAGGTTCAAATTGAGTAGCAGCACGTAGCAGAACTTCAGGGTATTTTGTTAATGTCGTCAGCAAAGCGGTTTCTTGTTCCTCAGTGAGCATATGTAGATTATCAAAGCCCAATTGTTGATTACGGATCCGATTTTTTTCATCCATTTGTCGCAGTACGCTGCAAACACGGGCATAAGCGTATTGCACATAATACACTGGGTTTTCATTACTTTTGGAGCTGGCCAGTCGCAGATCGAAATCCATATGCTGTTCAGATTTTCGCATCATATAAAAAAACCGGCAGGCATCTTTGCCGACTTCATTGCGTAATTGCCTTAAGGTCACAAATTCGCCGGAACGGGTTGACATTTGCACCTTTTCCTCGCCACGGTAAAGTACCGCAAACTGTACCAATAAAACCTTTAGCTTGGACTCGTCAGCGCCTAGCGCTTGAATGGCAGCCTTAATTCTGGGTATATAGCCATGGTGGTCAGCCCCCCAGATATTGATGATCTGATCGAAACCGCGATCCAGTTTCTGCATGTGGTAGGCAATGTCCGAGGCGAAATAAGTCGATTGGCCATTGTCGCGTATCACTACGCGGTCTTTTTCATCGCCTAAGCGACTGGATGCAAACCAGGTTGCGCCGTCCAGCTTATAAAGAAACCCGGTCGCATCCAATCGCTGTAAAGCGATCTCAATTGAGCCATCATCAACCAGAAGCCTTTCGGAAAACCACTGTTGGTAGCTGACGCCGAATTCTTCCAGGTCGTCCTTAATGTCGGCAAGAATTTCGTCAAGTCCAGCCTGAAACACCTGCCGGAAATGTGTGTCGCCAAGTAGGGCCTTTGCGCGCGAAATTAATTCATCTATATGTTTTTCTTTGTCGCCGCCCTTTGGTTCATCGGGTATGATGTCCTGTAGCAGCTGATTAGCAGGTATGTGGTAAAGAATTCCGGCATTTTTATGTAATTCGAAACCGATTTTTCGGATATATTCGCCGCGATAGCCGTTACTAGGAAAGGGCAATACTTCTCCGCACTCTTCCAGATAGCGCAGCCAAATGCTTAGGGCAAGGATGTCCATCTGGCGGCCGGCATCATTTACATAGTATTCACGCTCAACTTTATAGCCTACCGCTTCCAGTAAGTCCGCAACTGCCGAACCGTAGGCCGCTCCGCGACCATGCCCAACATGTAAGGGGCCGGTAGGATTTGCCGACACGAACTCGACTTGAACGCGCTGGCCTGCGCCGATGGCGCTTAGGCCAAATTCTGCGCCGCTATAGTGTATCTGCTTGACGATCTGGAATTGTTGTTGCGGCTCAATGAAAAAATTAATAAAGCCTGGGCCGGCAATCTCAGTTTTCTGTACCAGCGCATCTTCTGGGAGCGCAAAAACAATTTTTTCCGCCATGTTTCTTGGATTCAGTTTGGCAGGCTTAGCTAGTAATAAGGCCAGATTGGTTGCAAAATCCCCATGTTGTGGATCGCGAGTGCGTTCCAGGTTGATTTTCGCGTTTAATTCCGCGTCAAGAATACCTTGCTCTTTAAGGGCTTTGATGGCGGATTGCAAAAGGCATTCTAGCTTGTGTTTCATTGTTGCGGCAGGAAAAAGTGTAACAAAATAGCAGGTATTATCTATCAAAATATACCTAATAGCTACCCTGTCGCCAGTAGTGAAGTCCCAGACTTAGGCCTAATGACGTTCGCCGAACAAGGCAGAGCCGATTCTGACCATTGTTGCACCCTCCATGATTGCAGCTTTTAAATCACCGCTCATGCCAAAGGAGAAGCAGTCCAGTTCCGGCCTTTGAAGTTGCTGCACAGCTTGATAAAGCTGACGATAAGGCTGCCGTTGCCGACTGTAATTATTTTCCGGTTCGGGTATGGCCATGACGCCGCGTAAACGCAAATTCGGTAACAGGATTACTTCTTCTACTAAGCGTGGTAGTTCCTCAATACTGACGCCGGATTTACTCTGTTCTTGGCTGATATTGACTTGCAGGCAAATATTTAGCGGCGGTAAATATTCCGGTCGCTGTTCACTAAGGCGCTGGGCTATTTTTAAGCGGTCCACACTATGCACCCAGGCAAAATGTGTGGCTATAGCCTTGGTTTTATTAGATTGAATTGGGCCGATAAAATGCCAAGTGATATTAAATCCTGCCAATTGTTGTTGCTTAAGCAAACCTTCCTGCAAATAATTTTCAGCAAAATGCCGCTGACCAAGATAGTAGAGAGCAGCTATTTCCTCGCTGGGCTTGGTTTTGCTAACGGCCAACAATTGTATGTTGTCGCGGGATCTGCCGGCAATCGAAGCGGCATGCCGAATTTGCGAGCGAACATGTTGCAAGCGCTCAGAATTGTTGACCATTATTCCCCTTGTCGGTCTTTAACGACAAAAAAACGCGAAAATAACAAACCGCATTCAAACAGCATCCACATCGGCACAGCCAACAAGGTTTGGGATAGGGCGTCAGGCGGAGTTAAGAACATGGCTATTACAAATACGCCCACAATGACGTAGGGTCGCTTTTCAGTCAGGCTTTCTCGGCTAATTATGCCGGTCCAGACTAAAACTATTGTGAAAATTGGGATTTCAAATGAAACGCCGAAGGCAAAAAACATCGCCAAAATAAAATCTAGATACGTGGCGATATCGGTCATAACCGTTACGCCGCTAGGTGCGGCGGAAGTTAGATAGCCGAATACCAGTGGGAACACCAAAAAATACGCAAATGCGGCGCCGCCATAAAACAATAGGGTGCTGGCTAATAATAAGGGCAGCACCATCATTCTTTCGTGCTTATAGAGGCCTGGAGCGACAAAGCCCCAGAATTGGTAGAGAATGTAAGGAATGGCGATAAAAACGGCTACGACAAACGCCAGTTTGAAGGGTGTAAAAAATGGTGAAGCGACATCAATCGCAATCATGGTGCTATTTTGCGGCATGTGCTGCAACAATGGTTGGGCTATATAGGCGTATATTTCATTGGCATGTGTTGCTGTGACAATGAATATCAACAACACACAGAGCACCACACGTAACAGACGATCCCGCAACTCTACCAGGTGACTGAAAAAAGACTGCTCCGGGCTCGGGTTAGGTGGAAGGCTTGGTTCAAGTTGCTGGGTCATCGTGCTGGATAGTTTTGGTCTCTGCTATGGCCGTCATCGCGGCGTTTATGTCATGAAGGGCTGCTTCACTTTCGGCCTTTGCTTGCTGTAACTCTTCTACTAGCAAATGCTGTTGCAGTAATTGCCGCATTTCTTCAGCATGCAGTTCCTGTTTGAGTTCAATTTTGACATGGGCAATTGTGCTGCGGGCTTTTCCCAGCCAAAAGCCGGCAATTCTAGCGGCTTTGGGTAGTTTTTCCGGGCCGATGACCAACAGCGCAACCAGGCCGACCATCATTAATTCTGAGAATCCGACATCAAACATATGCTAACTCAAGCCTTGTCTTTTTCTTTATTGGTAACTTCGCCTTCCAGAACATTGCCGTCTTTTTTAGCCAAATTGGCAGCATCCTCACCTTCCTTGACAGCGTTGCGAAAGCCTTTAATGGCGTCACCAATGTCCGCACCTACATTTTTTAGGCGTTTAGTGCCAAAAATTAATACAACTATTGCCAGCACCACTAACAGATGGGGAATACTAAATCCCATATCTCACTCCACTTTATTAAATTACGGTAGATTACGTTGCGCCTTTTCTTGTAAGCCGGATAGGCCGAAACGGCGCTGCAATTCGTTAAGCACATGCTCAGGCCCTAAGCCCTGATGAGCCAGCATGACCATGCAATGAAACCAGAGATCTGCAGTTTCGTAGACAATTTTGTCTTGCATGCCGTCTTTGGCCGCGATCACGGTTTCGGTGGCTTCCTCGCCAATTTTCTTCAGTATGTGGTCCAAACCTTTGGCATACAGGCTGGCAACATACGACTCATCTGCAGATTGAGATTTGCGTTGTTCCAGAATGTTGGCCAATTGCTGTAAAACGTCACTCATATTAAATATTTACTCGGTATTATTTTTACCAAAATCATACCACGTTGCGGATGTAGCCAAAAAAAAACCTCCCAATGCTAACGCGAAGAGAGGTTAAAAAACAAGCGGTCTGATATGGAACGGTACCGCTAGCTATTACAACACCAGGAGGTAGTTTGAAATTCATGATGTTGTATACTATACAGGAGAAATTTAAGTATACAATTAGGTGCTTTATAAACAAATTGTATACAATTAGGAAACAATGCTGTTGAGTTTGATTTTTTCCTTAACGTTGTTCTCAAGTTGGAGGCTAAATGGATAAATTATCCAGTATGAACGTATTTGTTCGTGTCGCAAAAGCGGGCAGTTTTGCTAGAGCGGCGAAGGATCTCGATATATCCAGGGCTATGGCGACCAAGCATATCATGCAATTGGAGAGCGAGTTAAATACACGCTTGTTTAACCGCACCACCCGCAGTTTAAGCCTGACAGAGGCGGGTGAAGAATATCTTGAGCGTTGTCAGCAAGTGCTGTTGGACGTACAAGAAATGGAGTCGGCAGTTACCAAGCTGCAAACCGAGCCGCGCGGTATCCTAAAGATTTGTGCGCCGCCGGTGATAGGCGCCACGCATATCTCCCCGGCGTTAACCAAGTATCTTAAGCATTATCCGGATTTATCGGTAGAAATGTTGCTGAAAGGCGGTCAAGTGGATTTAGTAGATGAAGGCGTGGACATTGCCATTTATTTAGGCCAGCTCAATGACACCAGTTTAGTGGCGCGGAAACTGGCGAATTCATCCCTGGTGGTTTGCGCGTCGCCGGAATATCTTAAAATTCATGGCACACCTCAAGACCCAGAGGATTTAGAGGATCATAGCTGCTTGATTAATTGGGCGATTCCGCCGCGGAACAAATGGCGATTCAAAGGCATACTCGGCGAACGCACTATAACCGTGACCGGACGCATGCAAGCCAATATGGCCGACCCAATTCGCAATGCGGCAGTAAATGGTTTAGGCTTGATTATGCTGCCGCGCTACATAGTGGGACGCGACATAGAGCTTGGGCGTCTGCA
>CAVPMI010000076.1:0-10566 GCA_963705975.1 uncultured Pseudomonadota bacterium
TTAGACGTTGCTCATTGGCCGCTGCCGTAATTTTCGGATGTCGAAAGGAGGTTTTTCCGTTTCAGCGTAGGTGTGGAGTTGTTCAGCGACAGTAAACCATCGATAATCGTAGGAATTAGACATAACACCAGCGCCACCAGTGCAGTAAGGTGTATTGGTTGGTCTATATTCGCCGATTCAACACTGTATAAGGCTAAACCCCCGCCTAAAAGATAAAGCCAAATCACGATACTTTCTTTTCGCTGTTCGTTCTTCCGCAATAAAAAGCCGGCCCCGGCAAAGAAAATCGCTATCAAAATCAAATAACCTGTATCCATTAGTCGTACCTCTCAGAGGAATAATTAAAACTATTTAAACTCGTGCAATCATCCGTCATTGCGTGGTACATAATCTACAGAAGTTCTTATAAAAAAGTCGTAAGAAAGTCTGTTAAACAAATAAAGGGAATATAAAAATCGGGTGAAAGCCCAACCATTGATAGGCGATATTTTGTGAGACTTGCTTTTAACCAGCCGATTGTCGATAGTTTTTTATTGTGTATGGACCGGCGATGTTTCTACCGATACGACCTTGATTATTTGGATTGCTATGGAATTAAAACAGATGATTAACAACTGCCATTCTGAATGGTTTCAGCCTGCCTTGCTGAGTCAGAAAGTGTATTGAGGATAGTGTTGGTCATTGTGCGCATTGAAAAATTGAACGTCATTTTTTGAATAATGATCTATTAACCGATCAGGCTTGACCCAGGTAAAAGTCGACTCTATGCGGATAGCGTATGGGTATAAATACCTATAGTAGTTTCGTTAAAGCAGGCTGACTAAGCGCTTATGAGCTGTATAAATACTCATTTTTACATTTTCTTTATATCTATTCTGTAGGTTTTTACGATTTTTTTATTAGACATTCTGTACAGTATTAAACATGGCGATCAAGCTTGATTATAAAACGTATATATAGTTTTTTCATTTTCTAAGGGGGTATTTTCGATGGATTTAGCCTATTTGTTGTTAACGGCGGTGTTTTTTGGGGTAACCGCTTTTCTGATCTACGGATGTGAGTCTTTAAGGGGAAAATCATGAGCTGGATGTATCTGTTGAGCGGCGGCATGGCGATCGCCGTGTTTGTCTATCTGGTCGTAGCCCTGTTCTATCCGGAGAAATTCTGATGACTGCGCAAAGTTTCTTACAAATTTTCATTTATGTTGTCTTGCTCTTAGCGCTGGCGAAACCGCTGGGCGCTTATATGGCGAGGGTTTATCAGGGGGAGTCGGTCGGCTTGAACCGCTGGTTTGCCGGCGTCGAAAAACTGTTTTATCGCCTCAGCGGTGTTAAACCTGATCAGGAAATGCGCTGGACGCAATACGCCCTCGCCATGCTGGTCTTTAACTTGCTGGGATTGCTGGTGGTTTATGCGCTGCAACGATTTCAAGACATTTTGCCGTTCAATCCGCAAGCGCTACCGGCGGTGACGCCGGATTCCTCGTTCAATACCGCAGCCAGTTTCATCACCAACACTAATTGGCAAGGTTATAGCGGCGAAGCCACGATGAGCTACCTGACGCAAATGCTGGGCTTGACGGTGCAAAACTTCTTATCCGCCGCCAGCGGCATGGCGGTGCTGGTCGCGCTGATACGTGGCTTTGCCCGCCGTAATACCGGCACTATAGGCAATTTTTGGGTGGATATGACCCGCAGTACGCTTTATATCCTGCTGCCATTGTCCTTGGTGTTTGCACTGGTGTTGGTCGGACAGGGGGTCGTGCAAACTTTTAGCCCTTATCAAACGGTTTCCTTACAGGAGACGGTAAGCTATCAAACGCCTAAATTGGATGCAGATGGTAAAGCGCTCGTGGACGCTGAGGGTAAACCGGTGACTGAAGCGGCTGAAACTAAACAGCAAACGCTGGCTTTGGGGCCTGCGGCCTCGCAAATCGCCATAAAACAGTTAGGGACCAATGGCGGCGGGTTTTTCAACGCCAACTCCGCCCATCCTTTCGAAAATCCGACTCCGTTAAGCAACTTCTTGGAAATGCTGGCTATTCTACTGATACCGGCAGCCTTGTGCGTCACCTTTGGCGTGATGGTCGGCGATGTCCGGCAGGGCTGGGTAATGTTGGCGGCCATGACCTTGGTGTTTGTGACCTTGATAGCCGTCACCGTGCCGGCCGAGCAAAGCGGCAATCCGGCCTTTACAGCCCTAGGGGTCGATCAGCTTGCTTCCGCCCAGCAACCCGGCGGCAATATGGAAGGCAAGGAAACCCGTTTCGGTATCGCCAATTCGACCCTGTGGGCGGTAGCGACCACGGCGGCTTCCAACGGCTCGGTCAACGCCATGCATGATTCGTTTACACCCATCGGCGGCATGATACCCATGTGGTTGATGCAGTTGGGTGAAGTGATCTACGGCGGCGTCGGCTCCGGTCTGTACGGCATGATTATCTACGCTTTGATTGCGGTATTCCTGGCCGGACTGATGATAGGCCGTACGCCTGAATATCTAGGCAAAAAAGTGGAAGCCTTTGAAGTAAAAATGTCCGGCATCGTGATTTTGATTCCGCCTTTGATGGTGTTGGCCGGCACGGCGATTGCGGTGATGACGGATCTTGGCAAGGCCTCGATTTTTAACCCCGGCGCGCACGGTTTCAGCGAAGTCCTGTACGCTTTTTCCTCCGCAGGTAATAACAACGGCAGCGCGTTCGGCGGCATCTCCGCCAATGTGCCGTTTTATAACTTTATGCTCGGCTTGGCCATGCTGTTTTCCCGCTACTGGCTGATGATCCCGGTGTTGGCAATTGCCGGTTCATTCGCGGCAAAAAAGACGGTCCCGGTCGGTCCAGGCACTTTGTCTACCCATACGCCGCTGTTTGTGCTGTTACTGATCGGCACCGTGTTGATGGTCGGCGCGCTGACCTTTGTGCCTGCCTTGGCGCTAGGTCCGGTTGTTGAACATCTGCAAATGCACAGCCACTAATATTCTAAGGAATCAGGTAATACTATGACTAGCAAACCCATTTCGTCCTCTTTATTCGACCCGGATATTTTGAAACAAGCTGCGCTAGAGTCTTTCCGCAAGCTAACGCCGCAACAGCAATGGAAAAATCCGGTGATGTTCGTCGTCTACCTCGGCAGCATTCTCACCACTGTACTTTGGTTGCAAGCGCTCGGCGGCCAGGGGGAAGAACCGGCCGGCTTTATTTTAAATGTGTCGCTATGGCTGTGGTTTACCGTCTTATTCGCCAACTTTGCAGAAGCCGTGGCGGAAGGCCGCAGTAAGGCGCAAGCTGAGTTTCTGCGGAGCGCCAAACGCGACATTGCCGCAAAAAAACTCGATGAAGCCCGTTACGGCGCCAATTACTCGAAAGTCTCCGGTTCATCCTTGCGTAAAGGCGATGTAGTCCTCATCGAAGCGGGCGACTTTGTGCCGGGTGACGGCGATGTCATCGAAGGCGTCGCTTCGGTCGATGAAAGCGCTATCACCGGCGAAAGCGCGCCGGTGATACGTGAGTCCGGCGGCGACTTCAGTTCCGTGACCGGCGGCACCCGGGTATTGTCCGACTGGCTGGTGGTGCGCATTTCCGTGAATCCCGGCGAGACCTTTCTGGATCGAATGATTTCGATGGTGGAAAGCGCTAAACGACAAAAAACCCCGAATGAGATTGCGCTGACTATTCTACTGGTAGCCTTAACGCTGGTGTTTTTGTTTGTCACAGTTACCTTGCTGCCGTTCTCGCTCTACAGTGTCGAAACCTCCAAAATCGGTCATCCGATCAGCATTACCGTATTGGTGGCCTTGCTGGTGTGTTTGATTCCCACGACTATCGGTGGTCTGTTATCGGCTATAGGCGTCGCAGGTATCGGCCGGATGTTACAGAAAAACGTCATCGCTACCTCAGGGCGGGCGGTCGAAGCGGCCGGCGATGTCGATGTGTTGCTGCTCGATAAAACCGGCACGATTACACTGGGTAATCGTCAGGCCTCGGCTTTTTTCCCGACAAAAGGCGTGTCCCCGCAACAGTTCGCCGATGCCGCGCAACTGGCCTCGCTGGCGGACGAAACGCCGGAAGGCCGCAGCATCGTCATCCTTGCCAAACAGAAATTCGGCATTAGAGAACGCGAGATAGCCGCACTGGGCGCCACTTTTATACAATTTAGCGCGCAAACCCGAATGAGCGGCGTCAATCTGGCAGGCCGGCAAATTCGCAAAGGCGCGGAAGATTCGATTCGCCAATACGTAGCCGAGCAGGGTGGGCAGTTTCCGGATGACATTCAGAAAATAGTGGTCGATGTCGCCCGCCGCGGCAGTACGCCGCTGGTGGTGGCGGAAGGCGCCAAGGCTTTAGGCGTAATTGAACTGAAAGACATCGTCAAAGGCGGGATTAAGGAGCGTTTTGCCGAACTGCGGCAGATGGGCATCAAAACCATCATGATTACCGGCGACAATCGGCTGACCGCCGCCGCCATTGCCGCCGAAGCCGGAGTCGACGATTTTCTGGCCGAAGCGACGCCGGAAACCAAGCTCAGTCTGATACGTCAGCACCAAACCGATGGCCGCTTAGTGGCTATGACCGGCGACGGCACCAATGACGCGCCGGCTTTAGCGCAAGCCGATGTGGCGGTCGCCATGAACAGCGGTACTCAGGCCGCCAAGGAAGCCGGGAATATGGTAGATTTGGATTCAAATCCCACTAAGCTAATTGAGATTGTCGAAACCGGCAAGCAAATGCTAATGACCCGTGGCGCGCTAACGACGTTTAGTATCGCCAACGATGTCGCCAAATATTTCGCCATTATTCCAGCTGCTTTCGCCACCACCTATCCGGCTTTGAACGTCCTGAATGTGATGGGCTTGGCGACGCCGGCCAGCGCGATACTTTCGGCGGTAATATTTAACGCCTTGATCATTATCGCGTTGATTCCGCTGGCTCTAAAAGGCATCAGTTATAAACCGGTCGGCGCGGAAAAACTTTTGCAAAACAACTTGTTGATTTATGGCGTAGGCGGCTTGATTGTGCCGTTTATCGGCATTAAGGCGATAGATTTAATGCTTGTAGCAATGCACTTGGTGTAACGGAGAAAAACATGTCTACCTATTTAAGACCCGCAGCGATGATGTTGTTGTTATTTACGCTATTAACCGGCGCGCTATATCCGGCCGTGGTAACTGCCTTGGCGCAACTGCTGTTTTCCGAGCAAGCCAATGGTAGCTTGCTGAAGGACAAGCAAGGGCAATTGGTCGGTTCAGCTTTAATCGGCCAAACCTTTAGCGAACCCAAGTATTTCTGGAGCCGTCCATCGGGTACCTCGCCTTATAGCTATAACGCCGGCGCTTCCAGCGGCTCTAATCTTGGGCCTACCAACCCAGCGTTGCTTGATGCGGTCGCCGCCAGAATCCAAGCCCTGCAAGCAGCCGATCCTGGCAATAAAGCCCCGGTACCGGTCGATTTAGTGACCGCTTCCGGCAGTGGCTTAGATCCGCAGATTAGTTTGGCGGCAGCCGACTATCAGGTTCAGCGTATTGCTAAGATGCGCAACCTTAGTGAAGCTAAAGTCCGGGAGTTGGTCAGCGCCTATAGCGAAGATCGGCAGTGGACCGTGTTTGGCGAGCCTAGGGTGAATGTGTTGCAATTGAATTTGGCTTTGGATCAAGTGGGTCATTAACGCTAAGGGCATTTAATGGTGCTTTATATAGTAAATTAACGTGTGCCTATTCAGCGAAAAGCAATATTAGAAAAACGTGGAGCGGGCATGGCCCGCTCCTATATTGTTGTTAGTTTTCAGTTAAGCTAAACAATCCGTCACGCTGAATAGTTACTGAAAAATTTATATTTTCTTTATTTTGCTGTTTTAAATATTAACAACCTTTTTACGCGCTTCTTAATACACTGTAATTGTTATTAACAACAGAGTAAAACCATGAGTGAGCGAAGTTACATAGGTATCGATAAAACTGACAAAAACGAATGGATCGCCGTTTTAGGGAATCATGGAAAATTTGTTTTTTCCAGACCGTATAAAAATACGCAACCAGAACTTGAAGCGTTGGTGCGTTTCATCTGCGAACGTTGTGAAAGACCGAAAATCTGTTTGAATACGGCTAATCCCAGCGCTTTTACTTTACTGAAATATGTTGGCGGCATTCCCGGCGTCGAAGTGGTCTTGATGTCTAATGCGGGCTTTAGACTGCATTTAGACTGGTTGCCAAAAGACAACGCAGGCACAGCCCCCTTATTGCTTAATAATTCAAGTCGGGCCCGTTTGCTGGCTTGTTGTGCCGAACGCATGATTTGATCTGCCACTTGTTTAAACAACTTAAAAAATCGGATGAAAGGCCATGAACTGCTTAGATGATTTTAAAATTGCGCTGGACTGGGGGAACAGTTTCAAAGTTGACCTGATTAAATCCAAACCGCTGGGTTATCTGGTGCTGCTGGCGATTCTAGTGACTGTCCCCGTTGGTCTATTACTGTTTATGGTCGATCCCAATATCCACTCACTTCACGACGGCGTGTGGTCAGCCTGGGTGACGATGACACATGTGGGGTTTGGCGACGTAGTACCTGTCTCTTTTTTGGGCCGTTTGCTAGCTGCGGCCTTGATTTTATTCGGCCTGGTATTTTTTTCGATTTTTACTGCCTTGGTTTCAGTTGCCTTGATCGGCAAAAACATAGAGGAAATAGGCGGCAGTGTTAAAAAATTAGGGGAAGAGACCAGCACGCTTTCCGGCGGAGAAGATCGTATTCTTGAGGAATTAGTAAGACTGCATAAACGGTTGGACCAGATAGAAAGAAGAATGTCGAGTATCAGTCAGGATCGGCCGGCAACGGTCGAATCAGTCGATGCAAATCCTCATCCACAAATGACATGAGCTTGAACAACTATTATTTAGGTTTAAGCTCGGCGAAGCATTCGTTTGCATCTGATTTTTCATGCACTTAGCATGATTACCAAGGTGGAAGATTATATGAATGTTGAACGCCCTGATCCGGATCGATTACTGGCCAGGGTAGAACGAGAAAATGCAAAATCACGCCGTGGTAAATTAAAGATTTTTTTCGGCGCAGCAGCGGGCGTTGGGAAAACCTATGCCATGTTGCTGGCAGCGCGTGAAAGACGTGCGGAAAACATGGATGTGCTGGTCGGTTTGATTGAAACGCATCTCCGTAAAGAAACACTGGCCTTGCTTGAGAACCTGGAAGAGCTGCCAACGCGACAAATTAACTATAAAGGCACCATTCAGTATGAATTCGATATTGATGCCGCCTTAAAACGCAAGCCGGCCATTATTCTGGTTGACGAACTGGCGCACTCGAATACTCCAGGTTCCAGACATCCCAAACGTTGGCAGGATGTGTATGAATTACTGGATGCCGGTATTGATGTGTATACGGCGCTGAATGTGCAGCATCTTGAAAGTCTTAATGACGACATTGGGCAGATTTCCGGGATCAAGGTCTGGGAAACGGTACCGGATAAGGTGTTTGAAGAGGCCGATGAAATTGAGTTGGTGGATTTACCCCCCGACGAATTATTAATGCGGCTCAAGGAAGGCAAAATTTATCTGCCACAACAAGCTCAGGAAGCGATCAACCACTTCTTCCGCAAAGGCAATCTGATTGCCTTACGGGAACTGGCCTTGCGGCAAACCGCCAATCGGGTTGACGCCCAGATGCTGGATTATCGTGAAGGCCATTCTATTCAGGAAGTTTGGCAGGTGAGCGACCGGATTTTGGTCTGTATTGGTCCCAATGCGTTGGCTGAACGACTGGTGCGGGCCGGCAAGCGTCTGGCCACAAGTTTACGCGCAGAATGGATAGTCGCTTATGTCGAAACACCGAAATTGCAACGCATGCCGGCAGTAAAACGCGACGCTGTTCTTCGCATTTTGCGCTTGGCTGAGCAACTGGGCGCAGAAACCGTCACTCTCAGCGCCCCTATTATGAGTGAGGCGCTCCTGCGATTTTCCCGTGAACGGAACATCAACAAGATGGTGCTCGGGAAACCTGCTCGCCGGGATTGGAGACGATTCTTCCTGGGATCTGTCGTGGACGTGCTCATTAATCATGCCCACAATATTAATATTTATCTGTTAGGGAGCCCACAGAGGGAAAATCCAAGGGCGCTGGATGGAGAGCTCGCCCTTTATAAAAAAAGTCCGTTGCCGGGATTGCGGCAACGTATACTCCCAAAAACCAAAAAACGTTTTATCGGGTACTTCTGGGCCATTGCGGTGACGTTGTTCAGCACGCTGATTGGTTATACGGTTTTTGGCCGATTGGAATTGGCTAATTTGGAAATGGTGTATCTATTGGGTGTGGTATTCATAGCCACTCGCTTTGGTCGCGGCCCTTCTATTTTTGCTTCAGTGCTGGGCGTAGGTGTTTTCGATGTTCTGTTTGTTAAACCCTATTTCACTTTTGCGGTAGCCAATAGTCAGTATTTAATTACTTTGGTGGCGATGCTGGTGGTCAGTATCGTGATTAGTAATTTGATGGTTAATGTCAAATCCCAAGCTAAAGTGGCGTCGCATCGAGAAAGGCGAGCGGCAGTGCTGTATGCAATGAGTAAAGACTTAGCCGCTAATCAAAGTGAGGCGGAGGTGGTCAAAACCGCCGTGCGGCATTTGCATTCTGAATTCAGTAGCCGCAATGTCATTCTGTTTCCGGATGCTGAAGGGCGGATCAAATATCCGGGGCAAAAAGCGCTTGCCGAATCCTTACACGCAGGGGATCTGAGTGTGGCGCAATGGGTTTTCGATCATAACAAAATGGCGGGGCAGGGCACCAATACCTTGCCGGGGGCAACGGCGATTTATTTTCCTGTTCAAAATGAAGACCAGGTGCTCGGTGTGTTGGCTTTGCTGCCGGTGAATTTACGTCGGGTATTCTTGCCTGAGCAGCAAAAATTGTTGGAAACCTTTTTACGTCTGATCGGACAGGCGGTCGTGAGAATCCGCCTTGCAGAAGAAGCGCGAGTGACGCATACCCAAATCGATGCAGAGCGGTTACGCAACTCCTTGCTGAGCGCCATCTCTCACGATCTTCGCACGCCTTTGTCGACTATTATCGGTTCGGCGAGTACCTTGGCAGAAGACAACGGCCATTTGCAGCCACAAGATCAGCTCGATCTGAGCCGCGCCATTATCGACGAAGCCGAACGCATGTCCAACCTGGTTAATAATATCCTGGACATGGCCAAGCTCGACTCCGGGGCTTTAGAGTTGAATAAACAATGGCATCCGGTCGAAGAAATTATCGGCACGGTACTGACACTCATGCAAAAACAATTGGTCGGACGACCCGTCAAGGTGAGTTTATCGCCGGGCATGCCTATGGTATTTGCGGATTCAGTGATGATAGAACAGGTTTTGATCAATTTATTGGAAAACGCCGCTCGGTATACGCCGCCTGGAACGGGGTTGGAAATCATTGCCGACTTATCGCCGCAGGCAGTCACAATCTCAGTGGCTGATCACGGTCCGGGTATTCCTAAAGGGAAGGAGGAACGGCTATTCGAAAAATTTTACCAGACTCGCCACGAGTCAGCGCAAAGCGGCGTCGGGCTGGGACTGGCAATCTGTCGGGCAATCGTTGAGTTTCACGGCGGAAAAATTTATGCGCAGAATCGGCAGGGTGGGGGCGCACTATTTACCTTTGTATTGCCGATTGAGCAACTACCGCCCACCATCGAGCCTGAAGCATGATGCAAATACAGGGGGCGAACCATGGATAACTCCGGATTTGTCGTTCTGATCATCGAAGACGATCCACCGATTCGGCGATTTCTGCGCACCAGTCTGCGTAGCAAAGGCTTTACGGTGTTTACAGCCGATACCGGCGAATTGGGGCTGGTTGAAATCGAGTTCCGTCAGCCGGATGTGGTGATCCTCGATTTGGGACTGCCGGATATTGAGGGTGTCGAGGTGATCAAGTCGATTCGTGTCAACTCGGAACTGCCCATTATTATTTTGTCTGCCCGCAGCAGTGAGCAAAGCAAAATTATGGCCTTTGAGGCAGGTGCTAATGATTATCTGACCAAACCCTTCAGTTTTGAAGAATTGCTGGCACGGATCAGAGTGGCGCTTCGGTATTCCAATTGCTCACCGGGACAAAAGCACTCTGATGTCTTTATTAATGCCAATCTAAAAGTCGATTTACTCAATCGTCTGGTCAGCATTAATGAAACAGAAATTCATCTGACTCCGATTCAATATCGCTTATTGCTGGTTATGGTCAAACATGCGGGTAAGGTACTGACCCAACAATTTATTCTCAATGAAGTTTGGGGGGAATCAAGTCAGGATAAAACCCATTATTTACGGATTTATATGAGTCAGCTACGGCATAAATTGGAAGCCGATCCGACTCAGCCGAAGTTTTTAATCACTGAGTCCGGAGTCGGTTATCGTCTAAAAGTCTGGTAATGGGTCAGTCAGCTTAAATTTTTCCACTGTTTATTCGAGTTAAATCACCATGAAAATATTAAAAGGTTCGGTTGTGGCGCTGATTACCCCCTTTATCGATGATGAAGAGCAATCTGTTAATATCGATAAGCTGGTTGAATTAGT